>NZ_DASYGZ010000047.1:0-22071 GCF_035999135.1 Ensifer sp.
CTGGCCGCGTTGCCGCCGGCCGCCCCCGCGATCAATTGGGTAATGATAGGCATTAATGCTTCCATTGATCCCTCCGTGTCGTGGCTCGTCGTGGACGGGCCACTAAAAGCCGATGATCCGGCTTGAACAGGGTGAGACCGAATTTGAACTCTGTCAATTTGGCCGCGCGGCGAGGGGGTCGCCGGAACGTATTGGTTGTTGAAATTGCCAGTTTTGGCCGTGAAAATGGCCTGAGCTACGGGTTCCTGGCGGCTGCATGACGCCGTTTCTCATGAGGTCGGCCGTTTTCGAACGTGACCTGCGGATGATTCGCGCGCCATCGCGTCGGTGCAATTCACGCCTTTGGGGAGATCTCCGGCGGTTGAACCGCCGGAGACAAGGTGGGCATTAACGATACACGTAGACAATCCGTCGCGTCGCGGGTTCGACCAGCACCGGCTGGCCGTTGATGCTGACGTAATCGTAGCTGTAGTCGGGTACCCGGTGAACGGCGACGGTCTCGGGCAGCTCTGCGCCGACCACCACCTCGCCGTCGAGATAGACGGTCTCGCCGGGATTGGCCGTGACATAGGTGCGCACCGTATCTGGCGGCGCGATGGGGTCGATCTGCTCGACCGGCCCGATCAGCTCGTCGCCGCTGCTGACGATCACCGGGTCGTTGGGCTGCGCCTCATAGGTGACGGCCGGAATGGCGAGTTCCGAACGGCGCTCCTGGACAACGACGGCCGAGCCGCCGAGATCGGTGGTCAGATACTGGGCATAGACCCAGCCGCGTACGCCGCCAACGTCGATGCGGCACCATTTGCTGCCTTCAACGCAGCCGTCGATCACGGCGGTGCTGCCGCGGGCTGCAAGACCAACGGTCGGGTATTGCGGTCCCGGGCCCGTGCGGATGTTCAGGTCGGTCACGGTGGTTGCGGTCATGGCTGCAAACGCTGCCGGCATGCCGACTGTCAAAACCAGGCCCGCGGCCGCTGTGGCGCACAAAAGGGGGCGGGTGAGCTTTACCATCGTCTTTCTCCTTTTTCTTCGCGATGGCCAAACGCGGCGGGCTTCAGGGATGTTCCCCCGGGAACGTCACGAAATGTGACGCCGTGACATTGTCCACCCGCTGCCGCGCCCGACGGGCGAGGAGAACGAGCAGCCGGAGAGGGGACGAACATGCAGGACATCAAGCCAGACCAGAGCGCCGCAGCCCGCAGCCTGAAACCGGTCGTCAGGATCGTGGTGGCCGCGGAGATCGCAATTTCCGCCCTGCTGATGACAACCGTGCAATGGCCGGCACCGCAGGCCGACATGACGCAAATTGCCGTGCTGCGCTGATTGGCGCTGTCAGCAGCATCGATTGCCGCTATAGGAAGACAACGAGATCCTAAAGAGGCAGACGCGCATGTTACAGGCGGGCATCATCCCGGTTACCCATTTCGAGCAGAACTGCACCGTGCTGTTCGACAGCGAGACCAAGGAAGGCGTGGTCGTCGATCCCGGCGGCGACGTCGATCTCATCCTGCAGACGGTGCGCGAGAACGGCATCACATTGAAGGCGATCTGGATCACCCACGGCCATATCGACCATGCGGGCGGCGCCAAGGAGCTCAAGGACGCGCTCGGGCTCGAGATCATCGGTCCGCACAAGGACGACCTGCCCTTGCTTGAAAAGCTGGAAACCCAGGCCGAGCGTTTCGGATTGGCGATGAAGGTGCAGAACGTCATACCCGACCGCTGGCTCGAGGAGGGGGATACGGTCTCCTTCGGCGACCATGTGTTCGAAGTGCTGCATTGCCCGGGGCACGCCCCCGGCCACGTCGTCTATTTCAACCGCGCCCAGAATTTCGCCCATGTCGGCGACGTGCTCTTCCACGGCTCGATCGGCCGCACCGACCTGCCGGGCGGCAATCATCAACAGTTGCTCGATTCCATCCGCGACAAGATCCTGCCGCTCGGGGACAGTGTCGGCTTCATCTGCGGTCATGGCCCGGGCGGCCAGATCGGCGAGGAGCGGCGCAGCAATCCCTACCTGCGCGGGCTCTGAAGTCGCTCGCCCGTTGCGAACGAAAAAAGCCCATGCCTCGGACGAGACATGGGCTTTCTGATTCTCGAATTGTGCTTCGATCAGCCGGCCGTGCAGAAGTAGCTGCGACCGTCGTAGCCGCGGAAGGTGCCGTTGTCAGGGTTGAACGAGCGGTAACGCTGCGAGCAATAACGGTACCAGGACGGCGTCCAGGGTTCGAGCGAGCGGTAGCCGCCACCATAGCTGTCGACCACAACGGGACGAGCCTGGTAGACCGGGCGCGGGCGGTAAGCCGGGCGCGGCTCGTAATAATCGTATTCCGGCTCCGGATCGATGTAGACGCGCTCATTGTAGCCGCCGTTGTAGCGCGGCTGGGAGGCGATCGCGCCGCCGATCAACGCGCCGGCCACGAGACCCGCGGCACCTGCTGCCCATGCATCGTCGTTGTTGTGGTGATGCCGGCCGCCTGCCTCGGCGACGCCGAAGGTCGGGACGACCATGGCGGCTGCGGCGATCGAGAGAACGGCGGCTTTGAGGAACGTGTTCATGGGTTTCAATCCTATCGCAGGACCGGAACAATCCGGACTTCATGATGAGGAAGGTTAACGGCGCCAAACTGAACCGGGTCTGAACGGCGACGTCTGGCCGACGAAAACAAAAATGCGGCCGGAAACCCGGTACCGTCAGGAGTGTCAGGTTCAGCAGGGGTGTCAGGTTCAAAGGCAAGGACAGGCAGGGATGCCGGCGCCAAAAACAAAAAAACCCGGCAAGGATGCCGGGCTTCAACTTGGAATCTGTCAGCGGATACCGGGATTAACCCGAGATCTGCAGGTTGACCGCCTTCGGGCCTTTGCCACGGCGATCCGGTTCGGTGTCGAAGCTTACCTTCTGATTTTCCGTCAGACCGGTCAGGCCGGAGGCCTGAACTGCGGAAATGTGTACGAAGATATCCGCACCACCGTTGTCGGGCTTGATGAAGCCAAAGCCCTTGTCGGTGTTGAAGAATTTTACAGTGCCAGTTTCGGCCATGCGTCAGGTCCTTTTCTCTCCACCCGCTTGACGGACGGGTAGCATTGCAATGTGCCCGGATGGGCGTTGGCAGGCAGTTCTCGACGTTTGAGGAAAGGGTCCTGTTACCGCAGCCAGCCATTGGAAAAGCCGCATAACATGCTTCTTTTCGGCCTGGCCGCCCGGAGTTTTGCGTCTCCGGCCCGCTTTTATTTCAAGATCTTCCCGTGTTCGCAGATTGCCCGAACAGAGTAAGATTGATGGGTTTATTTTGAATTGGCAAGCAAAACTTTTCAGGCGTGGTATTGCGTCTTGTCATTGCTCAAAATTCGGTCAATTCGGGGTTTGATGGGGTTCGCGAAAGATATATCGCAAGCTGTTGAAATCACAGCTTTTTGAAAACGAGTGCTGCAAAATTGAGTGGTTTTTGCCAATTTCGGGTGCAACGTCGCCGAACTGTGCGATGGGGCGGCGCCGCGTTCCAATCGCAACTCTCTGATATGTTTGAGGCTTCACCCGTCGCGGGTTTCTTACGTGAAATTCTTGCAGAAAATCTAGAGGTATCGAATTGGACCGCACGGCGTGTACCGGGACCACGCGCAGCCGTGAAGCAACAGTGTGTCGGCTTAGAACAATAACAAGTAAAGCAGCAGTGCAGCGTTTGCGCCGGTCACTGATATAGTTCGCCCCCGGGGGCACGCTCCTTGCCGGCTGCCGGCGTCAGGCTGCGGCGCTGGCCTCTCCGCGCCGACCCTTCGTCAGCTCGGGTATGAGCTCGACGGCGAGCATCGCCGCAAAGATGATGGCGCAGCCGGCATAACCGACCGGGGTGATGACTTCGCCAAGCAGCAGCACGCCGAAGAGTGCTGCAAACAGCGCCTCGCTCGACAGGAAGATCGCTGCCTGGGGCGCCGTGGTATAGCGCTGGCCGACCACCTGCAGGATGAAGGCAACGCCACTCGAGAAGATGCCGGCGTAGAGAATTTCGAACAGGGCGCCTTCGATGGCGGCAAGGCTCAGCGTTTCGGTCGAGATCGCAAACACGAAGCCGAGCACCGCGCAGACGGCAAACTGGGTCATCGACAGCAGCATCGGCCGGCCGCTGCTCGGGGCAAACAGGCCGATCAGCAGCATCTGAATGGCCCAGAACAGGGCGCAAAGGATGGTCAGATAGTCGCCGCCGGTGAGCGCCGAGAGCGTTCCCCCGCTCAACAGGAAGATGCCAAACAGGGCCATCATCGCGCCCGGCCAGATGATCCAGTGTGGTTTGCGGCGCAGAAACACAACCATCAGCACAGGTACGAAGACGACGTAGAGCCCGGTCAGGAACCCGGAATTGGTGACGCTGGTGTCGAGCAGGCCGAATTGCTGCGTGACCGCACCGGCAAAGAGCGCAAGGCCGATGAAGATGAAATTGCGCACGGTCGCAAGTTTGACCGGTTCTGCGGCGCGTTTCGTCTCCATGACGGCCAAGGGCAAAGCAACGAGCGCGGCGATCGCAAAACGCAGGGTAATGAACCACAGCGGGCTGATCGCATCCATGGCCGTCGACTGCGCAACGAAGCCGGCGCCCCAGATTGCGCCGGATATCAACAGGAACAGATTGGCCTGAATGCGGGTCATGCTTGCTCTCCTCGGACAGCGGCGTCTAGCAGTTGCGTTTTTAAGGGGCAAGGCTCATCGTCGATGGCGAGCGAAAGTCGGGCGCAGGCGGGCGAAGATGGGAACGCGGACTTCTATAGGTCGGGGAGGGATCGTCGCCGGACGCCTCACAAGGTGCCGGGCGTGAGCGAAAGCGGCTACTCGGGGACGCCGCTTGCCCGCAAGCTCGGCTTAAAGGACGGGCAGGCTGCTCTGCTGCTCGGGGCACCATCCGGCCTTGAGGTCATCACCGCGTTTCCTGGTTACAGCCGTTGCGACAGATCGATCGATGCGATCACTGGGCGCGGCTGCGACTACGTGCACGTTTTTGAAACGGAACGCGCGGTTCTGGAGCGGTTCGCGCCTGAGCTTGCCGCGCGGCTGAATCCCGACGGAATGCTATGGGTCTCCTGGCCAAAAAAGGCATCGAAGCGGCCAACAAGCCTGACCGAGGACGTGCTGCGCGACATCTTCCTGCCGCTTGGCCTCGTCGATGTGAAGGTCTGCGCCGTCGACGGTGTGTGGTCAGGGCTGAAGTTCGTCTTCCGCAAGGAATTTCGCGGCGGACTGCGCTGAAACGAGGGTTTGTTGAGGCTTTACTCCGGCGTACCCTTGGAGACGCGCAGCAAGGCGCCGTCCTCTTCGTCGGTCACCAGGAGCAGCGCCCCGTCCAGTGCGACGACGATATCGCGGATGCGGCCGAACTCTCCGTCGAACAGCCGCTCCTCCGAGCCGATGGCGCCACTGTCGTCACGCTCGAGCCGGGCGACAAGCTGGTACTTCAGCGCCGCAACCAGAATGTTGCCGTCCCATTCGGGAAACATCGTGCCGCGATAGACCGCAAGCGCGCCAGGCGCGATCGACGGATCCCAGTAAAACAGCGGCTGGTCGAGACCCTTCTTCGACGTGCCTTCGCCGATCTCGGCGCCGGAATAGTCCTTGCCGTAGGTGATGACCGGCCAGCCGTAGTTGTGGCCGGCCTGCGGGTTGTTGATCTCGTCGCCACCCCGGGCGCCATGTTCGACCGTCAGCAGCGTGCCGTCCTTCGGGTCGAATGTGATGCCTTGCGGATTGCGGTGCCCCTTCGACCAGATCTCTGCCAGCCCGTCGGTGCCGCCGCGATAGGGGTTCGAGCCGGGAACGCTGCCATCGGTATTGATGTGCAGGATGGCGCCGGCATGGTCGTGCGCGTCCTGGGCGCGGTCGCCTTCGCCCCGGTCACCGATGCCGAAGAACAGGCTGCCATCGGGCGCAATCGCGATGCGCGAGCCGAAATGCTGGCCCTTGCCGGTGAACTTGTTCATCCGGAAAAGTTCCTTGACGTCGGTGAGGCCGCTTTCGTCGGCCGCAAGCTTTGCCCGCACGAGGGCCGTGCCGTAGCCGCCTTCGCCGCGCGCCGCCAAGGTCAGATAGAGTGTCCGGTTTTCGGCAAAGCCGGGATCGAGCGCGATGTCGAGCAAACCGCCCTGTCCCTGCTCGGCGACCTTGGGCACGCCTGCAAGCGGTTTTGAGACCTTGCCGTCGCGCACGATCCGCAGCCGCCCAGGGCGCTCACTGACAAGGACGCCGCCGGCGGGAAGCGCTTCGGCCGACCATGGGTGCTCAAGGCCGGTTGCGAGCGTCTCGACGCGCAAGGGGCCATGCTGGCTCGGAAATTCGCGGGGCTCCTGCGCCTCTGCGCGGAGAGGAAGAGCGGCTGCCGCCACGGCGGCAAATAGTGCCAGGGCCTTGCCGGGCCGCGGTGAACTTTCTTGTGTCGACGCTCTTGCATCCGCTCGCGGCATTGCGCTTCTCCGGGCCGATTCGTTCCGAGGCAAGCTGGAACGGGCGGCCCGGCGGTTCAAGTCACTTCCGATCAAAAGCACTTTATTTCGAGATCGAGCCCGTCGTCAGCGGCACCGAGCGCTGCTCGCCGATGAGTTCGGCGTTGACGATGTAGCGCATCGGCCCCTGCGTCGTCGCATCGAAGGGCCAGCAGGTGGCAAGCGCCAGATGGTGGCCGATCGCCGACGCGTTGATGCCGCTCTCGTCCCAGCGCGCAACCCGGCCTTCGCCGGCCCTGAACAGGAAGCGGCGACCATCCTTGCGCGTCAGCACCAAGAGGTCGCCGGGATTGACGTCCTTCAGCCAGCGGAAATGCGTATCGCGATGGGCGGCGATGACGGAGGTCCCCTCGTCGCCGGGCAGCGGCGTCGTCGTCAGCCAGGCGGGGCCGAAGGCGAGCGCTTCGCCGCTTGCGCCCTCAAGCACGATCGCCGAGCGGTTCAGCCGCGGGGCTGTGATTTCGGCAGCCGTCTGGAAGTCGGCCCAGGGCCACGGCTTGCCGTCAGGGTCGCCATGCAACTGCGCCTCGAAGGTGCGCTTCAAGAGCACCTGCGAGACCTCGGCCTTGGCCTTGATGTAGAACCCCTTGCCGACCATCAGGAGCCCGGCAAGGGCAATCAGCGCGATGACCGCAAGCACGACCGTCTCGACGGCCGAAAGGCGCGCCAGAAAGCCCGGCCGCGGCTCGGGCCTTTCCTTGTCAGCGGCCACGGCGGCGCACTCCCGTCATGACCGCCGCGGCGATCGGCGCGCGCCAGAAAACGAAGGTGGTTCCGGCAAGGAGTGCGAAGGCGAGCAGCATCAGCCCGATCAGGATTTGCCTGTCGGCCTCCGTCGCCGTCTGCGGCAGGCTTACCTGGTTGTTGACGTCCGCAATCAGGCTGGCCGCACGCGCCGTCGGCGCCGCCAGCATGCGGTCGGCCGTCTGCATCGCGAGCTTCGTCCGGCTTTCAAGTGCCGCGTCCCGTTCGTCGACCGTGCCGGGCGATTTGTCGGCGGGCGCCTCGCCGAAGACCTTGCCGAAATCCCAGCCGGCGGGAAGGTTGAGCGGCAGCGCCGTCTCGCTCAGGGTTTCGCCTGCCGGGCGCGACGGCGCTGCGTCGACCGCCACGAGACTGGTGACTCGGGAAACGAGGTGATGGGCGAGCGCCACCGTTTCGATCCTTTTGTCGAGCGTGGCCGGGTCGGCGATCGTCGAAGCGCTCGCCTCGAGATCGTCGATCTTGCGGCGCGCCCAGAGCTTGGCGATGCCTTGGCCGTCCGAGGCCTTGGCGATGTCCATCTCCACCCGCCAGGGCTGATCGCCGGCCTTGCCGAGGATCTGCAGCTTTCCTTCAGGCGCCGTGCCGTCGAGCTCGGCGGTCAGCACCACCGGCTCGCCACGATAGAGATCGGGCATCGGGTTCGGCGTGATGTCGCTGGCCGATGCTCCGTCGAAAGTGGCCGAAATATCGGTCATGGCGGGGCTTTCGAGCTTCGTGAAGAGTTCGCCCATGCGTGCCGCCACTTCGCTTTCCGAACCGATCAGCGTGAAGGTGCCGCGGCCGTATTCGGCGGCCTTGGTCATGAAGTGGCTGTTGGGCGCCGAGCCGATGCCGACGGTGAAGACGCGGGCGTCGCCGCGGTTCTTCTGGATCTCGTCGAAAAGCTGGGTCTCGTTGCCGATCGCGCCATCGGTCAGGAACACGACCTGGCGCAGCGCGCCGGGCGCGACGGGGCCTTGCGTGCCAAGCGCGGCTTCCAGCGCCGGCAGCATTTCGGTGCCGCCATCGGCGGTCAGGGCGCGCACATAAGCAATCGCATCTTCACGCCTGTCCGGCGTTGCGTCCACCAGCGAGGGGAAATGTACGCTCATCGTGTCGTCAAAACGGATGACGTTGAAACGGTCTTCGGGTCTCAGGCGGGAGATGGCGAGCGCCAGGCTCTCCTTGGCCTGCTCCATCGATGGCCCGGCCATCGAACCGGAATTGTCGATGACGAAGACGATCTCGCGTTTGACCGGCTTGGCATCGGCTTCGGTTGCCGCGGCCGGCGGCGTGACGAAAGAGAGTAGGTAGGTCTTGCCGCCGACGGTCTCGCGGAAGAGGCCGGCATAGGGGCTCTTGCCCTCGATCGCCTTCCAGGTGAGTTCGAAGTCGCGGTCGGCCGGAACGCTTTCACCTTTCAGCGTCACGCGCCGGCTGAGATCGTCAAGATTGGCGATATCGACGTCGTGGTAGCCGGATTTCACCTCGCCGAGCGGGAAGCCGGCCTTGAGGTTCACCGTCAGCGTCACCGGATTGATCCTGGCGTTTTCCTTCGGGTCGAGGACCGGGGCTTCGATCTGGTCGCGATCGGGAACCGGATCGTTGACGGCATAGCCGGTGCGGCTGTCGAGATCGACGGTCTGGACGATCGGCTGCGGATTGTAGCGGTGCGCCACGACCGTCGGGAAGCGCAGCGAGTAGATGCCGTTCGACTGGCGCACAGCGCTCTGGTATTCGATCTGCACGACGACCGTCTCACCCGGGCCGATATTGGCGACCTGGTTGGTGAAGATGTTGGGGCGCTGCTGTTCGAGCAGAGACGCCTTCTTGCCCTCGGCCTTCGCCTGCTCGTAGATTTCCTTGGCTTCCTGGCGCGCCTTGATCTCACCTTCGATGAAGCGGTCGCCGATCTGCATCTTCAGCGTATCGACGGCGGAATCCTCGGGCAGGGGGAAGACATAGGTGCCTTCGACCCAGCCCTTGCTCGGGTTTTGGAAGCGCTGGGTCACGCGGGTGCGCATGATCGGCCCGTTGACGTCGATCTGAACGTCGGTCGCAAGCCGTGGCGCCTCGACGAAATAGCCGGGCTCCTTCGACGGGAAAAGCAGGGCGCCGGTGCCGACGTCGTTGGGACACACGAATCCCGCCAGTTGCTGTGGCTTTGCCGATGTCGTTTCGGCCGAGGCCTGGGTCATCAGGCCGATGACCATCAGAATGCAGGCTGCAAGCGCTGCGACTGCCAGATACATGCCGAAGCGTGCTTCGTTGCGTCCGGTCTTCAATGAGGCAATTTCGTCGTCGAGAAACATTGCATAACCCCCGTAATGCGAATGTGTTCGGATGATCGAAGAAAAGGCCCGGAAACCGGCTGTTGCTGGACGGAATTGCGGCGGTCCGCGACAGTTGTGATGGCTAAATTATGGCATTTCGAAAAATGCCGGATGGCGCTGATTTTTTTGAATAAATGGTGATCACCAACCGTTTCTGGCCGTTATGGATCGTGGCCATTTGAAGCGGCGCTGGCGGCCCGTTTCGCGGTGTCTCACCGGCGGTCGTCGGGAACGTGTCGATCGCTGCGGGTGATCGCCGACGTTGATGACACTCATGAAACTTTGTCATGGTGACGCTTTTTGCCCGCATTTGCGGCGTTTTTGCCGTTCCGGCGCTTGCAAGACCGGGCGTCTTTCGACATAGACCTAACCGCTATGGAGCCTGGCTTTTTAGTTCCGTAGCGATCACCTCGTCTCGAAACGATCAGGACCTTCATCATGGCCTTCCTTGCCGATGCCCTTTCCCGTGTAAAGCCTTCCGCCACCATCGCCGTTTCGCAGAAAGCCCGTGAGCTGAAAGCGAAAGGCCGCGATGTCATCGGCCTTGGCGCCGGTGAGCCGGACTTCGACACGCCCGACAATATCAAGAAGGCCGCCATCGACGCGATCAACCGCGGCGAGACGAAGTACACGCCGGTCTCCGGCATCCCGGAACTGCGCGAAGCGATCGCCAAGAAGTTCAAGCGCGAGAACAACCTCGACTACACCGCCGCCCAGACGATCGTCGGCACCGGCGGAAAGCAGATTCTTTTCAACGCCTTCATGGCGACCCTGAACGCCGGCGATGAAGTCGTCATTCCTGCACCCTACTGGGTCTCCTATCCGGAGATGGTGGCGCTGTGCGGCGGCACGCCGGTGACAGTCTCGACCAAGCAGGAAAACAACTTCAAGCTCAAGGCCGAGGATCTCGAAAAGGCGATCACGCCGAAGACCAAGTGGTTCATCTTCAACTCGCCGTCCAACCCCTCGGGTGCTGCCTACAGCCATGCCGAGCTGAAGGCGCTGACCGACGTCCTGATGAAGCACCCGCATGTCTGGATCCTCACCGACGACATGTACGAGCACCTGACCTATGGCAACTTCAAGTTCGCGACCCCGGTCGAGGTCGAGCCCGGCCTCTACGACCGCACGCTGACGATGAACGGCGTTTCCAAGGCCTATGCCATGACCGGCTGGCGTATCGGCTATGCGGCCGGCCCGCTGCAGCTGATCAAGGCCATGGATATGATCCAGGGCCAGCAGACCTCGGGCGCCACCTCGATCGCGCAGTGGGCTGCCGTCGAGGCGCTGAACGGCACGCAGCACTTCATTCCCGAAAACAAGAAGATTTTCGAAGGTCGCCGCGATCTCGTGGTGTCGATGCTGAACCAGGCCAAGGGCATCTCGTGCCCGACGCCGGAAGGCGCCTTCTACGTCTACCCGTCCTGCGCCGGCCTTATCGGCAAGACCGCGCCTTCGGGCAAGGTCATCGAGACGGACGAAGACTTCGTGTCGGAACTCCTGGAATCGGAAGGCGTTGCCGTCGTGCACGGTTCGGCCTTCGGCCTCGGCCCGAACTTCCGCATCTCCTACGCGACCTCGGAAGCGCAGCTGGAAGAAGCCTGCCGCCGCATCCAGCGCTTCTGCGCCGCCTGCAAGTAAGCTTAAGGCATATCCAATGAAAAGCCCGCCGGAAACGGCGGGCTTTTTTGTTGGCAGATTGATTCAACGACCAACCATCCTGATTCAAGCGGGGCGGACAAGTCGTTGATATCAGATCAGAAACTCAAGCGCCCGGAACCTCGTCGTCGCCAGCGACGCCACCTTCGCTTTCGAGGATGGACAGGCGGCGCGCCTCTGAGCGGGTGAACTTCAGCCGCACGCCGATGCCGCGTTCGCCTTCTGGCAGGAACACGGCACCCGCCTTTTCAAGCGCGCTCCTCAGCGACAGGATCACCTCGTCTGCGGGGGTCTCGAGCTTGCGCTCGAACCTGAGGATCGTGTCTTGCGAAACGCCGGAAAAGCTTGCCAGCATCTCCCGCGAGATTTCGATCAGCGCCCGGGCGGCGCGGCACTGTGAGCCTGTAATCATCGTCACCTCCAGTTACCGGGAGCATGCGTGAAGCCCGCGGGCCGGTCAACCGGGGCGAGAGGGCGGTCGGTACCGGTCTCTCCACGGCAGCCGTCAGGCCGCGGCCGGTGTCGGCAGTTTGCCGGTGCGCGGAGCTCGGATCATTCGGTTCCGGATCCCCTTCGGTTTTGAACTGTGGCGGAGATTGGATAATCCGTGGACGACGCGACGAGAGAGTGGCATCCATGAGCCTGCCGTTCACAATCATGGACAATCTGGACCGTGCGCAATCTCAACGACTTTATCGTTTTCGCCCATGTGGTCGACCACAAGGGTTTTGCTCCCGCGGCACGGGCGCTCAATGTGCCGAAATCGACGCTGAGCAAGCGTGTGGCGGAGCTCGAAAAGACCCTCGGGGTGCGGCTGATCAACCGGACGTCCCGCCGCTTCACGGTGACCGAGGTCGGCGAGGATTTCTATCGCCATGCGGCCGCGATGCTGATCGAGGCGGAGGCCGCCGAGGCGGTGGTCATGGGCAGGCTGGCCGAGCCGAGCGGCACGGTGAGGATCACTGCTTCGGTGCCGACCGCACAGATGACGCTTGCGGGGATGCTGCCGCAACTGGCGCTTGCCTATCCCAGGATGCGGGTGGTGCTGCACGCGACGGACCGGTTCGTCGATCTCGTCCAGGAAGGCTTCGACATTGCCGTGCGCGACCATTTCGCGCCCTTGCCGGATTCCGCCCTGGTGCAGCGTCGGGTGGCGACGGAGCCGATCGGGTTGGTCGCGGCACCCAGCTATCTTGCTGCGCGCGGCATGCCTTGCGGGCCGGAAGATCTTGCCGGGCACGACGGCCTCCTGGCCTCGCTTACAAGCGAGGGCTGGACGCTGCGCAACGAGGACGACGCCATCGTCTCCGTGCGGCCCATGCCACGCTTTATTGCCGACGAATCCCGGGTGCTGCTCGAAGCGGCGCTTGCGGGCCTCGGGATCATCGCCTTGCCGCGCAAGATCTGCCGCGCCGAGATTGAAAACGGGACGCTGGTGCGGGTGCTTCCCGGTTGGCAGGCGGGCGTGGCGACGACGACATTGCTGATGCCGCACCGGCGTGGGCAGTTGCCATCGGTCAGGGCCGTCGTCGATTTCATCGCGGCGCGGCTGGCCGAACAGGTGGCGGATCGCTGACGATGGCTTGATCCCATCGATCGGTTGCGCGTGCCGCCGGGGCCATGCGCCCAAAGAAAAGGCCCGCACGTGGCGGGCCCTGTGTCAGTTCGTCATGCGTGGCGCTCAGCGCTCGGCGAGTGCCGGTTCGCCCTTCTTCTCGCGCACGAGGTTCATGAAGCGGCGGAAGAGGTAGTGGCTGTCCTGCGGGCCGGGCGAGGCCTCCGGGTGATGCTGGACCGAGAAGACCGGCTTGCCGGCGACGCGCAGACCGCAATTGGTGCCGTCGAAGAGTGAAATGTGAGTCTCTTCAACGCCTTCCGGCAGCGACTTCGAATCGACCGCGAAGCCATGGTTCATCGAGACGATCTCGACCTTGCCTGTCGTGTGGTCCTTGACCGGATGGTTAGCGCCGTGGTGCCCCTGGTGCATCTTCTCGGTCTTGCCGCCGAGCGCCAGCGCCAGCATCTGGTGGCCGAGGCAGATGCCGAAGAGCGGGATGTCGGTCTTCAGGAGATCCTGGATGACAGGCACGGCATATTCGCCGGTGGCCGCCGGGTCGCCCGGGCCGTTTGACAGGAAGATGCCGTCAGGCTTCTGCGCCAGCACCTCCTCGGCGCTCGTCGTTGCCGGCATCACGGTGACGCGGGCGTTGAGCCCGGTGAACAGGCGCAGGATGTTGCGCTTGACGCCGTAGTCGAGCGCGACGACGTGGTATTCGGCTTCCTTTTCGCCGAGGGTCGCATAGCCTTCGTCCCAGACCCAGGGCTTCTCGGTCCACTGCGACGACTGGCCGGAGGTTGCGACCTTGGCGAGGTCGAGGCCCTCGAGGCCGCTCCAGGCCTTGGCTTCGGCCTTGAGCGTGTCGATGTCGAAGACGCCTGAGGGGTCATGGGCGATGACGGCGTTCGGCATGCCGTGTTCGCGGATCCAGGCGGTCAGCGCGCGCGTGTCGATGCCGCAGAGACCGATGATGCCGCGCGCCTTCAGCCAGGCGTCGAGATGCTTGGCGGCGCGGTAGTTGGACGGCTCGGTGATGTCGGCCTTGAAGATGACGCCGACCGCGCCGTGGCGGGCCGCCGGCGTCAGGTCCTCGATGTCTTCGTCATTGGCGCCGATGTTGCCGATGTGCGGGAAGGTGAAGGTGACGATCTGGCCGATGTAGGACGGGTCGGTCATGATCTCCTGGTAGCCGGTCAGCGCCGTGTTGAAGCAGACTTCCGCCTGCACCTTGCCGGTCGCGCCGATGCCCTTGCCTTCGATCACGGTGCCGTCGGCCAGAACGAGCAACGCGGTTGGTTTTTCAGTGGTCCATGCGGGTGTCGCGGTCATCGTTCCTATCCCGTTGCGGCGTGGAGCGCGGGGGCTTGAAAGCCCGGCAATCGATCGCCATTTCATATGCTCAGGCATGGACGCGCGGAAACCCCGCGGAAAGTGCTCTCATGCCGATGTTGTGCAGGTGCGGGAAAATAGCCAAAGCGCCCTTCCGGGTCAACCGGCCACCCATGAATTGTCTGGAAATAAAGTTCCTTTTAATTCAATTGGTTGCGTATTCCGTTTGATTGCGCCTGTCACACTGGTTTAAGACGACGGTAACAATATTGGTTTCGAACCGGTCCGGGCAGAGTACCGCGGGCCGGTTTCGACATGGAGTATAGACATGCGCGACCTGTTCGCAGAAGCACTGAAAGAAGCCCTGAAAGCCAAGGACGCGCGGCGTACCTCGACCGTGCGGCTGATCCAGGCGGCGATCAAGGACCGGGATATTGCCAATCGGGGCCTCGGCAAGGACCCGGTCAGCGACGAAGACATCCTGCAGATCCTCGCCAAGATGATCAAGCAGCGTGAAGAATCGGCCCGTATCTACGACGACGCCGGCCGGCCGGAGCTTGCCGCGCAGGAGCGCGAGGAAATCGTCATCATCAACCGGTTCCTCCCGGCTCAGCTTTCGGAGGACAAGGTCAAGGAACTCTGCGCCTCGGTTATCGCCGAGACCGGTGCTCACGGCCTGCGCGACATGGGCAAGTGCATGAATGCACTCAAGGAGCGCTATCCGGGCCAGATGGATTTCGCCAAGGCTTCCGGCCTGGTGAAGGAACTGCTCAAGTAAGAGCCGCTGTCAGCGCCGGCGCCCGTTCAAACGCGACGGGCGCCGTTTGTCTGCGGGCTTGCGCAAACACGCTGTCGAAGGCGTGGTCGATGAGCGCGAATTTCTCCGCCTGATAGTCCCAATATTCGCGGATGAAGGCTTTCGACAGCCACACCTCGCCGCGCCCCGGGCTCCGTTCCCATCCCATCGTGCCGAGCAACGCCGCCTTGCCGAAGATCCGCTTCAGATGCGTCTTTGAAATCATGAAGCGGTCGCTGAGGTCGCCCGGCGAGACCGGTCCGATCGCCAGGCGCTCCGCGTGCGGGTCGAAGGTGGCGATGCGCGAGAACAGATCGTCCATGACCACGCCGCCGGAATTGACCCATGTGAAGAGATCGAAGGTCGGCCCCGGGCGTCGGACGCGGTCGTTGCCGACGAGACCACAGGCAAGCGTCGACTGCAGTCGGCCAAACCCGTCCTGATCGTCGCCGAGCGTCTCCAAGCGCGCGCCTGCGTCGAGAGCGTCAAGGATGGCAAGGTGAGCGCGCATCCATTTCCAGAGATAGTCAAGGGCGGCCTCGGTGGGTTCGAGTGTCCGGTTGCGCCTGTTGGGCGGCGCTGCGGCATAGCGGGCAAACCGGTAGGCGACCATTTCCTGGATGAAGGCGGCGGCGGTGTTGCGGCTGGCAATGCCGTTGGCGACGACGTAGCCGATGAAGCGGCCGCTATAGAGCCCGCTCGACGCATCCGCCGGGTCGCGGTCGTGGTGAAGGGCGATGCCCGCCTGCGCCATCAGCCAACGCTGCTGCGATGCAAAGATCGATGCGAGCCGCGGATTTTCCACGTACATGGAGACCATGCCGCGTGCATAGTTCAGTACCGCGCCAAAGAAAGCGGGATTGGACGCAAGCGCTTCGACGGCGAAAGCCATGGGAGTGATCCTGTTCGGGGCGGCCGATTGACGCCATTCGCCACCGGGGTGTCAACCGCCACTTTAGGTGTTTTGTAAGTTATAATAAAATATCAGAGATTGTGACGTTGCGTCCGGTTCGCGTTTTGCTCCTGTGAATTGCGGGCAAGCCCGATCACATCTGTGGCGTCGCGCCGCCTTGCCGCCTATATGGAGGATCGACCAGAGGTTTTCATGCGCTTTTCACCCACCTTCCTTGACGAGATACGCGATCGCGTGCCGATTTCGGACGTGATTGCCAAGCGCGTCACCTGGGATCGGCGCAAGACCAACGTGTCGCGCGGCGACTATTGGGCCTGCTGCCCGTTCCACGGCGAGAAGTCGCCGAGCTTCCACTGCGAGGACCGCAAGGGCCGCTATCATTGCTTCGGCTGCGGCGTTTCCGGCGACCATTTCCGATTCCTGACCGATCTGGAGGGCCTGAGCTTCCCGGAGGCCGTGCAGCAGATCGCCGATATGGCGGGGGTGGCGATGCCGCAGCCCGACCCGCAGGCCGAACGGCGCGAGAAGGAGCGCACCAGTCTTCTCGACGTCATGGAGCTGGCAACCGCCTTCTTCGAGGATCAGTTGCAGACCGCAAACGGCGCCAAGGCGCGCGCCTATCTGCGCGAGCGCGGATTGACCGGTCGCACGATCGAGACCTTTCGCCTCGGCTATGCGCCCGACAGCCGCAACGCGCTAAAAGAATTTCTCGCCGGCAAGGGCATCGGCAAGGAACAGATCGAGGCCTGCGGGCTTGTGGTGCACGGACCGGACGTACCGGTTTCCTATGACCGCTTCCGCGACCGCATCATGTTTCCGATCCTGTCGTCGCGGGAGAAGGTCATCGCCTTCGGTGGCCGGGCCATGTCGCCGGACGCGCCGGCCAAATACCTGAATTCCAACGAGACCGAGCTCTTCCACAAGGGCAACGTGCTCTACAATTTCGCCCGCGCCCGCCGCGCCTCGCAAGGGGCAGCGCGCCAGAGCGACGTCGGGCCTGATGACGCAGCCGGCACGATCATCGCCGTCGAAGGCTATATGGACGTGATCGCGCTCCATCAGGCGGGCGTCGAAAACGCCGTCGCGCCGCTCGGCACGGCGCTCACGGAAAACCAGCTCGACCTGCTCTGGAAGATGACAACGCAGCCGGTGCTGTGCTTCGACGGCGACGGTGCGGGCATTCGTGCCGCCAACCGTGGCGTCGATCTGGCCTTGCCGCATCTGAAGCCCGGCCGCTCCGTGCGCTTTGCCATGCTGCCCGATGGCAAGGACCCGGACGATCTGGTGCGCCAGGAGGGCCGGGCGCCCTTTGACAAGGTGCTCGCCAATGCCCGGTCGCTGGCCGACATGGTCTGGCAGCGCGAGATCCAGGGCGGCGCGTTCGACACGCCGGAAAAACGGGCCGAGCTCGAGGCGAAGCTGAAGCAGGTGACAGCCGTCATTGCCGACGAGAGCGTGCGCCGCCATTACGGCCAGGACATGCGCGACCGCCTGAATGCCTTCCTGCAATCGACAGGCGCCGGGCGGGGCGAGCGGCGCCCGTTCGAACGCGGCGGCAGGCAGGGCGGGGGGCAGCGAAATGCAGGCGGGCCGCGGGGACCGAATGCCAGCGGACCGACCGCGATCTCCGAACGGCTGGCGCGCTCGTCGCTGGTCGGCGGACCGCAGGTGGTGCCGTTGCTGCGCGAGAGCGTGCTGGCGCTCACCATCGTCAACCACCCGCAGCTCCTGTTTGACGAGTATGACGAGATCTCGACCATCGAGTTCGATCATCGCGAACTGCAGCGCTGCTGGGCCGCCGTGCTGAACACCGCCGCCGCACAAGGGCCGCGGCTGACGCGCGAAGGGCTGGTCGAACAGCTCGGCGCCGATGGTTTTGCGGCGCTGATTGCCTCGCTCGACCAGCAGATCCGCTATGCCAGGCTCTGGACGGCAACCACGGCCGCGGCGCCGGAGGACGCGCGCGAGGGCTACCTGCAGGCCCTGGCCCTGCACCAGCGCTCGAAGGCCCTGCACTGGCAGCGGCGCGAACTCGAGCGCGAACTGGCGCATGCGACGGAGGAGGGCGACCTCGAGGCGGTCCCGCAGCTGTTGCGCACGCTGCAGGAAGTGCAGCTCGAAGTGACGCGGCTCGAAAACCAGGAAGCGATCATCGAAGGCTTTGGCGTGCTTTCGGGCCGGGTCAAGGGCCCGGCGGCGCGCTAGCCGTTTGATGCCAGACCATCTTTCTGTTTTGACGTGGTCCCGCTTGAAGGCGGGAATCTCCCGTTCTTGCCGTCACCGGCCGTAACCCGGCCTGATCTTGGCCGAACGCTGACCTATTCGCGCCAATGATCGGCCACCCACGGCGTCGGGCGGATGTAGTGCCTGAGATAGCGCAGCGGGTTTTTCTCGCGCCGGTCGGCAGCGAACAATCCGCGCAGGTGGCCAAGAGGGGTCGCGATCTTGCCCTTGCCGCCGAACTGCCCGTCGATCGCATGCTGCGGCAACAGGTTGCGCGGGAACAGGATGACGCGAGCGTCCCTCGGCAGGCGGGGGGCAAGGAAATAGTTGAGCGGGATCGGCCAGCGGCAGTCCTGGCGGAAGTGCAGCACCCAGCGACGTGGAAAGAGCTTGGCTCCGCCCGGCGCATTGCGCGTCACGAAGCGCTGCTCGAAACGGTATTCGTCGGCGATTCCTTGCGGGTTTGCTCGAAATTTCTCCTGCAGCGGCACCAGCTTTCCGACCGGGTAGCGAAACAGCGACGTCTGGCCGAGCCGCTCGAACGGCGTCGTCTGGTTGCGGGCTAGGATGACGTCGTCGGGCTCGCCGACCTCGAAGAAGCCGTCGAGCGAGCCGACGATGACGATGTCGAGATCGAGAAAGAGAACCTGGCCCTTGAGATTGCCGAGCTTCGGTCCCCAGAGCCGCGATTTCTGCCAGATTCCCGGCGAATTCTTCGGCATCTCGGCGACGTCGAGCGGCGGCAGGTCCTCGCACAGAATTTCCGGCCGGAGCCGGTCGCGATTGTCGGTAAAGCAGGTGAAGGTGAAAGGCGGGGTGATGTTGCGCGCCACCATGGCATAGAGCCGGTTGATGAACGGCGCGCCGTATCGCGTGCCCCAGTTGATGCAGATGACCTGCTTGACGCCGCCGCTCGCCGCCAGAATGTTCGACATGGTGACTTTCCAATTTTTGCGCCCCACTAAAGTACCGGCGTGTAATCAAGGTCAAGCTGGCAAAAGGTTTTCCCTGTTCAATCTGCCGGTTATCCGCCGGGATAACCGGGGCTTGTGGCGTCGTCTGCCTTGAGCCCTAGGCATTGCGGTCGTATCTGGCGATGATTGCGAAGTGATTCCCCAAAGGAGATCCGATGGAGCTCGTCGAAAGGGCCAAGCCCTCAGGAAGCGCTGTCAGCCAGCTCTTCGACGCCCAGCCGGCACCGCTCGACGTCTTGAAGCGGGTCTATGGCTATTCGGCCTTTCGCGGCAAGCAGCAGGCCGTGGTCGACCATGTGACCGCCGGCGGCGACGCGGTGGTGCTGTTTCCGACCGGCGCGGGCAAGTCGGTCTGCTTCCAGATCCCGGCGCTCTGCCGCCCGGGGCTTGGCGTGGTCGTCTCGCCGCTGATCGCGCTGATGCGCGACCAGGTGGAAGCCCTGCGCCAGCTCGGGGTCAACGCCGCCGCGCTCAACTCGTCGCTGACGCGCGAGGAGGCGATCGCCGTTCGCCGGCAGATCCACGACGGCACGCTTGATCTTCTCTATGTGACGCCGGAGCGCACCGTCACCGACGGTTTCGCCGATCTCATCGGCAATGCCCGCATTTCGCTGTTTGCGATCGACGAGGCCCACTGCGTCTCGCAGTGGGGGCATGATTTCCGTCCGGAGTATCGTGCGCTCGGATTGCTCGCCGAACGCTACCCCGGCGTTCCGCGCATCGCGCTCACCGCGACCGCCGATCCGCACACCCGCGACGACATCGTCGAGCGGCTTTCGCTTGGCAATGCCGAAGTGTTCACCACCAGCTTCGACCGGCCGAACATCGCCTACGAGATTGTCGAGCGCGACCAGCCGCGCCAACAGCTCTTGCGCTTCCTCTCGCGCTTCAAGGGCGCGTCCGGCATCGTCTATTGCCTGTCGCGCGCCAAGGTCGAGGATACCGCCGAATGGCTGAACGCGCAGGGCATCCGGGCGCTGCCCTACCATGCCGGCATGGACCGGACGCTCAGGGACAAGCACCAGGACGCGTTCTTGAAAGAGGAGAGCCTCTGCCTCGTTGCGACCGTCGCCTTCGGCATGGGCATCGACAAGCCGGATGTGCGTTATGTCGCCCATCTCGACCTGCCGGGATCGGTGGAGGCCTACTACCAGGAGACCGGGCGCGCCGGCCGCGACGGCCAGCCGTCGGAGGTCTGGATGGCCTACGGCATGGCTGACGTATTGCAGCGTCGCCGGATGATCGACGAGGGTGGGGCCGCCGAAGAGATCAAGCGCATCGAGCGCTCCAAGCTCAATGCGCTGCTTGCGATCTGCGAGACCGCCGGCTGCCGCCGCCAGGCGATCCTTGCCCATTTCGGTGAAGCCCATCCCGGGCGCTGCGGCCATTGCGACACCTGCCTGAAACCCGTCGAAACCTGGGATGGCACGGAAGCGGCGATCAAGGCGCTGGCGGCGGTCTACCGCACCGGCGAGCGCTTCGGGACCGGCCATGTGATCGACGTGCTGATGGGCACCGTCAACGAAAAGACCGAGCGTTTCGGCCATGTCGACATGCCGGTCTTCGGCGCCGGCAAGGACCTGCCGGCCCGCACCTGGCAATCGGTCTTCCGGCAATTGCTGGCGGCCGGCCTCGTCAGCGTCGATCACGCGGCCTTCGGGGCGATCAAGCTCGAACCGGAAGCGCGCGCCGTCTTCAAGCGCGAACGCCAGGTGCTCTTCCGCAAGGACCGGCCGACCTCGGGCAAGGCCGCGCGGGGCGCGAAATCCGGATCGCAACGCGAGCGCGCCGATCTGGCCGGCTCCGATCTCGAACTGTTCGAACTCTTGCGCGCCGAACGGTTCTCGATCGCCAAGGAGCTGAACGTCCCGCCCTACGTCGTCTTCCCGGACGCAACCCTCATTGCGCTCGCCAAGGAACGCCCGCGCGGCTTCGACGAGTTGCTCGACATCCCCGGCATCGGCGAAAGCAAGCGCGAACGCTACGGAGAGGCGTTTCTGGCTGTCATCGACGGTTATGTGGAGGGGTAGTCGCTCTCGACGGCCCGTCGACGCCGGCTCCTTGTGCATCGGTGGAGCGACAGGTTGCTTCGCATTTCAGCGTCATCGCCCGATAGTTGAGTGGTCTCTCGCGCCGCCGACGCGGCGCTGCTGGATTCCTGTGACAAGCACAGGAATGAGGGAAGAGAGGAGGTAGCGACAGTGACAGTGCGCCACCATTCGAAGGGGCCGCTAGCTGCTCCGCAGGTCGAGAGAAGACTTACAGCGCGTGCAGATAGTGCGAAATGTCCAGCCATTCCGGATTGGTCGCTTCGATCAGGTTGACTTTCCATTTGCGCGGCCACTTCTTCATCGTCTTCTCGCGGGTGATTGCGCTCGTCAGCAGATCGAACTCATCAAACCAGACAAGGGTCTTCACGCCGTACTTGGATGTGAAGCCTGGCGTCAGTTCGTTTTGGTGCTCGTAAAGACGGCCGGGGAGGTCTCGGGTCACGCCGATATAGAGCGTGCCATTTCGCTGAGACGCCAGGATGTAAACGTAGCCTTTCATGCCTTAAGGTTGCCGGAATTCCAGGTTATTTCAATGATAAATTGTGGGCCATGAGGGACACGCAAAACTCTGCCCTCATTCCTGTGCTTGTCACAGGAATCCAGCAGCGCTGCGTCTGCAGCGCGAGGAGACGAAGCAACGGCTTCGACCGTCGACAGATAATGTCGTCTGCTTCGATGCTCGCGACACAATCCATCCTCTTTAGCATCCCGCCATGAAATGCCCTGTCGTTTTTGTGCCCGGCTCAGCTCGACGCCGGAATTTGCTGCAAGACAAAAGCCGGCATGATACTCGTCAGGAACGCGACATTTTCTTTGAGCGAGAGCGCCATGACCTCAGCCTTCCTCACCCATCTCCGTTCAGAACTCGAGGGCCTGAAGACATCAGGGCTCTACAAGTCGGAGCGTGTCATCACCTCGAAGCAGGCGGGCGAGATCGAAGTCGCCTCGGGCGAGCGGGTGCTCAATTTCTGCGCCAACAACTATCTCGGCCTGGCCGACAATGCGGAG
>NZ_DASYGZ010000102.1:0-2580 GCF_035999135.1 Ensifer sp.
TCGGTGGCTCGCAAGCCATGCCGAAGCGCTCGGCGTCGAGATCTATCCGGGCTTTGCCGCAACCGAAGTGCTCTATAACGACGAGGGTGCGGTCATCGGTGTCGCCACCGGCGACATGGGCATCGAGAGGAACGGCGAGCCGGGGCCGAACTTTGCCCGCGGCATGGCGCTCCTCGGCAAATACACGCTGATCGGCGAGGGCGTGCGCGGCTCGCTCGCCAAGCAGCTGATCGCCAAGTTCGATCTTTCCAGGGATCGCGACGTCCAGAAGTTCGGCATCGGTCTCAAGGAACTCTGGCAGGTCAAGCCCGAGAACCATCGTCCCGGCCTGGTGCAGCACTCCTTCGGCTGGCCGCTCGGCATGAAGACCGGCGGCGGCTCGTTCCTCTACCATCTCGAAGACAACATGGTCGCCGTCGGCTTCGTCGTGCACCTCAATTACAAGAACCCCTATCTCTTCCCGTTCGAGGAATTCCAGCGCTTCAAGACGCATCCGGCGATCCGCGGCACCTTCGAGGGCGGCAAGCGGTTGTCCTATGGTGCGCGCGCCATTACCGAGGGCGGCTATCAGTCGGTGCCGAAGCTGTCCTTCCCGGGTGGCGCGCTGATCGGCTGTTCGGCCGGTCTCGTCAACGTGCCGCGCATCAAGGGCAGCCACAATGCGGTTCTGTCGGGCATTCTCGCAGCGGAGAAACTGGCAGCGGCGATCGCGAACGGCCGCGCCAATGACGAGCCGGTCGAGATCGAGAACGGCTGGCGCGACAGCGCCATCGGCCAGGACCTGAAGCGGGTCAGGAACGTCAAGCCGCTGTGGTCGAAGTTCGGAACGGCGATCGGCGTGGCGCTCGGCGGTCTCGACATGTGGACCAACCAGCTCTTCGGCTTCTCCTTCTTCGGCACGCTGAAGCACGGCAAGACCGATGCGCAGTCGCTCGAGCCGGCGGCGCAGCACCAGAAGATCGATTATCCGAAGCCGGATGGCGTGCTCACCTTCGACCGTTTGTCCTCGGTGTTCCTGTCGAACACCAACCATGAGGAAGACCAGCCGGTTCATCTCAAGGTCAAGGACATGGACCTGCAGAAGCGCTCCGAGCACGACGTGTATGCTGGCCCCTCGACACGCTACTGTCCGGCCGGCGTCTACGAATGGGTCGAGAAGGACGGCAAGGACACCTTCGTCATCAACGCGCAGAACTGCGTGCACTGCAAGACTTGCGACATCAAGGACCCGAACCAGAACATCAACTGGGTGCCGCCACAAGGAGGCGAAGGCCCGGTCTACCCGAACATGTGATGTTCGGCAGCGCGTCCCGCTCGGCAAGGTCGCGTCCTCAGCCAGATCCCGGGGCGACCGCTGTCGAAGTAGATAGAAGCTGGTGCCTGCCAGCAGATGGTGACGATACGCCTTGTGGTTTCAGTCCCGGTTGGATAGCGTTGCTTTCAACCTCAGGAGAATGCCTATGATTGCCCTTGTCTCACTTCCGACATCGCTGGCCGCAGCGGCGAGCGGAATGGCAGTTGTGTCCTCGGATAGAGGATAGCCCGCGCTCTCCGTTCGGCTTTGAACACCTTTGGGTTTGTCAGAAAGCCGAAAATGATCACTGAAGTAACGAAAGATGATTTCGATGCGATGCTTGCAGGTGTCGCACGAGAGGGGTTCAATCTTGCGCCCGACGTTGTAATTGCGCCTCCGGACGTACTGGTCATGCTCCGCAGCCTTGCAGACGACGTTCGGCAACGGTTCGCGCCGGCGGCGTGGTGGATCGTAAATGAAGGCGAAGTCGTCGGCCTTTGCTCCGTCATCAGGGTTCCCGATGAAGGAGACGTCCACATCGGTTATGGCATAGCACCCACCCGCCAAGGGCGGGGCTTTGCTACAGAGGCCGTCAGCCAGATCCTCTCCTGGGCGCGCAGCGATCCGCGGGTTGCTCAGATTTCAGCCGAGACCGGCGTCGAAAACATCGCGTCACAGCGTGTTTTGGAGAGGAATGGCTTCCTGCGTGTTGGACAACGCGTCGATGACGAAGATGGCCTCGTTGTCTGCTGGCGTGCGATGACAGAGTAAGCAGCCGAACCGACGCTCCAGGGCGAAAATCATCGCCCTGGAGCGTCGGTCACTTCAGCCGCTTGTTCCTTGTGCAAATCATGCCGCCGGATCCCCAGCGATCTTCCGCTCAGATAAAACCGAATTCGACCGATGCGTTGCAGTCCCGCTGATCGTATGGGTAGGCGTAGCAGGTGTACCAGATGCTGCCCTGGCCGAGCAAAACAAGCACTTGTTCGAGTAGGCTCATCCGGTATTCGCCCTTTCGAGCCGGTATGGTCGTCGGCATATTGCTTGTATCCTCCCAATGCTGAACCGGTGAGCTTCCGTCCGCAGCCTCCATTTTCCTCGTGCTGTGGCAGAGTTCTCACCTGGCCTTGATCTTACCCACGAACCGGATCGCAAATCACCCACGGAATGCCGAAGAGAGCTTTCAGGATTTTCGATGAAACAAGAGCGCCGAAATCCTGAAAACTAACGGCAGCACCGTGCGCCGCCCCGTCACCGGGTTGCCGAAGGTGTTTCGGAAGCTCCAG
>NZ_DASYGZ010000134.1:0-10986 GCF_035999135.1 Ensifer sp.
TTCAGGGGCCCGCAAGGAGGCGCAGCCGACGAAGCGGGACAGATATCCGCAAATCCTGCCCCCGCAACCAAATCAAAAAAAGCCCGCCTGGACATATCCGGCGGGCTTTTGGCGTTTCTGGGGACCCAACAGACAGACGGCTGCCAGACCGCACCGACAAGCACGGAACAAGGCGGAGGACAGCGGGGAGGAGGAAGGCGACGCGGCGTATGTCCGTCGGATGTCAAGGAAGCGCCCTCCCGCGTCGAACGTCGGTATCCGTGCCACATCCACGTCAATGCCACGCCATTGGCGGCGGGCGCGGCGGATCGGCGCGTGCAACCGGATCCCGAAGTCCGCCCCCATTTTTCCTACTGGTCTGCGCGGCGCTAGATCCCGGAGCCGTCAAGTTGCTCTTCGTCATCGCCTTCCCATGGTGGTGGCATCGAGCTGCGGCCGAGATTGGCAGACGGCATCGGCATCCAGCACTTCAGTTCCGTATCGGCGTACTGCACGATGCGGCCGGGCGAGGAATCGGAGGCCCGCCAGCCTTCGGCTCCGAACTGATCGCCTTTCGACCAGTATGCGAGGTCGACTTCCGCCACTCCCTGTTCCGACGGGCGGATCGTGACGAGGATCCGGTTTCCGTTTTTCGGTGCGCTTGCCATGTGGCGCCAGGGGTCTGCTTCGGCCATCATTTTTTCTCCTGCCTCGGTTCAAGCTCGAAGTGTCGCCTTGCCGTCGGCCACGGTCAACTCAAACTTCGGATGGTGAGAGAGCCGGGCGCATGCGCCGGGGTCGGCCCTTCCGCACTTCCGCCGACGTCAAGAATGCTCTTCCACCTCCCTGACGACAAACATCCGCGGATGTGGGACAGTGGATCTCAGTGCAGCAACAGATGTCGCGCCTGAAGGAGCCATCACTGCCGTGGATCGCAAGCTTGCAGCCATCCTTTCGGCCGATGTTGCCGGCTTCAGCCGCCTTGCCGCGCTGGACGAGGAAGCGACGCTTCGCGCCCTTGACGTTTGCCGCGGCCGGATTGCCGAACTGGTCGACGACCATGGCGGCCGCATCTTCGGCAGCGCAGGCGACGGGCTCGTCGTCGAGTTTCCAAGTGCTGTCCAGGCGGTGCGGTGCTCGGTCCAGATCCAGCGGGACCTCTGCAGTCTCGTGCAGGATCTTCCGCCCGATCGCCGTCTGCAGTTCCGAATTGGCATCAATCTCGGCGATGTCGTGGTGTCGGGCAACGATCTGCTCGGCGACGGCGTGAACATCGCTGCGCGCATGCAGGAGATCGCCGCACCGACGGGGATCTGCATTTCGGCCGCGGTGCGCGACCATCTCGATGGCAAGGTATCGTTCGCAATGACGAGCCTTGGCGTGCGGACCGTGAAAAACATTCCCCGGCCGATTTCCGTCTTTCGGGTCGATTGGCAGGAGGAGACGCGTATCGAATCCACGATCGCGCCGCAGCTATCCTTTGCAACCGGGCGCAACGCAGACCAGCCGTCGATCGTGGTGATGCCTTTCGACAACTTGAGCGGTCCGGGCGATGAATACTTCGTCGATGGTGTCGTGGAGGAAATCACCGCGGCGCTCTCTCGCGTCCGCAATTTCTTCGTGATCGCCCGGCAGTCCGCATTCACCTACAAGGGGCGCTTTGCCGACGTGCGCGACGTCGGCCGGGAACTTGGCGTCAACTACGTCGTCGAGGGCACCGTGCGCCGGGGCGGCAACCGGCTGCGCATTTCGGTGCAACTCATCGACGCGGAGACAAGGACGCAGTCCTGGTCCGAGCGCTACGAGGGGGCAGCCGAAGATATCTTCGACTTCCAGGATCGCATCGCGGCACAGGTGGCAGGCGCGATTCATCCGGCGATCCGCGATGCCGAGATCGCATTGGCGAAACGCAAGCCGCCGACCAGTCTCAGGGCCTATGATCTCGTCATGCGCGCCTATCCGAACCTTTGGGGCCGCCGCAAGGAGACGAACCACGAGGCGATCGAGCTGCTGTGCCAGGCGGTCGCCGTCGATCCTGACTACGGTCGCGCGCACGCTCTTCTGGCGTGGTGCTACGCTTCGGACGCGTCTTACCTTTGGACCGAGCAGCCGCAGCGGGCGTTGGAGAATGCGCGGGCGTCGGTCGAAGCTGCCGGAGCGGTTGGCGACGATCCGACGGCGCTGACTGCAGCCGGCGCGGCCATGAGCATCTGCGGCGAGCAGGATCGTGCCCAAAGCCTGATCGAAAAGGCGCTGGCGCTCGATCCAAACAATGCCTGGGCGTGGGCGCGCCTCGGCTGGCTTGCGATCTTCAGGGACGAAGCGGCCCTGGCGCCGGAACGCTTCCAGCGCGGAATGGCGCTCAGCCCGAGAGATCCGCTCGCATTCAACATGCGGCTGGGGATGGCATTCTCGCTGGCTATGGAGGGATCGCTTCCAGCAGCGATCGCAATTGCCCAGGAGGTCGTCACGACCTACCCTGACGTGAGCTGGTCCTATCGTCACCTCGCGGCCTGGTCGGCAATGTGCGGCGATCTCAAAACCGCCCGGTGGGCGGCACAAAAGCTGCTGGCGGCCGAACCGGGTTTTACCATCGAGCGCTACCGCGCGCTGCCCTGGTTCAAGAACATCCCAGGCTGGGAAGACCGAATGGTCGAAGGCTTGCGGCACGCAGGACTGCCGGAACGCTAGACGCGGCAGGAGTTGCGGGCGACAGGGGATCTTCAAGGCAGACGGCGATACCGGTTCAGGTGCTCGCCGTCATCCGACCTTTGTGCGGATCTGCCTCTCAATCGTCCACGACGGCCCAGCTGTCATCCGGGTCGAAGCGGTCGATGAATGGTACGATCGCTTCTGTGCTCGGCCCGAGGTCCCGCTCGTAGACGATGCCCTGCTGGTTGACGACGAAAGTCTTCACGCCCGTCTCGGCATAGGTGACCGGCCAGGCGATGAGCGCGAAGCCGCCGATCATGTTGTCGTTGATGACGTAGTCATAGCGACCGCCGGCGATGTTGTCGCCCTGGGACGTCAGGATGCGGAAGCGGTAGCCGAAGTAGCCTTGGCCTGCCTTCGCCTTTTCCAGAGCCGCCTCGCTGATCTGGTCTCCGACCGGGCTTTCGCCGTCGCCCTGGTCGGCAGGCCAATAGAGGCCGTCCGTCTGGCCCGGCGTGCTGATCAGTTTCTGCGCATATTCAAGCACGCCATCCGAATCCCGATCCTCGGACGCGTATTCCTTCTGCGCATCGACATAGGCACGCACCGTGTCGATCGCCTGAAGCTCGTTTTCGCCGACCCGTCGGTTGACGATCTCTTCGAGGCCGACATAGGTGTCGAACGCCCATTTTCCGTCATCGCCCTTGGCGAGCGGGAAGGGCAGCGGCCAGAGCCGGTCGCCGATCTGGAGGATCTTGCGGCCTTCGAGGTCCCGAACGACGACATTGCGGGCCGCCCCCTCGCGAATAAGCGCAAACGTATCCTTGACGCCCTCGCTGTCCTTCAGCTTCTCGGCTTTCAGCCCCAGCAGTTTCGCCAGGCCGTCGAAATCGTCGGCCGCCAGTTTCGCCTTGAATTCCTCGACGGCCTTGGCCGGGTCGTCGAATTCCGGCGGGTCCTCGTCTGCGGCATAGATATCCAGGTCACCCACCATCTGGTCCGCTGGCGGCTGATCGGCCGGTGGCCGATCTCCTTGAGATTGATCACCCGCAGGCTTGTCTGCTGGCGGCTTGTCCTGCGCATAGGTGGAGCCGATTGGCGTTGCTACCAGAACCAGCGCAATCGCCGATCCCAGGAGAAGCGAATTGAAGAGTTTTGTCATGGTCGTTCTCCTGTCAGCCGGTCAACGTCTGCGGCCGCCGCCGCGCCCACCACCGCCGCCGCGATGCATTTGCGGCCTGCCGCCACCGCGGCTCATCTGCGGCCGTCCGCCACCGCGCTGGCCGCCGCCCATGCTGTGCCCACCACGGCGCGACGAGGCCATCTCACGGCGACCGGGATTGACGTTGCCAAGGCCGGAAGGCTTCCTCGGCCGGTTCTCCGCCCGGGCTGCCATCTTCTTTTTGCCGCCGGAGCGGTTGAGCTGGGCGGGCTTGTTGCCACCGCTCGGGCGGTTGATGCCAGGCTTTCCATCGCCGGCGCGCGCTTTCGCGAGCGCCTGTCCGCCACCGGCGCCGCCGGGACGGGCCGCCGGCCTCTGCTGCGCCTTCAACCCGTCGAGCGTGCTCTTGCGCACATCCCGGATCTGCCCGCCGCCACCGCCTCCAGGCCGCGCGTTCGGCCGGTCGCGATTGATCTCGGCGGCACGGTTGCGCAGGTTGTTGTTGCCGTTCGCCTTGATGTTGTTCTTGATGCTGTTTCGGTCGAACTTCTGCAACTGGTTGCGGTCGAAGTTGATCTTGCTGCGATCGACGTTCTTCCAGTCGATGTCGTTCCACTTGACCTTGCCGTTGATGTTGTTGAAGCAGTTGTTGCAGTCGACATCGATGTCGCCGCCGTTCCAGCGACCACCCCAGACACCCCAGTCGTCCCAATCGACGATCGCGGCGAAGGCAGCCCCCGTGACCGCGCCGGCGAAGAAGGCAGCCCCCGGATACCAGTAGGCCGGATAGGGCTCGTCGTAATAACCGATCGGCGCGGGCGCGTAATTCGGCTCGTAGAGCATCTCCGGTGGGTATTGCGGTACGTAGATGGTTTCGGGATTGGCAGCCTGGATGATGACGTTATCGCCCTCCTGAACCACCTTCACCTTGTCGTCGGTCTTGATGATGTTCTTGGCAACCGCCTCGTCACGCAGTTGCTGGATGGCGATCAGCACGTCTTTCTGCTGGTTGGCGATCGCGTCCCCGAAGGACTGGGTCCATTCGAGATCCTCGCTCATCATCTTGACGATCTGCGGGTAGTTCAGCAGCGAAACGATGCTGCCGTCCCAGTCGTCCTTCGGCTTCATGTCCGGCTTTTTCTGGCGCGCCTCGAGGAAGCGCTCCGCCTCGACGATCTGCAGGGGGTAGAGGGCGGCGGCGGAAATGAGAGCCACCAGTTCGTCGGGATAGAGCGCGATGCGGGCAACGAGGACCTCGAGTTCGTCGTCGCTGAGCGGTTCGGGCGCCGTCTGCTCCTGAGCAGCGGGGGCGGCGGCCGTCTGTTGCGCCCAGACCGGTGTCGTTACCAGAAATCCTATTGCGCTCCCGAGCGCGATGATCGTTTTTCTGATCATCTATCCAGCCTCCCTCGTGTGTCGGGCGGGTGCGCGGGCGCTTCAACAAGCGCGCGTGACAGCCCCCTGTCGACGCTTCTTTGCTGCAACTTCAGTTTGATCTGGTCCAGTCCGTCTGGCCGCAGCCCGTGCCTTTGCTGCCATCTGCCACCTGAATCTCTAGAGGACGCCGGTCAATCGGGAAGGCCGCGTGACGTATGCTACTGTATGTTACTGCCGCAGGATTGCCCGCGGCCACGCATTCGCACGAGGGTTGGGTCAAGGGGCGTTTGCAACGCGGGTCGAAAGCTTCAGCCTTGGCGTCGCCGGCCAGCGTTATCGCCGCATCGCCAACGGTGCGTGAGAGAGGGACAAGCGTGGTCGAAGATCCTTTCCGGACCGGTGTTGCCCGTGACGCATCCACCAGGCCGTCCACCATCGAAGCGAAGATCACAGATCTTGCGAGAATCGGCATCGTCGGGCTCTTCGCCTATTGGGCCCTGACGCTGATTGCCCCCTTTGCCATCGTGCTCGTCTGGGCGGCGATCCTGACCGTGGCGCTCTACCCGGCCTATTCCGGCCTTGGCGGGGTCCTTCGATCGCGGCGGTTGTCTGCGTTTCTGATCACGCTCGGTTGCCTTGCCGTCATCGTCGCGCCGTTGACGGCGATCGCGTTCAGCTTTGCCGAAGGCGTTCAGGCGCTGCTGGCGAAGATGGGAGAAGGGGCCCTCAAGGTCCCGGCGCCGCCGGAGGGCGTGCGCGGCTGGCCGGTCATCGGCGAGCGGATCTATATGGCCTGGAGCATGGCGTCAGACAATTTCGCAAGCCTGCTGCGAAAATTCGAGCCGTCGCTGATGCAGGCCGGCACGATGGCGCTCGGCAAGATTGCGAGCGTCGGCGCGGAAGTCCTGAGCTTCGTGGTCTCGGTCCTGATCGCCGGTTTTCTGTTCGGCTCCGGCGAGCGCCTCGCAACGCTTGCGCGACGGTTCGCCGCCAGGATCGGCGGCGACAGGGGCGTCGGCTTCCTCAGGCTATCGACGGCGACGATCCGCAATGTGGCCCGTGGCGTCATCGGCGTTGCGTTGCTCCAGGCCTTTCTTTCCGCCCTGGTCCTCAGTCTGTTCAAGGTTCCTGCCCCCGGGGCGATCGCCTTCGTCGTGCTTATCCTGTGCCTTATCCAGATCGGACCGGCGCTCATCCTCCTGCCCGTGATCATCTGGGCCTGGGCGACGATGGATTTCGCGCCGGCGCTGCTGTTGACGCTTCTCCTGGTTCCGCTCTTTGTCATCGACAATGTCATGAAGCCCATTCTCGTCGCGCGCGGGCTCTCGACACCGACAATGGTGATCCTGCTCGGGGTCATCGGTGGCACGCTGTCCTACGGCTTGATCGGCCTCTTCCTCGGGCCGATCGTCTTGAGCGTCGTGCACGACCTCTTGATGGTCTGGATGCGAAGCGACGGCAGCGAACCCGACCCGTCGCAACCTGCGCGGCCGGACTGAGTGCAGACACGGTCAGCGGTCAGCGCACGGAGCCGCCACCGCGCGCCTGCTCGTAGGCCGTTTCGGCTATGGCAAGGCCCGCCTTGCGCAAGCCGTCGAACAACTGTTCCTGGTCTTCGGAACGGCGAAGACCGGGAACGGTCCCCCGGCGGACAGTCTCGAGAAAGCCCGGGGCGTTCGCCTCCAGCCAGTCGCGCTGCTTCTGCGCCTGCGCGGTCTTTCCGAGTTTGCCAAGGGTCGCCAAGAGCATCAGGTGATCCATTGGTGCCGGGCGAGGGCCGGCGACATGTGCCCACTGCTCGGCCGCACGATAATCTCCGCCGAAATACGAGCAGACCGCGCGCGCCGCCTCGACGGATCCGCGCGAGCCGAAATCGCGTTCAGCGACTGCGACGACCAGCGCGCAGCCGGGATCCCATTGGCCGGACAAAGCGAGCCGCAAGCCATATTCGCCGGCAAGCTCGGCATCGGCAGGATTGATCGCATGGGCCCTGGCGCCGGCCTTCAGCGCGGCATCGACTTCGCCCTGGAAAAACAGGGCCAGCATCTGCGCCTCAAGCGCACGGGGGTCTCGTGGATCCAGCTTCACCGCCCGGGCCGCTGCCTCCGCAGCCCGTTCCAAACCTGCCGACGGCGCAGGATCCGGATGGAAACGGAACGCATCGACATAGGTCATCGACAGCAGGGCCCAGCCGCTCGCGTAGGTCGGGAACCGGCTGACCGTGCGCTCGAGGCAATCCGTGGCAATGGCACGGCCCTCTGGGCTGACGTCGTCGCGGTGGTCGTAATAGGCCAGCGTGCAGGCATAGGCCTGCCATTCCCCCGCGACCGCGTGACTGAACGCCCTGGCGCTGGCCTGAAACAGGGCGCCATGCGGCTGAGCGACATCGCTTGCAACCGCCTGGCCGGTCTGTGCCTGCAGATCGATGATGGCGCGCCCCTTCAGCGCCTGCTCGTAGGTGTCTGCCCAGACCACCGCCCCGTCCGATCGCTGGATCAGCCTGACGCCCAGCCGAAGCCTGTCGCCATCCATCTGGACGCGGCCTGCGAGCGTGAAGGTCGGATCGTCTTGCACTCGCTGCGGGCCGTGCGGGTCTTCAGGCGTGACGACGACGACCTCCTTGAACCTGGCGATCGCATCGGCGACCTCGCCGGTGAGGCCGCGCACCATCATCGCCGACTGCGCGGTACCGGTCAGGTCCTCGAACGGCTTGACGAGCAGCCGCGGAACTTTCGGCAGCGCGTGGCGGGTGACGGTGTCGTCCCGCCCGGCGTGGAAAACCGTGCTTGCGGCCAGGCCGCCGGCAAGGCAAAGGGCAGCTGCGGCGCCAAGCCAGGTCACGCGCCGGACGCGCAGATGCCCGGTCATTCCGGTGGCGTCCGCCTGCAGCGGCAGTGCGGGGCGCCGCGTGAAGGTTGGCACATAGGCGCCCTTGGGGATGCTGATCACGATCGGGTCGGTGCGTCCGGCAACGAGATAATAACGTTCGAGCGCGCGGCGAATACGACCGGCCTCGATCCTGACCGCAGGGTCGGTTTGCGGATCGAAGGAGCTGTCGCGGCCGAAGACTTCGGTTGCGATCGAATAGGCCTTTATGCGGTCGCCCCGGCCGGCCAGCGTCTCCTCGATGACATAGGCCAGGAACTTGCGATCGCGATCCGGTGCGTCGAACTCGGCGCTGCGGCGGATCCGGTCGAGTTGCACCAGGATTTCAGCATTGCTTGGGGGCTGAGAGGCCCGTTCGCATCCGACGTCCTTCTCTTGTTCGACTGCCATCGCGCGCCTCCATGGGCACAATGTGAGATTGTAACCGGCGGCACTGTAAGTTCCCGTATTCTACGTCCCCAACCAGCTGATGCGCAACTCATATTAGTCAAGCCTGCTCGGGCTCCCGTTTCAGGGAGGAGACGAAGCACGGGCTTAAGTTGCAGGGACCAAGGCGCCGCATGGTCTCGACAAGGCGGGGGCGGACCGGGTTATGAGCGGGCGATGCTTCGCACCGGCGCGCGCGGCGTGTCCTCGGGCTGTGCGCGCAGCGTCTCGGCAGGCGCCGGCCGGCCGACATGGAAGCCCTGGACGTGGTCGATCCCGAAGCGTCGCATCAGGGCCAGCTGCTCGTCTGTCTCCACGCCTTCGATCAGGATCTTGTGTCCGCGGTTGCGCACCAGCCCGATGATGTCCTGCAGCATCGCGCGTCCCTTGGGCGTGGCGCAATCATGCAGGAAGGAGCGGTCGATCTTGACCGTGTCGAAATCGATCAGTCGCAGCCAGGAGAGGCCGGCAAAGCCGGTTCCGAAGTCGTCGAGCCAGATGCGGATTCCGAGCGTCTCTAGGTCGCTGATACACCGCAGGATGCCCGAATGCATCTCCATCTCGAGCCCTTCGGTGATCTCGAACGCGAGACGGCTGCCGGCAACGCCGGTCTCCCCGAGGATCGCGGCGACCGAGGTTGCAAATCCAGGGGTCTTCAGCTGGATCGGCGAGACATTGACGCTGACGAGCGGCACATGGTTGTCGACCAGCAGTTCGCGGCAGACGGTCTTGATCGCCCAGCGACCGAGATCGAGAATGGCGCCGGTTCGCTCGGCAACCGGGATGAAGAGGCTGGGGGGGACCGAGGTGCCGTCCAGCATCGTCAGGCGCATCAGCGCCTCGACCGCCTCGACCTCGCCGGTCACGACGTTGCGGATCGGCTGGTAGACGAGAGAGACGAGGTTCTGATCGATGGCGATTTTCAGGAGCGCCGCAATGTTCTCGCTCTCGTCGCTGCTTTGCGGGTCGTTCGGATCGAACAGCTTGGCGCAATTGCGGCCATTCGCCTTGGCGGCGTAGAGCGCGCGATCGGCTTCGTGGATGATTTTCTCAAGCTTGGCGCCGGTCTGGTTGCGGGTGAACGCCGCGCCGACGCTGACCGTCACGATCGATATGCCGTCGCGTCGCTGCTCGTGCACGAGGCGCATGCGTTCCACCGTACGGCAGATCGTCTCCGCAAGCTCGGCCGCCTGTTCCCGTGTGTCCAGCCGGACAAGAACGATGAATTCCTCGCCACCGTAGCGGCCGATCGAGCCCTGGTAGTCCTTGATGGCCTCACCCAGCGCATTGGCCACCAGTATCAGGCAGCGATCGCCTTCCTGGTGGCCGTAGCAGTCATTGTACTTCTTGAAGAAATCGACGTCGATCAGCATGGCGGTGAAGCTCTTGCCGAGCCTTTGCCAATCGTTCCAGTAGTCGCGCAGCTGCTGGTCGATGGCGCGGCGGTTGTCGAGGCCGGTCAGGGGGTCGGTGTTGGACAGGCGCAGCAGGGCCATGCCGCGTTCCGATGCCTCGTTCTGCTGGATCTTCGCTTCGAAGGCGTTGAGGAAAACCTTGTAACGCTCCCGGTTGAGCTTCCAGTTCACATAGGAGGTGAAAACGAAGCAGGAGAGGTAGAAGGTTCCAAACGCAATCAGATAGGACGGGTTGTGTTCGGAGAAGAACGACAGCGCGATGAAGAACGTCACGAGCACGATGCTGGATGCGACGACGGAGAGGCGAAAGCGGAAGCTGAAGAAGAGGTTGGCACCCATCATGAAGATGGCGCCGAAGATCATGTAGTAGGACATGCTGTCCGTATCGGCCGTCATCATCGCCGGAACGAGCCAGCCGATGTAGCCGAAAACGAGTGCTGCGGCACAGGTGCCGTCGAGCCACTTGGTTCGCGCCTTCAGCCGGAACAGGATCTCAAGGGTCAGAAGCGAGCCGATGCCGACGACGAGGCGGGCAAGGATCGTGTAGAAGGCGACGTCGGGGATCAGCAAGATGTCGGGGATGAAGAAGAGCAGGTAGACGACGACGGCCACCCACAGCCCTTGCCGCGTCGCCGCGCGCCGACCGGCCTCACCCTCCATGCGATAGAGGGTCTGAAGCTCAGCCAGGTGCGGCCTGTGCGGCTGCTTGTGTAGGTCGATGTCAACTACGTCGGCCAACGTGTGCTTCATGCACTGATCCATCGCGGTGCGTCACGGTCAACGGAAATTCCTCGTCATATTTCCATCGATAGACGCTGTTTCGAACACTCCCTGCGTGCTCTCCGCGCGCAAGATGCAACAAGGGCGGGAAACGCTGCGAGGCATGATAGGGAGTGTCCATTAAGTTTTGTTAAATTAATGGGCGGGGACGCCTGTGATTCGGCATCACCCAAAGGGATGAGACACAGGAATTTACCTTATTATATACAAAAACTTGCAATCCGAGCTGGAATGCGCACATCTTCGCAACCATTGTTAACAAACCTTTAACGGATGGTCTCGCGTGCGCCAATTTCAGACTGTTTTCGA
>NZ_DASYGZ010000136.1:0-4098 GCF_035999135.1 Ensifer sp.
TTTGCGGCGATGGGGCGTATATGAGCCTCAAATTCTTGATCGGTAGATGAAGAGTGGGCCCGTCAGGACCCGCTCTTTTTTATTAGCCGGTCCGATGAGGAGATGATCGTTTGTCCGATACGACAACGGCTGAAAATGCAAATGAACCGCGGCTGATCACCGAAACCGGACTTGATCAGCGTGTCGCCGATATCATCGAGCCTGTGCTCGTCCCCATGGGCTATCGCCTGGTGCGTGTGCGCATGTCCGGCCAGAACGGCCTGACGCTGCAGATCATGGCGGAGCGCAACGACGGCACCATGACCGTCGAGGATTGCGAAGAGATCTCCAAGGCCATTTCGCCGGTGCTCGATGTGGAAGATCCGATCGACAAGGCGTATCATCTGGAAGTGTCGTCGCCGGGCATCGACCGCCCCATGGTGCGCAAGTCCGACTTCTTCCGCTGGCAGGGCCACCTGCTGAAATGCGAGACGTCGGTGCTGGTCGATGGCCGCAAGCGGTTCCGCGGCAAGATCGTCGCCGTCGATGACGAAGGTTTCCGGCTTGAGCGCGACCAGCCCGCCTATGGCGAGGAGCCGGTTGTCGTCATTCCGTTCACCACGCTTTCCGAAGCGCGGCTGATCCTGACCGACGATCTGATCCGCGATGCGCTGACCGCCGACAAGAAGGCCAAGGCCGAGCGCGCCGCGAACGAGAATTTCGAAGACGAAGATTCACCTATTGAGGAATAAGCCGGGCGGTGCGTGAAGCCCCCTGCAACCCAACGGAGACAAGACATGGCAGTCAGTGCTAACCGGCTCGAGCTTCTGCAGATCGCGGATGCCGTTGCGCGCGAAAAGGTGATCGACCGCGAAATCGTTCTGGCCGCGATGGCCGATGCGATCCAGAAGGCCGCCCGCTCGCGCTATGGGTCGGAATCGAACATCCGCGCCGACATCAACTCGAAGACCGGCGAAATCCGCCTGCAGCGTCTTCTCGAAGTGGTCGAAAAGGCTGACGACTATTCCACGCAGATCCCGCTCGAGCTTGCTCGCGATCGCAATCCGGACGCCAAGCTCGGCGACTTCATCGCCGATCCGCTGCCGCCGATGGACTTCGGCCGTATCGCGGCCCAGTCGGCCAAGCAGGTCATCGTGCAGAAGGTGCGTGAAGCCGAGCGCGATCGTCAGTTCGACGAATTCAAGGATCGCGTCGGCGAGATCGTCAACGGCACCGTCAAGCGCGTCGAATACGGCAACGTCATCGTCGATCTCGGCCGTGGCGAAGGCATCATCCGTCGCGACGAGATGATCCCGCGCGAAAACATGCGCTACGGCGACCGCGTTCGCGCCTTCGTCTACGACGTGCGCCGCGAACAGCGCGGCCCGCAGATCTTCCTGTCGCGTACCCACCCGCAATTCATGGTGAAGCTCTTCACCATGGAAGTGCCCGAGATCTACGACGGCATCATCCAGATCAAGTCCGTTGCCCGTGACCCGGGTTCGCGCGCCAAGATCGCGGTTGTCTCCAACGACTCGTCGATCGATCCGGTCGGCGCCTGCGTCGGTATGCGCGGTTCGCGCGTCCAGGCCGTCGTCGGCGAACTGCAGGGCGAAAAGATCGACATCATTCCGTGGTCGCAGGATCCGGCGTCGTTCATCGTCAACGCGCTGCAGCCGGCGGAAGTCGCCAAGGTCGTTCTCGACGAGGACGCCGAGCGCATCGAAGTGGTCGTTCCGGACGAGCAGCTGTCGCTCGCCATCGGCCGTCGTGGCCAGAACGTTCGCCTCGCTTCGCAGCTGACCGGCTGGGACATCGACATCCTGACCGAACAGGAAGAGAGCGAGCGTCGCCAGAAGGAATTCACCGAGCGCACCAACCTCTTCATGGACTCGCTCGACGTCGACGAAATGGTCGGCCAGGTTCTGGCGTCCGAAGGCTTTGCTGCCGTCGAGGAGCTTGCCTATGTCGATCTCGACGAAATCGCCTCGATCGACGGCTTCGACGAAGAGACCGCGACCGAAATCCAGACCCGCGCGCGCGAGTTCCTGGAAAAGCTCGAAGCCGAACTGGATGCCAAGCGCCGCGAACTCGGCGTTGCCGACGAGCTGCGCTCGATCGATGGCCTGACGAGCCAGATGCTCGTGGCCCTCGGCGAAGAAGGCATCAAGACGATCGAGGACTTCGCCGGCTGCGCCGCCGACGATCTCGTCGGCTGGAGCGAACGCAAGGACGGCGAGACCAAGCGCTTCGAGGGCACCTTCTCGAAGTTCGAAGTTTCGCGCGCTGAAGCCGAAGCCATGATCGTTCAGGCACGTCTCGCTGCCGGCTGGATCACGGAAGAGGATCTGGCAGGCGAAGAGGTCGAAGGTGAAGAGCCGATCGACGTTGCCGAAGGCGCCGAGCAGGACGCTTGAGGCCGATGATTGCCTCTGAAGATGCCGACAGCCTGTCTTCGGACCCCCTACCGGTGGATGGGGGCCCGAAGGATCGCAACGGCAGCACGCGGACCTGCATCGTCACCCGCGAGAGCGGGGCGCCGGACGAGCTGATCCGCTTCGTGGCTGGCCCGGACGGTCGCGTCGTTGCCGATCTGAAGCGTCAGCTTCCGGGACGCGGCTGCTGGGTCAAGGCCGAGCGGGCGCTGATTGAAAAGGCGGTGGCGAAGAAGTTCTTCGCCCGCGCGCTCAAGGCGGACGTCAAGGCCGACGCGACGCTCGCCGACGATGTCGACCGGCTGCTCTGCGAGCAACTGGCCGGCATGATGAACATGGCGCGCAAGGCGGCCCAGTTCATCTCCGGTGCGACGAAGACGGAACAGGCGGTCAGGGGAATGGCGGCACTCGCCGTTTTCCATGCGATCGACGCTGCCGCCGACGGCGTGCGAAAGATAGACCAGGCCCGAAAGGCGATGAGCTTCGTGGCCGACGATGAAACGGAAATACCTTCGTTCCGTCCCTTCACCGGGGCGGAAATGGAGGGCCTTTTAGGAAGTTATGCTTTTATCCATGCCGCAGCGCTTGCAGGGCAGGCGGGTGAGGGTGTAGTGAAGCGCGCAATCATGCTCGAAAAGTACCGAGGATCCGTCCCGGTCCGGGCCGACGGCGGCGCTGGCAAGCCACAGCAATGACCCGCGTCACCGGCACAGTCTGGCATCGCGTACATTGTTTGAGACAATTTGGAAGACAGGGTCAGGTGATACGCATCCGGCCCTGATCGCTAGGAACGGAACGGAATGACCGACAACAACGACGACAAGACAGGCAGCGCAGCAGGCAAGAAGACGCTGACCCTGAAGCCCCACGGGGTTTCTCAGGGGACCGTGCGTCAGGACATGGGCCGTGGCCGCACCAAGGCGGTCGTGGTCGAAACCAAGAAACGCCCCTTCCATCGTCCCAAGGACGAGCGTCCGATCACGCCGGTTGCCGCGGCTCCCGCCGCTCGCCCGGTCGAGCAGCGCCCGGCTCAGCCGCAGCCTTCGGGCCGCCCGGCTCCGCAGCCGCAGCAGCATTCGACGCGTCAGGAAGCCAACCAGGCCAACCGCCCGCGCGTCGGTGTCGTTCTCAACCAGCTTTCTGCCGGTGAGATCGATGCACGCCGCCGCGCTCTGGCCGAAGCCCAGATCCGCGACGCCGAAGAAGCGGTTATCCGCGCCGAGAACGAAGCACGCCGCAAGCGCGAGGAAGAAGCCCGTCTCCTTCAGGAGAAGGAAGAAGCCGCACGCCGCGCTGCCGAAGAAGCCGCCCGCGCGGCTGTCGAGCCCGTAGCCAAGGCCGAAGAGGTTGTCGAAGAGCGCCCCGTGGCTGCTCGCGCACCGGCTTCCCCCGAGCGTCGTACCGACAGCCGCCCACAGGCCGGCAGGCCCGCTGAAGCGGCAACTGGACTTCCGACCCCGGCTCCGGCCGGCGCGTTGCGCGGCCGCAAGGTCGACAACGAGAAGGATGACGATCGTGGTCCGCGTCCCGGCGCAGGTCCGGTGCGCGGCAAGGTCGTACGTCCCGAGCCCGCCAAGGTTCCGGCCCGCCCGAAGGGCGACGATGGTCGCCGCCAGGGCAAGCTGACGCTGTCCACCGCTGCCGACGAGGATGCCGGCCAGCGCGCCCGTTCGCTGTCGGCCAT
>NZ_DASYGZ010000203.1:0-46567 GCF_035999135.1 Ensifer sp.
CATGATGTCGGCTTCCTTCATGATGAGAAGGTCTTCGCCGTTGATCTTGACTTCGGTGCCCGACCACTTGCCGAACAGAACGCGGTCGCCAGCCTTGACGTCGAGAGCAACGACCTTGCCGCTTTCGTCACGGGCGCCCGAACCGACGGCGACGATTTCGCCTTCCTGCGGCTTTTCCTTGGCGGTGTCCGGAATGATGATCCCGCCCTTGGTCTTCTCTTCAGACTCGACGCGGCGAACGACGACGCGGTCGTGCAGCGGGCGGAAGTTGGTGCTTGCCATTAGTCTAATCCCTCGATCAAATGACACTACGGATCGCAGATCGACCCGATGGATGGGTGTTAGCACTCTCTTTTGTCGAGTGCTAGCGATGCCGAGATAAGCCTGGGTATGGAGTGAGTCAAGGATCGCGCCTAGATTTTTTAGCCGTGGGCCCTGGGTGCGTTCTGCCTGGACATCGGGAGCCTAGTGGCATTCTTGGCGAAATATGGGCGATCGTGCCTGCAAACGGCAGGGGCAGAAGATTTTTGGTTGATAACCGCCATCGGGACTGTCGACGACGGACAGCGCGAAGTCCGCATTCTCCGCTGGGCCCGCTCGACCACTGCATGTTTCCTTTATCGTAGCCGGGTAAAGGACAAAAACATGCAGCAATTCCAAGCTCTACAGCGACCTTTGCGCGTCTAATAAGACGCGCGGCGCTGTAGGTGAAGTCACCGGATTCCTTGGGAGGGCATGCCTTTTTCGGGCGGCGAGGCTTGTAATCTCCTGCCGTCCTTGCCATGCAAGCCGGAAACCGTGTTTGCAGGAAGCCAGGATGGCCGCAAGGATCAACAGTTTTCGGGAAATCGCCGCGCGCTACGATATCGTGCTGTGCGATGTCTGGGGCGTTCTTCACAACGGCGTGCAGGCCTTTGCCTCCGCCTGCGAGGCGTTGGCCGAGGCGCGTGCCGCGGGCCTGACCGTCGTGCTGATCACCAATTCGCCGCGGCCGAACCCCATGGTCAAGGTTCAGATCCGGGGACTGGGCGTTCCCGACGAAGCCTATGACCGGATCGTCACCTCGGGCGATGTCACCCGCGCCCTGATCGCAGCCGCCGACAAGAAGATCTATTTCATCGGCGCCGAGCGCGACCTGCCGCTTCTCGAAGGGCTCGGAACCCAGATCGTTTCGTCCGAGGACGCGCAGACGGTCGTCTGTGCCGGTTTCTACGACGACGAGACCGAAACGCCGGAACACTACCGGGCGACCCTGACCGGCCTTGCCAAGCGCAAGATCCCGTTCATCTGCGCCAATCCCGATCTGGTCGTCGAGCGTGGCCACCGGCTCATCCCCTGCGCCGGCGCCATCGCCAAGCTCTACGAGGAGCTGGGCGGCGAGGCGCGTATTGCCGGCAAGCCCTATATCGCCATCTATCGCGCAGCGCTCGGTGAGGCCAAGGCCGTACGCGGTGCCGTCGACCTTTCGCGTATCATCGCCGTCGGCGACGGCATGCCGACGGACGTGAAGGGCGCCCAGGACGCCGGCCTTGACCTGCTCTATATCAGCGCCGGCATCCATGCCCAGGAATACATGAACGAAAGCCGCACCGACGAGGCGAAGCTTGCTGCGTTCCTGAAGAAGGAGAGCGCCTCGCCGAAGTACTGGATGCCGCGGCTCGCCTGACGGGACAACGACGGACATGACGGTTTTTCATCGCAACGAGACCCGCGATCCGCTGCCGCAGCATTTGCGCGGCGGTGTCGTCGCCATCGGCAATTTCGATGGCGTGCATCGCGGTCACCAGTCGGTGCTGAACCGGGCGCTCGAAGAGGCGGGAGCCCGCGGCGTGCCCGCGCTTGTGCTCACCTTCGAACCGCATCCGCGAACGGTGTTTCGTCCGGACACGCCGGTCTTCCGCCTGACGCCGGCGCCGCTGAAGGCGCGGATCCTTGAAGGCATGGGCTTCGGCGCGGTCATCGAGTATCCGTTCGACCGTACCTTCTCGCAGCTTTCCGCGAGCGATTTCATCCACCGCATCCTGCTCGAATGGTTGCATGCCTCGCATGTGGTCACCGGTTTCGACTTTCATTTCGGCAAGGGCCGCGAGGGCGGTCCCGCCTTCCTGATGGCGGCTGGCGGCGACAACGGCTTCGGCGTGACGCTTGTCGATGCCTATCGCGACGAGAATGCGTCGGTGATTTCGTCAAGCTATGTTCGCGCGCTGCTCGGCGAGGGCGACGTCTCGCAGGCGGCCGGCATGCTTGGCTACCGCTATGTCGTCGAGGCCGAAGTCATCGGCGGCAAGAAGCTCGGGCGTGAACTCGGCTTTCCGACCGCCAACATGCGGCTTGCACCGGAGGTCGAGCTCAGGCCGGGCATTTATGCGGTCCGCTTCCGCCGCGCCGACGGCTCTCTTCATGACGGCGTTGCAAGCTTCGGGCGCCGGCCGACGGTCGACAGCGACGGCGAGCCGTTGCTTGAAACCTACGTTTTCGACTTTTCCGGTGACCTCTATGGCGAGGTCTGCGCGGTTTCCTTCTTCGGGCATCTGCGCGACGAGTTGAAATTCGACGGCCTCGATCCGCTGGTGGCGCAGATCCGGCAGGACGAAGCCGAGGCGAGGGCACTGCTCTCCGGCGTCACCCCGCTTGGCGACATCGACCGCAAACTCAACTTCGCCTGACAAAAGAATTCCGCCTTCGCCGAGCCGCGGACCTTTTCAAAAGGCCGAAAACGCCTTAAACAACCGGCCACCATGACCCGGCACCGTCGATTGATCATCGATCAGCGAATTATTGGCCCGGCCTTCCGCGCGCATTAGTCTGCCGGAAGGTCCGGGATTTCGGCGTTTCCGACGCCCCAGTCATCTCTCGATACCGAGCCTATCTCGTATGCGCGACCCTTCGCGCGAAGAAGCGATTGCAAAGACCATGACCGACACCGCTGAAAAGATCGACTATTCCTCCACCCTCTACCTGCCGCAGACGGAGTTCCCGATGCGCGCCGGCCTGCCGCAGAAGGAGCCGGAAACGGTGGCCCGCTGGCAGAAGATGGGTCTCTACAAGCAGCTGCGCGTGTCTGCCGCCGGCCGCGACAAGTTCGTGCTGCACGACGGCCCTCCCTATGCCAACGGCAACATCCACATCGGCCACGCGCTGAACAAGATCCTCAAGGACGTCATCAATCGTTCGTTCCAGATGCGCGGCTTCGACGCCAACTACGTTCCGGGCTGGGACTGCCACGGCCTGCCGATCGAATGGAAGATCGAGGAAAAATACCGCGAGAAGGGCCAGAACAAGGACGAGGTCCCGGTCAACGAATTCCGCAGGGAATGCCGTGACTTTGCCGCCGGCTGGATCCAGGTCCAGGCCGAGGAGTTCAAGCGCTTGGGCATCGAGGGCGACTTCGACAATCCCTACACGACGATGAACTTCCACGCCGAAGCTCGCATCGCCGGCGAATTGATGAAGATCGCCAAGCTCGGCCAGCTCTATCGCGGTTCGAAGCCGGTCATGTGGTCGGTCGTCGAGCGCACGGCGCTTGCCGAAGCCGAAGTCGAATATGCCGATATCGAAAGCGATATGATCTGGGTGAAGTTCCCGGTCGCCGAAGGTCCGGAAAACCTTGCCGGCGCATTCGTCGTGATCTGGACGACCACGCCCTGGACCATCCCGGGCAACCGCGCCATCGCTTTCTCCTCGCGCTACGCCTACGGGCTCTACGAAGTCGCGACCGCCGAAAACGACTTCGGTCCGCAGCCTGGCGAGAAGCTGATCTTCGCCAAGCGCCTGGCAGACGAGTCCGCCGCCAAGGCCAAGCTCACCTTCAATTTCGTTCGCGATCTCGAGGCCGATGAACTGTCGTCCGTCACCTGCGCCCATCCGCTGCATGGTCTCGGCGGCGGCTACGCCTTCAAGGTGCCGCTGCTCGACGGCGACCATGTGACCGACGATGCCGGCACCGGCTTCGTGCACACGGCGCCCAGCCACGGTCGCGAAGACTTTGACGCCTGGATGGACAATGCCCGCGCGCTCGAAGCCCGCGGCATCTCCTCTGCGATCCCGTTCACGGTCGACGACGCCGGCTACTTCACCGCCGATGCGCATGGCTTCGGCCCCGATGCCGAAGGTGGCGCCGGTCGCGTCATCGACGACAAGGGCAAGAAGGGCGACGCCAACGAGCGTGTCATCAAGGCGCTGATCGGCCGTCATGCGCTCTTTGCCCGTGGCCGCCTGAAGCACTCCTATCCGCATTCCTGGCGCTCGAAGAAGCCGGTGATCTTCCGCAACACGCCGCAATGGTTCGTCTACATGGACAAGGCCTTCGGCGACGGTACCACGCTGCGTTCGCGCGCGCTGTCTGCCATCGACGACACCCGCTTCGTGCCCGGTGCCGGCCAGAACCGCCTGCGCGCCATGATCGAGGGACGCCCGGACTGGGTTCTCTCGCGTCAGCGCGCCTGGGGTGTCCCGATCGCGATCTTTGCCGACGACCAGGGCGAGATCCTGATCGACGAGGCCGTCAATGCCCGCATCCTCGACGCATTCGAACTGGAAGGCGCCGATGCCTGGTTCGCCGAAGGCGCCAAGGACCGCTTCCTCGGCAACGACCACGACCATGCCAAGTGGCATCAGGTCATGGACATTCTCGACGTCTGGTTCGACTCGGGTTCGACCCACACCTTCACGCTCGAAGACCGCCCGGACCTGAAGTGGCCGGCCGACGTCTATCTCGAAGGTTCGGACCAGCATCGCGGCTGGTTCCATTCCTCGCTGCTCGAGGCTTGTGCCACGCGCGGCCGCGCGCCTTACAACGCCGTTGTCACCCATGGCTTCACCATGGATGAGAAGGGCGAGAAGATGTCGAAGTCGAAGGGCAACACCGTCACCCCGCAGGAGGTGATGAAGGACGCCGGCGCCGACATCCTGCGCCTCTGGGTGATGACGACCGACTACTGGGAAGACCAGCGCCTCGGCAAGACGATCATCCAGACCAACATCGACGCCTATCGCAAGCTGCGCAACACCATCCGCTGGATGCTCGGCACGCTCGCCCACGACAAGGGCGAGGAGATCGCCTATGCCGAGATGCCGGAACTCGAAAAGCTGATGCTGCATCGCCTGGCCGAACTCGACCAGGTCGTGCGCGAAGGCTACGATGCGTTCGACTTCAAGAAGATCGCCCGCGCGCTGATCGATTTTTCGAACGTCGAGCTGTCGGCATTCTACTTCGACATCCGCAAGGACGCGCTCTACTGCGACGCACCGTCGAGCCTGCGCCGCCGTTCGGCCCTTGCGGTCATCCGCAAGCTCTTCGACTGCCTCGTCCTGTGGCTGGCGCCGATGGTGCCCTTCACCACGGAAGAAGCCTGGCTGTCGCGCAAGCCCGACGCGGTTTCGGTGCATCTCGAACAGTTCCCGGCGATCCCGGCGGAGTGGAAGAACGATGCGCTCGAAGCCAAGTGGGACAAGATCCGAACCGTTCGCACCGTCGTTACCGGCGCGCTCGAGATCGAGCGCAAGGACAAGCGCATCGGTTCGTCGCTGGAAGCAGCACCGGTCGTCCATGTGGCCGATCCGGAGCTCCTGAAGGCGCTGGAAGGCCAGGATTTCGCCGAGATCTGCATCACGTCGGCCATCAAGGTCGAGGCGACCGAAGGCCCAGCGGATGCATTCCGCCTGGCCGAAGTCGCCAAGGTGAGCGTCGTGCCGCAGCTCGCCGAAGGCCAGAAGTGCGCGCGCTCCTGGCGGATCACGACCGATGTCGGTTCTGACGCGCTCTATCCCGAGGTGTCGGCGCGCGACGCGGCCGCGCTGCGCGAGCTTGGTTTCAAGGCTTAACGCATTGTTACCGGATGAATTGCACTCGTTGCGTTCATCCGGTAAAACCTGCCCGAAATTTGGCGGATTTCTCCGCCATGGGCGCTTGAGTGGCCGCGCTGACCGGTGGCCGGCTGGAAGGAATCTCATGGAAATGACGCGAGAGTTGCGAGTGTTTGCCAGCGTTGCCGCTATCTTGACGAGCGGACTGGTGCTGTCGGGCTGCATCGGTGGACCGACCTATGGCACGGACAAGACGGCCGGCGAGCAGCTCATGGACGACCTCGGCAGCGTCGCCAGCTTCGGTCCGCCGAAGCGGGATCCGGTCAAGTACCAGCCGCGTCCTGGTCTCGTGCTGCCGCCGTCCGCCCAGCAGGCGTCGCTCGTCGAGCCGCAGAAGTCGCTCGCCAGCCGCGAGGGCAACCCGGAATGGGTCGAGTCTCCGGAAGAGGTCCGCAACCGTCTGCGTGAAGAGGCCGACGCCAACAAGAACAATCCGAACTACGTCTCCCCCCTTGCCAAGGCCAGCGCCAACGGTCGCCGCCTTTCGGCAAAGGAGCAGCAGGAGGCTTACCGCGAGGCCCGCAAGGTCGAGCAGGGCGCCTATTCCGACAAGCGCCGCTTCCTCAGCGATCCGCCGCTCGACTACCGCCGCCTGCCCGAGGGCGCGGAGACCGAGCTCGGCGAGCCGGAGAAGGACAAGGAGCGCCGCCGCAAGAAGGAAGCGCAGATCAAGAACTCCGGCACCAAGTGGTACTGGCCCTTCTAGGATCGCTTCGCAGTTTCACTGAAACGAACGGATCCATTTCCTCTATCGCCGCAAATCCTGGCAGGAGCCCGATCTTCGCTTCTCCAGGATTTGCCTTAAGCAGCGCCTGAGCCATGACCATCAGCATCCGCGACGCCCGCCAGGAAGATGCAGAGACCATTCTGCGCTTCATCACCGAACTTGCAGTTTACGAAAAGGAGCCCGACGCCGTCGAGGCGACGGTCGAGATGCTCCAGGATTCGCTCTTCGGCCCGGGCGCCATTACCCGTGCGGTGATCTGCGAGAAGGATGGCAAGCCGGCGGGCTTTGCCATGTGGTTCTACAACTACTCGACCTGGCAGGCGCGCAAGGGGCTCTATCTCGAGGATCTTTACGTCACGCCGGATTGCCGGGGCTCGGGTGCCGGCAAGATGCTTCTGAAACACCTGGCACGGATTGCCGTCGAAGAAGGCTGCGGCCGCTTCGAGTGGAGCGTTCTCGACTGGAACGAGCCGGCGATCCGGGTCTATGAGGCGGTTGGTGCGGAACCGATGTCGGAATGGACCCGCTACCGTCTGTCGGGCGCCGCACTCGCAAACTTCGCGGCCGACTGAAGCGGCGGCCGGACGCAGGATCTGCCCTTTCAGCGCTTGCTGGCGAAGAAATCCCTCAGGATCTCGGCAGATTCCCGCTCCGCCAGACCGGAATAGACGTCGGGAGCGTGATGGCAGGTGGGCGAGCCGAAGAAGCGCACGCCGCTGTCGACCGCACCGCCTTTCGGATCATCCGCGCCGTAGTAAAGGCGGCGGATGCGCGCAAAGGAGATCGCCGCGGCGCACATCGTGCACGGCTCGAGCGTCACGTAGAGGTCGGCACCGGTCAACCGCTCGTCGTTGAGGGCTGCCGAGGCTTCACGGATCGCGACGATTTCGGCATGGGCCGTCACGTCGTTGAGCTCGCGGGTCCGATTGCCGGCGCTGGCGATGATCCGGCCGTCGAAGACCACAACGGCCCCAATCGGCACTTCGCCGCGCTCGGCCGCCTTTTTGGCCTCTTCAAGGGCCGCATCCATGAAGCGTGTCGTCTCAGCCATCGCTCAAACAATAATTTCTCTTAACCCACAGGCCGCGACCTGATAGGACAGCCGCAAAAGGCAGGCAACACAAATGACATCCAAAGACAAGCCCACGCGGCCTGGCGGCAAGTCCGCTGGCCGGGACAAGAAACCGCATTTCGCCGACAAGAAGGGTGCCGCGCCGAAAAAGGCTGCGGGAGCCAAGGCTTTTGGCCCGAAGGATTCGGGCGGCAAGAGCTTCGGCTCAAAGCCATCGGAGCCCAGGACCGGCGCGTCGCGCCCGGCCCGGGAGCGCCCGGTCGCGGCCGCGGCCGCGGCTGACGAGCCACAGCGCATTTCCAAGATCCTGGCGCGCGCCGGCGTCGCATCGCGCCGCGATGTCGAGCGGATGATCATGGAAGGACGCATCAAGCTCAACGGCGTGATCCTCGATACGCCCGTCGTCAACGCCACGCTTGCCGATGCGATCGAGGTGGACGGCCAGCCGATCCGCGGCATCGAGCGCACGCGCCTCTGGCTCTACCACAAGCCGGCCGGCCTGGTGACCACCAATGCCGATCCCGAGGGACGGCCGACGGTGTTCGAGAACCTGCCGGACGAACTGCCGCGCGTTCTGTCGATCGGTCGCCTCGACATCAACACCGAGGGCCTGCTGCTTCTGACCAATGACGGCGGCCTTGCCCGCGTGCTGGAACTGCCGTCGACCGGCTGGCTGCGCCGCTACCGCGTGCGCGCCCACGGCGACATCGACCAGGCAGCGCTCGACAGGCTGAAGGACGGCATCGCCGTCGACGGCGTGCTCTACGGCGCGATCGAAGCAACGCTCGACCGGGTCCAGGGGTCCAACGTCTGGATCACCATGGGGCTTCGCGAAGGCAAGAACCGCGAAATCAAGAACGTGCTCGGCGCGCTCGGCCTCGACGTCAACCGTCTCATTCGCATTTCCTACGGCCCGTTCCAGCTCGGCGAGCTGCCGGAAGGCCATGTCCAGGAAATTCGCGGACGCACGCTGCGTGACCAGTTGGGCCCGCGCCTGATCGAGGACGCCAAGGCGAATTTCGACGCGCCGCTTTACAACGACCAGGCGGCCACGACCTCCCGGGATGTTCCCGAGGACGACGAACCCGAGCAGCGCAGGAACACCCGCTGGGAAAAGCCGGAGGACAAGCGCGAGCGTGCCCTTTCTCGTCTCGACACCCGTCGTGACGATCGCCGCGACGGTGGTGGCCGTGGCAAGGACGGCGCCCGCGGCAAGGGCGGTCCGCGCGACGACCGCGATGGTAGCTTCGAGGACCGGCCGAAGCGTGCGCCGGCGCAGCGCGCCCGCACCGCCAACGTCTGGATGGCGCCGGGCGCCCGCCCGCTCGCCGAAAAGAAGCCCAAATCCGCCGACGGTGACACCGCAGAGAAGCCCGCCCGTCGCGAGCGCCCGGATGGCGCGCCGAAGTCCAAGCGCTACGGCCGCACCAAGGACGGTTTTGCGACGAAGACTTCCGGCAAGTTCGATCCCGACCGCAAGGGCGGCTCGAACAGAGACTTCGATCGTCCGGCGTCATCCGCGCCGGTCAAGCGTCGCGACGAAGAGGGCGAATGGATCAGCGCCAGCGAACCTGCACGTCGCGGCAAGGACGAAGGCCGCGATGGCGGTTTCGGCCGGCGCAAGTCGGGCGACGCGGGTGACCGCAGGTCGCGCGACCATGGTGACCGTCCGGCGCGCCGTGATGGCGGCGATCGTCCGGCCCGGTCCGAAGGCGGACCACGCGCCTATTCCGACAAGCCGCGCTATCCGCGCGCCGACGGAGATCGTCCTCAGCGCCGCGAGGATGGCGACCGCCCACGCGGCGATCGGCCAGCCCGTTCCGAAGGCGGCGACCGCCGGTTCGACAAGCCGCGCACTCCGCGCGCCGACGGTGATCGTCCGCCGCGCCGCGAGGGCGGTGAGCGTTCGTTCGGCGACCGTCCGGCCCGCAGCGACGGTGGGGATCGCCGGTTCGACAAGCCGCGGGCTCCGCGCGCCGACGGTGACCGTCCGCCGCGTCGCGAAGGCGGCGACCGTCCATTTGGCGACAAGCCTCGCGGAAAGTCGTTCGGTGGCAAGCCCTCGGGTGGAAAATCCTTCGGCGAGCGCTCAGGCGGCCCCCGTGGCGGCAAGCCTGGCGGCGGCAAGCCCGGTGGTGGACGTCCCGGCGGCGCTGGTCGCCCCAGTGGTGGCGGCCGTCCGGCTGGCGGCGGCAAGCCGCGCGGCAGAGGAAACTAACGGGCCGTGCGGATCGTCGGTGGAGAGTTTCGGGGTCGCAGCCTGGCGACCCCCAAGTCCAACGATATCCGGCCGACCACGGACCGGACGCGCGAAAGCCTGTTCAACATTCTGAGCCACTCCTATCCGGACGCGCTCGACGGTACCCGGGTGCTCGACCTTTTCGCGGGCACCGGCGCCGTCGGCTTCGAGGCGCTGTCGCGCGGATGCCGGCAGGCGCTGTTTGTCGAGCAGGGCGTCGAAGGCAGGGGGCTGATCCAGACCAACATCGAGACGCTCGGCCTGCAGGGCCGGGCCAAGGTCTTCCGGCGCGACGCCACCAGTCTTGGCGGCGTCGGCACGATGGAGCCGTTTCATCTTGTCTTCGCCGACCCGCCCTATGCCAAGGGGCTGGGCGAGAAGGCGCTGGATTCGGCGGCCATCGGCAACTGGCTCGTGTCGGACGCCCTGGTGGTCCTCGAGGAGCGCGCGGACGTCCAGCCGGCACCGACGGCGGTGTTTGAGCGCCTCGACGTCAGGGTCTTCGGCGACACCCGCATGCATTTCTATCGCTTCCGCGGCGCCTGACGCCATATTTCTGGTGTGCTTGCGCGGGTAGGCTGCGTGAGGATCGTCGTTTTCCGTAACCGCCGCGCGGAGGCATGCCGATGAAGCAGGATCTTTCGATGACGGATCGACCGGAGGGGGCGTCGAGCCAGCCGACCGTCGCCTTGGCACTCGGTGGCGGCGGCGCGCGAGGGCTCGCCCATATTCACGTGATCGAGACGTTGGACGAACTCGGCATTCGCCCGGTGGTGATTGCCGGCTCCTCGATCGGCGCGATCATGGGCGCCGGCATGGCGGCAGGCCTCACGGGCCAGGAGATCCGCGAGCACACCCTTTCGACCGTCGGCCATCGACGTCAGGTTCTGAACCGCCTGTGGCAACTGCGGCCGGCGAGCCTCTCCGAAGCGATGGCAAGCGGGTTTCGCTTCGGGCAATTCAATGTCGAGCGCGTGCTCAAGGCCTTCCTGCCGGCGGCCATCCCGCCGAAATTCTCAGATCTCGACATCCCGTTGAAGGTGATCGCCACCGACTACTACGCCCAGACCGAGCATGTCTGCGAAAAAGGCGACCTGTGGAAGGCGCTGGCCGCGTCCGCAGCGCTGCCGGCGATCTTCACGCCGGTCCGGATCGACGGCCGGGTGATGATCGACGGCGGTCTCTACAATCCCATTCCTTTCGACCATCTGCGCGGTCTCGCCGATATCGTCATCGGTGTCGATGTTGTTGGCGGCCCGGACGGCGACGGCAAAACGATCCCGAGCCGCATCGACGCCCTGTTTGGCGCAAGCCAGTTGATGATGCAGTCGATCATAGCGATGAAGCTCAAGGAGGGGGCTCCAGACATCCTGCTGCGCCCGGATGTCGGGCGTTATCGGGTGATGGATTTCCTGCGTGCCCAGGAGGTGCTGAAAGGTACCGCCGCCATCAAGGACGAATTGAAGCGCGCGCTTGTCGAGCGTATGACGGCGCTGCAGCGCACCAACTGACCGCTCGCGGTAATCCGGCCGGGGAGGGCGCCATAAGGCCGAGGGGCCTCAGGCGCTTTCCCTTTCTTCGGCGGGCAGGCCCGGCAGGATCTTCTCGCCGGTTTCGGCGGAGTGATCGACCTCGCGCTTGGGCTTGACCAGCGGCTCGGGTCTGACCGGCCGCGAATGCAGCATGTCGCGGCCGGCGGTGATGCCTTCGGCCTCCTGCAGCACCAGCCGCGCCTCGTCGCGCTTGCGGATATCGTCCATGATTGCGATCGCCTCGTCGTCGCCGACGCCGAGCGCTTCGAGCGTCTTGCGGCCGAAGAGCAGGCCCGACTCGAAGGTCTCGCGCAGTTCGTAGTCCACGCCCTTGGCGCGCAGCTCCAGCGTATGCAGCCGGTCGTAGGAGCGGGCGTAGATGCGCGCGTTCGGATACTCGGACTGCACGAGATCGATGATGTGGTCGGTCGTTTCCTTCTTCTGGGTGCAGACGGCGACGATCTTCGCCCGTTCGATGCCGGCGGCGCGCAACACGTCGAGCCGGTTGCCGTCACCGAAATAGATGCGGAAGCCGAAGGTCGCGGCCTGGCGCACGCGGGCGGCCGAATGGTCGATGATCGTCACGTCACGGCCGCCGGCGAGCAGGATCTGCGCGGCGATCTGGCCGAAGCGGGAAAAGCCGATCATCAGCACGTCGGCGTTGGCGCCTTCGAAGTCTTCCTCGATCTCCTCGTCCATCTCGTCCTGTTCGTGCATCAGTTTCGGCGCGAGCATGGAGGCGAGCGGCGTCAAGGCCATCGACAGCGTGACGACGGCGACCAGCAGCGAGGCGTCGCCGTCCGAAAAGACGCCGGCGGTTGCCGCAGCCGTGAACAGCACGAAGCCGAACTCGCCGCCCTGCGGCAGGAGCAGGCTGATGCGCACGGCGTCGTTGTGGTGCGATCCGGTCAGCCGGCATAGCCAGTAGAGCACAAGGCTCTTCAGGGCCATCAGGAGCGGAACGGCGATGATGATCAGCTGGTAGCGCTCGACGATGACATCGAGCTCCAGCGACAGGCCGACCGCCATGAAAAACAGCGCCTGCAGGATGCCTCGGAATGGCTCGATATCCGCCTCCAGCTCGTGGCGGTAGGAAGATTCCGCCAGCAGCACGCCGGCGAGGAATGCACCCATGGCCATCGAGAGGCCGGCGAGTTGCATCATGGTCGCCGCCCCCATGACGATGAGCAGTGCCGCCGCGATCATGACGTCCCGCGCGCCGGTGCGGGCAATCACCTGGAACAGCGGATTGACGAGGTAGCGGCCGGCGGCAAAGAGCACGACGATCGCGGTGGTGGCGATCGCGAAGTCTTCGAGCGGCGGGGTCGTGTCCTCGGGCGCCTGCAACGCCATCAGCGGGATCAGCGCCAGCAGCGGCACGATGGCGAGATCCTGAAGCAGCAGGATCGAAAAGGCCCTCTGCCCGTAGCGCGTGTTGCGATCGTTGTTCTCGTCGAGGATCTGCATGGCAAAGGCTGTCGACGACAGCGACAGGCCGAAGCCTGCGATGATGCTGCCGCCATGCCCGAGCAGCCCCAGCGCATAGATGGCGTAGGAAAGCAGGATGCCTGAGATCAGCACCTGCGCCGTGCCGAGGCCAAAGATGTCGCGGCGCATCTGCCACAGGCGCGACGGCTTGAGTTCGAGCCCGATGATGAACAGCAGGAACACGACGCCGAGCTCCGAGACGTGCAGGATCTGCTCGCCCTCGGTGATGCTTTGCGCGACCGGGCCGATCAATATGCCGGCAGAGAGGTAGCCGAGGATCGTCCCGAGGCCGAGCCGCTTGAAGATCGGGGCGGCAATGACAGCACCGCCGAGCAGCATCAGGGCCTGGGAATAGATGATCGGTGTCGTTGCCATGCCTTAAGGCTTTCACTATCGCGGACCCGGCCCCCTGCAAGGGCTTTCAAGAGCGCTTCATTTGCGGTGTTTGAGCGGGAATCGGACCGACGCCCTTGATGCCTGCTTCGCCGCACAATAAATGGGGCAGGAACGAAAGGCCACACCATGTCAGACACGATCGATTCTGCCGCCCTCGAAAAACGCGCCTCCGAACTCGTGGATCTCGCCCGCAAGGCCGGCGCCGATGCGGCCGATGCCGTGGTGGTGCGCGGGCGTTCGCGCTCCGTCTCCGTCCGCCTCGGCAAGGTGGAAGCGACGGAAGCCTCCGAGAGCGACGATTTCTCACTCCGGGTCTTCGTCGGCCGGCGCGTCGCCAGCGTCTCCGCCAATCCGGGTTTTGACCTGAAGCTGCTGGCCGAGCGTGCGGTGGCCATGGCGAAGGCGTCGCCGGAGGATCCATTTGCCTCGCTTGCGGATGCCGGCCAGTTGGCGAAATCTTATCCGGATCTCGACCTCTTCGATCCGACCGAAGTGTCGACCGAGGCACTGACCAAGGCAGCGCTTGCAGCGGAAGAGGCGGCCCTTGCCGTCTCCGGCGTCACCAATTCCAGCGGAGGCGGCGCCTCGGCCGGCATGGGCGGCCTGGTGCTCGTCACCTCGCACGGCTTCTACGGCGCTTACATGGCCACGCGCTTCGGGCGCTCGGTCAGCGCCATCGCTGGCGAAGGCACGAAGATGGAGCGCGACTACGATTACGACAGCCGCCTCTACGCCGCCGACCTGCGTTCCGCCGACGAGATCGGCCGCCTTGCCGGCGAACGGGCCGTGGCGCGCCTCAACCCGCGCCAGGTGCCGACCGCCAGGAACGTCACCGTCGTCTTCGATCCGCGCATGGCGCGCGGCTTCGTCGGGCATCTGGCGGGCGCCATCAATGGCGCCTCGGTTGCCCGCAAAACCAGCTTCCTTCGCGACATGATGGGCAAGCAGATCCTGAAGTCGGGCCTTTCGGTGACGGACGATCCGCTGATCGTGCGCGGCTCGTCCTCGCGTCCCTTCGACGGTGAAGGTGTCAGCGGCGAAAAGCTCGTCATGGTCGAGGACGGCGTGCTCAAGCATTGGTTCCTGTCGACGTCTGCCGCGGCCGAGCTCGGGCTCCAGACCAACGGCCGCGGCGTGCGCGGCGGTCCGACGGTCAATCCGGCCTCGACCAATCTGGCGCTGGAACCCGGCACGATCTCGCGCGAAGATCTGATCCGCAGCGTCGGCACCGGTTTCTACGTGACCGAACTGATCGGCCAGGGCGTCAACATGGTGACCGGTGAATATAGCCGCGGCGCCTCCGGTTTCTGGATCGAGAACGGCGAGATGACCTTCGCCGTGTCCGAGGTGACGATTGCGTCCAATCTCAAGGACATGTTCATGGCACTGACGCCGGCCGACGACATCGACCGCAAGTTCGGCGTCGCCGCGCCGACCCTTGCCATCGAAGGCATGACGCTGGCTGGCATCTAAGCAACGAAACGAAGCGTGCGGTTTTGCGCAGGCGCCTGCTCCCGTTATCTGTACCGGGAGCGGGCTGACGAGGTTTTCAATGTCTGACGAAGCACGATTGGCCGCGGATTGGCAGGCAGATCTTCAACTGATCCGCACCGCCGCGGTCGCGGCCGGGCAAACGGCGCTCGGCTACTTTCGCAAGAGCCCGGATGTGCGTTGGAAGAACGAGGGCCGATCGCCGGTAAGCGAGGCGGATCTCGCGGCCAACGATGTGCTGAAAACGCGGCTGCTTTCAGCCAGACCGGACTACGGCTGGCTGTCGGAGGAGACCGACGACGACCTCAGCCGTCTGTCGCGCGAGACGGCCTTCGTGATCGATCCGATCGATGGCACCCGCGCCTTCATCGGCGGCAAGGAGCTCTGGTGCGTCAGCGTCGCCGTCGTTCATCGTGGAGAACCCGTTGCCGGCGTGCTCTATGCGCCGGCGCTCGACGAACTCTTCGAGGCTGTGGCTGGCGGCCCGGCGCTGAAGAACGGTGCGCCGATATCTGTGCGGGAGGCAAAGGCCGGCGATACGCTGCATCTTGCCGCTGCCGAGGACACGATCGCCAAATTCGCGTCTGTCTATGCCACGCCTGTCGTGCGTGTGCCGCACGTGCCGTCGCTGGCCTATCGCCTGGCGATGGTGGCCGACGCGCGGATCGACGGCACGCTGGTCAAAAGGAATGCCCATGACTGGGATCTGGCCGCGGCCGATCTCATTCTGGCGCAGGCTGGCGGCAGGCTCGCGGACCTCTCGGGAGCCCCCCTGTCCTACAATCGCCCCGAAGTTGTGCATGGGGTTCTGTGCGCTGCTGCAAGGCCCGTATTGCCGGGGTTGATTGCCGCTTCGCGGACCTTGGAGCCCCATTGACCTTTGGGGCCGAATGCCTCAAACCAACGCCCATACCCAAAAAGAAAAAATGGAATTCCGATGGCTCACGACACCGAGAAAAAACAACGTCTGCATCTCGTCTTCGGCGGCGAACTCACCACGCTGACGGATGTTCACTTCCGCGACCTGGACAAGCTCGATATCGTTGGCATTTACCCGGACTACGACAGCGCGCTCACCGCCTGGAAATCCAAGGCGCAGATGACCGTCGACAACGCGCACATGCGTTATTTCATCGTCCACATGCATCGTCTGCTTGACCCGGAAAACGGCTGATGCCGATGCGGTCGGGATGCGCGGGGCATAGCCGCGCGCCGGTTCCGAGTGAATTTCCGCTGACCCAGGTCGTAGGGGACGGTGCCTCGTCATGAGCAGCTTTCGCGCCCGCCTTGCGCTTTCCAGCTATCGCTGGATCGGCTCGGCAATCTACCCATTGGTCTGGTCCTACCTTGCCATTCGCGCCGCGAAGGGCAAGGAGGATCCCGCCCGCCGGCGCGAGCGCTATGGCCATGCCAGCGCACCGCGACCCCAGGGACCGCTCGTCTGGTTCCACGCCGCAAGCGTCGGCGAGACCAATGCGGTCATCCCGCTGATCAAGGAAATCCGCCGCCGTGGCATCCACGTGGTCCTGACCACGGGCACGATGACATCGGCGCGGGTGGTCGGCGAGCGTCTCGGCACGTCGGTGATCCATCAGTATGTCCCGCTTGACTTCAAGCCGGCCGTCAGCCGGTTCTTAAGCTATTGGGAGCCAGATCTCGCGATCATCGCCGAGTCCGAAATCTGGCCGATGACCATTCTCGAACTCGGCCGCCGCCACATTCCGCAGGTTCTCGTCAACGGCCGGCTGTCCGACAGGACCTTCGCCCGCTGGAAGCGCCGGCCTGCGCTTGCCGATGCGCTGTTTGAAAACCTGGCACTGGTGATTGCCCAGTCGGATGTCGATGCGGAGCGCTTCCGCACGCTCGGTGCATTGCCGGTGATGGTCTCGGGCAACCTCAAGGTTGATACCGACGCTCCGCCCTACGATCCGCAGGTGCTCAAGGAGTACCGGCAGCAGATCGGCGCGCGCAAGACCTGGGCCGCGATCTCGACCTTCGACGGCGAGGAGAATGCGGCCGGCGTCGTGCATCGGGCGCTGAAGGAGCGGACGGGTCTTCTGACGATCATCGTGCCGCGCCATCCGGATCGCAGCGACGCGATCGAAGCGGCGCTGACTGCCAAGGGGCTGAAGGTCGCACGCCGCACGCGGCGCGACCCGCTGACGCCCGACGTCGATATCTTCCTCGGCGATACGATCGGCGAGATGGGGCTGTATCTCCGGCTGACCGAAGTCGCCTTTGTCGGCCGCTCGCTGTTTGCCGAAGGCGGCCAGAACCCGCTCGAGCCGGCCATGCTCGGCTGCGCGGTGCTGTCGGGCGGCAATGTCCAGAATTTCCGCGAGACCTACCAGACGCTCGCCAAGAACGGCAGCGCCAAAATCGTGCGCGATGTCGAGATGCTGGCCAAGGGCGTCAATTATCTGCTCGCCAACGACGACATGCGTCGCTCGATGATCGATGCCGGCCTTGAAACCGTGCAAGAGATGCGCGGCGCCCTCTCGGCGACGATGAAGGGGCTTGAGCCCTACATCAATCCGCTGATTGTCAAGGCGCGCCTCAACCCGCCTTCCGAAAACTGACTTCGACGAGACGAGCCCTGCCATGACCGCATCGAACGCCATTGCCGGTATCCTTTTCGACAAGGACGGAACCTTGCTCGATTACGCCAAGAGCTGGGTGCCGGTGAACTACGAGCTGGCGCGGATCGCGGCCAAGGGCGACGAGGCCTTGGCGCGCACGCTGCTGAAGGCTGGTGGCATGGATGCCGACACCGGTCACGTGCTGCCCGACAGCCTGCTTGCCGCCGGCAATACCGTCGAGATCGCAACCGGTTTCGTCGCCGCCGGCGCACCGTTCACCGTCGCAGAGCTGACGACGCTGCTTGATGGGCTGTTTGCGCGCTCGGCCGAATATGCGGTGCCGGTCACCGATCTCGGCGCTTTCTTCGCCGGCCTGCACGCCAAGGGCTATCGCCTCGGCGTTGCCTCCAGCGACAATGAAAGATCGATCCGCGAGACGGCCAGGCGTTTCGGCTTCGACGGCTACCTGCACTACGTTGCGGGCTATGACAGCGGCTACGGCGTCAAGCCGGAGCCGGGCATGGTGCTCGGGTTCTGTGCCGCGACCGGCCTTGATCCGCGCCAGGTCGTCGTCGTCGGCGACAACAATCACGACATGCACATGGGCCGCAGCGCCGGCGTCGGCATGACGGTCGCTGTGCTGACGGGAACCGGTTCGCGCCAGTCGCTGGCCGCCGCCTCCGACCATTGCCTCGCCGACATCACCGAGCTTGAGGCCGTCCTTTAGGGCACAACCGGGCAGGAATGGGCGCGCTGCGCACCACCGCCTTCCGTCTCGTGTCGGCATTTGTCGGGTTCTGTGCTCACAGCGCAGCCTATCGGCTTCGATAGCTTGCGTTTTTTCGTGTTCTGCCGTTTTTTGTGGCAGCTGCCGGATCCGGTCCGGCGGCCCTCAGCAACCGTCCGTCCCTTGAGGAAGGACATCAGCGGCCGGGAGGCCAGGGAACGAAGATGGTTTCGGAAGCGCCGCCATTCTGGTGGACCAAGGCGGATTGGCGCGCCCGCGCCCTGTGGCCGTTTTCATTGCTTTATGGACGTATCGCCGGCATGCGCATGGACCGCAGCCGGCGCGCATCGGTTCCCGTTCCGGTCATCTGCATCGGCAATTTCACGGTCGGCGGCGCCGGCAAGACGCCGACGGCCATCGCCCTTGCCCGCGCCATCACCAAGAAGGGGCTGAAACCCGGCTTCCTCAGCCGCGGATATGGCGGTTCGCTCGACGTGACGACGGTCGTGGACATCGAGCACCATCGCGCCCGCGATGTCGGTGACGAGCCGCTGCTTCTTGCGCGCGAGGCGCTGACCGTGGTGTGCCGCCGCCGCGTCGACGGCGCCCGCCGCCTGGTCAAGGAAGGCGTCGACATCATCATCATGGACGACGGTTTCCAGAGCGCGCGGCTCGCCTTCGATTTCGCTCTTCTGGTGATCGATTCCCGCCGTGGCATCGGCAACGGATATCTGGTGCCGGCAGGCCCGGTGCGCGCGCCGCTTCAAACCCAGCTCCGCCATGCAACAGCCCTGTTGAAAATCGGCGGCGGTACCGAGGCCGACCCGCTGATCCGCCGGGCGGCGCGCGCCGGCAAGCAGATCTACGAGGCGGATGTCGTAAAGCTCGACGACGGATCGCTCGCTGGCGTCAAGGTGCTCGCCTGGGCCGGCATCGCCGACCCGGAAAAGTTCTATCGCACCGTGCGCGAGACCGGCGCTGAGATCGCGGAAACCCGCAGCTTTGCCGATCACCACCATTTTTCCGACGACGAGATCGGTGATCTGCTCGACAGCGCGAAAGCCCTCGGCGCGACACTTGTCACCACCGCCAAGGACATGGTGCGGCTGGAACCGGGTCACGGGCGGTCAGCCGAGCTCGCATCGGCGAGCAAGGTCATCGAGATCGACGTGCGCTTCGATGACCCCTCGGCACCCCTGAAGATCATCGAGACGGCACTGGCGGCTGCACGCGTGCGGAAGCTGCGCGAAGGCGCAGACACTAGGGCGCGTATCGGCCGTGAAGAAAAGAAGCCGGGCTGAGCGCCTATTGCGCAATCCCGGACGGAACACCGTTGGACACTTTTGCTGGAGGTGTTCTAGCGGCGCTGGTTCGGAAGCGCGCCTGCGCGTTTTTCCGCTTCGAGCGAGGCTTCGGCATCGACATAGGCCTCCTGCCGGGCGACGCTCCAGTAGCGCAATTCATCGACGGGGATGACCTTGCCGGTCATCGCGCAGATCACATGCGAGCCGGCAAGCACGATCTGGAAGTCGCCGTCGAGGTAACGGATCTTCGCTTCGCGCGAGGTGCTTCCTTCAAACCGGTTCATCATGCTTGGCGCCTTTTTCCGTCTTTCTTTTGCGTGTCTCTCTGGTCTAGCTCGCGACTGGGCAAAATGCCAGTCGCATTTCGCGGCGTCGGCCCGATCAGCTCCTGCCGAACAGCCGCTCGATGTCGGAAAGCTTGAGCTCGATATAGGTCGGCCGTCCATGGTTGCACTGGCCTGAGCCGGGGGTCGCCTCCATCTGCCGGAGCAGCGCATTCATTTCCTCCGTGCGCATGCGCCGCCCGGAACGGACTGATCCGTGGCAGGCCATGGTCGCTGCCAGATACTCGAGACGGCTCGTCAGCCCGCTTGCCGTATCCCATTCGGCAAGCTCGTCGGCAAGCTGGCGCACCAGCCCGACGGCATCCATTTCACCGAGCATCGCCGGCGTCTCGCGCACGGCAATCGCACCGGGGCCGAAGCGCTCGATGGCGAGGCCAAGGCGGGAAAATTCGTCGGCATGCGCCATCAGCCGGTCGCAATCGTCTTCGGGAAGGTCGACGATTTCCGGGATCAGCAGCGCCTGGGCGGCGACCGGCCGCGAATGCAGCGCCGTGCGCATCGCCTCGAACACCAGCCGCTCGTGGGCGGCGTGCTGGTCGACGATGACGAGGCCGTCATTGGTCTGGGCGACGATGTAGTTTTCATGCAGCTGGGCGCGGACGGCGCCGAGCGGGAAGGTCTGAGGCTGCGGTGCTTCCGGTGCCTCGGCTGCCGGCGCCGCCCGCTCGAACGGGGTGGCGATGCGCGCCGAAGGGGCCGAGAAGGCGGCAAAGCTTGCCTGCGGCGGTTCCGCAAGCGTGCGAAGCATGCTGTCGAACTGTGCCGGCCGGGACGGGGACGTCTCGGCGCTCCAGGGCTGCGGGCGGTAATCGCCCGAGCGGAAGGCCTGCATCATGCCGCGCGCGCCTGTGGTCGCGGCCCGGTCGCCCTCCCGCGTCAGGGCTTGACGGATCGCGCCGATGATCAGCCCGCGGATAAGGCCGGGATCGCGAAAGCGAACGTCGGACTTTGCCGGATGCACGTTGACGTCGACGAGCGTCGGATCGAGCGTGATCGACAGCACCGCCACCGGGTATCGGCCGCTCGGGATCGTCTCGGAATAGGCGGCGCGGATCGCCGACAGCAGCATCTTGTCCTGCACCGGACGGCCGTTGACGAAGATGTACTGCTGCAGCGAGTTGCCGCGATTGTAGGTCGGCACCCCGGCAAAGCCGGTCAGTTCGACATCCTCCCGCGCCGCGTCGATCTCGATCGCATTGTCGCGGAAATCCTTGCCGAGCACCTGCGCCATGCGCGCCAGCCGGTCGTCGCCGGTGGCCGGGAATTCGAGCGTCGAGCGGTCGCTGCCTGACAGCACGAAACGCACCGCCGGGAAGGCGATCGCCATGCGGCGCACGACCTCGGAGATCGCTGCCGCTTCGGCCTTCTCGGTCTTCATGAATTTCAGCCGCGCCGGGGTGGCGAAGAAGAGGTCGCGGACCTCGACGACGGTACCGGTGTTGGCGGGCGAAGGGCGGACAGCGTCGGTCTTGCCGCCGGCGATGGCAATGATCGCGCCCTCGCTCGCGCCGGCCGTCCGGGTGGTGATCGAAAGGCGGGCGACCGAGCCGATCGAGGGCAGCGCCTCGCCGCGAAAGCCGAGGGTGCGGATGTCGAACAGACTGTTGTCGAGCTTCGAGGTGCAGTGGCGGCGGACTGCCAGCTCAAGATCGGTCGGCGTCATGCCCGAGCCGTTGTCGGTGACGCGCAGCAGCGTCTTGCCGCCGCCAGCCGTCGCGATCTCGATGCGGGTCGCGCCGGCATCGAGCGCATTCTCGATCAGTTCCTTGGCGGCACTGGCCGGGCGTTCGATCACTTCGCCGGCGGCGATCTGGTTGATGAGGGTCTCTGAAAGCTGCTTGATGGCCATGGCCGCATTTTCCGGGATTCGGCTGAGAAACGGAAGGGGGCATGACGGCTCGTCCCCTGTCTCCCGCGTCGCGCTTCAGGGAGACCAGAAAAATGCGCCGAGGGTTTAATGGCCCCTTAACACTCTGCTGCGATTTTCCACAACAACCTGAATGATCACGGGTTTTGTCTTTTGAGCTTTGCGGCGTAGCTGGACGCCGTACTCCCAGCGCTCGAAGAGACGGCCGCCAAGGCCATCCCAGCATGTCCCGAAATGAAACCGCCGCTACGCCCGCGTGTCCTAGCCGATGCGAAACCTGGGCTTGTAGCACTCTGATTGGCTGCATGTTTCATCCTCAAATCGGAGACGATTGAAGCGAACCTGCGGTAGGCGAGTGAGGACAGCGCAATGAACGATGGGGCGCCAAACGGCGCGGACATCAACAGGGTCATTCTTGAGTCGAGCTGCGATGCGCTCGGCATCGCTGTGCTTGTCTGCAGTCGGGACGATGTCATTCTTTTCGCCAGCCGCACGATGCTGCAGTATTTTCCGGTTCCGCCGGAAGCGCTGATGCCCGGCGCCCGGCTCAGGGATTTTCTCGGCGCCGTCTACGATACCGGCGTGCGTCCAGGCACGGTTCCCGAAAGCAGCCGCCGGCGCACCAACCGCGAGGACTGGATCGCCGAGCATATGGCGCTGCACTGGCGCGAGCGCTACGAGAGCGTCGAGCGCGCCGGCCGCACGCGCTGGGTCTCCATGCGCAAGCGCCGCCTGTCGAGCGGCATGGGCATCCTGTCGATCAGCGACGTCTCCGACCAGAAAAAGCGCGACGAACAGCTGCAGACGGACCTCGAGCGAGTGGAGCTCACCGAGGAAATCCTCGACGCCCAGCCCAATCCCATCTGCGTCAAGGACCGCAACCTAAACTACATCGCCGTCAACAAGGCCTTCTGCCTGATCCACGACCTGCCGCAGGACGGCATTCTCGGTCGCTCGGCCTGGGACCTGGTCGAAAGCGACCTGGCGGAGCGCTTCGAACAGTCGGACCGGATGGTGCTGGAGACCGGCAAGCCGCATTCGCAGGCCGAGCACATCGTGCGGGCCGACGGCAGCGATCTCTGGGTGTTGACGCGCAAGTACCGCGTCGGCATGCCCGGCCGCCATTTCGTCGTCACCTGCATGAATGACGTGACAGACATCGCCGTCTGGTATCAGGGCAGCGATGGGGCGCCGGTCGAAGCCGGACTGCAGATCAGCGACTACAGCATCTTCGCAGCGGCACAGAATTTCTACGATCCGTTCCGGGCCCTGAACGTCCAGCAGCTCGTCGAGGCCGGATCGATGATCGAGACGCTGCCTGCGCGCGGGCTGCGGGTGCTGCTCGCGACGGATGACCGGGCGATGGAAGAACGCCTTGTCGCACGCCTTCGCGGCTCCGGCCACGACGCCTGCGCCGTGCGCGACGCCGATGAGCTCGGCGCCTTCGGCTTGGCCATCGAGCAGGCCGGGCTGAAGCTCGATATTCTCCTGCTCGATACGGCCTTCCCGGAGCGGCAGGCGATCACCACCGCCTGGCGGGACTGCCCGGTTCTTGCGGTGTCTTCCGGACAGGACGGTGCCGCCGTGCTTGCCGAGGTGTTTCGCGTCTGCTCCGAGCGCGCGTCGATGCCGTCGGGGCAGCCGCAGCCGGAATGGTCGCTGTCCTTCGAGGCCGAGGAAATCGCCGCGCCACCGCCGGCGTCCCAGGTCGACGTGCTCGTCGCCGAGGACAACCAGATCAACCAGTTCGTGTTCACCCAGATCCTCGAGGGGCTCGGGGTTTCGCACCGGATCGCCGCCAACGGACGCGAGGCGGTCGAACTCTGGCACGAGCTGCAACCCGCGCTCGTTCTGATGGACGTGTCGATGCCCGTCATGAACGGGTTCGACGCCACCGTCGCCATTCGCGCCGCCGAGAAGGCGCGCGGCCAGAAAACGCCGATTGTCGGGGTGACCGCCCAGGCGCTCGATATCGATCTGCACCAATGCAAGACGTCGGGCATGGACGACCACATCATGAAGCCGGTGAGCCCTGATATGATCGAGGCGGTTCTGAGAAAATACATGCCGGTGAAGGCGATACGAACGGCAGGTTGAGTGAAAGACGTGTCAACTCGCTAGAATTGGGGAGGCTAATGGCAAATATTGGTGCGGGGCGATATCGGATTGTTAACCGCCGATTGCGATCGTCTGCTCCGAATTGCCGCTAAAGTGTAGAGCCTCATCCGTATGCATCGCGCCCACCTCGTCGCCCAAGCCCCGGCCGTGTCGGAACGACACCACCGGTTTGCGTCTTGGCGCGGGCTTGCGCGGATGACGGAGCCGTTCTTTCAGACGCTGCCGCAAACGGGTGGAGGGTGGCGATGATGATCGCGGAGATGCCGCATCGCCGTATCGGCCTTGAGATGCCGGCCGTGAGGGCCGACATCGACCCGCTGACGGGGCTCGGCAATGCCATCTGCCTGCGCCAGAGCGTCATTGACCTTGCCCAGGAACGCGCCAGCGATCCGGCTCCCTTTACCATCGGCCTTGCCAATATCGACGGATTCAAGCCGATCAACGATCTGTTCGGGCCGGCGGCCGGCGACGAGATCCTTTGCCAGGTGGCCTATCGGCTGCAGGCCTGCGCGCCCGAGGGCGCGACGATCACCCGGACCGAAAACGACCAGTTCGCCTTTGTCCTGCCGCTTATCTTCGAGCGCAAGGGTGCGGAAAAGATCGGACAGATGCTGAAGGAGGTGCTGTCGGCCCCCTTCGACCTCGGCGACCGCCACGTTCGCCTTTCCGCCTCCTTCGGCTTTGCCGTCTATCCGTTTGCGGGCGAGGTTTTCGACGATCTCTTGAAAAGCGCCGACACCGCGCTTTATCGCTCCAAGCGCCGCGGTCGCGGGCAGGTTACCGTCTATTCGCAGGAAATCGCCCAGGAGATGAAGCGCGCCACGCAGCTGGAACAGGCGCTGCGCAACGCCATCATCGCCAACGAAGTCGACGTGCATTTCCAGCCGATCGTCGACCTGCGCAACGACGCGGTTGTCGGCTTCGAGGCGCTGGCGCGCTGGTGCGACGCGGACCTTGGCTACGTTTCTCCGGCGGTCTTCGTGCCGCTGGCCGAGGAGCGCGGCTTCATCGAACAGCTCGCCGATGTCCTGCTGCGCAAGGCAGCCCATGCGGCGTTGTCCTGGCCGAAGGAGCTCTTCCTTTCCTTCAACCTGTCTTCGGCGCAACTGATGGATCCGGCCACCAGCCGGCGCCTTCTGTCGATTATCGGCCAGATCGGTCTTGACCCGCGACGGCTCGAACTCGAGATCACGGAAACGGCCGTGATGGCCGATGCCGACATTGCCCAGAAGATCGTTTCGGAGCTGCGCGCAGCCGGCGTCCGCGTCTCGCTCGACGATTTCGGCACCGGCCAGTCGAGCCTTGGCCGGCTCAGGGATTTCTCCTTCGACAAGGTCAAGATCGACAGGGCCTTCGTCTCGCGCATCTCCGCCGACCGCGCCTCAGAGCACATCATCAAGGCGATCGTCTCGATGTGCGAGGGGCTGGAGCTGGAAGTCGTTGCCGAAGGCATCGAGGATTTCTCCGAAGCGTTGAAACTGAAGGCGCTCGGATGCGGCATGGGGCAGGGCTATTTCTATGGCAAGCCCGCCGACGCCGTGGCGACGATGCGCTACCTTGCCGATCGTTATCGCGACCTGCCGGGGCAGGCGTGATTCACGCCAAGGCTGCCCCGCCTGACAGGACCGCACGGTCGCACTTGCCTTCCTCCACCAGCCAGTCCCGAACCCGCTTCGCCTGCGCGTTGAGTTCGCGCGAGCGCGGCCAGACGACGTAGAAGGCAAGGCCGGTCTTCAGCACGTGTCCACCGACCGGCACCAGTGTGCCGGAGCCGATCTGCCTCTGGATCAGATGCTCCCATCCAAGCGCCACCCCTTCGCCTGACAGCACCGCCTGGATCACCAGCACGTAGTCGTTGATCGAGAGCCGCCGCGCCTGTTTCGGATAGGCAAGGCCGGCGCTCGCAAACCATTCCGTCCAGTCGCAGGCGCGCCGGACCGGTTCCTCGAGGTGAATGAGATTGTGCCCAAGCAGATCCGCCGCCGTTTTCGGCAGTCCGTGTTCGTCGATATAGGCGGGGGTGGCGACCGCATTGACGACCTCGTCGGCGAGGAGGGCGGCGTGGTAGCGCGGCCAATGGCCGGGGTCGCCGCCACGGATGCCGAGCGGGATCGGCTCATCCTCCAGATCGAGATCGCGCACGCTGGTCTGGATTCTGAGATCGATCTCCGGCAGGTCCTCGCGCATGCGGTTGAGGCGCGGCAGCATCCACATCGAGGCAAAGGCGGTGGACGCGGCAAGCGTCACGTTGGTCTCTCGGCCCTTGGCACGAATGTCCTCGGCCGACTTCTGAATGCGCGAGAGACCGACCGACACGTCGGCATGGAATTTCTCGCCGGCCTCCGTCAGTTCCACCGCCCGATGCACCCGGTGGAACAGCGGGACGCCCAGCTGCTCCTCAAGGCCGCGGATCGCATAGGAGACCGCAGCCTGGGTCATGCCGAGCTCGTTGGCCGCACGGGTGAAGTTCTGGTGGCGGCCGGCCGCCTCGAAAACGATGAGGCTTGCGGCGGAAGGAAGCAGTCGGCGCAGGTTTTCCATAAATCAAGCTTATTGCATGGATCGAATTTTTCCAGCGTTACAGCGATAGTTTTCGCTCATAGCATCATCTCAGATGATGGGAGGACGCGACGATGGATACGGCTTTGGCAGCAGGCGAGGCGGCACCGAGACGGACGCGTGGCGCACGGCCGCACCGGCGCGACGGAGCGGGCCGCAGCCTCGGCGTTCCCTATATCATAAGAAACATCCCGACCTATGACATCCTCGGCGAAGAAAGCCTGCTGCGGATCGAGGCGATCGCCGACCGCATTCTCTCGGAAGTCGGCATCGAGTTTCGCGACGACACGGTCGCGCTTGATCATTGGCGACGCGCTGGCGCCAAAGTGGAAGGCCTGCGCGTGACCTTCGAGCCCGGGATGCTGAAGGAAATCGTGGCCTCCGCGCCACGGCAGTTCACCCAGCACGCCCGCAATCCGGCGCGAAACGTCGAGATCGGCGGCAAGAACGTCGTCTTCTCGCCGGCCTATGGATCGCCCTTCGTCATGGATCTCGACAAGGGCAGGCGCTACGGTACGATCGAGGACTTTCGCAACCTGATCAAGCTCGCGCAGTCGAGCCCGTGGCTGCACCATTCCGGCGGCACGATCTGCGAGCCGTGCGATGTGCCCGTCAACAAGCGCCACCTCGACATGGTCTACAGCCATATCAGATACTCCGACCGTGCCTTCATGGGCTCGATCACCGCCGAAGAGCGGGCAGAAGATTCGATCGAGATGGCGCGCATCCTCTTCGGCCGCGATTTCGTGGACCAGAACTGCGTCATCCTCGGCAACGTCAACGTCAACTCGCCGCTGGTCTGGGACGGGACGATGACGAAATCGCTGCGCGCCTATGCGCGGGCGAACCAGGCAGCGGTCATCGTGCCCTTCATTCTCGGCGGCGCCATGGGGCCGGTCACCAATGCCGGGGCGATCGCCCAATCCTACGCTGAGACGCTGGCCGGCTGCGCACTCACGCAGCTCGAGCGCAAGGGTGCTCCCGTCATCTTCGGCAATTTCCTGTCGTCGATGTCGCTCAGGTCGGGCTCGCCGACCTTCGGCACCCCGGAGCCGGCGATCGGCAGCATGGTGGTCGGCCAGCTGGCGCGTCGGCTCGGCCTGCCGCTGCGCTGCGCCGGCAATTTTTCCAACTCCAAGCTGCCGGACGCCCAGGCGATGCAGGAGGGCGCGATGTCGATGCTGTCGGCGGTGCATTGCGGCGCCAACTTCATCCTGCACTCGGCCGGTTTCGTCGACGGGCTGCTGGCCATGTCCTACGAGAAATTCGTCATGGACACCGATTTCTGCGGTGCGCTGCATTCCTACCTCGCCGGCGTCGTCGTCGACGACAACACGCTGGCCATGGATGCGTTCCTGCAGGTCGGTCCCGGCAGCCATTTCCTTGGCTGCGACCACACCATGCGCAACTACCAGACGGCGTTCTGGGATTCAGGCCTTTCCGACAACGAGCCCTTCGAGAAATGGGTCGAGCAAGGCGAGACCGATATGGCGACCCGCGCCAACCGCGCCTGGAAGAAGACGCTTGCCGAATACGAAGCGCCGCCTTTGGATGTGGCGATCGACGAGGCTCTGGTCGACTATGTCACGCAGCGCAAGCAGAGCATGGCGGATGCCTGGTACTGACGATAGGGCCACGGTCCGCCGCGCTCCAGAAAACAGGAAATGACCTTGTCGGAAGACCCGCTGCTCCAGCAGTAGCGTCTGACGCTCAAGAACCGGATCATGTCGACGGCCGCATTTGCGATGCCGTCTCCAGCCGCAACATCCATGCGGGGATCTACGACGCATTGCGCTCCTGCGTATTGTTTTGACATTGGGACTACGCACTCCGCCAAGCGCGCAAATGTCGTCGCGCAATGCGAAACTTGGGATGCCCGGCGACGCGCACAAATAACGAAAGCGGCGGTGCCGGGCACCGCCGCTCGCTGGAAGGCGTACTGAAAAGCCTGATCACAGATTACTGCTGCGGCTGTTCGGTACCCTGCTGCATCGGCTGTGCCGGTGCAGTGGTCGTGGTCGACGACGTGGTCGACGTATCGACCGGCTGGGCGGCGTTCTGCTCGGCCACCTGCTGCGACTTCGTCTTGAATTCGGGAGCCGTCTTCAGCGTGTCGGCGGTCTCCGTTGTCGTCAGCTTCAGATCGTCGGTATTGGGCTGCTCGGCGATCGCGATGCGGTCAAACGGCACGGCGACGTTCTTTTCACCGAGGCCGAGGAAACCACCGACGCCGATCACCGCGGCTTCCACACCGCCATCCTTCTTCATGATCAGGTCGTTGATCTCGCCGATACGCTCGTCGCCGGCGTTATAAACGCTCTGGCCGATATAGGTGCTGGCGGCGATCTGGTCGCTGGCCTGTTCGGTCAGGTATGTGCCGCTCGCAGCGGCGGTATCGGTCGGCGCCTCTTCGCTGATCGGCGGCTTGGTCTGAGCCTGATCGGCCGGCGCTTCGCTACCGGGAGCCGGCTGCATCGTCTGCGTCTGCGGGTCCATCGGTTTGGTCGCATCCTGCGAGAAAGCCACCGGGGCGACAGCAAGGCCTGCGAGAAGTGCGCCGGCCGCGACGGTCGTTGCGAATTTCTTGGTCATGTCAAACTGCCTTTCCTTGACGTGGTCGATCAAGGCGCGGTTCTGGCTGTTGCTGCCAGCGTCACCGCACCGGTGATACTGTCCAAACGCCCGGATGCAGGAACGGTTCCGAAAAAAATAGTCGAAAATTCAGCGGCGAAGGCGCAATGGCGCCCAATACGACATCAATCCGCGACAATGCTAAAGAATGTCTGCGTTGCTTCGTTCAGTATATTATATGCTTCTCAATATCGTGTTTTAGTAGTTTATAATCAACTTCCGTTCGTTCATCGATTTTTGATTGTTCTTGCCGATACTTATTGAAGGGAGGAAATAGCGCAGTGCTTCTTCATCCTGTTGTCCCTGGATGGTTCACGATGTTTCTGCCGCGGCGCTTTCTCTCCATTTCCCTTCTGTCCGTTTTCGCCATGGCCGGCTTGGTCCTGATCGAGCGCAACCTCTTTGGCGTGCGCTATTTTTCGGAGCGGGCGCCTGAGGTCGAATTCTATAATCTCTGGCATGCCTTGGTGGCGCTCAGCCTCTCGCTCGCCGTCGTCCAGGGTTTTACCCGTGATGTCGCAGGCTTAGGGGCGCCAGTGCTTCGCCTGGCGTCGCGCCGGGAGCTTTCGATCTGTAGCGTCGCCTGGGCGCTCGCCATCGCCATGGCGTTGCTTTTCGTCGCCGATCCTCTCGATTTCAGCCTGATGGCGCGCGAGGACAGCCTCGTCGAATGGACGTCGGCAGTGCTGATCTTTGTCGCTTGCGGGTTCCTTGCCGCCGCCGCCGTCCATCAGCTGAGCGCTGCCCGTTCCGGCGAGGGGCGTTCGGCATGGGTCGCCGCGGGTGCCGCTGCACTCTTTGCCGCTGGCTTCTTCGTGATCGGAATGGAGGAGATCTCCTGGATGCAGCGCGTCTTCGGCTTTGCGACGCCCGAAGGGCTAATGGCCATCAACAAGCAGCAGGAGCTGAACCTGCACAACATTTCGACCGGCTTGTCCGAGCTGCTCTATTACACCGGCAGCTTCGTGCTGCTGACGCTGGCGCCGTTTCTCTGGCTCTATCTGCGCAAGCGCTTCAATCGTGGGCGGCTTGCCGCCTTTGCCCCGAGTATACTCGTGCTTGTGGCCAGCGCCCCGATGGCCGCCTTCAACAGCGACAACTGGAGCATGCTGCCGACGCAGATGATGGTGATGATGACCGTGATCATGCTGCTGGTGATTGCAGATTCCGCGCTCAGGAGAGGACACTGGCGCGAGTTCATGCTGTTGACGGTCGGCGCCATCCTGATTGTCGGCATCCAGGAACTCTTCGTCCTCAAGGCATCGGAGCTTGTGCGCCTGTGGGATCCGACCGAATACAAGGAGCTCTTTATCGCTCTCGGACTTGCGATCGACGGCTTCGAGACTTGGTCGCGGCTGCGTTCGCCCGCTCGCAAGGTCCTCGTTGAACCTGCCGTGGCCCAAGACGAAAATACCCCGCCACTTGGCGGGGTATTGGAGACTGTCGAACAGCGGCGCCCGGAAGCAGCATAAGGGTCGTCAATGGCTTTCGCGCAGCACTTCGCTGCCGCTGCCGCCGACGAGGAAGTCGAGGTCCGCACCCTTGTCCGCCTGCAGCACCGTGTCCTGGTAGAGCTTGTAGTAGCCGCGCGTCCATTTTTGCGGCGGCGCTTGCCAGGCGGCCATGCGCGCCGCAAACTCGTCGTCGCTGATCATCAGGTTGAGCTCGCCCTTCATCGCATCGAGGCGGATCCGGTCGCCTGTCTTGACGATCGCGAGGGGGCCTCCGGCGTTTGATTCCGGGCTGACATGCAGGACGACGGTTCCAAAGGCGGTGCCGGACATGCGGGCGTCGGAAACGCGCACCATGTCGCGCACGCCCTTTTCCACGAGCCGGCGGGGGATCGGCATGTTGCCGACCTCGGCCATGCCCGGATAGCCCTTGGGGCCGCAACCCTTGAGGACCAGGATAGTATCCTCCGTCACCGGCAGGTCCGGATCGTCGATCTTTTCCTTCAGCTCCTCGATCGTCTCGAACACGTAGGCGGGACCTTCGTGGACCAGGAGGTGCTCGCTCGCCGCCGACGGCTTGATGACGGCGCCGTTCGGCGCAAGGTTGCCCTTGAGCACGCGGATGCCGGCGGCGGCTCTCAGCGGATTGTCGAGCGGACGGATGACGTCGTCGTTGAACACTTCGGCGTCTTCCCAGTATTTGCTGATCGGCATGCCGAAGACCGTCGGTGCATCGGCATGCAAGAGGTGCTGGATGCGGTTCATCACCGCCGGCAGGCCGCCGGCATAGGCAAGATCCTCGATCAGGTACTTGCCCGAAGGCATGCAGTTGACGATGCACGGCACCTGGCTGCCAACCCTGTCGAAGTCCTCGAGACAGAGGTCGACGCCGGCGCGTCCGGCGATCGCCAGCATGTGCACCACCGCGTTGGTCGAGCCGCCGACGGCAGCATTGGCGATGATGCCGTTTTCGAAATTTTTCTTCGTCAGCACCTTCGACAGGCGCAGATCCTCATGCACCATCTCGACGATGCGTTTTCCCGTCATGTGCGACAACGCCATGCGGCGGGCGTCGACGGCGGGAAGGGCGGCATTGGTCGGCAGCGAAAGGCCCATTGCCTCGACGATCGAGGCCATCGTGGTGGCCGTGCCCATGGTCATGCACACGCCCGGCGAGCGCGACATGCCGCTTTCGGCTGCCATGAATTCCTGCATGCTCATTTCGCCGGCGCGCACGGCTTCGGAAAACTTCCAGACGTCCGTGCCCGAACCGATGTCCTTGCCCTTCCACTTGCCGTTCAGCATCGGGCCGGAGGAGACGACGATCGTCGGCAGGTCGACGGAAGCGGCACCCATCAGCTGTCCGGGGGTTGTCTTGTCGCAGCCGCCGAGCAGCACCACACCGTCGATGCCGTAGGCGCGTATCGCTTCCTCGACGTCCATCGCAAGCAGGTTGCGAAACAGCATCGCGGTCGGGCGCATCTGTGTCTCGCCGAGCGAGGATACCGGGAACTCGACCGGAAAACCGCCGGCTTCCCACACGCCGCGCTTCACCCCTTCGGCGAGGATGCGAAGGTGGCTGTTGCAGGGCGTCAGCTCCGACCAGGTGTTGCAGATGCCGATGATCGGCCGGCCGTCGAAGACGTGATCCGGAAAGCCCTGGTTCTTCATCCAGGACCGGTGAATGAACCCGTCCTTGCCGGTGCCGCCGTACCAATGGCGGCTGCGCAGTTCTTTTTTCTTGTCGCTCATGCGAGCTCTCCCTCTCCCAAGCGAAGTATCGCCTGGACGAATTGTATGACTTTTTATTGGCGTTGCGCCAGTGCCTGATTTTTACTCAAAGCCTGAAGGCGGGTTCGAAGCGTCCCTTGACGGTGATGCCAAGGTCGAATGTCTTTCCGGCATGGGGATCAGCGGCGCGCTGCGCCTCATCCATGCCCTGCCAGGCGGAGGTGACCAGCAGCCGGTCGGCCTTGTCGCCGATGAAGGCCGGGCAACTCGTCTGCGTCGCCGGAAGCGCATGGCGGGCGACCAGGCTGCCGTCAGGCGTGTAGATGTCGACGGACCCGGTGCCCCACCGCGCATTCCAGATCAGCCCCTCGGCATCGCACACGGAACCGTCGATGTCGCCCGGATGGGGTTTGCCGTCGATCAGCACGGTCGGCTCGGCTTTCGGCATGCCCGTCGCCGCGTCGAGTTCGACGCGCATCATCTTGTTGACGCGGCTGTCGACGAAATAGCCGGCCGCCCCGTCCGGGGAAAAGCAGATGCTGTTCGGGATGCTGATCCTGTCATAGAGCCTGGTCACTTTCGTGCCGGCCACGTGATAGATCGCGCCGGCCTCATTCTCGGCGCCGCGGCCCATGGTGCCGATCCAGAGGGAGCCCGAGGGGTGGACCCGGCCGTCATTCGAGCGGTTGGCGGGCTTGTCTTCAAGCGTTGCCAACGGGGTCAGCTGGCCGGTTTGCGTGTCGCGCACGAACAATCCCTTGTCCGAAGCGATGAGCTGCCGCGCCGGGTCGATCACCGCAAGCACGCTGCCGAGGAACGGCAGGGCATGGACCGATTTGCGCCCGCTTTCGAGGTGCAGCTCGTGCAGTTCCTGGCCGACGATGTTGAACCACCATGCGGTGCCGGTGGCCGGGTCGAAGGTCGGTCCTTCTCCGAGAGCCGAGACCGCCTCGTCGAGGATGCGGCCGGAAAAAACCTTGGGTTCCATCACGTCACGCTCCAAAAACGCTGTCATAGGCAGAAAGGGTGGCGCGCGCCCGCTCGCCGACTTCGGCAGCACCCATCCCGGGCTTGTAGAGGCTCGAGCCGAGACCGAAGCTGCGGATGCCGGCCTTGGCGTATTCGCCAAAATTCGCGTCGGAAACGCCACCGACCGCGGCAATCTCGAGATCGGGCGGCAGGATGGCGCGAATGGCGGTAATGCCGGCTGGGCCGAGCACGCTTGCCGGGAAGAACTTCAGGCCCGTGGCGCCGGCGGCCGCGGCCGATAGCGCCTCGGTCGGCGTCAGCACGCCCGGCATGGTGACCATGCCCTTTTTCGCCGCAAGCGAGATGACCGCCGGTTCGACATTGGGGCTGACCATCAGCCGGCCGCCGACGTCTGCCAGCTTTTCCACCTGCTCCGTCGTCAGAACCGTGCCGGCGCCGATCAGGCAGTCGGCTGGCGCCATCTTTACCGCCGTCTCGATCGAGCGGAACGGATCGGGAGAGTTCAGCGGAATTTCGATCGCGGTAAAGCCGGCGTCGATGAGGGTGCCGACGACGCCTTCGGTTTCTTCTGGCTTCAGACCGCGCAGGATGGCGATCAGCGGATACTTCATCGGCGGGAAGGGAATGCGGGACATGGTCACTGTCTTTCGTTCAAAGGGGCCAGATGGCCTGAGCGGCGGTCGAAAGGCCGGCGCGGACGGCCGCATCGGCATCGACGACCTTGAGAGAGCAGTCGAGGCTCTTGAGTGCGGCGTGATAGAGCGTGCCGAGCGAGCCGGAGGCGACGAGGCAGATGCTGTCGACCGACCGCGCGGTCGCGAGTGCACCGGCGATTTCGAGGCCGATCAGCGTGCCTGAGATAAGGGCCTTGGCGTCGGTCGCAGTCGCTCCGTGGAGCAACTGTCCGGCGCGCGCGCCGAACAGAAGATTGGTGGCAAGCGCCGGCGTGGTGCGCGCTTCCGCCACGGCTGCGGCAAAGGCTGGGTGGTCACCGGAAAAGGCGTGGGCGTCCGCGATCGAGTGGCTGAGGATCGAGTGCTTCGAGATCACGTCGAACAACTCGCCGGTCATGAAGGTCGAAAAGCCGCTGACCGCACCGTCCTCCAGCCGAACCCATTTGCTGTGGGTCCCCGGCATGCAGACAAGGTGTCTTCCGCGGCCGAGTTCGCCGGCGGCGCCGAGCAATTGCGTTTCTTCGCCGCGCATCACGTCCGGGTGGCGTTTGTCGCGCTGGGCGAGGCCCGGAAGGATCCGGATGTCGCGGTCATGGTCGGTCACGGCTACGGCACGACCGGCGATGTCGCCGAGCGCGGCTGGCGTGTCGAGATAGCCGGCCTCGACCCAGCCCTGTTTCGCGCCCGCCATGCCGCAGATGATCGCAGGCAGATGGCCCGGGGCGTCGACTGCAGCCAGATGCCGCTCGAGGATCGTGCGGAAGCCGGTCTTGTTGGCCGTCGTCATGCCCTCGCCGCTGCGCCGTTCGGCGAGCACCGAGCCATCCTCGCCGATGATCCACAGTCGGAAACTCGTCGTTCCCCAGTCGACCGCGGCATAATAGGCTGCCGTCATCACAATGCGCCTCCATCGATGATCATTGATTGTGCCGTCATGCCCAAGGAGCAGTCGGACGCAAGGAAAAGACAGGGCCCGACGAGATCTTCCGCGGTCAGGCTGCGTTTCAGGCACTGGCGTTCCTGCATTCCGGCGATCGCCGCGTCGCTCAGCCACAGCCGTTTCTGCCGTTCGGTCACGATCATGCCCGGCAGAACCGCGTTGACGCGGATATTGTCGGGGCCGAGCGCGCCGGCAAGCGATTTGGTGAGGCCGACGATGCCCGCCTTTGCCGTGGCGTAGGCCGGGATCTCGCCCATGTTGAGCAGGTACGCGATCGATGAGAAATTGATGATCGAGCCGCCGCCGGCTCGCCGCATGTGTGGTGCTGCGGCCTGGCACATGAAGAAGACATGGCGCAGATTGACGGACTGGCTTTCGTCCCAGCTTGTGTCCGACACCGAGTCCAACGGCTCGCGGTCGTCGCGCGCGGCATTGTTGATCAGCACGTGGATCGCGCCAAGCGACGCTGCGGCGTCTTCCGCGGCCTTGCGCACCGCGTCGACGTCGCGCAGATCGGCGGCAATGTAGTGGGGGGCTACCTTCGTTTGTCCGGCAAGTCTCCCGGACAGTTCGCGGCTTGCCCGCTCGTCGATGTCGACAAAGGCGACCCGCGCGCCCTGGCGTGCGAAAGCCTCGACCAGCGCCGCGCCGATGCCGGAGCCGCCGCCGGTGATCAGGACGCAGCGGTCGGCGAGATCGTGAAACTGTGCACTTGGCACGGACATTGTTCGGTACCCCAGAAACTGCATAACGCAAATTTTTGTGTTCCATTATCTGGAACTTGATTTTATTATATGGAATTATCGCGTCCAGGCGTCTGGCTTGTCAAGATCAAGCGACGGATGCCGCGACGCAGTCTGGCACAAGAGAGCAACGATGAGCGATGATGTGAGCGCGGCAAAGGACCATGCCGCCGGCGAGGCCGGCACAGGGACGCTCGGCAAGGCGATTGCGGTGCTGGAGGCGGTGGTCAACTCGGACGGCCCGCAGCGCTTCACCGATATCCTCGCCCGATCCGGACAGCCCCGCGGCACGCTGCACCGGTTGCTGAGTCACCTCGTCGAAGAGGATCTGCTCGTTCAGCGGCGCGACCTTTCCTATGAGCCCGGCCTGAGGCTGCTGACACTGGCCTATCGCTCCTGGTCGGGCAACCGGTTCCGCGACGTGGCTGAGCCCCATCTTCGGCATCTGCACGAACTGACCGGCGAGACTGTTCACCTCGGCGTGCTCAGACAGGCCGAGATCGTCTACGTCGACAAGGTGGAAAGCCGCCAGACCGTGCGCATGAGTTCGCAGATCGGCAAGGCGTCGCCGGCCTATTGCACCGGCATCGGCAAGGCTGCGCTGTCGCTCCTCGGGCACACGGAACTGGATGAGGTTCTGGCCCGCACCGAGTTTCACGCCTTCACTGCCCATACGCATCGCTCGGCTGCCACCTTGCTTGCGGAGATCGAAGAGATTCGCCGTGAGGGCCATGCCTTCGACCGGGAGGAACATGAAGCGGAGATCCGCTGTGTCGCGGCGCCGATCGCCGTTGCCGGCAGCGAACTGGTGGCCGGGATCTCGGTCACCGGGCCGGCCTACCGGGTCACGATGGAGCAGTTGTCGGCTTGGGCGGCATCGGTTCGGGCGGTCGCCAAGGCGATCGGCGATGAGGCCGCAATCCGCCTTGGACCGGGTCGCGGTGGACCTTGAGTTTACTTTACGGTAAATTAGAAACATCGACTGGACGTAGCGCTCCAAGCCCGATAGCTTTTAATATATCAGACTCAGGTTCGTGGATGGTCTCAGTCTGGTTTGGTTTTGGTATTGATAGAAATTTGGCGTGATCTTCATGCGGCGTCAGCGGCGCGTTTTTGCGCGCGGCCCGATGGGGAGAAGGGCGGAAAATGATCGATTTCAGCGCGAATTTGTCGGCGTTGACGCTTCCTGACGGACGGAACATCCGGGGGCCGATCTGTTGCGAAGAGGATATCAGGCGGGTGATCACCCAGGTTGCGGACGCCTACGGCTTCCGTGGTTTCCTGGTGCTGGCCGTGCCGGAGACGGATTGCACCAACCTGTCGGTCAATGCGCTGATGACCAACTACCCGACAGCCTTTCTTCAAGGTTATGACAGCGCCGGGCTGATCAATGGCAGTCCGGTGATCCAGCGCCTGCGTCGCAGCACCATTCCCTTCACCTACGACGCCCACCAGCTCGCGCGCCGCCGGTCCGACGGCAAAGGCGATGCCGCGATCTGCGTCTTCGAGCAGGCCAACATGCCGCGCGGCCTTTACCTGCCGGTTCATGATGCAGGCGGACATCGCGCGGCGATCGCCTTTGGCGGCGACCGTCCGGTGGTTTCGGGCGACGAGCTGCAGGAACTCAACCTGTGGGCAGGGGTGCTCTACAGCAAGTACATGGAGGTCCGCGACCGCGACCGGCGGGGTGCGGGAAGCCTGTCGCGCCGCGAGGTGGAATGCCTGCGCTGGGCGGCTGCGGGCAAGACCACCAGCGAAATGGCGAAGATCCTGGCCCTGTCCGAATACACGGTCAATCACTACCTTAACCGGGCGACACGCAAGCTGGATTCGGTTAATCGGGTTCAAACCGTTGCCAAGGCGATGCGGGCCGGGTTGATCAACTGACCACCGCTGCGCGCCGTGCGCGAAGTTGACGACGACATCGACCCTTCGCCGGGGAAATACACAGACTTTTGGGTCGAGGCGGCGGGAAACGCCAACATCTGGTGGTATTGGCGGGCGGCTCGGTCTATTTGATACGTAATGAATGCCATGGAACGCGCGAATGCAGGATACGATGACGACCGGGATGACTGACGCAGATCTGCCCCGGGGCGGCGATTTCGCGTCCGAGATCGCAAAGCTTGAGACCCAGTTCGACATCATCCGCTACATGCGGCGGGTCACGCAGGTCTTTGGCTTCAAGACATTTCTGATCTGCTCGATCCCGTCGATCGATGTGGAGCGCCTTGCTGCGAGCACCGTCATCTCCAACATGCCGGCAGAACTGTTGAACAAGTACGACAGCCTGTCGATGCTGCGCTTCAGCACCGGTGTGCGCCGCCTGCGTGAGACCACGACGCCGTTCCAGGTGACGCTGGCGGACTGGGAAGGCGAGGGCGGCAAGCCGGAATCGGCTGCCGAATACATCGCGATGCTGCGTGAGAACGGCATTTTCCAGGCCAGCTATTTTCCGGTGCATGATGCCGAAGGCGGCCGCGGTGCTGTCATCCTGATGGGGCCGCTGGTCGAACTGCCGATGACGGTCACCATGGAATTGCAGATGATTGCGATCCATGTCTACAACCGTTTGGCCGAGATCGGCTCGGTCTGGAAGAGCAGCGGTGCAGCGCTTTCCGAGCGCGAGATCCAGTGCCTGAGCTGGACCGCCGCAGGCAAGACCAGCGCCGAGATCGCCGGCATCCTTGGCCTCTCCGAGCACACGGTCAATCACTACCTTAACCACGTGACCAAGAAGCTCGACGCCGTCAACCGCACCCAGGCGGTCGTCAAGGCGATGAAGAAGGGCTACATCAGCTAGCCCCCTCAGGTTCGCGCCTACGCGCAATCGACGCCTTGGCCCCCAGATCCTCTTTTTTGCCCGCAAGGGATTTTAGCGGGAGTTGTCGGATGCCTGGCCGGGTCCCGGCGTTGCCCGCTGCGGTCGTCTGCCGGCGGTCCCGACCTGCACCATCCTTGGACGTTTTAGAGACGATTGCCCAGAATCTGGGCAGATGCCGCCGCCCGTCGATCCTTCCTTCTGGTCGATTAAGTCATTGATATAAATGAATATTTGTCTCCCGTGGGAAACTGGCACGCATCCTGCATTTCCAAGAGCATGTCCAGAGGGGACTAAAAAGAAGACAGCGCCCAAGAAGGTCGCGATCGATAGGGCCACTGCCCGCCTCAGGTGATCCCGGATGTACGGACACCAGAGGCGCGCGGTGGCTCTTGCTTTTTGCGATATGCCGCATTGGCGAAGCGCTCCGCCTCGACTATCTAAGGACTTAACAAAAGAATGAGAGGGCGCCATGCCGGAAGTCACGAAAGAAGTGGTCCTTGAGAAGCTGCGCACGGTGCGCGGACCGGGCATGGAAGGCAACATCGTCGACCTCGGCCTCGTCTCGGACGTCTTCATCTCCGACGGCAAGGCCTATTTCTCGATCACCGTTCCGGCCGATCGCGCCAAGGAACTGGAGCCGATGCGGGCGGCCGCCGAACGCGTCGTGCGCGATATCCCGGGGATTACCGCAGCCATGGTGGCGTTGACGGCGGACCGCAAGGCCGTGTCTGGAGGCGCTCCGGTGCAGCGGCCGCAGCCCCAGGCCCCATCGCATGCCGGGCATTCCCATGCCGGTCATTCGCATGCACCACGCCCAGCGGGCGGGCCGCCGGCCAAGGCCGGAATCCCGGGCGTCGGCGCCATCATCGCGGTCGCGTCGGGCAAGGGCGGGGTTGGCAAATCGACGACGTCGGTCAACCTGGCGCTGGCGCTCCAGGCAAACGGCCTGAAGGTCGGCCTGCTCGACGCCGATATCTACGGGCCGTCGATGCCGCGCCTGTTGAAGATTTCCGGCCGGCCGCAGCAGATCGAAGGCCGGATGATCCGCCCGATGGAAAACTACGGGCTCAAGGTCATGTCTATGGGCTTCCTCGTCGACGAGGACGTGGCGATGATCTGGCGCGGGCCGATGATCCAGTCGGCGCTTCTGCAGATGCTGCGGGAAGTCGCCTGGGGCGACCTCGACGTGCTCGTCGTCGACATGCCGCCGGGCACCGGCGACGCACAGTTGACCATGGCCCAGCAGGTGCCGCTCGCCGGCGCCGTCATCGTCTCGACACCGCAGGATCTGGCGCTGATCGACGCCCGCAAGGGCCTGACCATGTTCCGCAAGGTGGAGGTTCCCGTTCTCGGCATCGTCGAAAACATGAGCTATTTCATCGCCCCGGACACCGGCAACCGCTACGACATCTTCGGCCACGGCGGCGCCCGCAAGGAGGCCGAGCGCATCGGCGTGCCGTTCCTTGGCGAGGTGCCGCTTACCATGGGCATTCGGGAAACGTCGGATGCTGGCACGCCCCTGGTCGCGTCTGACCCTTCCGGCGAGGTCGCGCGCATCTATCGGGAGATCGCGTCGAAGGTCTGGGGCCAGGTGTCAGCGCAAAAGCAGGACAAGAGCCGGGCAGCGCCGAACATCGTCTTCGAATGAGCGTCCGCAGGGCTCCCTCGACCCCCTGATCGTTTTGTCCTTGATTCGGTTTTGATTTAGGCGAACATGGGATAGGGTGTCGGCGTGACGGCGGCGCGCCGAGCAGCAAGGGGGCATTGATTTTGCGGTTGCGTTGCGCCATATGCCTTGCCGCACTTGCGACGGTGCCCAACTTCACGCCCTCTCGCCGGAGATCTTGGCCTCTCGCGATGACTGAGTTGACGACTTTGTCCTGACTGGCGGAACGCACCATCCGATGGATCTCTTTTGTGGGTATTTTGTGGCGCACGACCTCTCGCCATTGCTGTCCGGCGATAAGCTTCGCATGACGAGGGCGGGTGCATGATCACCGGCTATTGCGCCGACGGGACCGCCGTCGTGCTGTCGGCGGCCGAACCGCCCGAGAGCCTGCGCTCCGATATCATCTGGCTGGATCTCGTTGAGCCGACGAAGGCGGAAGACCTGATGATGGAGAAGCTGTTGGGCATCTCGATCCCGACGCGCGACGATCTGAAGGATATCGAGCCCTCGAGCCGTCTCTATGTCGAAGAGAGCGCCGTATTCATGACCGCATCGCTGGTTTTCCGCTCGGCGACGGAGATACCCGGGCTCACGGATGTCGGCTTCATCTTGTCGGGCGGTCGCCTTGTGACGATCCGGTACGCGGAACCCCGCTCTTTCGCCCTGTTCAAGGCCTCGATGCACCGTTTCCCGGGCAATTGCCGCAACGGCGCCGTGGTGTTGACCCGGCTTCTGGAAGCGATCGCCGATCGCACGGCCGAAATTCTCGAAGAGGCGGTGATCAAGATCGATGATCTGTCGATGGCCGTTTTCGGCGACAAGGCGGCGGGCAAGCGCCGCCCGCCGCATTTTCTCGAGGCGCGCCTGCGGGACGTCGCCGGTCATCATCGCCTTGTCGCCAAGACGCGCGACAGCCTTGCTTCGCTTTCACGCCTGCTGACCTTTGTCTACACGGTTCCCGACGTGCAGGGCGACAAGGATACGCGCGAACTCTGCCGCTCGATCTCGCGCGACATCCAGTCGCTTTCCGAGCATGCCGGCTTCATCTCCGGCAACATCACCTTCCTGCTCGATGCGTCGCTTGGCCTGATCAATGTCGAGCAGAACGCCATCATCAAGATATTCTCGATCGCGTCGGTCGTGCTGTTGCCGCCGACCCTGGTCGCTTCGGTCTACGGCATGAACTTCCGGGTGATGCCCGAGCTGGAGTGGCAACTCGGCTATCCCTGGGCCCTGGCAGCGATGGTTATCTCGGCTGTGATCCCCTTCTTCTTTTTCCGCTGGAAAGGCTGGCTTTGAAGGCCAGTAGGTTTGCATGATCCAACCGCATGCCCCCTCCCACGAGCCGAAGGATCTGCGCCGGCTGCTGGTCCTCGGGCTTGGCTCGATCGGTGTCGTCTATGGCGATATCGGCACCAGCCCGCTCTACGCCTTCCGCGAAGCGTTGCGCCCGGTATCCCACGACGGCGTCACCGACGTCGAGATCATCGGTCTCATCTCGTTGATGATCTGGACGCTGACGATCATCGTCACGATCAAGTATGTCTTGTTCCTGCTGCGTGCGGACAACCAGGGGGAGGGCGGCACGCTGTCGCTGCTCGCCCTGCTGATGAAGTCGGCCAACGGCCACGCGTCGATCCTCTTCTTCATGGGGATTGCCGGTGCTGCCCTCTTTATCGGCGATGCGATGATCACGCCGGCACTGTCGGTTCTCTCGGCTGTCGAAGGTCTGAAGCTGGTGACGCCGGCGCTGTCGGAATATGTCGTGCCGATCGCCGTCGTCATTCTGCTCATGCTCTTTGCCGTGCAGTCCAAGGGGACGGCGGCCGTTTCGAACTTCTTCGGACCGATCACGCTCGTCTGGTTTCTGGTCATGGGCGGCATCGGCCTCGTGCACATCGCCGACGACCTGTCGATCTTCAAGGCCTTCAATCCCTATTACGCCGTCAGCTTCATGCTGAATGAAGGCTATGTCGGCATCATCGTGCTCGGCGCCGTCTTCCTGACGGTGACAGGCGCGGAAGCGCTCTACGCTGACCTTGGCCATTTCGGCCGCCGCCCGATCCAGTGGGCCTGGTTCCTGATCGTCTTTCCGGCGCTGACGCTCAACTATCTCGGACAGGGCGCGTTCGTCCTGAAGAACCCGGAGGCGATGTCCGACCCGTTCTTCCTGATGTTTCCGAAATGGGCGCTGCTGCCGGTGGTCATCCTGGCGACCTTTGCCACCATCATCGCCAGCCAGGCGGTGATAACAGGCGCCTTCTCGCTGACGCGACAGGCGATCCACCTCGGCTTCCTGCCGCGCATGGCGATCTTCCACACGTCCGAAACCCACACGGGCCAGATCTACCTGCCCAACGTCAACACGCTTCTGATGTTCGGCGTCATGGCGCTCGTCTTCGTCTTCGGCTCGTCGGAATCGCTCGCGACCGCCTACGGCATCTCGGTGACCGGCGCGATGGTGGTGACGACGGTGCTCTCGTTTGAATTCCTGCGCATGCGCTGGAACTGGTCGGCCCTTGCGGCTGCGGCAGTGCTGGTACCGCTGTTTGCGCTGGAGTTCATCTTCCTCGGCGCCAACATGCTGAAGATCCATGACGGCGGCTATGTGCCGGTGCTGATCGCCGCCACTTTCATCATCATCATGTGGACCTGGCGGCGCGGCACCGCCATCCTGCACGCCAAGACCCGCCATATCGACATTCCGCTTGCGAGCTTCATCAAGTCGATCGAACGCAAGAGTGAGCACGCCCCGGTCGCAGTACCCGGTACCGCCGTGTTCCTGACGAGCGATCCGGAATCGACACCTGCAGCACTCCTGCACAACATCAAGCACAACCACGTGCTGCACAATCAGAACTTCATCCTGACCATCCGCACCGCCAACACGCCGAAGGTTCCGAAATCGGAGCGGGTGAGCATGCAGCCGCTGTCGGATCGCTTCACGTTGCTTGAGATGCGCTTCGGCTTCATGGAGACCCAGAACGTGTCGCAGGCGCTTGGCCTCTTCCGCAAGTCGGGCCTGAAGTTCGACATCATGTCGACCTCGTTCTATCTCGGCCGCCGCAAGCTCGTTCCGGACGCCGAATCGGGCATGCCGCACTGGCAGGACCGGTTGTTCATCGCCCTTGCCAATGCGGCGATCGACCCTTCCGACTATTTCCGCCTGCCCACCAACCGCGTCGTCGAACTCGGCTCGCACGTGATCATCTGACGCGCACTTGGGCGCGGGCCTTCTTCAGGGGCGGCTTCACGGCGAGGCCGCCCCTTTGTTTTGATCGGGACCGTTTCCATCAGCGAGGTCGCATTAACCAAACATCAAGGTTAATGCTTCATTTTCAAGGCTCGAACGAAGCAGTGCCGGCCGTCTGTCCGGCTGCTTGATTGTCTTAGCTTCCCGCGCGGGTTCTCCGACGCTGGCCCCATCGCCGGCGCGGGCGAAGCCGTGCCGCCTTTAAGCGTTGCGTGGAGTCGGTTGGTGCGTAAGAGTCAGAACCTGCGTCAAAAGTCTCGTCTGAACGTTTCCGCCTGGATGGCGCCTGCGATCATCGGCATGGCGCTCTATCTCGGGTTCCCGTCAGTCGCCGCCTATGCGGACCTGGCGACCTTCCTTTCGGGCATCAACCGCGGCGGCGAACGCTGGCGCATGTATATGACGCCATCGCCGGCGGGCTCGATTCATGAAGTCGAGATGGTCTTTACCGATCCGGTCACCACTGGAGCACTCGATGGCGGCGCCGGCATCAACATGCCCGATGGCAGCCGTGTGGCCCTGACGTCCGAAACCAAACATTCTGGCACGCCGGACGAGGACCGCGTCAACCGCCAGGCCAAGAAGGGCCGCATTGTCGCCGTGACCCCGGTGACCCCGCCCAAGGACTTCACCGCCGGCTCGATCCTGCAGCGCACGAGCTCCCTGACGGAGCCGCGCTTCGAAGCGGGCGAGAAGATGGTTTTCGCCAGGCCGAACATCAAGGGCAAGGAGATCGAGATCGCCACGGCCTTCTATCGGAAGCGGCCGCCGAAGGCGGATGCCGGCGTTTCGCCCATGCTCGCCAAACTCGTGACCAACGAGAAGGCCGACATTCTTGCGACTGCCTATGTCCGGCCCGAGCCGGACTATGCGCGTGAATCGCCCTTCGATTCGATTCTGCGCGAAGACAAGAATGCCGGCCGGTTCATTCCCGATATCGCGCCGGATGATCATGCCTGGGCCGCAACGGCATTGCCAGGCTCGGTGTTCAGCAAGGAAGAGCAGGCGTGCCTCGCCGAAGGCATCTACTTCGAGGCGCGCAGCGAGCCGCTCAAGGGCCAGGCTGCGGTTGCCCAGGTGATTCTCAACCGTGTCCGCAACCCCACCTATCCGAAGACGATCTGCGGCGTCGTCTACCAGAACAAGACCTGGCGCAACCGCTGCCAGTTCTCCTTCGCCTGCGACATGATCCGCGACCTCGTCTACTCCCGCTCGCACTGGAAGGCGGCCAAGGAGGTCGCCATGGCGGTGACCGCCGGCAAGATCTGGCTGCCGGAAGTCGGGTCGGCGACCCACTACCACGCAACCTACGTCAACCCGCCATGGGCCAAGACGATGAAGCGGGTCGGCAAGATCGGCATGCACATCTTCTATCGCACCTATGGCGGCGGCTGGAGCTGATCGCGCCTGACGCGATTCCGCCGTCTTTCCGTTGGCGCGCGCAAGAGGCAGATTCCTGCCAACGAGTGCGACGATTCCGCCGGCAAGCGTGCCGAAGATCGATCGACATGGTCGTAACCAGATGAATTTGTTGCAAAATATTGTCCACGCCCAAGCGGTCCGCATGCCTTGACTATGCGGATGCCTAAAACTATGTTGCGCGCGACTTCAAATGGGGCCGAAACGTGGCTTGAACCAAGGCCCTTTGTATGACCGAAATCACGGTCTGAGACCGGACAAGGGCAACAAGGGAGCAGCCACGTGGCGGAGAAACCTGAAGAAAGTCTGGAAGCGCGGCTGAAGCAGCTCGGCGACAAGATCGAGGCCAAGAGGCCTCAGGCGCCTGATGCAGCGGAGGCACGAGCCGCCGAAAGCCGTAAAGGCTATGCGGCGGCGATGAAGCTCTCGAGCGAGTTCATCGCCGGCATCGTTGTCGGGGCGTTTCTGGGCTATCTTTTGGACCACTTTGCGGGTACAGGGCCGTGGGGAATGATTGTCTTCCTTCTTCTCGGGTTCTGCGCTGGCGTGCTGAATGTGCTGCGCTCGGCCGGGATGGTGGCGACACCGGAAGCCGGACGAGGCGGTTCTGGGAATGACAAGAAGGACGGAGACGCCCGCTGAGGCGTTGCCCCGAAGAAAACGGTTTCCGCTCCCGGGCGGGTAGAACGAAAGAGAAGCGCGGTGTCAAACGATCCGACCCACCAGTTCCTGGTCAACAAGATTGTCCCGATCGAAATTGGTGGCATTGACTTTTCCTTCACCAATGCGTCGCTGTTCATGGTTGCGACCGTGGGTGTTGCCGCAGGCTTCCTTTATCTGACGACGTCGCAGCGCGGTCTGATCCCGACCCGCCTGCAGTCGGTTTCGGAAATGTCTTACGAATTCATCGCCTCGATGCTGCGCGAAGGCGCCGGCAGCGGCGGCATGAAGTTCTTCCCGATGGTGTTTTCGCTGTTCATGTTCATCCTGACGGCGAACCTGCTCGGCATGATGCCCTACTTCTTCACCATCACCAGCCAGATCATCGTCACCTTTGCCCTGGCGCTGTTCGTTATCGGCACGGTCATTCTCTACGGCTTCTACAAGCACGGCTTCGGCTTCCTGAAGCTCTTCGTGCCGCATGGCGTTCCCGGCGTGCTTCTGCCGCTCGTTGTCGCGATCGAAGTCATCTCGTTCCTTTCCCGCCCCATCAGCCTCTCGGTCCGTCTCTTCGCCAACATGCTGGCCGGCCACATCACGCTGAAGGTTTTCGCAGGTTTCGTCACGTCGCTGAGCGCTCTTGGCGCAGTCGGTATCGGTGGCGCCATCCTGCCGCTCATCATGACCGTCGCCATCACCGGTCTTGAATTCCTCGTCTGCTTCCTCCAGGCCTATGTCTTCGCGGTACTGACCTGCATGTACCTCAACGACGCTGTGCATCCCGGAAGCCACTAAGGAATAACAGTCGCTTGCTTTCGGCCGGCCCTCCGCCGGAAGCACAATCCTAAGCCGCAACACCATTCGAAGGAGTTCAATCATGGAAGCGGAAGCAGCAAAGTACATCGGCGCAGGTCTCGCTTGCCTCGGTATGGCCGGCACGGCTCTCGGCCTCGGCAACATCTTCGGCAGCTACCTCTCTGGCGCGCTGCGCAACCCGTCGGCTGCTGACGGCCAGTTCGGCCGCCTCGTATTCGGCTTCGCCGTTACGGAAGCTCTGGGCATCTTCTCGCTGCTCGTAGCTCTGCTCCTCCTGTTCGCCGTCTAATAACGGCTGGAGTTTCGGCCGCGGCCCCTCAAAAGGCCGCGGCCGCGCATATTCTTGAGTGCACCTGGAGGTGAGCATGTTTGTGACCGCGGCCTATGCCCAGCAGTCAACCACCACTGAAGGCGCCGAAGCACACGATGCCGCTGCGGCCGGTGAGGTGCACACCGAA
>NZ_DASYGZ010000216.1:0-19561 GCF_035999135.1 Ensifer sp.
ATCCTCCTGATTTAAAAGAATCGTCGAGCCCAGCGCCATCGCTACAACAACTGGCAACCAGGCTGCAACGAAAGGAGGCACAATGCCGCTGCTCCCGAATGCTTTGACAAGCACGGTGACGACATAAAGCACGAAGCCTGAGACGATGCCACCGAGAATTACCGAGCTCGATTGGTTAAACCGGCTAAATTTCAGCGACACGCAAGCGGCGATCAGCGTCATGGCGACGAGCAACAGCGGCAGCGACAACATTGAGTGAAATTGAGTTTCCATGCCGTTGGTCGAAAAACCGAAGGAGCGTGCCACTTCGATTTTGCGCAGCAGGTCAAAAAACTGAATAGAATCAGCCTTTGCAAGACGTTCCTGAACAAACTCAGCCTTCAGATTCGTCTTGAGCTGTGCTGTTTTCAGACGCTCCGGCAGTTGGCCGTTGCGCGTTTCCGTAACGTCGTTAAGGAGCCAGTAACCATCTTCGAGTTTCGCAGACGCCGCATCCTGTCTCAGAATGATCGTCCCCTGTGGATCAAAGTGGATGACGGTGACGTTGAGGAGGGTCGTGCCGTTGTCCTGAACAGACCGCGCACCGATGATCGTATCGGTTCCGTTGTAGATCTGCCGGAGCCACGGGATCGATCCAGCGTCCGTGGAGCGAGACGAGCCCCACTCGGCCAAAAGCGCCTCGCCGCGCTTCGTTCCCCATGCCGCAAGCGGGTTGAGGGCGACGACGGCGAGCACGCCAAACAGGAAGGCGCCAAGGACGAACGGGCGCAGGAACTGCCAGACGGAGATGCCGGCAGCCCGCGTTACCACCAGTTCATAGCGCCGGTTCAGCGAGATGAGCGCTGCCATGGCCGAAAACAGCGCCACGAACGGGATTGTCTGCTGCAGGATCAGGGGGATCCTGAGCGCGGTCATCAACAGGGCGCCGGTGATCGAGTAGCGCGGCAGGTTCGCGAGACGGCTTGCCTGTTCGCTGAAGTCGATGATGAAGATCAGCGAAAAGATACCGACGAGGAACCAGAACGTGGTGATCACGTAGCGCTTGAAGAAGTAGCGGCCGAGCGTTCCGGTCATGACGGCTGCCCCTTTTCGGCGTCAGGCCGCATCAGGCGCAGGCGAACGAGAAGCTCCTGCAGCTTTTCCTGCCCGGTCATCGGAATGTCGAGCCGCTTGTTGCTGATGAGCTGCTGAATGCACAGCGCGCCTGCGGCCAGCGGCACGATATACATCAGCGGGACGAACCAGACGGAGTCCTCGGCGCTGTTGCCGGCATAAAAGGTCATCCAGCGGATCAGCAGGGCCGTGCCAAGCGCACTGACCATCGGGTGGACGCGGGCCTCGCGATGCGAGCGCGCGTCACTGCTGAAGACGAGCGCGATCAGGCCGAAAAGCAGGGGAAACGTCCATTCCGTCAGGCGGCGGTTAAGCTCGGCGGTGAAGGCGAGCGGGTTGTTCTTGTAGACCGGATCGTCCGGTTCCGGGTTCAGGAGATCCGGCAGGTCGCGGTCCTTTGCCCGAATGGTCGCCTCGCGCGTCGTCTTGGTCATGTCGGCGAGGTCGAAGGCGTAGCTGTCGAACTTGATGATCGACACGCTGCCGTCGGGCAGCTTTCGCTGCACCTCGCCGTCCTTCATGACCAGCGCCGAGCTCTTCTCGTCGACGGCGCCCTCGCGGGCGTAATAGACGAGTTCGAAAGCCGGATTGCGTGAGTCGGCGACAAAGATCCCCTGCAGGACACCGCCGCTCTGGCGCGCGCCGACCTGAACGTAAAGTCCGTCGACGATCTTGCGAAAGGCGTTTTCCTGAACGACGGAAGACAAGAGATCGGCATTTGCAGTCGCCAACATCTTGCGCACGGCGACGCGCGAATAGGGTTCGACGAAGTTGTCGACCACAAAGGACAGCACGCTCAGGCCCGCCGCCAGAAGGATGATCGGCCGAATGATCGCCGAACGCGAGCTGCCGGCGGCGTTGAGCACGGTCAGTTCCGAATCGGTGTTCATCGTCGTCAGCGTCTGGGTGACGCCGATGACCAGTGCGAACGGCAGGATGATCGGGATGACGGACGGCAGGATCAGCGTCGCCAGCTTGAAGAAGGCGAGAACGGACTGGCCGCTGTCGGTCACCAGGTTGACCTGCGCGAGCGCCTGCGTCGTCCAGACGATGCCAAGCAAAGGCAGAAGTGTCGCGAGGAACATGATGAAGGCACGCCGGAAAATGTAGCGTTCGATCAGCTTCATGCCCGTGTCCGGTCCAAAATCCTGCTCATGTTTCTGTTTCGGCGGCGGTGTCGGACCGGGCTCTGCCCATGTCCGCCAAACCGAAGCCCGGTTCTTAGCCCACCCGTCCCATGCTGCTCAAATTGTGTAGCAACAGGGATAATTTAAGGCGAAGAACCTCGGTTAACCGCATGTAAACATCTGAGGGCATCTTGCCAAGCGGTTGAAAAGCGAGAAGGGTGCCGGCCACAGCTTTGACGGTGGCGAACCATGCGAATATTTGCCACTGTAACCGCCCGGTAACAGGCGGATTACCATTGGCCTTGCCGTGTCGCCCGGATGCGTCTGCGGCCTCGATCACCTTGACCCGGCGCACCGCCCTTGGAACGACCCTGTCGATCGCAAGGGTTGCGCTGACAAGTATACCCGGAGTTTTCCATGTCGATGAAATTCGAGTTCACCCTTGCCAAATCCCACCGGCCGAGCGGCGGCGTCGCCGTTCTCTTGAAGACCGCCGGTGCTGAGGCTGCGGCCGGCGCCGACGTCGCCGATCCTGAAGACGTTCTGGCAAAGGCGGCAAAGGTGAAGAAATTCACCGGCAAGGCCTTTTCGAGTCTCGACGTGGTCGCCCCTCACGGCTCGCCGGCCGACCGAATCATCGTGCTCGGGCTTGGTGATGCGGATGCGCTGACCGACCACGACTGGCTGAAAGCCGGCGGCTCCGTCGCCGCCAAGCTCGGCTCGACCGACAAGGTGACGATTTTCGTCGATGCGCCCGGTGCCGACGTCACCGGCAAGGCCGCCGCCGATTTTGCGCTCGGCATGGAGATGAACGCCTACAGCTTTGACGGCTACAAGACCAAAAAGGCCGATGACGACGGCAAATCGTCCGGCAAGCCGACCAAGGTCACGATCGTGACCGGCACGGTCATTGCCGCGAAGAAGGCCTTTGCCGCCGCGCAGGCGGTTGCGGAAGGCGTGTTCATTGCGCGCGACCTTGTGAACGAACCGGCCAATATCCTCGGTCCCGTCGAATTTGCCGCCAAGGCGAAGGAACTGGAAAAGCTCGGCGTCGAGGTCGAGATCCTGACCGAAAAGGAAATGAAGAAGCTCGGCATGGGCGCGCTGCTCGGCGTTGCGCAAGGGTCGACCCGCCCGCCGCGCCTCGTCATCATGCAGTGGAAGGGCGCCAAGTCCAAGGAGCGTCCGCTCGCCTTCGTCGGCAAGGGCGTCGTCTTCGACAGCGGCGGCATCTCGATCAAGCCGGCTGCCGGCATGGAGGAGATGAAGGGCGACATGGGCGGTGCGGCCGCGGTTGTCGGCCTCATGCATGTGCTCGCCGCGCGCGAAGCGAAGGTCAACGTCATCGGCATCATCGGACTTGTGGAAAACATGCCTGACGGTAGCGCCCAGCGCCCCGGCGACATCGTCACCTCGATGTCGGGCCAGACGATCGAGGTCATCAACACCGATGCCGAAGGTCGTCTCGTGCTGTGCGACGCGCTCTGGTATTGCAACGACCGCTTCAAGCCGCAGGCGATGATTGACCTCGCGACCCTGACGGGCGCGATCATGGTTGCTCTGGCCACCCATCACGCCGGCCTGTTTTCGAACGACGACCGTCTCGCCGGGCAGTTGCTGGCCGCCGGCATCGCGACCCACGAACCCTTGTGGCGCATGCCGCTCGGCAAGGAATACGACAAGATGATCGACAGCAAGTTCGCCGACATGAAGAACACCGGCGGCCGCTATGGCGGCGCCGTGACGGCGGCGCAATTCCTGAAGCGCTTTGTCAAGGATACGCCCTGGGCGCATCTCGACATTGCCGGCACCGCCATGGGCGCGCCGACAGACGAGGTCAACCAGTCCTGGGGCTCGGGCTTCGGCGTGCGGCTGCTCGATGAACTGGTGCGGGCGAGCTACGAAGCCTGATCGGCGAGACCGGCATGACCGAGATCCTGTTCTATCACCTGACGGAATCGAAGCTCGAAGACGCCTTGCCGCCGCTGCTCGATAAAAGTGTCGAGCGCGGCTGGCGGGTGGTCGTGCAGACGACCGATCCCGAGCGACGCGACGCGCTCGACACGCACCTTTGGGTCTATCGCGACGAGAGCTTCCTGCCGCATGGCACGGACGCGGGTGATTTCGCGGGCGAACAGCCGGTGTTGCTGGTCGCCGATGACGGCAATGCGAATGCGGCGACGGTGCGCTTCGTCATCGACGGCGCCAGCCCGCCTGACGTTTCGGCCTATGAACGGATCGTCTTCATGTTCGACGGCTACGATCAGGCGCAGCTCGAGGGTGCGCGCGGCCACTGGAAAAGGCTGAAGGGAGAGGGACATAACCTCACCTACTGGCAGCAGAACCGCGACGGACGCTGGGAAAAGAAGGCCTGAGGTCGAGGGGCCCGATCCTCTAAACAACAAAGCCCGCGGGATCGCCGCGGGCTTTGTGTTTTCCGGAATTGCCGGAGGTCTCAGTCGTGGAAGGCCTCGACGAACTTGCGCTTGCCGAGCATGAACGCGTCGGCAACGTGCCGCAGGGGCGCGAGATCCACGTCCGACGTGCCGGCCTTGACGATTTCGGCGAAGCGGCGATAGAGCATCGGATACTCCTGTTCCGGCTCCTGATGCACGATCTTGCCGTCAACGGCGAGCTTCGCGCCGCCTTCCGACAGCACCATCTCGCCTGCCGCCGTCTGCGCGACGATGTCCCAGCTCTGCTTGCCCGTCTGGCGCCAGTCGAACTCGGCTGCAACCGGCAGTTTCGCTCCATCGGTGAAGCTGATGCTGGCGGCGATCGGCGCGTCCCGGTTTTCCGGGAATTCGAGCACGGCCGACGTCACGAACAGCGGGCGCGGCAGAATGTGGGTGACGATCGAAAGGGCGTTGATGCCGGGGTCGAAGATGCCAAGGCCACCGGCCGCCCAGATCCATTCCTGATTCGGGTGCCAATGCCTGACATCTTCCTTCCAGATGACCTTGACGTCGCTGATCTCGGTGGCCGCAAGGAACGTCCTTGCCGCTTCCACGGCCGGCGCATAGCGCGAGTGCCAGCTGGCAAACAACGACAGCCCCTTGGACGCCGCCAGCGCTTCGAGATCGGCGACTTCGCTCAGCGTCGCGCCCGGCGGCTTTTCCAGGAACACGTGCTTGCCGGCTTCAAGCGCTGCCCGGGCTGCCTCGTAGCGGTATTGCGGCGGCATGCAGAGCGAAACGGCTTCGATGGTCGGCACCGCCTCGAGCATCGCCTCGATCGATTTGAAGTTGTCGATGCCGTCGACCGTTCCATGCCGGCTGGCGGCGGCAATCAACTGATAATCGCTGTTCTTGGCGATTGCCGGCAGATGCTGGTCGCGAACGATCTTGCCGATCCCGACGAGGGCAATTTTGATGGGGGCCATGGTGTTCCGCTCGATTAGTATGACTTATTGACGGTTCTTGTAGCAGATTGCGTTGACGGGGCAAGCGCCGACGATCCGCGTTCACCATAGGACAACAACGCCCGCGAAATCGACACCTGTGATCATTCCCTCACAGCCGCGCCGCACTAGCTCTAGCCGCGGGCGTGTCGTCAGAAGCACCGACGACAGCGCCGTCTGATTGCGGATGAGGAGTGAACCATGCAGCAAATCCGTCGCGCCAGTCGGGCCGAACTCGACGTGATGATCGAGTGGGCGGCGCAGGAGGGGTGGAACCCGGGCCTCGGTGACGCAAGCCCCTTCTGGGCGGCCGATCCGGACGGCTACTGGGTCGTGGAGGACGCGGGCGATCCGGTTGCTGCCGTGTCGCTCGTGGCCTACGACGACAATTACGCCTTTCTCGGCTTCTACATCACGCGGCCGGATTTTCGCGGCAAGGGGATCGGCGCCCAATTATGGCGCCACGTGTTGCCGACTGCCGGCGACCGCACCGTGGGCCTTGATGGCGTCGTTGCGCAGCAGGAGAATTATCGCCGCTCGGGCTTTGCCTACGCCCATGCGAATATCCGCTACGGTGGGGTGATCGACGTGGTCGAGCCGCCCGGCGTTGATCTCATGGAGGTAGCGCCGGTGCATATGTCTTTACTGCTGGATTACGATCGTCGCTTCGTGCCCGCCGCGCGGGAAGGCTTCCTGCGCGAATGGCTGAGGCCAAGCGACGGGCGACGAAGCGTCTTGCTCCTGCGCGACGGCGCCATCGCCGGCTACGGCACCATCCGCGCCTGCCGCAGCGGCCACAAGATCGGTCCGCTCTTTTCGGATACCGAAACCGGCGCCGATCTGGTCTTTCGCAAGCTTGCCGCATTTGCGGGTGGCAGCGAGATCTATCTCGACATTCCCGAGCCGAACACCTCGGCGAGGGCGTTGTGCGACCGCTACAATCTGAAGCCGGTCTTCGAAACGGCGCGCATGTACCGCGGACCGGACCCGGAACTTCCACTGCCCCGGATCTACGGTATCACCACGTTTGAACTGGGGTAGGCGGCCTGCCGTCTGCTCAGCCGGCCATCGCCTCTTCGTATTCGGCCGAAAGCTCCAGCCATTGCTCTTCCGCATGGGCGAGCTTCGTTGCGGCGTCGGAGCGTTCCTTCGCCTTCTGCGCCGCCTTTGCAGGCGCCTTTTCGTAGAGCACCGGATCGGCCAATTCGACATCAAGGGCCTGAATCAGTTTCTCCAGTTTCCCGGTCAAGGATTCGATTTCGTTGATTTTCTTGCGCAGCGGCGCCAGCGAGGCGCGCTTGTCGGCGTTGGCCTTGCGCTGGTCGGCCTTGGAGAGGCTGTCGTCGGCGCCGAGCGCCTTGGTTTTGTCGTCCTTCGGCTTCGGTCCGCCAACGATCAGGCTGCGGTAGTCCTCAAGGTCGCCGTCGTAGCTCGTCACCGTTCCGTCGCGCACCAACCACAACCGGTCGGCGGTCGCTTCGATCAGATGCCGGTCGTGCGAAATCAGGATGACCGCACCGGAGTAGTCGTTGAGCGCCGCGATCAACGCGTTGCGGCTGTCGATATCGAGATGGTTGGTCGGTTCGTCGAGGATCAGAAGGTTCGGCGCCTCGAAGGCGGCAAGCCCCATCAAGAGCCGTGCCTTTTCGCCACCCGACAGATCCTTTGCCGGGGTTTCCATCTTTTCCGTCGCCAGTCCCATCTGGGCGACACGCGAACGCACCTTGGCCTCCGGCGCCTCCGGCATGCGCCGGCGCACGTGTTCGACGGCACTCTGCGTCGGGATCAGGTCGTCGAGCTGGTGCTGGGCGAAGAAGCCGACCTTGAGGTTCGGCGCGATCTTCAGCTCGCCCGCCTCGGGCGCCAGCCGGCCGGAAATGAATTTGGCGAAGGTCGACTTGCCGTTGCCGTTCGAGCCGAGCAGCGCGATCCGGTCGTCGGTGTCGATCCTCAGATTGAGCCGTTTCAGGATCGGCTTGCCGGGCTCATAGCCGACGCTGCCGCCGGTGACGGCGATGATCGGCGAGGCGGCTTCCTTCTCCGGATCGGGGAAGGAGAAACCCTGCACGTGATCCTCGATCACGGCCGCGATCGTGCCCATGCGCTCGAGCGCCTTGACGCGGCTTTGCGCCTGGCGGGCCTTGGTGGCCTTGGCCTTGAAGCGGTCGATGAAGCTCTGCAGGTGCTTTCGCGCTGCGTCGTTCTTGGCCTTCGCCTTCATCTGCAGCTCGTCGGCTTCCGCCTTCTGCCGCTCGAACTGATCATAGGGCCCGCGGTAGTAGGTGAGCTTCTTCTGGTCGAGATGCACGATCGCGTTGACCGCCGTGTTCAGGAGATCTCGGTCGTGGCTGATGATGATGACGGTGTGCGGATAGCGGCGAATATAGTCTTCGAGCCAGAGCGTGCCTTCAAGGTCGAGATAGTTGGTCGGCTCGTCCAGAAGCAAAAGGTCCGGCTCGGAAAAGAGCACGCCGGCGAGCGCCACGCGCATGCGCCAGCCGCCGGAGAAGGACGAGGCGGGGCGTAGCTGCGCTTCGTGATCGAAGCCGAGGCCTGCAAGAATGCTGGCGGCGCGCGCTTCGGCCGAGTGTGCGCCGATATCGGCAAGCCGTGTTTGGATTTCGGCAATCCTGTGGGGATCGGTCGCGGTCTCCGCCTCGGCGATCAGCGCCGAACGCTCCTTGTCGGCCTTCAGCACGATCTCGATCAACGGTTCCTCGGTGCCGGGCGCCTCCTGGGCGACCTGGCCGATGCGGGCGTTCTTCGGCAGCGAGACGCTGCCCGCCTCGGAGGCGAATTCACCGGTGATGATGCGAAACAGCGTCGACTTGCCGGCGCCGTTGCGCCCGACGAGCCCGGCCTTCGTACCCGCCGGAAGCGTCACGGATGCGTTTTCGATGAGGAGACGACCCGCAATGCGGGCGGAAAGGCCGGAAATCTGGATCATTGCGGCCTTTTGCCCGGACTTTTCCGGGAAGGCAAGAGGCGCGATCCCGACCCGGCGCCTCGGCGCGCCCCCTCCTGCGTCCGCTCGCGAATTCAAGGGGGTATTGTTATCGATTTTTGAACAAGGCGTTCCGTCAATCGATACTACACATCCTCATCGTGAGGGACCATCTCATAATCGGAAGGGCGGGGAACGCTCTTCTGACCGCCTCGATCGACAGAACGCCATCGGCAAGGGCCCCGCGTTCCGAGGGATGATCGAGCCGGCCACGGACAATTTTTGATGCAACCTCGTTCACGCGAACGAGCCTCCCAGGAGTGAAGACCATGAAAACCGCAGTTCAGACCGCTCTTTCCGCCGCTCTCGTTGCCACTGCCATCCTCGGTGGCGCCTCCGCTGCCTTTGCTGGCGGCAGCTACTATGAAGGCGTCAGCCCGACGCCGCTTTACACCGAGCGTACACCTGCCGTTACCGGCAAGTCGTCCTTCACGATCGGCAGCTCCGAGGCCGGTTACGTCGATCGCAACAGCACCGGTTCGATCGCAAGCTACGGCGTTGCACCGAAGCCGGTGCAGGGCGGTGAAGGCGAGTACTACCACGGCATTTCGCGCTGATTGCACGTTGCGAGAGGGGCGCGGGTTTCGACCCGCACCCCATTTCAAGGGATTTGATCGATCATCCTCTTGGCGTTATGAGGCGATCTCCCAGGCGTCGATGACGGGCACGGCCCCGGCGACCTCCCATCACCACCAAGGAATACATTGATGAACAAGTCCATTGCCGCGGCCCTCGTCGCGACAGCCGTGATCGGCGGTGCATCGGCCGCGATCGCGGGCGGCAGCTACTATGAGGGCGTGAGCCCGGCTCCGCTGTTTACCGGCCGCGCCGAGGCATCCGCGGGGACCGGCGTTGCGGCCAAGGCCACGGGCCGTGGCGACTATTACGCCGGTGTTGAGGATCAATCGGTCGACGTGACGGCAACCGGCGCGATCGTCCGCGGGTCCGCCACGCGTTTCAACGAGGCCGACGACAACAACCAGTAAGTCACGCCAAACGGTCGACCGAACAACCCGGTCCCGCCAAGCGGGGCCGGGTTGTTTCGTTTTGGCGTTGCCACATGAGGTAAACAGCCATGACAGACAAAATCGAAGTCGCCGAGCGGCTCTTCGATCTCTACCACCGCGTTCACCGGCTGGTGAATGCATCCATGTCGGAAGAGGGCGTTTCGCTCGCGCGCAGCAAGTTCCTGTTCTATCTGAACACGCTTGGGCCCTGCCGTTGCGCCGATATCGCCAGCGCCCTCAGTTTTGCACCGAGAACTGTGACCGAGGCGATCGACGGACTGGAGCGCGACGGCATGGTCGTGCGCGACCCGGATCCGGACGATCGCCGTGCGAAGATTATCTCGATCACCGATCGAGGCCGGCAGGCGCTGGATGCCGCGCTTGAGCCGCGCTATCGCACAATCGAGGCGCTGTTCTCCGCGCTCGACGAGTGCGAGCGGTGCGAACTGTTTCGACTGCTCGGCTGCCTGCGCGACAGAGCGTCGGAGATCGACGAAAGCCGGGAAGAACTCGCCGCCTGAATTTCAGGCGGCGTGGTGACCGTAGGTCTTCGCGCCATCGCCCCCGAGTATGACCGAATAGCTGCGAATCCCGGAGCTACTACGGGCGGTGGACAATGCCAGGTCGGCCTGGCGCAACAACTCGTCACTCGTCGATGCGGGCTGCGCCATGGTCACGCCCGCCGTAAACGAGAGCGTTTCGACAGTGTGCGTGCGTCCGGGCAGGGCGATCCGGAGGTCTCGCACCTGTTGTTGCAGCCGTCGGGCAATTGCCTCGGCATTGTCGGCACTGACATCGCGACAAAGGAAAGCGAACTCCTGCTGGCCGATGCGGGCGACGAAGTCGTTCTTTTTGATCGACCTTCGAAACAGCGTCGACAACTTTGCCAGCGCCTTTGCCGTAACGGTGCCGCCATGCTGCTCGGCCATCTGGCGAAGGCCTTCCACCGAGGCTACGACCACGGCGAGCGACTGATCGAGATGCTCCGTTTCGAGTATGGCGTCGAGTTTGGCTGTCAGCGCCAGGCGGTTGGGAAGACCTGTGGCAGGGTCGCGCGTCAGTGTTCTGGCGTTTTCTGCCAGTTCGCTTTTGAGTTCAGCGAAGCGTCGAGCGCTTGCTTCGAACTCCCGTTGCAGCGCCCCCTCTTCATTGGTCAGTCTCCCGATTGCCTCCCGCAGCCGCCGAGCGTCGTCCGCGAAGTCCGATAGGGAGGCGACGGGATCAGCATCAAGTCTGCCGGCGAAATGGTCGAGTTCGTCCTTGAAGGTGCGTTTCTGGGCAAGCGCCGACTTCAGAAGCTTCGCCATGTCGCCGAGCGCTTCCTCGGCCACGGCCTGGATTGTGTCGGCGGCAAGCGCGGCATGCGCGACAAGGTGATGCTTGAGGCCGAGCGCGTCCAGGGCGTCCTGTGCAGGATTTGTGCCGAGGGACGCGAGATCCTGGGAGAGGTGTGGCAGCCGACCGGACATTGCTTCGTAGAAGAGTTCGTAGTTGCGCGGCAGCGCGGCGATACCGTGCGCCGACATCGACTGCGCCACCTTCAGGAGGATCGCCGCCTGCTGGGCCTGCGATCGTCCGGTATCCTTTGGAGCTTGCCTGCTCATTCTGCCGTGGTCCCCACTGACTGCCGGACGCAGCGTGTGCTTCCGGATCTCTCGCCACTATGGGAAGGACGCGTTTAAGGGAGTCTGAAGAAGTGCCGCTTCCGCCGATTCCCGCGCGGTATGGTTGCCGAATTCCTCCATCGGCCCGGCGCCCGCAACTTGACATCGGCGGCGCCTTCGCGGGCGACCGTTTTGCGTCGTCTTTATACTTGACGACTTTAGTCACCAATTATATGCCGCCTTGCTAAATCGGGGGCGCCGCTCCGAGAGCAACAGCGATGGCCAGCCGATGTCCCATTCATTCATCGACGATCTTGTGAATTGGGGCGAGCGTCCGGCGCTGGTCTTTCCCGGCGAGAGGACCGTCACATACCGCGAACTCCGTGAGCGGGTCGCCCTTCAGGCGGCTGCCTTTCGCGGTTCGCGTGGGTTGGTGTCGATCGAGGCCGAGCTTTCCGAGCATGCGATCGTCGCCTACCTTGCCGCGCTTGCCGCCGGACATGCGGTGGCGATGCAGGCACCCAAAAGCGGATCGAACGGATCATGGGTCGATGCCTTCGATCCTGACTATGGCTTTCGCCAGGTCGATTGCCGCTGGCGCACCGAGCATCTGCGGCAAGGCCGCGGGGCGCTGCATCCTGAGCTCGCGCTCATGCTGTCGACCTCCGGCAGCACCGGCAGCGGCAAGGCCGTTCGCCTGTCACGCGAGAACATTTCTGCCAATGCGGCTTCCATTGCCGCGTATCTCGGACTGACCGCTGACGATCGCGGCTGCCTGATCCTGCCGCTTCACTATTCCTACGGACTGTCAGTCCTCAACGCCCATCTGTCGGTTGGCGCCAGCCTCTACATCCCGGGCGGATCGATCCTCGATGCAAATTTTCTCGATGGTCTGGCCGCCAGCCGCAGCACCAATCTTTCGGGCGTGCCCTATTCCTATGAATTGCTGGAGAGGGTCGGATTCCGTGAGCGCCGGTTTCCAAGCCTACGCTTCATGACGGTCGCAGGCGGCCGGCTGGGCGCGGATGTCGTTCGCCTCTACAACGAGCATCTTCGGGAGCGGGGGGCCCGTTTCTTCGCCATGTATGGCCAGACGGAAGCGACGGCGCGCATCGCCTATGTGCCGCCGGCAGCGCTCGCCGGCAACGAGGACAGGATCGGGGTTGCAATTCCGGGCGGTAGGCTTGCGCTCGAAAACGAGACCGGAGGACCTGTCGACGGGGACGGCATCGCCGGCGAACTCGTCTATCGCGGCCCGAACGTCATGATGGGCTATGCGACATCGCGCGACGACCTGGGCCGCGGCGCCGAACTTGAAGCGCTGCGCACCGGCGATCTCGCCATCCGCCACGCCGATGGCCTGTTCCAGATCGTCGGCCGCATGAAGCGGATCTCCAAGATCGCCGGGCTGAGGATCGCCCATGACGGGCTCGAAGCCGCGCTCGAGAAGCGCGGCATTGCCGCGGCGATCGTCGGTGACGATCAGGGCCTGCATGCCTTTTATTGCGGCGGCCACGGCCGGGACGCGATCCGGCGTTTCGTTGCAGAGACGAGCGGCCTGACGCCTGCGCACGTGAAGGCGACGGTGCTTGCCGAAATGCCCCGGCTCGCAAGCGGCAAGATCGACTACAACGCGCTCAACATGGCGGCGCGGCAGGCAGCAGTCGGAAGCGACGACAGTGGCGGCTTCGAGGAACTGTTCGCGCAGGTCTTTTACCCGAAGAAGGTCAAGCGATCCGACAGCTTCGTGTCGCTCGGTGGCGACAGCCTGCGCTACGTTCAGCTCTCGCTCGGTCTGGAAAAGGCACTCGGAGAGCCGCCCGAAACATGGGAGACGCTGTCGATCGCAGAGCTTTCCGCTCAGGAGCGCCGCGAGGCGGCCAACCGGCGGATCGGAACGGACCTCGTCATCCGGGCGCTAGCGATCCTGCTCGTGGTCCTGCACCATGAGACCCTGTGGCCCATTCCGGGCGGGTCGGCCGCCATGGTCGTGCTCGCCGGCTTCAGTCTCGCGCGCTTCCAGATGGGGCCGCTTCTTTCAGGCGACAGCCTGGCGATCCTGCGCCCGCTCGCGCAGATCCTCGTGCCCTACTATCTCATTGTTGCCGCCTATGCGCTGGCATGGGGGGACGTGCCCTGGGCGTCGGTGCTGCTTGTCGGCAATGTCGGTATTGCGACCCCGGAAGCGCGGCAGATGGTGCCCTACCTCTACTGGTTCATCGAAGCCTATTGCCAGATGATGCTCGTCTTCGTCGGGCTCTTTGCCATCCCACAGTTCCGGCGCTTCGTGTCGGCAAGGCCCTTTGCCGCCGGCATGGCGCTGCTGGTTTCGGCGCTCGCCGCAAGGCTCGCCCTGCCGTTCCTCTGGCCGATCGGCAACCGCCAGATCTTCACGCTGCCCTGGATCTTCTATCTTGCCGTCATCGGCTGGTGCGCAGCCGTCGCCGAAAGCGCTCGGCAACGCCTGATCCTGCTGGCCGCCGGTACCGGCGCCTTCCTGTTCTTCGGATTGTACGAGGGCGTCTGGGTTGGCACGAAGATCAAGTACCTGCTGCAGATCGCGGTTCTTGCAGCATTGCTCTACCTCCCGCGCATCGCGGTGCCGCGCCGGGTGGCAGAGCTCATCCTGCCGGTCTCGGCAGCCGGATTCCACATCTACATCCTGCATCGCTTCGTTCCCGAACTGCTGCTAGCGCCGTTCCAGGCGATCATGCCGATGGCGGTGTTCACACTCCTGTCGATCGTCGGCGGTGTCGGGCTCGGCATTCTCGCATGGCTCGGCCAGCGATCGCTGCTCAAAAAAATGACGGCGTGGCGACAGGAGGAGATACGACCTGTGCGATCGCTCCTCTCCGGAGCGCTGCGGTTTCCACTACGCCCATTGTGAGCCGTCGGTTCTGAGGAAATACACCAGGTCGAGCGTCAGCGATGGTCGGCCGAGCGCCGTCAGCGTCGCATGGGCCTGGCCGCGATGGTGGGTCTGATGATTGAAGAGATGCGCAAGCACCGGGCCGAGCTTCTGAGTCACGGTCGTCGGATTGGTGAGCGACGTGTAGGTGAGCGGAGCGCCGAGCCGTTCGTCGGTCAGGTCGCCGACCCAGGCGATGATGCGCGCGTCTTCGGCGGTTCGGGCCTTGGCGAGGTCCGGGAGGTCATCGTGCAGGATCGCATTCAGCGTCTTCGGCGCGTCCCCTTGCTGTGTGAAGCGCCGCATCCACACGCGATCGGCAACGAGAATGTGGTTGAGGGTCGAAAGCACCGAGCCGAAGAATGCGCCCCGGCTTTCCCTCAGTTCAGCGTCGGTCAGTTCGGCGGCCGCTGTGTAGAGCAGACGGTTGGCCCAGCGATTATAGTCGGCGAACATGCGAAAGTGATCGAGCATCGTGGTCTCCTTGAATGAGCCTGTCTAATCCGGAACCGCATTTCTGTGGCTGATGGCACTGATGAAATTTACTGATTTGATGTGGGCTCCGATATGTCGTTCAAGAGGCGGCAATGTTCGGGGAGTTCGCATGACCAGAAAACTCTATTCGCTTTGCGGTTCGGACAGAATGCGCCCGTTTTCGCCGCATGTGTGGAAGACGACGATGGCGCTGGCCCACAAGGGGCTCGACTTCGACACCGTGCCGGTCGGCTTCACCGAGATCTCGGCGCTGGAAGAGGGGGCAACCCGACTGGTTCCGCTGTTGCGCGACGGCGAGAGGCTGGTGAAGGACAGCTTCGACATCGCGCTCTATCTCGAGGAAACCTACCCGGACCGGCCGTCGCTTTTTGCCGGCGAGGGCGGCAAAGGGAGTGCCCGCTTCGTCGAGGCCTGGTCGCAGACGACCCTGCATCCCGCGATCACCCGCATCATCATCCGCGACATTCACGATCGTCTCGACCCTGTCGACCAGACCTATTTCCGGCAAAGTCGCGAGACGCGCTTCGGCAAATCGCTGGAAGCGGTGGCCGAAGGCGGTGCTGAGGCCCTTGCGGGCCTGTCGGAAAGGCTCGAGCCTGTGCGCCACATGCTGAAATCGCAGGATTTCCTCGGTGGCGCCTCGCCGCTTTTCGCCGACTATATCGTCTTCGGGGCGCTTCAGTGGGCGCGCATCGTTTCGCCCGAGCGCTTGCTTCGGGCGGATGATCCCGTCAGCGATTGGTTCGAGCGCTGCCTCGACCTGCACGACGGGCTCGGGCGTTCCGTGACAGCGGCGTGAAACCAGCTCCGCGAACGCCGAATCATCGGTGAGCCCCCTTGTTTTGCGCGGGATTGGCGGCTAATGAACCGCCACTTTCCAAGAAACAAGGGATTGAGCCAATGGCTATTGAACGTACCTTCTCGATGATCAAGCCGGATGCGACAAAGCGCAACCTGACCGGCGCCATCACCAAGATGCTCGAAGATGCCGGCCTGCGCGTCGTCGCCTCCAAGCGCGTCTGGATGAGCCGCCGCGAAGCCGAAGGCTTCTACGCCGTTCACAAGGAGCGTCCGTTCTTCGGCGAGCTCGTAGAGTTCATGTCCTCCGCTCCGACCATCGTTCAGGTTCTCGAAGGCGAAAACGCCATTGCCAAGAACCGCGAAGTCATGGGCGCCACCAACCCGGCAAACGCTGCCGAAGGCACGATCCGCAAGGTTCACGCTCTTTCGATCGGCGAAAACTCGGTTCACGGCTCGGATGCTCCGGAAACCGCTGCTGAAGAAATCGCCTACTGGTTCTCGGGCACCGAGATCGTTGGCTGATTCAAAATCTGCGATTCGAGCTGTAACGGCTTGAATCGAACAGGATTTGAGCCGGAGCGGAAACGCTCCGGCTTTTTCTTGTCCGGTCTCAACTCGGACAACTGGCCGTCTCGAAATGCTCCGGCGCCTTGCCGCCGCGAAAGACCTCCGGGTTCTTGTCATAGGCCGGACCTTCCACCAGCGCCTTGGCCGGCATGATGTCCTGGTCGATGTCGGAGACGACGCTGGTCTCCAGCGTCTGCAACGATTGTCCCGCTGGTCCCTTTACCTCGATCGTCACCATGTAGGGCCGGTCTTTCTTCACGCAGGTCAGGTCGGGGCTCTCGAGCACCACCTTTTCGAGCTTCGGGAACAGCTTGCGCTCCAGCACCAGCGCGTCGCCGCCGGCCGGGTTCTCGAAGCGCACGACCACAATGCTGCCGTCCGGCACCGGCTCGGTCTTGGCAAGCGTGATCATGTAGGTGGCGTAGGCGAGGCGGTAGTTGAAGACGAACATCTTGCCCGTCAGCTTCAGCGGATCCGGCCCGGTCTCGCGCTGGCAGCCGCTGGCGGCAAGCGCAATCACAACGGTCGCCCACAGGCCAATCATCCTCCTCATCGACCGGCATCCTCCCTGTTTCGCTGATAATGGAGCCTCGCCTTGTTGCGGTTGCCGCAGACGGCCATGTCGCACCAGGTGCGGCTGCGGTTGCGGCTGCGATCGAGAAACAGCCAGCCGCAATTGGGGCAGATCTTCAGCCGCTCGGGCTCGGGGCCGGCCGCCAGGCTGAGGGCCGACTGAGCGGTCGCCGTATCAAGCGGGAGCGCACCTTCGACCTGTGGTGAACTGCGCAGAACCGCGGCAACAGCCTCCAGAAGGTCTGCCAGATAGGCCGGCCGTCCTTCGGCCGAGACCAGCGCGCGAAAGTGCCGGTCGGTGGCCTCGCGCAACCTCAAGAGCCCTGCGCGGTTTTCTGCAGCGACGGGCGCGAGCACACCGAAGCGCGCGCTTTCGGCGCCGAAGCGGTTGGCTGCCTCCGCAAAGCTGTCGATCGCAGCCGCGTCAGTGAAGCGATCGATCCGGCGAACGGGGTCGGCGCGCAGAATGATGGAGTTGGCCACATCGAGCGCCAGCACGCCGCCGGCAAAACGATGGGCAGTCCAGGTGAAGCTCATGCGAGAATTCCTAACTGGCAAAATTCATTTTACCAGTTATATTGATCTTGTCACGCCTCCGGATGCGCCATGCTCTATTTTCTGCAGCAGCTCGCCAACGCCGTCCCTGTCGCCGCGCTCTACGCAGCGCTTGCGTTTGGCTATGCAATCGCGTTCGCGGTAACGCGCAGGGCCGACCTCACCTATGGCGCGCTGTTTGCCTTTTCGGGCCAGATGTTCGTGCTGTTTGCCGATTTCGGCTGGAACCGGCTGTGGTTGGTGCTGCCGGCCGCCCTCGGCATGGGCGTAGCTGCCGCCCTGAGCTTCAGCCTTGGTGCCGGTCTTGTGGCCGGGCGCTATGTCATGCGCCCGCTCGCCTTTTCCTCGGCCAATACGGTGGTCGTCGCTTCGCTCGGATGCCTGCTGGTGCTGATGGAAGTGGCGCGGCTCGCCTCGGAAACCCGCAGTCTCTGGCTGCCGCCGTTTCTGAACGCCAACATCGTCTTCTGGGACGATCCGCGCTTCCCGGTGACCCTGACGTTCATCCAGCTCGCAAACACGCTGCTGATGGCGTCGCTGGTGGCCGCCGGCCACTGGTTCCTGACCCGTTCGCGGGCAGGGCGGTTCTGGCGGGCGGTTTCCGAAGACCGGGGTGCGGCGGCGCTTTGCGGTGTCGACGCTGCGACCGTCTACATCGTCGCCTATGGCACGGCGTCGCTGATCGCGGCCCTTTGCGGCATTCTTGCCGCGTCCTATTACGGCAACATGGATTTCGGCACCGGCCTGACCTTCGGCGTCAAGGTGCTGTTCATCGCCGCAATCGGGGGACAGGCCTCACCGCTCCATGCCGCACTCGGCGCGGCCGCCGTCGGGCTGCTCGAAACGCTGTGGAGCGCCTATGGCCCGATCCTCTGGCGCGACTTTGCGATCTTCGGCTTCCTGGTGATCGTGCTTGTGGTGACGCGCAAGGAGAAGATGATTCCGTGATCAGGGCCCTGATAGGGGGCGATGGGGGCGGATTTCCGCCCGCAAGCCACGCTACGTCTTCGACCAGCGATCCCTTGCTGAGTCGTCGGCATCCTTGGCGCTGACCCAGCCGCCGCTCGTGCCGTCGCCCAGATGCTCTTTTTTCCAGAAGGGCGCCGATGTCTTCAGGAAATCCATGATGAAATTGGCGCCGTCGAAGGCGGCCTGCCGGTGGCGCGAAGCGGTGACGACGAGCACGATGTTCTCGCCAGGCGCGATCTTGCCGTAGCGATGGATGGCGGTGACGGCCTGAAGGGCGAAACGCTCGACCGCCTCACGGCAGATGCGTGCGATCTCCGCCTCCGCCATGCCGGGATAATGTTCGAGTTCGAGAGCCGCAAGCGTTCCGGCCTCGTCGCGGCAGAGGCCTGAAAACGTCACGACCGCGCCGATATCCGCGTGCCCGGACGAGAGTTTTGCGACCTCGGCATGGAGATCGAAATCCTCGCGCTGGACGCTGACGGTCACCGGCGCAGCCATGTCTTCAACCGCCTGTCATCGGCGGGAACAGGGCGATTTCGCGGGCGCCGGCGATCGGCTCCTTGTGGTCGACATGTTCCTGGTTGATGGCCGCCCGGATGACATTTTCGTGCTCGAGCGCCGTCTCGTATTCCTCGCCGAGCGTCTTCAGGTGCCGGAGCAGGTCGCCAATGCTGACGACATCGTCCGGCACGTCGAGCGTTTCTTCGCCCTTGCCGATGCGTTCGCGCACCCAGGAGAAATAAACGAGATTGACGGTGCTCATTCGTTGACCACGTGCTTGAGGCCGGCGCGGAAGTAGTCGTAGCCCGAGTAGAGCGTGATCGCGGCGGCAATCCACAGGAGCACGATACCGGCTTCCGTCGTGTAGGGCAAAATCTTGTCGCCGGCGGGGCCGGCAAGCAGGAAGGCGATCGCGACCATCTGGATCGTCGTCTTCCACTTGGCGATGCGGGTGACGGGAACGCTGACCTTCAGCGCCGCGAGATATTCACGCAGGCCCGACACCAGGATTTCGCGGCAGAGAATGATGATCGCCGCCCAGATCGACCAGCCGGCGATCGTGCCGTCGGCTGCGACCAGGAGCAGGATCGAAGCGACCAGCAGCTTGTCGGCAATCGGATCGAGCATCTTGCCGATGTTCGATGTCTGCTTCCAGATTCGCGCCAGATAGCCGTCGAAGAAATCGGTGATCGAGGCGACGACAAAAAGCGCCACTGCCGTCCAGCGTGCGAAGTCCGAACTGTGCAGCCGTCCTTCGACGAAGAAGCAAAGGACGATCAGCGGCACGATCAGGATTCGGAAATAGGTGAGCAGGTTCGGGATGCTGTAGGCGACGGGCGTGGGCATGGATTCGTGTTCTCTGGTTCGTCGGGTACAGAATGACTTTGCTGGCCTGAGGTCAACAGGTCATCGTCGGCAACTGTCATATTTGCCCTAT
>NZ_DASYGZ010000082.1:0-13431 GCF_035999135.1 Ensifer sp.
GATGTTGACCGATACGGACACTGCGGTTTCGTTGGTCTTTCGCGAAACCTCTGCAGTGCGGCTGGACGTGGCTTCTGCCATCGGGCTCTCCTCAAGTGGCTGACGCGGCTCCTTATCAGGCAAAAGCTGAAATATCCAGAAGCGAGCGTCGATTCGAATCGCATGACGCCGGGCCCCGAACGAAGATTGCGCGGTGAACCAGTTGCCAATTGCAAATGTGTCTGCCGTACTTACATAGGCCTCAAGCAACCAGGCTCGGCTGCGAGCCGCAACGCCCCGCGTATCGGGGGCCGACAGGTACCTTCATGAGTGAACACAATCCCTACGGAACGATGCATGCGACGACCATCATCACGGTGCGCAAGGATGGCAAGGTGGTGATGGCCGGTGACGGCCAGGTGAGCCTCGGCCAGACCGTGATGAAGAGCAACGCGCGCAAGGTGCGCCGTCTTGCCAAGGGCGACGTCATCGCCGGCTTTGCCGGCGCGACCGCCGATGCCTTCACGCTTCTGGAAAGGCTCGAGGCCAAGCTCGAGCAATACCCTGACCAGCTGATGCGCGCGGCCGTCGAGCTCGCCAAGGACTGGCGCACCAACAAGTATCTGCGCAATCTCGAAGCGATGATGCTCGTCGCCGACAAGTCGATCACGCTGGCGATCACCGGCAATGGCGACGTTCTGGAACCCGAACACGGCACGATCGCCATCGGTTCGGGCGGCAACTACGCCTTTGCCGCGGCCCGCGCCCTGATGGACAGCGACAAGTCCGCCGAAGACATTGCCCGGCGCGCGCTGCAGATCGCCGGCGACATCTGCGTCTACACCAACCACAATATCGTCGTGGAGACGCTGGATGCCCAATGAGCCCGTGCATGTCAGCTTCGTGCCGGTGGTCGACGATCACCTGCCGCTGCTGCATGCCTGGCTGAGTGAACCGCATGTGCGGCAATGGTGGGGCGAACCCGACAAGGAAGTGAAGCTGATCCGCGAAGGCTGCGCGGCCGGAGAAGTGGAAGGCTTCATCTTCCACGTCTCAGGCGAGCCGGTGGGCTATATCCAGTCCTGGATGCCCTACCAGTATCCGGACGAGGAGCCCTGGGCGAAGGATCTGCCGGCCGATGTGCCCGGTGTCGACATCTTCGTCGGCCCCGCGGAAATGACGGGCAGGGGCGTTGCCTCGCTGGCGCTTCGGGCTTTCGCCGAACGGCTGTTTGCCGCCGGCGCGCCGCGGATCGTGATCGACCCCGACGCCGGCAATCGCCGCGCTGTCAGCGCTTACACCAAGGCCGGCTTCGTGCCCTATGCAGAATGGATTGACGCATCCGGTCGCACGCTCCTGATGGAGCTGACGCGGATCGAGTTTGAGAGGATTACATGAGTACGTTTTCACCCAGAGAAATCGTGTCGGAGCTCGACCGTTTCATCATCGGCCAGAACGACGCCAAGCGCGCCGTGGCGATCGCGCTGCGCAACCGCTGGCGTCGCCAGCAGCTCGGCGACGAGCTGCGCGACGAGGTGATGCCGAAGAACATCCTGATGATCGGCCCGACCGGCGTGGGCAAGACCGAGATTTCCAGGCGTCTCGCCAAGCTCGCCGGCGCTCCTTTCGTCAAGGTCGAGGCGACCAAGTTCACCGAGGTCGGGTATGTCGGCCGCGATGTCGAGCAGATCATCCGCGACCTCGTCGAGGTCGGCATCGGTCTCGTGCGCGAAAAGCGCCGGGTCGAAGTCAAGGCCAAGGCGCACCAGAATGCCGAGGAGCGGGTGCTCGACGCGCTGGTCGGTGCCACCGCATCACCGGCGACCCGCGACAGTTTCCGCAAGAAGCTGCGCGCCAACGAGCTCGACGAGAAGGAGATCGAGGTCGATCTCGCCGAGACCGGTTCGCAGGGTGGTTTCGAGATCCCGGGCATGCCGGGCGCCAATATCGGTGTCCTGAACCTCTCGGAGATGTTCGGCAAGGCGATGGGCGGTCGTACCAAGAAGGTCAAGACGACGGTCAAGGCCTCCTATGAACTCTTGATCAACGACGAGTCCGACAAGCTGCTCGACAACGAGCAGATCCAGCGCGAAGCCGTGAAGGCCGTCGAAGACGACGGCATCGTCTTCCTCGACGAGATCGACAAGATCGCCTCGCGGGAAGGCGGCATGGGGGCCGGTGTGTCGCGCGAGGGCGTGCAGCGCGACCTGCTACCGCTCGTCGAAGGCACAACGGTTGCGACCAAGTATGGGCCGGTCAAGACCGACCATGTCCTCTTCATCGCATCGGGCGCCTTCCATGTGGCCAAGCCCTCGGACCTCCTGCCGGAATTGCAGGGCCGCCTGCCGATCCGCGTCGAGCTTCGCGCGCTCACCAAGGAAGACTTCCGCCGCATCCTGACGGAAACCGAGGCAAGCCTCATCCGCCAGTACAAGGCGCTTCTGGAAACGGAAGAGGTCAAGCTCGACTTCACCGATGACGCGATCGACGCGCTTGCCGACGTCGCCGTGCAGCTGAACGCCAGCGTCGAAAACATCGGTGCCCGCCGGCTGCAGACGGTGATGGAGCGGGTGCTCGACGAGATCTCTTTCAATGCACCGGATAAGGCCGGCCATGAAGTGACGATCGATGCCGAATACGTGCGCAAGCATGTCGGCGACATCGCCGCCAACACCGACTTGTCGCGCTATATTTTGTGACATTTCGGTCGGTGCGGGCAGTTCAGCGTCGGCAACCCTCAAGCAGCGGGCCGCCTGTCTCTCGACAGGCGGCCTTAATTTTTCTAACACGATCGCTGAGGAGTGATCGTGGTCCGGGCATTTTTCCGACATGATCTTGGCGTAGGAGCCGCCCCGCCGACCTAGGCCGCCTCCATCAGACATAGGAAGAAGAGATCGTGCGTTTTACCGCCTGCATGCTCGCTATCGCCACGTTTTGCCTGACCGCAAGCCAGACATTCGCCGCGACCGACGTCCCGCCGGGCAACCGCAACGTCGAGCAGCCGGCGATCCCCGGCGCTTCCGTGCGCCGCACCAAGGCCGGCCGCACCTCCTTTGACGCCAAGTTCGAAAAGGTCCGCGACCTGCTCGCAACCGACAAGCAGCTGATCAGCAAGATCAAGTCGGTGTCGCGTGCCTATGGCATCGCCCCGATCCACATGGTCGGCGCCATCGTCGGCGAGCACACCTACAATGTCGACGCCTATGACCGGCTGCAGTCCTACTACGTCAAGGCGGCGGCCTACGCCGGCAACAGCTTCCAGTTCGGCTATGACGGCGAGACGGTCGCCGAATTCGTCGCCCGGCCGCAGTTTTCCGAATGCGGCGCCAAGAAGGGCGCCTATGCGCTCTGGAGCTGCCGCGAGCGCGTCTGGGACAATGACTTCCGCGCCAAGTCGGTCGGCGGCAAGTCTTATCCCAACAACCGCTTCAGCGCCGTGTTCTTCCAACCGTTCTTCGCCGGACAGACCTTCGGTCTCGGCCAGATCAACCCACTGACGGCGCTGATGCTGACCGACATCGTCGCAAAGACCTCGGGCTACGAGCGCCTCGACGAGAACAACGCCGCCGGCGTCTATGAAGCGATCATGGACCCGGATGTCTCGCTGGCCTACATGGCCGCCTCGATCCGCCATTCGATCGACGCCTACAAGTCGATCGCCGGCGTCGACATTTCCACCAACCCCGGCGTGACCGCGACGCTCTATAATGTTGGCAACCCGGATGGCCGGGCTGCAGCCCTTGCTGCCAGGATCCAGGCCGGTCAGGCACAGTGGCCCGAGGAAAACTATTACGGCTGGCTCGTCAACGACAAGCTTTCGGAGCTCGAAAACCTCTTGTGATTCACGTGAAGCACTTTCCTTGATTGCGCCCTAAAAACCTGAAAACATGGGGCAATCGAGAAAGGCAATCACCATGGACATGCGTCCGGAGCCGTTCGAGCCGCCGGCTCCCATTCCTCGCACAGGCATCCCCTCCTACCTGAAGATCATCAGGACGGTGCTGCGCAATCCGCTCGAATTGTGGGGCGAGCCGTCCTACACCTTGCCCTGGATCGAAACGAAGTTCGTCACCCAGCGCACCCTGATCGTCAACGATCCCGGCCTGATACGTCATATCCTCGTCGACAATGTGGGCAACTACGAGATGTCGAAGGTTCGCCGGCTGATCCTGAGACCGATCCTGCGCGACGGTCTCCTGACGGCGGAAGGCGAAGTCTGGAAGCGTTCGCGCAAAGCCATGGCGCCGGTGTTCACGCCGCGCCACGCCAAGGGCTTTGCCGGACAGATGCTGCACAGCTCGCAAGCGTTCGTGGAGCGCTATGCCGACGCCAAGAAAGCCCCGTTCACCACCAATGTCGCCAACGACATGACGGAGCTCACCTTCGACATCCTGGCCGAAACGCTGTTTTCCGGCGAGGTCGCCGTCGAACGGGACGGCTTCGTCCAGAGCGTTGAGGAACTGCTGCACCGCATGGGGCGGGTCGATCCGATGGACATCCTGCTTGCGCCCGAGTGGGTGCCGCGCCCGACCCGGATCGGCGGCAGAAAGGTGATGAACCGCTTCCGCTCGATCGTTTCCGAGACCATGGCGCTCCGCCGCCGCAAGATGGCTGAAGATCCCAAGGGTACGCCGCAGGATTTTCTGACCTTGCTTCTGGAGATCGAGGGCAGCCAGGGCCTGTCGACTTCTGAGATCGAGGACAACATCCTGACCTTCATTGGCGCCGGTCACGAGACGACGGCACGGGCCCTTGCCTGGACGCTCTACTGTGTCGCCAACACGCCCGCCTATCGCGAAAAGATGGAGGCGGAGATCGATGCCGCCATCGCCAGCGGCGCCGAGCCGGTCGAATGGCTCGGACTGATGCCGCATGTGCTGGCCGCCTTCGAGGAGGCGATGCGGCTCTATCCGCCGGCGCCCTCGATCAACCGCGCCGCGATCGAGGAAGACGAATGGACGTCGCCCACCGGACAGAAGGTGCGCATCCCCAAGGGCATCGCGGTCCTGATCATGCCCTGGACGCTCCATCGCCATGTTCTCTACTGGGAGAAGCCCCGCGCTTTCGTGCCCGAGCGGTTCCTGCCGGAAAACCGCGAGAAGCTGCATCGCTACCAGTATCTGCCCTTCGGTGCCGGCCCGCGTGTCTGCATCGGCGCCACCTTCGCCTTGCAGGAGGCAGTGATCGCGCTTGCCGTCATGATGCATCGCTACCGCTTCGATCCGACCGAGGAAACCAGGCCCTGGCCAGTGCAACGGCTCACTACTCAACCGCGGGGCGGGTTGCCGATGAGGGTGTCGGCTCGCTGAAGGTCTTGCCGGGGATCGGCGACTGAACCGCGCGCACCGGAGAATCCGCCGGCTTTGGCTGCTGCAACAGCTTCGATGGCTTCTTGATCGTCTTGATCTGGGCGCAGGTCGCGTCGCCGGCGTCATCACAGGGCTTGTAGACGACGATCTCGCTGCCGGCCCCATCGTCCCAGACCGCTTGGATCGTCAGCGTCTTGGCCGCGTTCGCCGGCAAGGAAATATAGACATACTCGGCCGTATCGTCGCCCGGCAGGTTGAACGGCAGCTGCGGATTGCACTTGGCGAGCGGAAAGCGCTTGTCGAGCGCATCCGAATTGATCGAATAGCGGATTTCCGATAGCCGGCAATGCATCGTCTGCAATGCGGTGAAATAGATCAGCTGGCGGTCGTCATAATTTCGGAACTGAATCCAGCCGGTCTGCTTGTTGGCGTCGAGCATCGCCTTGTAGATGGCGACTTCGGGCAGTTGCGGCTTGTATTCCTCTTCCTCGGCGTCCTGGGCGTAGGGCAAGCCCGCTGAGAGTGAGAGAATACCCGCTGTTAACAGCGAGACGACGAGCAACGGACGGCGGTGTTCGAGCATGCGATGGACCCCTGCCATTCTCACTGGTGTCGCTGAACTCATCGTCAATGTCTGCGACACGATGGTTTTCTGTCGAAATATGTCATATCACCGCATCGATCCCCATTGAACCCGGGGCCCCACGCCCCGCGCGAATTCCGGACTGCGCGAATTGACCTCCCATTTTCTTCTCGGCATCGACACCGGCGGCACCTACACCGACGCCGTTCTCTTCTCGGAAACGCAAGGCGTCGTCGCCAAGGCCAAGGCGCTGACGACCCGCCATGACCTTGCGGTCGGCATTTCCGGCGCGGTCGAAGCCGTGCTTGATCAGGCGAAGGTGCCGGTATCGGCGATCAGCATGGTTTCGCTGTCGACGACGCTTGCCACCAATGCCCTTGTCGAAGGACAGGGCGGGCGCGCCGGTCTGGTCATGATCGGCTTCGGGCCTGAGGATCTGAAACGCGACGGCTTGCTGGAAGCGTTGGGGTCCGATCCGGTGATTTTCCTGCCTGGCGGCCACAATGTGCATGGCGGCGAGACGCCGCTCGACATGAGCGAACTCGACGCCGCCCTGCCGGTGCTTTCCGGTCAGGTTTCGTCCTTCGCCATCGCCGGCTATTTCGCCGTTCGGAACCCGGATCACGAAAAGCGAGTGCGCGATCGCATTCGGGAAGTCTCGCACCTCCCGGTCACCTGCAGCCACGAACTGTCCTCCAAGCTCGGAGGGCCACGCCGTGCTCTGACGACGCTGCTCAACGCCCGCCTCGTCTCGATGATCGACCGGCTGATTGGCTCCTGCGAGGGCTTCCTCAAGGCACGCGGCATCGATGTCCCGATGATGGTGGTGCGTGGTGACGGTGCGCTGATCTCGGCCGAGGAGGCGCGGTTGCGCCCGATCGAAACCATTCTGTCCGGCCCCGCGGCAAGCCTCGTCGGTGCTCGGCACCTGACCAGCCTCGACAATGCTGTGGTCTCCGATATCGGCGGGACCACGACGGATGTCGCGGTCCTCGACGGCGGCCGCCCGCGTCTCGACGCCGAAGGGGCTGTCGTCGGTGGCTTCCGCACGATGGTGGAAGCGGTGGCGATGCGAACCTATGGCCTCGGTGGTGATTCGGAAGTGCGCATCAACGACCGCGGCCTGAAGGCCAAGCTCGATCTGGGGCCGCGCCGGCTGATGCCGCTCAGCCTGGCGGCCGCGCTGCACGGCGATGCCGTGCTGTCCGTTCTCGAAAAGCAGATGCGGGCGCAGCACCGCGGGCGCCACGACGGCCGGCTCGCGGTGCGTACCGGCCTGCCGGACCATCTTGCAAGCGGCCTGCAGCCGCAGGAACTGGCGCTCTATGAGCGAGTCGGCAACGTGCCGGTCGCGCTCGAAACTCTGCTGGTCTCGACGCCGCAGAAGGCGACCCTCGACCGGCTCGTCGCACGCGGCCTCGTGCATATCTGCGGCCTGACGCCGTCCGACGCCATGCACGTGCTCGGCCGGCAGTCGCAATGGAATCTTGAGGCGGCGCGCCTCGGCATCGAGCTTGCCGCCCGCATGCGCGATGGCTCCGGCCAGCCGATCGCTTCCTCGCCGGAACGGATGGCCGACATGATCGTCGATCGGCTGACGCGGCAATCCTGCGAGGTCATTCTGCAGGCCTGTCTCGGCGAGGATGGGGCGACGATCGATCCGGCCGCCTCGCAGGCCGTCGAACGGGCGCTCACCCGCACACCGGGCATTGTCCGGTTCTCCCTGGCGCTCGATCGGCCACTCGTTGGCCTCGGCGCCTCGGCCCCGGTTTATTACCCCGCTATAGCAGAGATGCTCGGAACAGACGCCGCCATTCCCGAAGAAGCCGGTGTCGCCAATGCCGTCGGCGCCGTCGTCGGTCAGGTCCGGGCGACAGTCACCGTTTTCGTGACCATGCCGGAGGAAGGCATATTCGTCGTCAATGGCGCCGGGGTGAGCGAACGCTTCCTGGATCAGGAGCGAGCTTTCGACATCGCGCGCCGGCGGGCCGAAGCCATGGCGCTCGAAGCGGCGCGCACGAACGGAGCCGAAGATCCGGCGTCATTGTTGCGTGAGGAAATCGACGCACCGGAAGTGGAAGGCAGCCGCAAGCTGATCGAGGCCCGGTTCATCGCGTCGGCCAGCGGCCGTCCACGCATCGCCCATCACTGATCTTTTCGTTTTCGGAAACAATTCTTCGCATCCTTGCAGAATTGACAGGGAATGAATTGGTGAGAAACTGCCGCCGTTTCGCGCGTGCATTGTGCGTGTTCCGGCCTAAGGTCGGATCGACGCACAAAATCAAAATGTTGGAGCGTTTTCCGGGTTCGTAGGGATCGGTGGCGCTCCTGTTGTCTATTTCAAGGAGTTGGCAGATGGACCGCATTGAGACGTATGGTTTGAAGATTGATGCGGGTCTCCACCGGTTTCTGGTGGACGAGGCCATGCCGGGCACGGGTGTCGATGCGGAACACTTCTTCAGAGAGCTTTCCGCGCTCGTGCACGATCTCGCGCCGAAGAACCGGGCGCTGCTTGCCAAGCGCGACGATCTCCAGGCCAGGCTGGACGCCTGGTACAAGCAGAATGGCGCTCCCGTTGACATCGACGCCTATCAGGTCTTCCTGCGCGAAATCGGTTACCTCCTGCCGGAAGGCGGCGAATTCAGCGTCTCCACCGCCAATGTCGATCCGGAGATCGCGACGATCGCCGGCCCCCAGCTCGTCGTGCCCGTCATGAATGCGCGCTATGCACTCAACGCCGCCAATGCGCGCTGGGGTTCGCTCTATGACGCGCTCTATGGCACAGATGCGATTTCCGATGCCGATGGCGCCGAAAAGGGCCGCGGCTACAATCCCAAGCGTGGCGCCAAGGTCATCGCCTGGGCCCGCGATTTCCTCGACGCCAGCGCACCGCTGGAAATAGGGAATTGGGCCGATGTCACGTCGCTGAAGGTTGCCGGCGGAACGCTGGCGATCGGGCTCAAGGACGGATCCGACACCACCCTGCGCAACGCCTCCCAATTCGCCGGCTATTCCGGTTCTGAAGGCGGGCGCTCGGAGATCGTCCTCAGGCACAACAATCTGCACGCGATCATCGTTCTCGACGCTTCGACGCCGATCGGAAAGGAAGATCCGGCCGGGATTTCCGACGTCATTCTCGAATCGGCGATCACCACGATCATGGACTGCGAGGACTCGGTCGCGGCCGTCGACGCCGAGGACAAGGTCCTCGTCTACCGCAACTGGCTGGGCCTGATGAGAGGCGACCTCACCGAAGAGGTCGCCAAGGGTGGCAAGACCTTCACGCGACGCCTCAATGCCGATCGCAGCTACACCGCAGCCGCCGGCGGCACCCTGTCGCTTCCGGGCCGTTCGCTGATGCTGGTGCGCAACGTCGGCCATCTCATGACGAATCCGGCTATCCTTGACCGCGACGGCAACGAAGTCCCTGAGGGAATCATGGACGCGATGGTGACGGCGCTGATCGCCCTGCACGACATCGGCAACGGCGGTCGCCGCATGAACTCCCGCGAGGGTTCGATGTATGTCGTCAAGCCGAAGATGCATGGCCCCGAGGAAGTTGCCTTCGCCAGCGAGATTTTTGCCCGCGCAGAAAAGGCGCTCGGCATGCCCGCCAACACCATGAAGATGGGCATCATGGACGAGGAACGCCGCACCACGGTCAACCTCAAGGAATGCATCCGTGCTGCCCGCGAGCGGGTCGTCTTCATCAACACCGGCTTCCTCGACCGCACCGGCGACGAGATGCACACCTCCATGGAAGCCGGCCCGATGATCCGCAAGGGCGACATGAAGCAGGCGGCCTGGATCGGCGCCTACGAGAACTGGAACGTCGACATCGGCCTTGAATGCGGCCTTTCCGGCCACGCCCAGATCGGCAAGGGCATGTGGGCGATGCCTGACCTGATGGCGGCGATGCTCGAACAGAAGATCGCCCACCCGAAGGCCGGCGCCAACACCGCCTGGGTCCCATCGCCGACGGCCGCCACGCTGCATGCGACGCACTACCACCGCGTCAATGTCGCAGACGTCCAGGCGAGCCTGAAGAGCCGCACCCGCGCCAAGCTCTCCGATATTTTGTCGGTGCCGGTCGCGGTTCGTCCGAACTGGACGCCGGAGGAAATCCAGCGCGAACTCGACAACAACGCCCAAGGCATCCTCGGCTACGTCGTGCGCTGGGTCGACCAGGGCGTCGGCTGCTCGAAGGTACCGGACATCAACAATGTCGGCCTGATGGAAGACCGCGCGACGCTGCGCATCTCCGCCCAGCATATGGCCAACTGGCTGCACCATGGCGTCGTCACCGAAGCTCAGGTCATCGAGACGATGAAGCGCATGGCTGCCGTCGTCGACGGACAGAACGCCGGCGATCCGCTCTATGTCGCGATGGCCGGCAATTTCGACGGTTCGATCGCCTTCCAGGCGGCCGTCGAGCTTGTCCTGAAGGGCCGCGAGCAGCCGAACGGCTACACCGAGCCGGTCCTGCACCGTCGCCGTCTCGAGCTGAAGGCGCGCGAAGCCGCCTGATCAGCCGCGGCTGCGTGAAGATGATGCTGAGCCCGTGCGTTCGATCGAACGCACGGGCTCAGTCGTTTCCGAGGGACGTCTTGTCCTTGGGCGCGATCGCCGCCTGAGTCGGCCTAGAATTCCGCCCAGCCGTCGGTCGCCAGCGCAGCGTTGCCCTGCGTTGCGTAGGCCGGTCGTCGGGTCGCCTGGGCTGCAGGACGGCCACGATCCTGCGCCATTGCGGCTGCCTGTCCCGGCGCCCTCGATCCACTCTTCACCTCCGCCGCACCCGCGAGGCTGAAGCGGCCGATGAGGTCGCGGAGGTTCGTGCCTTCCTGCGCCAGCGTGGCGGAAGCGGCGTTGGCTTCCTCGACCATCGCTGCGTTCCTCTGCGTCACCTGGTCCATCTGGTTGACGGCCGTATTGACTTCGCTGAGACCCACAGATTGTTCGCGGGCGGAGGTGGCGATCGCCGCCATGTGATCGTTGATGGTGATGACATGCGCCTCGATCGTCTGCAGCGCCGCGCCGGTGTCGCGCACCAGGCGCACGCCGTTTTCGACCTCCTGGCTCGAAGTGCGGATCAACTCCTTGATTTCCTTGGCCGCCTTGGCCGAGCGCTGGGCGAGTTCGCGCACTTCCTGGGCGACGACGGCAAAACCCTTGCCCGCTTCGCCGGCCCGGGCCGCCTCGACGCCCGCGTTCAACGCCAGAAGGTTGGTCTGGAAGGCGATTTCGTCGATCACGCCGATAATGCTGGAGATCTGGCTCGACGATTCTTCTATCCGCCGCATGGCCTCCACGGCATTGGCAACGACGACCGAAGATTGGGCGGCGCTGGTCTTGGCCTCGCCCGCGACGTCGCGCGCCTCCTCGGTCCGCTTGGAGGAATTGCTGACATTGGCGGTGATCTGATCGAGTGCGGCCGCCGTCTCCTCGAGCGAAGCGGCCTGCTGCTCCGTGCGCTTGGACAGGTCGTCGGCGCTCTGGCTGATCTCGCGTGTCCCCATGCCGATGTTGTGGGCGCTGTCGGCAACGGCGAGAAGCGCGTCGTTCAATTGCCCGGCCGCCTTGTTGAGGTCGTGGCGCAATTGCTCGAACTCTGCCGAGAAGGGTTCGTCGAGCCGTATGGCCAGATCGCCACTGGCCAGTCGCTGCAGTCCTCCGGCGAGCCCGGCGGTCGCCTGCGTCAATTTCTGCTGGGCGGCCCGCTCGGCCTCGAGCTGAACGCGGACGCGTTCCGCCTCGCTGTTGCGGCGGTTCTCGTCCGCTTCGGCCTGCAGCCGAAGGTTCGACCGCGCCGCCTCGCGGAAGGACTGGATGGCGCGGGCCATCTCGGCGATCTCGTCCTTGCCGGTCACCGGCGCGTCGCGCTCCTCGATGTGGCCGTCGATCAGCTTGCGCATGGCGGCGATCTGGCGGCCGAGTGGACCGACGACCCCGCGCAGCACCAGGAGGAAGGTGCCGGCGGCCAGGGCCATGACGACGGCGATGATGGCGATATTGACCCTCTGCACCGCCTCGAACTCGTGGTGCTTGGCCTCAAAGGTCCCCCCGGAAAGCTCGACCTGCAGGTCGGAGATTTTCGAGATCGTCTCCGTCAGCGGGTCGATCGTTGCGTAAAGCTTTTCGCGCACGAAGGCATCGAGCGCCTTCTGGTCCTTGGCGGAAAGGATCTGCGTCAGCGTCACGATCGAATCCATCGCAACGATCATCTGGCTTCGGGCATCGTCGACGAGGCGCCGCTCCGCGTCGGTCATGCTGGTCGCCACATAGGCATCCCAGTTGGTCCTGATCGCCTTTTGCGCTGTCTCAACCGAGGCGAGACCGCCCTCCATCGTCTCGTTGCCATTGCGCACCTTGTGGGCGGCATCGACGATCGAGACGGCAAAGGCGTCGGATGTCGCCTTGAGGTTTTTCAAGGGCACGATGCGATCGGCATAGACCGCGTCCATCGTATCGCTGGTTTCCGACAGCAGCGCATGGCTGTGAACGGCGATGCCGATCGCAATAATGGATAGCAGCGCAATTGCGCCGACGAGCTTGGTCTTGATCAGCATGCCAGTCCCCTCCCGAAGCGAGATTTCTTGGGCACACTGTTCGTTTCATTTAGATAACGCTTACTTAATAAGCGTTTGAATTTAAGTCGAAATCGAACTTTCTCGCTCCGAATCGCCGGTCGGCCGCGACCCAGATTTGAGTGCAATTGCGAACAACAACTTTGCGTCGCCGGGCGGTCTGGTGTGTCTCCGGCAAAAGAACAATCGGTGGTAGGCGCCAACAAAAAAGCCGCCGAAAGGATCGGCGGCCTGATCGGTGTCGAAGTGGCTCGATTACTGCTGAACGACGACGCGGGCGCTCTTGCCGGGGCGAACGCGCGAGTAAAGGTCGATGATGTCCTGATTGATCAGGCGGATGCAGCCCGACGAGGCGGCCGTACCGATCGACGACCATTCGGGCGTACCGTGCAGGCGGAACAGTGTGTCCTTGCCAGCATCGTTGAAGAGATAGAGCGCACGGGCGCCGAGCGGGTTCTTCAGGCCGGGGCCCATGCCTTCCTCGACATACTTGGCGACTTCGGGCTTGCGCTCGGCCATTTCCTTCGGCGGATGCCACATCGGCCATTCCTGTTTCCAGGCAATGTAGGCCTCGCCTTCCCAGGCAAAGCCGGCCTTGCCGACGCCGATGCCGTAGCGCACCGCCTTGCCGCCTGGCAGCACGTAATAAAGGAAGCGATTCGGCGTGTTGACGACGATCGTCCCCGGACGCTCCTTGGTGTCGTAGTCGACGATCTGGCGATGGTAGCGGTTGTCGACCTTGTTGATCGGGATCGCCGGCAGGGCATAGCCGTGATCCTCAACCGCGCCATAATCGCCCGTGAAGATCTGGTTGGTGGCGACCTGAACGGCCACCGGAGCGGGTTCGTTGGCAGCGGTCTCGGGTTTGGACGATGTCGTCGAGCAGCCGGCAACAGCGAGTGTCGCCGCGAGGCTGCACAAGAGGAAGGCATTGCGGAAGCGCATGGGTGTCTCTTAAAAAGAAGCAAAGAAAAAC
>NZ_DASYGZ010000224.1:0-15575 GCF_035999135.1 Ensifer sp.
GCCGTTGTCGTATCGGACAAACGATCATCTCCTCATCGGACCGGCTAATAAAAAAGAGCGGGTCCTGACGGGCCCACTCTTCATCTACCGATCAAGAATTTGAGGCTCATATACGCCCCATCGCCGCAAATTGCAAGGCTTTGGGCCAAGCGCTCCGAATGCGCCCCGGACATAGGCCGCCATCATCGGTCGGCAACAGGTCAGTTTCAGCGGGTGGCACTTCGGGTCCCCGGGCTTATAACAGGAAGCATACCGCTTCGAACCACAACAAGAGACAAGAGAGAAGACGAGGTGCCCACCCGTATATCGCCGCTGGCTCCCTTCAAGCACGACATCTTCTCTGGATCGCGAGCCTTGCATCCAACTTCGGCGGCCTCATCCAATCGGTCGGCGCTGCCTGGCTGATGACCTCGATCTCACCTTCGGCCAACATGGTGGCGCTGGTGCAGGCCTCGACCTCGCTGCCAATCATGCTGTTCTCGCTGGTCTCCGGCGCGCTCGCCGACAATTTCGACCGGCGGCGGATCATGCTGGTGGCGCAAACCTTCATGCTTGCGGTCTCCGCGCTGCTGACGGTCTTCGCCTATCTCGGCCTGATCACGCCCTGGCTGCTTCTGTTCTTCACCTTTCTCATCGGTTGTGGCACGGCGCTCAACAACCCGTCCTGGCAGGCCTCGGTCGGCGACATGGTTCCGCGCGACGACCTGCCGGCGGCCGTGGCGCTGAACAGCATGGGCTTCAACATCACCCGCAGCGTCGGCCCGGCGATCGGCGGCGCGATCGTTGCGGCATTGGGCGCTGCGGCCGCCTTCTTCGCCAATACGCTCAGCTATTTCGCGATCCTCTTTGCGCTGGTGCGCTGGCGGCGCGAACTGCCTGCGAACACCCTGCCGCGCGAGACGCTTGGGCGCGCCATTTCCGCGGGGCTTCGCTACGTCGCGATGTCACCAAACATCGGCAAGGTGCTCTTGCGCGGTTTCGTCTTCGGTCTTTCGGCAAGCGCCATCCTGGCGCTGCTGCCGCTCGTTGCCCGCGACCTCGTCAAGGGCGGGCCGCTGACCTATGGCCTGATGCTCGGCGGCTTCGGCCTCGGTGCCATCGGCGGCGCGCTGCTCAGTGCGCGCCTGCGCGAAAAGCTTTCAAGCGAGGCGATCGTGCGCATCGCCTTTACCGGTTTTGCCGCAAGCGCCGCCATCACCGCCTTCAGCCCTTACGCATGGCTGAGCTGTCTCGTGCTGCTGGTCTCCGGCGCCTGCTGGGTTCTGGCACTCTCGCTGTTCAACACCACCGTGCAGCTGTCGACGCCCCGCTGGGTGGTCGGGCGGGCGCTGTCGCTCTACCAGACCACGACCTTTGGCGGCATTGCGGGCGGTAGCTGGCTCTGGGGTACGGCCGCCGAGCAATATGGCGCCGCCAATGCGCTCATCGGTTCGTGCCTGTTGATGTTTGCCGGCGTCGCCATCGGCCTGCGGCTGCCCTTGCCGGAATTCACCTCGCTCAATCTCGATCCGCTCAACCGCTTCAACGAGCCGCCGCTCGAACTGGATCTGAAACCCCGCAGTGGTCCGATCGTCATCATGATCGACTACGAAATCGCCGATGACGATATTCCGGAGTTCCTGACCAACATGGCGGAGCGTCGACGGATCCGCATCCGCGACGGCGCCGGCCACTGGGCGCTGATGCGCGACCTCGAGAATCCGACCACCTGGACCGAGACCTATCACGTGCCGACCTGGGTGGAATATGTGCGCCACAACCAGCGCCGCACCCATGCCGACGCCGCCATCGGCGACAGGCTGACGGCCCTGCACAGCGGCAAGGTTCCGCCGAGGGTCCACCGGATGATCGAACGCCAGACGATCGTTCCGACCCACTACGAACGCTACAAGCGCCAGGTCGACGTCGACATGCACTGACGACCGGCATCGACCCAAACTGAAAAGGGCCTTGCGATGCAGGGCCCTTTTCAGTTTATCGCTGCCGTTTCCGACGAAACGCCTTAGCGCAGCTTCGCCTTCAGCGAGGAATCGGGAAAGCAGCTCGCCGCAAGCCCGCTCTTTGCCTGCCAGTCGCCAAGCGACCGGCGCGTCTTGTAGCCGGGAAGACCATCGACCTTGCCGACGTCGTAGCCCTTGGCGACCAGCGCCTTCTGCATTTTCAGAACGTCGGAGCGCAGCATGTTGCCGACGTCGCCCCAGGTGCCGCGGAACGCGCCGCCGCCGGTCGCGATCCGGTCGGCGAGGTTGCCGATGAACAGCGCGTAGAGATCGGAGTTGTTGTATTCCTTGAGCACGTAGAAATTCGGCGTGACGATAAACTCGGGCCCGTGCCGTCCGGCCGGTACCAGCATCATCGAGGACGCCGAAAGCTCGTGCGAGGGAAACGCTTTGCCGGAAATGCGCGTGATGCCCTTGTTTGCCCAGTCCGAAAGCGGCCGGGCAAGGTCCGGGCCTTCCTGTGCGCACGACACTGTCGCGGGGATCGACACCTCGAAGCCCCAATCGCGATCGCGCTGCCAGCTCTTCTTGACGAGATAGTTGGCGATCGACGCGAGGCTGTCGGGCACCGAGTTCCAGATGTCGCGCCGGCCGTCGCCATCGAAATCGACGGCATATTGCAGGAAGCTCGATGGCATGAACTGCGGCTGGCCCATGGCACCGGCCCAGGAACCGCGCATCGCCGCCTCGTCGACGTCGCCGCTGTCGAGGATGTGCAGCGCCGCGATCAGCTCGCGCCGGAAGAGATCGGGACGGGTCGACATGAAAGCCTTGGTGGCCAGCACGTCGACCACCGGATAGGGGATCTTGGCGCGGCCGAAGCCGGATTCGCGGCCCCAGATGGCAACGACCACCGAGGCCGGCACGCCATAGGTGCGCTCGATCTTTTTGAGCGTCGAGGCATGGGTGGAGGCAAGGCTGCGACCGGTCGCGGCAAGCCCCTGCAGGCGCTTTTCCGAGAAGTAGTTGCCGGGCGAGGAGAATTCCGCCTGGCTCTGCTTCTGTTCCTTCGGCTTCGGAAAGCCGGGCGGCGCGAGGTCGGGCAGGTCCCAGTTGAGCGTCACGCCGGCGAAAGCCGCCTTGAAGGACCCGGCGGAAATGCCGGATTTCTGCGCTTCCGGCCAAAGGTCACTCTGGAGCCAGGTGCGGAACTGCGCCTCGACATCCGCCTTGGTGGCGGCATGTACGGGGAGGGAAAGAGCAAAGAATGCGGCGACGGCCGCAAAGAGGTGCTTTCGCGGCTTACCCGCCCCTGCAAGACCGGCAAACCAGGAACGAACCAGAGACTTCAAAGACATCGGCATCCCTTCAGATCGTCGTGCGGGCGCGAAGGGCCGCGGCCAGCGTGCCCTCGTCGAGATAGTCGAGCTCACCGCCAACCGGAACGCCATGGGCAAGCCGGGTGATCTTCACCTCCATGCCTTCCAACTGGTCGGTGATGTAATGGGCTGTCGTCTGCCCCTCGACCGTGGCGTTGACGGCGATGATCAGTTCGCGCACGCCGCCATTGGCGACGCGCTGCACGAGGCCCTTGATGTTGAGATCGTCAGGGCCGACGCCGTCGAGCGGCGATAGGGTGCCGCCGAGCACGTGATAGGCGGCGTTCAGCGCGCCGGCACGCTCCAGCGCCCAGAGGTCGGACACGTCCTCGACGACGATGATCACCGATTGGTCGCGGCGTTCGTCGGAACAGACCGTGCAGGGGTCGATCGTATCGACATTGCCGCAGCAGGAGCAGATCCTGACCTTGCGGTGCGCCTCACCCATCGCTTCGGCGAGCGGACCGAGCAACTGGTCCTTCTTCTTGACGAGATGCAGTGCCGCCCGCCTTGCGGAGCGCGGGCCGAGCCCTGGGACTTTCGCCAGGAGCTGGATGAGTTTTTCGATTTCGGGGCCGGTGACTCGTTTTGCCATGCGGCGCTTTTAGCCGATATCGGCCCGGAACGGAATCGTCTTCGACGAACGCCCGGCGGATACCGACCAGGCGCTTTACCGCGTCGCGATCGCCACAGCCGCACCGGCGATCGTTGCGGCACTCGTCCGGTTGGCGATGCGCACCGCACGCCGGCTCCTCAGGAACGAGCGCGCCTTGGAGGCCATTGCCACCCAGCCGAAATCGACGATGACGAGCACGATCAGCATCGTCACTACCAATTGCATCCACCCCAAAAGCGTCACCGCATGAAGGTCGATGATCGACGGCAGCAGGGCGACGTAGAACATCATCACCTTGGGATTGCCGAGCGTGACGGTGATGCCGGCGAAGAACAGTTTGCCGGACGAACGCGACTGCGGCAGGTGATCGCCCGGCATTTCCGGTTCCGTCGACCACATTTTCCAGGCGAGATAGAGCAGGTAGGCAACGCCGAGCCACTTGATGGCGACGAAGAGCAGGTGGAAGCTTTCGGCAATCGCCGCCAGGCCCGCCACCGCGAAGGACAGCCAGATCGCTTCGCCGATCCAGAGCGCCACGAGGAAGGGCAGCACATCGCGCGCCCCTTTGGACAGCACGCGACCGACGAGTGCCGCGACACTCGGACCGGGCGAGCCGGCCGCAACCAGCAGGGCGCCAGCGAATACAAGCAGGGATGCAAGCGACATGCGCGATCCTCCTCAGGACGCGGCAATCTACCACGCTTTGCCGTCGGTGCCAGTGCGGGCAGTGCTGGACTTTCAGGCGGGCAAGCGCCAGAGGGACGAACCGCTGGCGCTGCCGAAGATCCGGGTCACGATCACAACATCAACCGACCAGGGCCGGTGAACGTCTCACGCGTTTGCGGATACGGCCGGGAACCGATCAGAACGGCAGCTTCATGCCGGGCGGGATCGGCAGGCCGGCGGTCAGCTCGCGGGTCTTTTCCGCCTGCACGGCCTCGGCCTTGTCCTTGGCATCCTTGTGGGCGGCGACGATCAGGTCCTCGAGGATCTCCACGTCGTCTTCCTTGAAAAGCGAAGGGTCGATCTTCAGGCTCTTCAAGGTGCCCTTGCCGTCGAGACGAACGGTCACCAGACCACCGCCGGAGGTGCCGTCGACTTCGAGTGCGGCGATCTCCGCCTGCATCTTCTCCATCTTGGCCTGCATTTCCTTGACCTTGCCCATCATCCCCATGATGTCGCGCATCGTCGTCTCCTGTTCCTGCTTTGGTGCTGGTCGATGACTTTATTCGATATCGTCGCCAGGAACGATATCGCCATCGGCCGATTCGGCTGTGGCCGGAGCGGGGCTCTCGACCTCTTCTTCAACGGCGCGAATGCGCACGTCGGTGATCTTGGCGCCCGGGAAACGGGCGAGAATGGCGGCGACATCCGGGTCCTGGCGCGCATCGTTGACGCGCTGCTCCTGGGCCCGCTGTTCCGCCTCGATCAGCGTCGGCTCCCCGGCCTCGCGGCTGAAGCTGACGATCCAGTGAACGCCGGTCCATTCCTTGAGCTTGACGGCCAGTTCGCCAAGCAATGTCTTCGGTGCGTCGTCGGAGACGTTGACGTCGAGGCGGCCGGGTTCGATGCGTACCAGCCGCAAAAAGCCGCGCACCAATGTCTTCAGCTTGATGTCGCGGTTCTTGGCGCAGAGGTCGGCGATATCGGAAATGGAGTTGACCGGCACGGAAGGTTGCGGCTTTACGACAGGCGCCGCCAGCGCCCGTTCCTCGATGCGGCCGACCTGCAGGGGCTGCGGCGCCACATCCGGCACGGCGCGCAGCATGGTCGCACCGTTGCTCGTCGGGCGCTGCACCGGCATCGCCTGCGCCGACACCGCGACGGAGGCCGAGGTCTGCGCCCCGCCGCCATTGCCGCCAGAAGGGGCGGAGCGAGCGCCGCCGCCATCATTGCCGGAGAGCTCCAGAACGCGTCTTGCAGCCTCTTCCGGCGACGGCAGATGGGCTGCGTGCGCAAGCCGGATCAGCACCATCTCGGCAGCACCGGCCGGGCGCGACGAGCTTTCGGCTTCCGGTATGCCCTTCAGCAACATCTGCCAGATGCGCGAGAGCGCCGTGACGGCAACGGTTTCGGCGAAAACAGCACCGCGGGTGCGCTCGATCTCGCTCAGGGACTGGTCGTTGACCGCCTCCGGCACGTATTTCATCCGGGTGACCAGATGGGTGAAATCGGCAAGGTCCGTCAGGACGACCGTCGGGTTGGCGCCGGCCTCGTATTGGGCCGTGAATTCCTGCAAGGCCGCGGCGACATCGCCTTTGACGACATGCTCGAACAGATCGACGATGCGGGCCCGATCGGCAAGGCCGAGCATCGAGCGCACGGTCTCCACCTCGACCGCGCCGCCGCCATGGGCGATCGCCTGGTCGAGCAGCGACAGGCCGTCGCGCGCAGAGCCCTCGGCCGCACGGGCGACCATGGCGAGCGCTTCCGGATCGAAGGACACGCCTTCCTTGCCGAGGATCGTCGAGAACAGGCCGACGAGATCGGACGCGCTGATGCGCCGCAGGTCGAAGCGCTGGCAGCGCGACAGCACCGTGATCGGCACTTTCCGGATTTCTGTGGTGGCGAAGATGAATTTCACATGCTCGGGCGGCTCTTCGAGCGTCTTCAACAGGCCGTTGAAGGCCTGGGTCGAAAGCATGTGCACTTCGTCGATGATGTAGACCTTGTAGCGCGCCGAAACCGGGCGATAGCGCACCTGCTCGATGATCTCGCGGATATCGTCGATGCCGGTGTGCGAGGCTGCGTCCATCTCGATGACGTCGACATGGCGGCCGTCCATGATCGCCTGGCAATGCTCGCCAGGCACTCTGAGATCGATCGTCGGGCGGTCGACATCCGGTGTCTTGTAATTGAGAGCGCGGGCAAGGATGCGGGCGGTGGTGGTCTTGCCCACCCCGCGAACCCCGGTCAGCATATAGGCCTGGGCGATGCGGCCGGTCTCGAACGCGTTGGTGAGCGTGCGCACCATCGGTTCCTGGCCGACCATGAGGTCGGAGAAATCCTTGGGGCGGTACTTGCGCGCCAAGACGCGATAGGCGGCTGGTTTCTCAACGGATGAAATGGACGTATCGTCGCTCATCGACCCTGCCGCTGTTCGAACTCGTGTCCCGACAGGACGGAAAAGGTGGGAGGCTGGCACGATGACCCGTGCCGGAGCTCGTTGGGGCTGCTTCCTTCCGGACCTGACCCGGTTGGCGAGTGGCTCGTCCACCACCAACCTCCCGGCTTCCATATCGGCAATATCGAAAGCAAATGCAAGCCAAGCCGTCAAAAAACTGATATCGATATGCAAAACAAGGCGAATCCCTTGTCATTGCCCGACGTGTCATTGTCAGAGGAGACCCCGTGACGACCTTCACCCTCGACGAGCGGCTCGAACGCGACGGCATTCCGATCGCCTCGATCGGACTGTGCCAGATGCGGCTGATGAACGACCGCCGCTGGCCCTGGCTCGTCCTCATTCCGCAGCGGGAAGACATCTCGGAAATCTTCGACCTAACGCCGCTCGACCAGACGATGCTGACCTTCGAGACCAACATGGCGGCGAGCGCCCTGAAGAAGGTCACGGGGGCCGAGAAGATCAACATCGGCGCATTGGGAAACATTGTCCGGCAGCTCCATGTGCACATCATCGCCCGCAGCGACGGCGACCCGAACTGGCCGGGGCCGGTTTGGGGGTTCGGCAAGTCGGAGCCCTGGGACGAGAAAGACCATCAGACCTTAGCAGCGCGCATTCTGGAAAATCTCTGAACATGACGAAATCGATCTTTGACCTTCGAAGCCCGCATCCAGAGCCAAGCACACTCGTCGCCTTTTCCGAAAACCATCTGGATCGCCAGTCCGAGCATCGCTCGGACGATTGTATCGAAAAGGCGCTCAAGCATCCGGGTGCGCATTTCCTCGCTTTTTCGGGATCGAAGCTGATCGTCAAGCATGACGAGAAAATCATCGACCCGCTGTTTGCGGCCTATGAGCTGGACGGGCTCGAGCCGGTCCTCGACGAGACCATCCTGCTCGGCTACCTTGCAAATGGCGAGCCGCGGCTGGCGGTGCCGACGGGGCTGACCGAAGAGACGATCGTGGAGCCCTTCAAGATCGCCGACGGCCGCACGCTCTATCGCCAGCAAATGCTTCAGGAAGAACTGCTCGGCCAGTTTGCACAAGGGTCGAGCCTGATCACCTGGAACGCCAACAACCGCTTCTGCGGCCGCTGCGCCGGACCGATGGAAGGCAAGGCCGGCGGCTATCGCCGCGTCTGCACCGCCTGTGGCCAGATGGTCTTTCCGCGCACCGATCCCGTCGTCATCATGATGACGATCGACCTTGAGCGCGATCTTTGCCTGCTTGGTCGCAGCCCGCATTTCGCACCGGGCATGTATTCGTGCCTGGCCGGCTTCGTCGAGCCGGGTGAGACCATCGAAAACGCCGTGCGTCGCGAAACGATGGAGGAATCGGGCATCCTTATCGGTCGGGTGCGCTACCATGCCTCGCAACCCTGGCCGATGCCGCACACGCTGATGATCGGCTGCTATGCCGAGGCGAAGTCGACGGTCATCAAGCGCGACGAGCAGGAGCTCGAGGACGTGCGCTGGTTCACCCGCGAGGAAACGACGGCAATGCTCGAGCGCTCGACCGGGGTCGCCGACACCGGCGACGCCCACATTCCACCGCCGAAGGGCGCGATCGCCCATCAGCTGATGCGCGACTGGCTCGCCTGGGGCGAGCGGACCTGACGCGACGATTGCAGGGAGTTCGACCGTGTCCCGCTCCGAACGGCTGCTGGATCTACTGCAGGTGCTCAGGCGCTATCGCCAGCCGGTGAGCGGCCAGAGGCTGGCGGAAGAAACCGGCGTCAGCCTCAGAACGCTCTATCGCGACATCGCCAGCCTGCAGGCGCAGGGCGCCCATATCGAGGGCGAGCCGGGGCTCGGCTATGTGCTGAAACCCGGATTCATGCTGCCGCCGATGATGTTCTCTGCCGAAGAGATCGAGGCGCTTGTCCTCGGCTCGCGCTGGGTTTCCAAGCGCACCGATGACGATCTGGCGGGAGCGGCGGCGAATGCGCTTGCCAAGATCGCCGCCGTGCTGCCGGTCGAGCTTCGCGAGGAGCTCGACAGTTCCACCCTGCTCGTCGGGCCGAGCCCGCCGGCCACCAACGGCATCGACATCTCGGCCCTTCGGCGCGCGATCCGCAACGAGCGCAAGGTCGAACTCGACTACGTGGACAATGACGGCAGCGCGACGCAGCGCACCATCTGGCCCTTCGCGCTCGGCTTCTTTGAAAACGTCCGCATGGTCATGGCCTGGTGCGAACTGCGGCTGGACTTCCGCCACTTTCGCGCCGACCGCATGCAACGGATGACGGTGACCGAAGCGCGCTATCCCCGCCGCCGGCAAGTCCTGATGAAGGACTGGCGCGCCAGCCAGGACATGACAACAAGGCGCCAGACGATCGGGTCCTGACCCCCGCCGCGCCATGCTGACGGAATTTGGCAGTGGCTGCTCCTAGCCTGCAACTCCTGCAACACGGAGGAAACAGCATGGCCAAGGCAAATCTCATCGTTCTCTATGTCAAGGATCCACTCGCAAGCGTGGACTTCTATCGCCAGGTTCTCACGCAGGAACCAAGCGTCACCTACCAGACGTTTTCATCCTTCGAATTGCCCGGCGGGTTCACGCTCGGACTCTGGGCCGAACACACGGTCGCGCCGGAGCCGACGGCATCCGGCCATCGCTCGGAGCTGGCTTTCATGGTGGAGGACGAGGGCGCGGTGCGCGCGCACTATCAAGACTGGAAGGAAAAGGGCCTGCCGATTGCGCAGGACCTGACCGAGATGGATTTCGGTCCGACTTTCGTCGCGCTCGATCCGGATGGTCACCGGCTGCGCGTCTGCCTCTACGATTCGTGATCGAGAGCGTATGCGGCGCGCATCCCGCCAGCTCAATGGCGGCGGGATGCGCGAATGGTGCTGATTAGCGGCCGTAAACGGCAGCCTGGATCTGCGAGCGGGACAGACCGATATCGCTCAGTGCATGGTCGTCGAGAGCATTCAGCTCGCGGATTGCACGGCGGGTCTTCGCATATTCCATGATCTTCTGACGGATCTTCATCTTTAAACTCCTTACTTGTACGGGCGCTAAGTAGGCATTTGCCTAAAATTTGTGTAGCGCCACGATTGCAAACTAGGCATGCGCCAGACGCGTAGCCGGTTAACGAACTTCCGCCATTTTTATCAGGAGCCTCGTGCAGGGAAGCCAATGATTCTCGCGCGGATTCGGTACGAGCGTCCGCACACTTGGGTGTCTGGACCACTGCAAAAGGCGCTCTGCATGACAAATTTGTGACTGCAGTGGCGCACGGCACAACAACCAAAAGTTTCATTTCGCCTGAAATGAGGGCACGTTTTCCCGATCGCTCGACATCCCCCAGCGTTGCGACAAGGGGCGGCGTTCTAGAATTTTCCGCACCTGAAGGTCTCTGCCAGAAGCGCCGTGCCGCGATCGGCCTCGTCTTCCGACAGGCCGGAAAACCCGAGCAGCAACCGCGACGTATCGGACGAAGACACGTTCATCCGGGAGAGCGGCATGACGACGACGCCCCTTGCCAGCGCCGCCGTGGAGACGGCCATATCGCTCTGCCATGTGCCGGTGCTGCGCGCGGTCAGATTGATCCCCTGATCCGGAAGCACCACAGTCAGATGCTCGCCGATGCGGTCCTTCAAGAGGCCCGCAAGCAGGTCGCGCGATGTTCGCAGCCGTTCCCTCAGCCGACGAAGGTGCGCCGGGAAATATCCTTCGTTCAGAAAGTCTGCGACCACGCGCTGCTGAAACGTCGGCGGGCAGCGATCAAGCGCCGGACGCACCGCTCTGAACACCGGCACCAGATCGGTCGGGACGACGAGGTAGCCGAGGCGCAGGCTCGGCAGCAGGGCCTTGCTGAACGTGCCGGTGTAAAGGACGCGACTGGCCTGATCGAGTCCCTGCAGCGAGGCGATCGGATGTCCGTCGTAACGAAACTCGCTGTCGTAGTCGTCCTCGACGATCCAGCAGCCATGCTCGCGCGCATAGGCGAGAAGCTCAAGCCGCCGCGGCAGGGAGAGAACCGCCCCGACCGGATACTGGTTCGACGGGGTGACATAGAACAGGGCTGGCGGCGCGACCGAGCCGGCCGCCAGTTCCCCGGTCGTGATGCCATCATGATCGACAGGCAGGCCGACGACCTTGGCGCCATTGAGCGCCAGACATTGGCGGGCGGGCGGATAGCAGGGGTCTTCGACAATGACGGTGTCGCCGGGCGAGGCGAGGACGCGAAAGGCGAGATCGAGCGCCTGCTGCGTGCCAGCGGTGATGAACAGCTGCTCGGCCGAACAGCGCACGCCGCGTGAAACGGCGAGATGCGCGACGATCGCGGCGCGAAGATCAGGCTCGCCCTGAATGTCGCCGTAGCCTTCAAAGGCATAGTTCATGTGCCTGCCGGCAATGCGGTTGAGCAATCCCGCCGTGCGCTCGTCATGGGCGATGCGGCCCGTGGCAAATGGCAGGGGACGCTGCGGCTCGAGGCTCGGGCCGGATGTCAGCACCGTTGTCACGGCGCCCGAGATGCGGCGGCTGCTCGATTGGGTTGCCGGTTCGCGGGCTTCGCCGACTGTCTCGATCCGATCGGGAGAGCCGGCAAGGATGTAGGTGCCGGACCCGTGGCGCGCGATGGCGTAGCCCTCGGCAATCAGGATCTCATAGGCCTCGGCGATCGTGCCGCGCGACAGCGTCCATTCGTGCGCCGCCAGGCGCGTGGACGGCAATCGCTGCCCCGCATCCAGCCGGCCGTCCGCGACCGCTTCGCGTAGCGCCAGATAGAGCTGGCGCGCCAGAGACGCCGGCGAGGAGGGATCGAGTCTCGGGCGAAAGCCGGCCGATGGGCTTTCACGCCGGCGCTGCAGTTTCATGGGCGGATCCCCCAAGTGGCCCACAGGGCTCGACAACAGTGGCTCTTAAGATGTCGACATTATCGTATATCTATCGGACCACTTTCAACCCTTGCCGACCTTGACCGAACACATGAGGACAGGACCGCCAATGACGACAGTGCCCTACTTCAGCCAATGGGAAACGGCGGAGATGACCTCTGCGGTCCTGGAGGACGGCCCATCGGCCCTGCTCAGCGATCCGCTCTGGCGCCAGTCCGGCGCCGATACGGTCGAGGAATATGTGCAGTGGGCGGTCAACGTCTGCGGCATGGCGTGCCTGAAGATGATCCTGGCTGCGCGCGGAGAGCTTCACCCCATCCTGTCGCTTGCCCGCGCCTGCACCGCCTATGGCGGTTACGTGGTCAGCGAGGATGGCGGTTCGATCAAGGGACTGATCTATGCGCCCTTCGTCCGGTTTGTCGCCGATCGCTTCGGTTTGGAGGCCGAGGTGATGACGGCTGTCGAGACCGCAAACATTCCAGAGATCCTTTCCCGCCGGCCGTACTTCATCGCCTCGGTGCATCCCTCGATCCGCTTTCCCGACCAGACCCCACCCTCCAAGGGCGGGCATCTGGTGCTGGTCACCGCGGCCTCCGCCGAAAGCGTGCGCTTCCACAACCCGTCCGGCCACGATCGGCCAAGCCAGCAGCATGCCCAGCTGCCGCTAGCCGTCTTCGAGCGCTTCTTTGCCCATCGCGGCATCGCGGTCGGCCACTGAAATCCCAAATACAACATTCCCCGGAGTTCCTGATGACAATGTCTTCCACCAGATCGCGGATCGCCGTGCTGTTCGGCGGCCGCTCCACCGAACACGACATTTCCGTGCTTTCGGCCACCAATGTGATGGGCGCGCTTTCGCCGGAAAAATACGACGCGGTTCCGATCTTCGTGACGCGCGACGGGCGCTGGCTGCTCAGCCGTTTCGAGGACGGCGTGCTGTCGAAGCCTGAAACCGGCACCGAACTCGCGCTCGTTCCCGGCGGGCGCGGGCGCATGATCGGGATCGGCACGGACGGCCGCATGGCCGTCGCGGGCACGATCGACGCCCTGTTCCCGGTGCTGCACGGCCTCTACGGCGAGGACGGTTCCGTGCAGGGTCTTGCAGAGGTGGCGCGCGTGCCGCTCGTCGGCTGCGGCATTCTCGGCTCGGCCACGGCGCTCGACAAGGTCATCACCAAGCGGCTGCTGCGGGCTTCGGGCCTGCCGGTCGCCCGGTCGCTGACCATCACCGAAGAGACCACTCCCGATTTTGCCACACTCGAACGCGAACTCGGAAGCCCGCTCATCATCAAGCCCGCCCGGCAGGGGTCTTCGGTGGGCGTCGGAAAGGTCTCCGGGAGCCAGGAGCTGAAGCCCGCCCTCGCCGAGGGCTTCCGGCATGACGACAGCCTGCTTGCCGAGGAGTTCATCCGCGGTCGCGAGGTCGAGTTCAGCGTGCTCGAAGACGTCGCCGGCGGCCTGTTCGTGTCTCGGCCTGGCGAGATCGTGCCGGCCGAAAGCCACGGCTTCTATACCTATGATGCCAAATACATCGACGAGGACGGTGCCGCGCTCAAGGTGCCGGCCGAGCTGCCAGCCGAAATCGAGGCAAGCATGCGGGATGCGGCGGCCAAGGCCTTCAGGGCGCTTGGCTGCGATGGCATGGCGAGGGTCGATTTCTTTCTCACGCCGGACATGCGGTTCGTCATCAACGAGGTGAACACCATTCCCGGCTTCACCAATATCAGCATGTATTCCAAGGCGCTTTCGGCGAGCGGCGTGAGCTATCCCGAGATCATCGATCGCCTCATTGCGCACGGCATGGCGCGGGCCGAGCGAGCCTCCTGAGGAACGCGCATTGAAACACAGGGCGAAGCCCGCTTCCGGGCTTCGCCGAGTTCGTTAGAGTACGCCGCGCATCGGATGCGCCTTGTAGGTGCCGAGGATACGGACCTTTTCGGAGAAGAAGCGCAGCTCGTCCATGGCGTGGCGCACGCCGATATCGTCAGGGTGTCCCTCGATATCGGCATAAAACTGCGTCGCGACAAACTTGCCGCCGAGCTGGTAGCTCTCGAGCTTGGTCATGTTGATGCCATTGGTGGCAAAACCGCCCATGGCCTTGTAGAGCGCCGCCGGGATGTTGCGGACATTGAACACGAACGTGGTGATGATCAGCTCGTCGTCGGCTGCGCGCGAGGCGCGAACGTCTTCGCGCGAAAGCACGACGAAACGGGTGACGTTGCTTTCGCTATCCTCGACGTTCTCGGCAATGATTTCGAGGCCGTAAAGATCGGCTGCAAGCCGCGGCGCAAGCGCTGCCATCGTGCGATCGCCCTTTTCCGAAACGAGCTTGGCAGCGCCCGCGGTGTCGCCGGCGACGATCGGCTTCCAACCATTGGAACGCACGATCTTGCGGCACTGGCCGAGGGCGTGGATGTGGCTGTGTACCGTGCGGATCTCGTCGCGGGTGACACCCGGTAGCACCATCAGCTGGAAGCGGATCGGCATGAAGTACTCGCCGACGATGTGCAGGCGGGATTCGGGCAGCAGGTGGTGGATGTCGGCGACCCGGCCGGCGATCGTGTTTTCGATCGGGATCATCGCCAGATCCGCCTCACCGTTCTCGACCGCGACGAAGGCATCCTCGAAGGTCTGGCAGGGCAGCGGCTCCATCGACGGGAACATGTCACGGCAGGCCATGTCGGAATTGGCGCCGTAGTCGCCCTGAAAGGAAATCCTGTTGGTCTTGACGGTCACGGTAGCTTCCTTCTCGGGTTCTTGTCAGTTGGTGCGGGCGGACAGGATGCGGCGAGCCTTTTCCAGCTCGACAGGCGTATCGACGCCAAGCGGCACCGAATCGACGATTTCGGCATCGATGCGCATGCCGGCCTCGAGCGCGCGCAACTGCTCCAGCGATTCGCGACGCTCAAGCACCGACGGGGCTAGCGAGACGAAGCGCTCCAACGCCTTGCGGCGGTAGGCGTAGAGGCCGATATGGTGATAGAGCGGACCCTCGCCGTAAGGGGCAGTCGCACGGGTGAAATAAAGTGCGCGCAGCCGCGCATCGGAGAGCGGCGAACCGACGACCTTGACGATGTTCGGATTGGTCTTCTCGCTCTCTTCGGTGATCGCCACCGTCAGCGTCGCGATGTCGGTGGCGGCATTTTCGAGCGGGTTCAGCGCTGCACGGATGGAGGCAGGCTCCACCGTCGGCAGATCGCCCTGCACGTTGATGACGATCTCGGCCTCGCCGTCCGGGTCGGCCTTCATGAGCGCTTCGTAGATCCGGTCGGATCCCGACAGATGGTCGATGCGGGTCATCATCGCTTCGAAGCCGGCGTCCTTGACCGTCTCAAGCACACTCTGGTCGTCGACGGCGATGACCACGCGGCCGACATCCGCCTCGCTTGCGCGCTTTGCCACCTGGACGATCATCGGCAGGCCGCAAATATCGGCGAGCGGCTTGCCCGGTAGACGTGTCGAGGCCATGCGTGCCGGGATGAGCACGATGGCTTTAGCTGAATTTTTGCGATTCATGATCTGGCCTTCAAAAACCCCGCTGAAAGTGTCAATAAGTCTCAGTTAGGGGCCGATAATCACTGTTGCAACGCAGAGCCAAAAGACATAGGTTCCGCGCGATTTCAAGATAGGCCGGGTTTTTGTTTGCGCCGGTGGCAAAGGGAGCGTTTGC
>NZ_DASYGZ010000225.1:0-8468 GCF_035999135.1 Ensifer sp.
GCTCTGAACGGCGGCCATCCGCAAAGAATGTCCGCGATTGGAATGGCTCTCGGAATCTGCGCGGAACACACCGCTCCCGGAACAGCACCGGACGGTGACCGCGCCAGCTCAAGGCGGTCCGTCAATGAAGGTTTTCGCAGGCAATTCGAACCGGCTCCTAGCCGAAGCGATCTGCAACTATCTCAACCTGCCTCTCGGCAAAGCGACGGTACGCCGTTTCGCCGATCAGGAAATCTTCGTCGAGATCGGCGAGAACGTACGCGGCGAGGATGTCTTCATCATCCAGCCGACCTCTTTCCCCACCAATGATCACCTGATGGAACTGCTCATCATGATCGACGCGGTGCGCCGCTCGTCTGCCCGCCGCATCACCGCGGTCATTCCCTATTTCGGCTACGCCCGCCAGGACCGCAAGGCCGGTCCGCGCACCCCGATCTCCGCCAAGCTGGTCGCCAACCTGATCACCGAAGCCGGTGCCGACCGCGTGCTGACGCTCGATCTTCATGCCGGTCAGATCCAGGGCTTCTTCGACATCCCGACCGACAATCTTTATGCGATCCCGATTCTCGCGCGTGACGTCAAGGAAAACTACGACCTGAAGAACGTCATGGTCGTGTCGCCCGACGTCGGCGGCGTGGTGCGCGCCCGTGCGCTGGCCAAGCGTCTCGACTGTCTGCTGGCCATCGTCGACAAGCGCCGCGACCGTCCGGGCGAATCCGAAGTCATGAACGTCATCGGCGACGTGAAGGGCAAGGATTGCCTGCTGATCGACGACATCGTCGATTCCGGCGGCACGCTTTGCAACGCGGCGGAAGCCCTGTTGAAGAACGGCGCAACCAGCGTCACGGCCTACATCACCCACGGCGTGCTCTCGGGCGGCGCGGTTGCCCGCGTCACCTCGTCGATGCTGAAGGAACTTGTCATCACCGACTCGATCCAGCCGACGACGGCCGTCCAGTCGGCCCACAATATCCGCGTCATCACCACCGCCGGCCTGCTCGGCGAAGCCATCAGCCGTACCAGCCAGGAAGAGTCCGTTTCGAGCCTCTTCGATTAAGTCCTGTCGCAACACGCGAATTCCTGAAACGCCGGTGCCCAAGCGCCGGCGTTTTTCGTTGTGACGAGATGGGATCACCTTGCGACCGCCTGCACCAGCGGCTGGTCGACGAGGTTGTCGATGAACCAGTTGGGATAAACAGGCGCCGGCACTGTTGCGGCATCGAGCGCCGAGATATCCGCCTCCGTGAGCGCGAGCGCGGCTGCGCCCAGATTGTCCTTGAGCTGCTGCGGCTTTGACGCCCCGAGCAAGACGCTCGTCACCGCTCTCTTTGCCAGCAACCAGGCGATCGCCACCTGCGCCACGCTTGCTCCATGCCCGCCGGCGATTACGCGCATGCGCTCGACCAGCCTGAAGCCCTGCTCTTTGTCGAAGGGCAGGATGTCGAAGCCGGAATAGCGGTTGTCCGGGTCGCCGAGCGTGTCGCGGGTGTACTTGCCCGAGAGGAAGCCGGAGGCGAGCGGGCTCCAGACGATCAGCCCGAGCCCATATCGCCTCATCATCGGGATGACGTCGCGCTCGACGTCGCGGCCGAGCAGCGAATAGTGCATCTGGCCGTGGGTAAAGGGCGCCAGCCCGTTGGCTTTCTGGATCTCGAGCGCCGCCGCCACCTTCCAGGCCGACCAGTTGGAAAAGCCGATGTAGCGCACTTTGCCGGAGCGCACGACAGCATCGAGCGCAAGAAGCGTTTCCTCGAGCGGCGTATGCGGGTCCTCTTTGTGGACGATGTAGACGTCGATCCAGTCGGTGCCGAGCCGCTGCAAACTCTGGTCGACCGACCAGAGGATATGGCGGCGCGAAAGGCCAGATCGGGTGAGCGGCGTCCCAGTGCGGAAACCGACCTTGGTGGCGATCACCACATCGTCGCGGCGGGCCTTCAGCGCCTGCCCAAGGATCCGCTCCGATTGGCCCGATGCATAGGCGTCGGCCGTGTCGAAGAAATTGATGCCGGCGTCCAGCGCCTGGCCGACAAGCGCGTCGGCGGCCTCGGCATCGGTCTTGTAGATCGCGCCGATGCTGCGGTCGCCGGCAGTGAAAGTCATCGCTCCAAAGGCGAGGCGCGACACCGCAAGACCGGTGTTTCCAAGCGTCGTGTACTGCATGTCGATCTCCATCTGCGGTTCGGTGAAAACGGTATGGAGAGACGATGTCAAAGTTGATTGCGAAGAAAAATGGCTGCTATCTTCAAAGCTTCGGAAGAAAAACTTCACAATAGGCAAATGACGAACGATCCATTCAACGGGCTGAGGGAATTCCTGGCAGTTGCCGAGGCGCGAAGCTTTACCGCGGCAGCGTCGCTCATCGGCGTCACGCCCAATGCCGTCAGCCAGGCGATCCGATCGCTGGAGACACGTCTCGGCCTGCAGCTCTTCGTGCGGACGACGCGACGCGTGGCGCTGACCGAGGCGGGCGACGCCTTCTTGAAACGGGTGCGCCCGGCAGCATCCGAAATCGCCGACGCCTACGAACTGCTCGGCGACTTTCGCAAGCGGCCGCGGGGCAATCTGAAACTGTCCGTGCCGCGCATGGCGATCCCGCTGGTGCTGACACCGCTTCTGCCGCACTTCCGCAAGGCCTATCCCGATGTCCAGGTGGAAGTCTCGGTCGACGATGCAGCCGTCGACATCACCGAGCGCGGCTTCGATGCGGGCATCCGCATCGGCGAAGCCATCGAAAAGGACATGATCGCGGTTCGCCTGACGGCCGACATCACCTGGGTCGTGGTCGGTTCACCCGCCTATTTCCTGAAACGCGGCAGGCCGCAGACGCCGGAGGACCTGACACGCCACGAGGCGATCCGTTATCGTTATCCGGGATCGGGGGCGATCTACCGCTGGGAGTTCGAGCGCGACGGGCGGGATCTTTCCGTCGATGTTCCAGGCGGCCTCACCGTCAACGATTTCCAGATGCTCGTGGAGATGGCCGAGGCCGGGGTCGGGCTTGCCTACCTGCCCGATCTTTCCGTGCGGGCGGCGGTCACGGCCGGACGCCTCGAACAGGTGCTGGCGCCGTTTCTGCCCAGTTCGCCCGGGCTCTTCATCTATTTTCCGGCGAAGGCCCAGACCCAGCCGAAACTGCGGGCCTTTCTCGACCAGGCCGCAAGGCTGACGCGGGAAGGTAAGTCGTAGCGGCTCATCGACCGCGAAACACCACAGCACAGGCCTCGCCACCGCCAAAGAGGCGCGAGCGCGTGAGGAAGCGTCTCTCCCGCCCGTTGTCGAGCGAGAACATGCCGCCCCTGCCCGGCACGACGTCGATGATCAGCTGCGTGTGCTTCCACACCTCGAACTGGCTGGCGCTGATATAGACGGGCACGCCACCGATCTCGCCGAGCTTCACGTCGTTGTCGCCGACGATGTAATCGTCGGCCGGATAACACATGGGCGACGAGCCGTCGCAGCAGCCGCCCGACTGGTGAAACAGGATATCGGGATAGTCGCGCCGGATTTCAGCGATGAAATCGAGTGCTGCGTCCGTCGCGAGCACGCGCGGTTCGTCGATCTCGATCGATCCTGTGATCCCGGAAGACATGGGCGGGGCTCCGCGTTCGAATGCATTGTCTGCTGTTGCCGGCTGAGGCATGGGTGGAGAGCATGCCTCAGCCGCGGATCGAGCCGAAGGAAAGGCGGAGATTACCTTTCCTCCCGCTCCCTTTGCCTTCCCCGGCGACGGCGGAAAGCAAATTCCGATCAGAAGAAGCCGAGCGCTTTCGGGCTGTAGCTCACCAGCATGTTCTTGGTCTGCTGGTAGTGATCGAGCATCATCTTGTGGGTCTCGCGACCGATGCCGGATTGCTTGTAGCCGCCGAAGGCCGCATGCGCCGGATAGGCATGGTAGCAATTGGTCCAGACGCGACCGGCCTGGATTTCACGGCCGAAGCGGTAGCACCGGTTGGCATCGCGGCTCCAGACCCCGGCGCCGAGGCCGTAGAGCGTGTCATTGGCAATCTCGAGCGCTTCGGCGTCCGTCTTGAAGGTGGTGACCGAGACCACCGGCCCGAAGATTTCCTCTTGGAACACCCGCATCTTGTTGTGTCCGCGGAAGACCGTCGGCTTGACGTAGAAGCCGTCGGCAAGCTCCCCTTCGAGTACGTTGCGGCCGCCGCCGGTCAAGACTTCGGCCCCCTCCTGCTTGCCGATGTCGATATAGGACAGGATCTTTTCGAGCTGCTCGCTGGAGGCCTGCGCCCCGATCATCGTGGCGCTGTCGAGCGGATTGCCCTGGCGGATTGCCTCGACACGCTTCAATGCGCGCTCCATGAAGCGGTCATAGATGCTTTCGTGAACCAGTGCTCGGCTGGGGCATGTGCACACCTCGCCCTGGTTCAGGGCGAACATCGCAAAGCCTTCGAGCGCCTTGTCGAAGTAGTCGTCATCCTCGGCAAGCACGTCGGCAAAGAAGATGTTGGGCGACTTGCCGCCGAGCTCCAACGTGACCGGAATGAGGTTCTGGCTGGCATATTGCATGATCAGCCGGCCGGTCGTCGTCTCGCCGGTGAAGGCGATCTTGGCGATGCGCGGATTGCTGGCGAGCGGCTTGCCGGCCTCGAGACCGAAGCCGTTGACGATGTTGAGCACGCCCGGTGGCAGGAGGTCGCCGACGAGATCGGCCCAGACGAGGATCGACGCCGGCGTCTGCTCGGCCGGTTTCAGGACGACGCAGTTTCCGGCAGCAAGGGCCGGCGCCAGCTTCCAGGCTGCCATCAGGATCGGGAAATTCCAGGGAATGATCTGGCCGACGACACCGAGCGGCTCATGGAAATGATAGGCGACGGTATCGTGGTCCACCTCGCCGATGGTGCCTTCCTGGGCCCGGATGCAGGCTGCGAAGTAACGGAAATGGTCGATCGCCAGTGGAATGTCGGCGGCCATCGTCTCGCGGATCGGTTTGCCGTTGTCGAAGGTTTCAGCACGGGCCAAAAGCTCGAGATTGTCCTCCATGCGGCCGGCGATCTTCATCAGGATGTTGGAGCGTTCGGCGGCCGACGTCCGGCCCCATTTCTCGCGCGCGGCATGGGCGGCATCGAGCGCCAGCTCGATATCGGCGGCGTCCGAGCGCGCCACCTGGCACAGCACTCCGCCGGTGACCGGTGTCGTGTTGTCGAAATAGCGCCCGGCCACCGGCTCCCGCCATTCGCCACCGATGAAGTTGCCGTATTTCTGCTTGAACGGGCTTTCGACGATCTTTTGATGCAGCATGGTCATTCCTCCCTGAAACCAGCGACAAAGCTGTGAGAGGAAGGTGCGACCGAATGCGCGTCTTCGATAGGGAGCCACAAGCGGCAGCGGCGCGATCTGTTTCAGATATGAGACAGGCAGGCCCAGGCTGCTGTGCTGCGGCGCAGCAAGTGAAGGGGCGGCAGCGGTCGGCAGCTGCCCCTCATCCCCCTCCCCGTCATGACGGGAAGAAGGGACAAGCGGCACGCTCACCATGCCCCGAATCACGAAGGCAGCCGCAGGGCGCGTCCCTTCTCCCCGCCTGCGGGGAGAAGGCTAGGATGAGGGGCAAACTGCGGTCGATGTAAGGTGGTTCAACTGACCTGAAGCCGCTTCATCTTGCGGTACAGCGTGGCGCGGCTGATGCCGAGCTGTTCGGCGGCGAGCGACACGTTGCCGTTGGCGCGCGATAGCACCCGGCGAAGGGCGGCGCGCTCTGCGTCGGGCAACTCGCCGCCATCGCCCGCCGTATCCTCTTTCAAAAGATCCGAGGCAGGCACGCCCGCGGCGATGCGCTTGTCGTCGAGATCGAGCCACTGCCGCGCCGCCCGCGTCGCGCCGAGAACGAGATCGTCGCGGTCGACGGCAAGGAGCGCCGGTCCTGCCCGATCGACCGGCACCAGCACGATCCGGGCGCCGGCGAAGGCGCGACGGAACAGGCCTGCCTCTATGCGGCCGGCCGCGTCGCGTACGGCCTGCGACAGCAGCGACAGCGTCATCTCCGAGGCATCGTCGCGGCAGGTGGAAATGTCGAGGGCGGCCGCCATCCGGCCACGGTGATCCCGGATCGGCGCCGTGGTGCAGCTGAGGCCTATGTTGCTGCTGAGGAAATGCTGATCGCGCTGGATGACGACGGCGCGCTCGTCGGCGATCGCAGTACCGATGCCATTGGTGCCGACGCTCGCCTCGCTCCAGACGGTTCCCGACCAAAGCCCGACGTCGCGAAAATCGGCATCGTCGCCGACCGCCCCGCGCCGCTCGAGCGCCACGCCCTTGTCGTCGGTCAGAAGCAGGCAGCATCCGGCCTTGCCGACCGTCGCAAACAGCCGGTCGAGTTCGCCGCCCGCTTCCAGGATCAGCTCCGCCGAACGTTCCCGCGCCAGCTGGAATTCGCGATCTGAAAGTAGGAGCGGCGTGCGCCGGTCTTCGGGCACAAGGCCATGAAGCGTCATGCAGCGCCGCCAGGAGGCGGCGACCGGCGAACTCGCCGCGGCCGACGGCTGGTGCGCGACGCGGTAGACAAGGTCCGAATGATCTCTGACGGCAGGCATCGGCTTCCTCCCTGAAGCGTCGACCGGCGACCGCAGTGAAGCCGATCTCCCAAACGGCGGCACCTGCTTTGACCGCCACTATAGCCGTCGCGATCGACAAAGGTCCAGCCAGACGAAGGTTCGAGAACGATCACCGGTCAGCGACTTTGATCGGTGCATCACGCAGCCGATATCGACAGTTCTGCGGAATGTGCTACGCGAAAGGGCGTTATCGCAGCGACTCAAGATCTCAACAGCCGGTTGCCCGCCATGCTTCGTGACTTTTCCCTTCAGAGCCTGTTCATGGGTCTTCTGATTGCCTTCGTCGGCTTTGCCAGCTCGTTTGCGGTCGTGCTGCATGGGCTCACCGGAGTCGGGGCCAGCGAGGCGCAGGCGGCCTCCGGCCTGATGGCGCTCTCGGTCTCCATGGGCCTCTGCGCCATCGTCATCAGCGCCGTCACGCGCCTGCCGGTGAGCATCGCCTGGTCGACACCGGGCGCGGCGCTGCTTGCCAGCGCCGGCGTGGTTGAAGGCGGCTTCAACGCCGCGGTCGGCGCCTTCCTCGTCTGCGGCCTGCTCGTCGTTATCGCCGGCCTCTGGAAACCGCTCGGCCGGCTGGTTTCTGCCATTCCGGCGCCGCTTGCCAATGCGATGCTGGCCGGCGTGCTTCTCAGCCTCTGTTTTGCACCGGTCAAGGCAATCGCCTTCAATCCCCTGCTCGGCTTGCCGATCCTGATTGCCTGGGCCGTCGTCGGCAGCGTCAACAAGCTCTATGCCGTGCCGGCAGCACTTCTTGCCTTCGTGCTCGTCATCGCCTTCGGCGTCGACATTCCCGATGGCGCCTTCTCCGCACTTTCCTCGGCGCTGGTGCCGACAGTCGCGTTCGTCGCGCCGCAGTTCAATCTCGCCGCCATGATCAGCATCGCGCTGCCGCTGTTCATCGTCACCATGGCCTCGCAGAACATTCCGGGCATCGCCGTGCTGAAGGTCAACGACTACCATCCCGCCCCGGGCCCGCTGTTTGCGACGACAGGCGTCTTTTCCATCCTGAGCGCGCCGTTTGGCGGCCACGCCGTCAACCTTGCGGCGATCACCGCCGCCATGTGCGCCGGCAGCGATAGCCATCCCGATCGCAACCGGCGCTACTGGTCGGCCATCAATGCCGGCGCCTTCTATATCCTCTTCGGCCTGCTCGCCGGTGTCGTCACCACTTTCGTCAGCCTCGCGCCTTCGATCCTCATCGAGGCCGTGGCCGGTCTTGCCCTCGTCGGCGCCTTTGCAGGCTCGGCCATGGCCGCCTTCACCGAGGCAAAGACGCGTGAGGCGGCTGCCATCACTTTTCTGGTGACCGCCTCCGGCGTCAGCTTCGGCGGCGTCTCCGGCGCCTTCTGGGGGCTTATTGCCGGTGGGGCGATGCTGGCACTGGCGCGCTTCACAGGCAAAAAGGCCTGAATCCGCGGGAAAGCTTGCATTTGCGGGTTATCTCGTCTATGGAGCGCCCGTCCGCGTAGACACCCTTGGAGGCAACGCGGATGAAGCCCTTGCGGCTTCGGTTCTTCTGCCTTTGCGGATGAACTCTCCAGAATTAGACATTAGAAAGGTCTATCCATGAGCCACGCAACTTATGAGCTCAAGGCCGAGACGCGCGAACGGGTTGGTAAGGGGTCCTCCCGTGAACTTCGTCGCAACGGTCTTATCCCGGCTGTCATCTACGGTGACAAGCAGGCCCCCGTTTCCATCGCACTCTCCACCAAGGAAGTGACGATGAAGATCCACGCCGGCGGTTTCATGACCACCGTCGCCACCATCGACGTCAACGGCGAAAAGATCCGCGTCCTGCCGAAGGACTACCAGCTGGATCCGGTCCGTGACTTCACCATGCACGTCGACTTCCTGCGCGTCTCCAAGGACAGCCAGGTTACCGTCGAAGTTCCGGTTCACTTC
>NZ_DASYGZ010000227.1:0-11275 GCF_035999135.1 Ensifer sp.
CGAAACGCTCGCTCAAGGGCTGAAGCGCGAACTCAAGGTCGTTATCCCGGCCAAGGACATGGAAGCTCGTATGAACGAGCGCCTGGCCGAAGTGAAGGACCGTGTGAAGATCAACGGCTTCCGTCCGGGCAAGGTGCCGGCCGCGCATCTGAAGAAGATCTACGGCAAGTCGATCATGGCTGATCTCGTCAACGAGATCGTCCGCGAAAAGCCGACCGAGATCCTGTCGGGCCGTGGCGAAAAGTCGGCGACCCAGCCGGAAGTCGCGATGACCGAGGACGAGGCTGAAGCCGACAAGATCCTCAACGCCGAAGCAGACTTCGAGTTCACCGTTGCCTATGAAATCATTCCGGCGATCGAACTCAAGGACGTCAGCGGCATCAAGGTGACCCGCGAAGTCGTCGAGATCGCTGAGGACGAAGTCAACGAGCAGATCCTGAAGATCGCCGAAAGCGCCCGCAGCTACGAATCGAAGAAGGGCAAGGCCGCCAACGGCGACCGCGTCACCATCGATTACCTCGGCAAGGTCGACGGCGTTGCCTTCGACGGCGGCAAGGACGAAGACGCTGAGCTGGTTCTCGGCTCCAACCGCTTCATCCCGGGCTTCGAAGAGCAGCTCGTCGGCGTCAAGGCTGGCGACGAGAAGACCATCACCGTCACGTTCCCGGCTGAATACCCGGCAGCAAACCTTGCTGGCAAGGAAGCGACCTTCGACATCACCGTCAAGGACGTCGCCGGCGCCCAGGACATCGAAATCAACGACGAACTGGCCACCAAGCTCGGCCTCGAATCGGCTGACAAGCTGAAGGAAATCGTCCGCGGCCAGATCGAAAGCCAGTATGGCAACCTGACCCGTCAGAAGGTCAAGCGTCAGATCCTCGACCAGCTCGACGAACTCTACCAGTTCGAAACGCCGGAGCGCCTCGTCGAAGCCGAATTCGAAAACATCTGGCGCCAGATCAACACCGACCTGCAGCAGGCCGGCAAGACCTTCGCTGACGAAGAAACCACCGAAGAAGAAGCCCGCGCCGAATACCGCAAGCTCGCTGAGCGTCGCGTCCGCCTCGGCCTCGTTCTCTCGGAAATCGGCGAAAAGGCCGGCGTTCAGGTCAGCGACGACGAACTGCAGCGTTCGCTGTTCGAACAGCTGCGCCAGTTCCCGGGCCAGGAAAAGCAGATCCTCGACTACTTCAAGAACACCCCCGGTGCCGCCGCTTCGCTGCGCGCCCCGCTGTTCGAAGAGAAGGTCGTCGACCACCTGCTCGGCGAGATCTCGGTAACCGACAAGACGGTTTCCAAGGAAGAGCTGACGGCTGACGACGAAGAAGGCGAAGGCAAGGCTGCCAAGAAGGCTCCGGCCAAGAAGAAGGCTGCTGCCAAGGCTGACGCCGCTGAAGGCGAAGAAGCCGCCGCTCCGAAGAAGAAGGCTCCGGCCAAGAAGAAGGCCGCTGACGACAGCGCCGAGTAATCGGACCAAAGCCTTAGAAATCGAAAGGCCCTGCCGCTTGCGGCAGGGCCTTTTTCGTTCGGTCGTCTATGTCCGGTGTCGACGGCAGCGCCCGTCAGGACAGCTCGAGAACGAGAGCTCGGTGGTCGGAAACTTCCGGCTCAGCGACGGCATCGAACTGTGAGACATCGACGCTGGCGTTCACCAGCATGTAGTCGGCGAAGCGACCGTCCTTCTTATAGTGCGAGGTTCGGGTGTCCGTGTGGCCGCGCGAGACGATCAGATCGGTCAGGCCAAGTTCGGCAAGCCTGTCGAAAGTGATGCTGTCGGGCAGGACGTTGAAGTCGCCGCACACTACCAGTGGCTCGTCCCCGGGCCAGACCTGGCGAATGAGCTGCAGGAGCGCATCGGCCTGGGCGGCGCGCTCCGGACTATCGGACTTGCCGTTGACGGTCCGCAATCCGTGCATTTGCGCGATGGTAATGGCGCGGCCGCTGCCATGGTCGAACAGCCGGATGCAATGGGCGTTGCGGGCGCGCGGGTGAGGGCCCCAGCCGTCATGCGAGTATGTCCCGTGAACAAATCCGAGCGTTTGCCCGATGACGGAGTGGCTTCGCCGGACAAAGGTCGCGAGCCCGAACTCGGACGCGACGGGCCTTTCGCCGTCAAACAGCGTGCCCCGGGCGGTCGGGCAGTAGAAGCCGTCGTGACCGGGCAGAAGGGCAGCGATTTCGTCGAAGAGATTGGCGCGTTGCGGCAGTTCGACGCCTGCGTCGCGATAGGTCAGCCATTGCGCATCGGCGTCAGGCGAGCGCCCGATTTCCTGCAGGCAGAACACGTCGGCATCGACGTCGGCGAGATAAGCCATCAATGGCGAATGGAGCTTGCCGCCCCAGGCATTAAGCGAAAGGATGCGCATGGCGTTCTTGCCTCTTTGTTGCGAGAGGTCAAGCTATCCGATTCGCTGGCGCGTTGGGCACCAGCGCGCTTCTTGCCCGCAGGCTTTCGACACGACCGCACCCGCCTTCGACAGACACTGCTAGAGGGCGATCTGTCGCCGTCGCGTTCGTGACGCGTGCGGTTGCGTCGCTTGCCGCTTACGCTTTTGGCAATTCCTGCTTGATTTCGCCCATGCGGTTCCAGGCGTCGAGACCGGCGATCTTGTAGGCTTCGGCGAGCGTCGGGTAGTTGAAGGTGTTCTCGACGAAGTACTCGACGGTGCCCTTGAGGTTCAGGACGGCCTGGCCGATATGGACGAGTTCGGTCGCACCTTCGCCGATGATGTGCACGCCGAGCAGGCGGCGGGTCTTCAAGGAGAAGATCATCTTCAGCAGGCCGGAATCGAGGCCCATGATGTGGCCACGCGAGGTCTCGCGGAAGCGCGCCATGCCGCATTCATAGGGAATGCCGCGTTCCCTGACTTCTTCTTCCGAAAGGCCGCAGGTGGAAATCTCGGGCACGGCATAGATGCCGTAGGGAAAGTACTTCTGCGGCTCCATGGCGATTGCGCCGACGGCGACGCGCGCTGCGATGCGGCCCTGCTCCATCGACGTCGAGGCGAGGCTCGGGAAGCCGACCACGTCGCCGGCCGCATAGATGTTCGGGACCGACGTCTGGAAGGTCTCGGGGTTGACCTTGAGCCTTCCGCGGTTATCGGCCTCGAGCCCGGCTGCCTTAAGGTTGAGCGTGTCGGTCGCGCCCATGCGACCCGCGGCGAAGAGCACCATGTCCGTTGTGATCTTGCGGCCATTGTCGAGCGTCAGCAGCACCTTACCATCGCCGAGGCGCTCGACCTTGTCGGCCTTCTGCCCGAGATGCAGCTTCATGTTGCGGTCGCGCAGCTGATAGATGAAGTCCTCGACGATCTCCTTGTCGATGAAGTCGAGCATGGTCGTCTTCGGATCGATGACCGTCACCTGCGTGTCGAGCGCGCTGAAGATGGTGGCATATTCGATGCCGACGACGCCGGCGCCGATGACGACGAGCGAACGCGGCAGCTCGGCGATATCGAGCAGTTCGTCGCTGTCGAGCACGGTCTTGCCGTCGAAGGGCATGTAGTCCGGCCGGAACGGCTTGGTGCCGACGGCCAACATGATGCTTGTACCGGAGACAAGCATCGTTTCTCCGTCATCCTTGACGACTTCGAGCGTGGTCGGATCGACGAAACTTGCTCGCCCACGCATCTGCTGTACCCGGTTGCGGGCAAACTGATGTTCGAGAACCTCGACCTCGTGATTGAGCGTAATGATCAGCCGCTGCCTCAGGTCGTCGGCGCTGATCTCCTGCTTGACGCGATAGGAGCGTCCGTAGAACCCGCGTTCACGCCAGCCGGAGAGATTGAGCGCTGTCTCGCGCAGGGTCTTTGACGGGATGGTGCCGGTATGAACCGAAACGCCGCCGACGCGCTTGCCTTGCTCGATGACGAGAACCTTCTTGCCGAGCTTGGCGGCCTGGATGGCGCCGCGGCGACCGGCCGGCCCGCTTCCGACAACGATGAGATCGAACTGGTTCATGGGCGTATCCGTTGCAAGATGGAATCGTTGTGCGCTGCGAAAGTTCTCGCTTCGATGCCTCTATACCGCCAATTGCACGGTTTGATGAAGTGGTTTTCATAGCTGAAAACTGGTGGATGAGAATATAAGGGAATGCGCGTATGCTTGGCATCGTGACGACATGCCGGGCCCATCGGTGTCGTGTTTGCCTGGGAGGGTCGCGATGGGATTGGAGCTGACGAACAGGGTCGTGCCGCAGCCGACGGCGGAAGCCGCAGACCCGCAGGTCGAACAACGGCCGGGCGTCGTCGCTGCGGCGGTTTACGAGAATGGCGTTCGGGTCCGCGATATCCGCGTCGAGGATGCCGGCGAATGGCGGGCGCGCCCGGGTGTCGTGATCTGGATCGGCCTGCACGAACCCGAGCCCGATCTGCTCCGGCAGGTGCAGCGGGAGTTCGACCTGCACGATCTGGCGATCGAGGACGCCTGCAAGGCGCACCAGCGGCCGAAGCTAGAAATCTACGGCGATTCGATGTTCATCGTCGCGCGCACGGCGCACATGGTCGGCGACGAGATCGCCTTCGGTGAAACCCATCTTTTCGTCGGGCGCGGTTATGTCGTTTCGGTCCGGCATGGCGCTTCGACGTCCTACATGGCCGTCCGCCAGCGTTGCGAATCCTCGCCGGCAGCCCTTGCCCACGGCGAGAACTACATCCTCTACTCGATCCTCGATTTCATCGTCGACAACTACATGCCGGTGATCGAGGCGATCCATGAGGAGGTCGAGGAGCTCGAAGATCGGCTGCTCAGGGAGCGGCTGATCAAGAAGGATATCGAGCGGCTTTATCTGCTGCGTCGCAATCTGCTCAGGTTGCGCAATGCGGTGGTACCGCTCGTCGACGTCTGTCGGCGCCACGAACATATCGAGCTACCGGGCATGGACGCGGCGATGCAGCCGCTCTTCCGCGACGTGACCGACCATGTGCGCCGTGTCCAGGAGGATATCGATGCGTTGCGCGAGGTGCTCGCCTTCACCTTCGAAACAAGCCTGATGGTCGGGCAATCCGAACAGACGGAAATTTCGCGCAAGCTCGCGTCCTGGGCGGCGATCCTCGCCGTGCCGACGGCGATTGCCGGCATCTACGGCATGAACTTCGACGACATGCCGGAGTTGAAGTTCCGCTACGGCTATTTCGTCGTGCTGGCGGTGATCATCGGGTTGTGCGGAACGCTCTATCGGTTTTTCCGTCGGGCCAAGTGGCTGTAAGCGGGAACGCCGTCATTGCCAGGTCCTGAATTCGGAGGGTGTGGTGGCAGGCCTTCTGGAAACGCTCGCCGATTTGATCGGCACAAGCTGGAGGCAGCGCGATGTGGCGAGGCGCTACTCGCGCACCTTCCTGTGCCGCTGCGGCAGCCACGTGTTTTTCGGCAACATGCTTTGCAACAGCTGCCAGTCGCCGCTCGGATACCTGCCTGGTGAAGATGCGCTGTTGCCGCTCGACCTCGGCCCACAGCCCGGCATCTGGGTCGCAGGCGTGGAACGCCCGTTGCTGAAGTATTGCGGTAATCGCGAAACGCCGGCGCAGTGCAACTGGATGCTGGAGGCCAGCGAACCGGGCGACCTTTGCATCGCCTGCCGGCTGAACCGCACGATTCCGAACCTCGATCGCGAGGATAATGCGCGCTACTGGGGCCTGCTTGAAGCGGCAAAGCGGCGGCTTGTGTCGCAGTTGCTGGCGCTCGGACTGCCGGTGAAATCCAAGGTCGACGAGGACGAGGCCCACGGTCTGATGTTCGATTTTCTCCGTTCTCCGCCGGAAGGACCACGGGTGCTGACCGGGCACGCTGACGGCCTGATAACGGTCAACATCGAGGAGGCGGATTCGGTCGAGCGGGAGAGAATGCGGCTTGAACTGCATGAGCCCTACCGCACGCTGCTCGGCCACTTTCGTCACGAAGTCGGCCATTACTACTGGGATCGGCTCGTTCTGAACGGGCCCTGGTTGGAGCTGTTTCGCGTGGTTTTCGGCGACGAGCGTGCCGATTACGCCAAGGCGTTGCAGGCGAACTACGAGAACGGTCCACCCGCCGACTGGGGCGATCGATACATCACCTCGTATGCTTCCACACACCCCTGGGAGGACTGGGCGGAAACCTGGGCGCACTACCTGCACATGATCGACAGTCTGGGCACTGCGTTTGGGTTTGGCTTGGACGCGGAGGATCTCGAGGCGATGATCGAACCGTTCGAGCGCGACGCGCTGTATGCGCCTGACGATGCCGGTGCCGACAGCTTTCTGTCCTTGCTAAATTCCTGGGTCGAAATGACCATGGTGCTCAACGAACTGGCGCGCAGCTTGGGTCAGCCGGACTTCTACCCTTTCGTGATGTCGAAACCCACAGCTGCGAAGCTCCAGTTCGTGCACATGGTCGTTGAAGATTCCCGCACGGTGGCGACGACTTCAGGAGTGGCGAGGCTTCTTGGCTGATGAGCTTTTCCCGCTGATGGGAGGCCTTTCCGTGCGTGATCCAGCTGCCGGATCGATCAGAACAGCCGCAGCCCCTTCAGGCTCACGTGCCCGTCCTTGCCGATGATGATGTGATCGTGCACCGCGATGCCGAGCGGTCTCGCGGTCTCGACGATCAGCTTCGTCATGTCGATATCGGCGCGCGACGGCGTCGGGTCGCCGGATGGGTGGTTGTGCACCAGGATGATCGCGGTGGCCGAGAGTTCGAGTGCACGCTTCACGACTTCGCGCGGGTAGACCGGCGTATGATCGATCGTGCCTTTCTGCTGCACTTCGTCGGCAATCAGCGTGTTGCGCTTGTCGAGGAAGAGGATGCGGAACTGCTCCTTGGTCTCGTAGGCCATCGCCGCGTGACAATAGTCGATCACCGCGCTCCAGGAGGACAGGACCTGCTTCTGGTGAAGCTCGCTCTTCAGCGTCCGATGGCCGATCGTGGATATCAGCTTGAGGTCGAGAGCCACCGTTTCGCCGATGCCGCTGACTTCCTGAAGCAGCGCCACCGGCGCGCCGAAGACGCCGGCAAGCGTTTTGAAGCGCGCAAGCAGCGCCTTGGCGATCGGTTTGGTGTCCTTGCGCGGGATCAGCCGAAACAGCAGCATTTCCAGGAGCTCATAGTCGGCCAGTGCCGTATCGCCGTGTTCGCGATAGCGCGTCCGCAGCCGGTCGCGGTGCCCGTGGTAATGCGCTTCGGCAGCCGGCGCCTTCTTTTCGGCCGGTGCCGTGTCGAGCAATTGTGGGAAAAACGTCCTTTCGTCCGCCGGTGGCGCCATGTCGCCGTCAGCGGAGATCGGACGCTTCGTCATGCGGCGCCGAGCGTGTTGACGCCAGGCTTGAAGAGGCCCGCCGGCGACAAGGTGAAGATCTCGCAACCGTCGGCGGTCACGCCGACCGTGTGCTCGTACTGGGCCGAAAGCGACCGGTCGCGGGTGACCGCCGTCCAGCCGTCGCCAAGCACCTTCACATGCGGGCGGCCGAGATTGATCATCGGTTCGATGGTGAAGATCATGCCTTCGCGCAGTTCCGGACCTTCGTTGGCGCGGCCGTAATGCAGGATGTTCGGGGCATCATGGAACAGCTTGCCGACGCCGTGGCCGCAGAAGTCGCGCACGACCGAGCAGCGCTCGGCTTCGGCATAGGTCTGGATCGCTTCGCCGATCGCGCCGGTGCGGGCGCCCGGCCGAACCGCGGCGATGCCGCGCATCAGGCTTTCGTGGGTGACATCGAGCAGCCGCTCGGCCGCGCGCTTGATCTCGCCGACCGGATACATGCGGCTCGAATCGCCGTGCCAGCCGTCGACGACATAGGTGACGTCGATGTTGACGATATCGCCGTCACGCAACGGCTTGTCGTTGGGGATGCCGTGACAGACCACATGATTGATCGAGGTGCAGGAGGACTTGGTGTAGCCGCGGTAGTTCAGCGTGGCGGGCAGCGCGCCGTTGTCCATGCCGAACTCGAAGACAAAGCGGTCGATCTCGTCTGTGGTGACGCCGGGCTGAACGCGCGAGACCAGCGCGTCGAGGCAGCGCGCCGTCACCTGGCAGGCCTTGCGCATGCCTTCAAAACCGTCCGGTCCGTAGAGCCTGATGACGCCGGTGTTTTTGTAGGGGGCAGACCCTGCCTCGATGTAAGTCACCATTCCAAAACTTTCATTTGTTCCAAGCGGATTTCATAGAGCAGCGAGGGCCGCTTCGTCCACTGTCATCAGCCCGGACGGCCGGATTTGGCTCGGCGAAACCTGACATTTGACGGCGTAGGCTTCGACCCCGCGCGCCATCGCACGATCAAAGGCTTTCGCATAGGCCGGGTCGTAGTCGCGGCAGATCCTTAAATGGTCGCAATCGCCCCGTTGCACAAGGTAGATCATGATGGCGCGATGCCCCCCTTCGACCATGTCGCCGAGTTCGTCGAGATGTTTGGCGCCGCGGGTCGTCGGGCTGTCGGGAAACTCGGCAAGGCCGGGCGTTCGACTGAAATGCACGTTCTTGACCTCGACATAGGCAAGGCCCCGTTCGCGGTCGCGGAGGAGAATGTCGATGCGTGAGTTGCGACCGTAGCGCTGTTCGCGTGCGAGATGTTCGTAGTCATGCAGGTTGGACACGAGCCCGAGCCGGATGGCCTCTTCCGCCAGTCGGTTCGGCAGGCCGGTATTGATGCCCACCGTCGTGCCGTCGGCTTCGACGATTTCGAGCATGTGGCGGTACTTCCGCGTCGGGCTGTCATGTTGCGACATCCAGATGCGCGAACCAGGCGCCGTCAGCCCGCGCATCGAGCCCGTGTTCGGGCAAAAACCGGTGATGGCGTTACCATTCGATAACAGCGCATCGAAGAGGAAGCGCTTGTAGCGCTGCACGAGGGTTGCTTCCACAAGCGGGGGATCGAAGTTCAAGAGACGTCCTGCAACTGGATCATGCCCGGGCGCGCACGTAGGAGCCTGGCGCTTCCTCGAGCGTGTTCAGCGGACCACCGGGTTTTCGAGCCGGAACGCGGCGCTTGTCGAGCTTTTCGAGCCACTGATGCCAGTGCGGCCACCAGGAGCCCGGGGTTTCCTTCGCGGCCTTGAACCAGTCGTCGAACTCGCCCTTGGGCGCGCCGCCGGTCCAGAACTGGTACTTGCCCTTGTCCGGCGGGTTGACGACGCCGGCGATGTGGCCGGAGCCGGAGAGAACATAGGTAACCTTGCCGCCGAAGGAGGCGCTGCCGAGGAAGACCGAGCGCGGCGGGGCGATGTGATCTTCCTTGGTGGCGAGGTTGTAGATTGGGATCTTGACGTCGCCGAGCGAGACCTTTCGGCCCGCGAGCATCATCTCGCCCTTTGACAGCTTGTTCTCCAGGTAGCAATTGCGCAGGTAGAACGAGTGGTTGGCGGCCGGCATCCGCGTCGAATCGGAGTTCCAGTAGAGCAGGTCGAAGGGCAGCGGATCCTGGCCCTTGAGGTAGTTGTTGACGAAATAGGGCCAGATCAGTTCGGAGGCCCTGAGCATGTTGAACGCCGTCGCCATCTTCGAACCGTCGAGATAGCCGGTGGCGCTCATGTTCTGCTCGATCTGGCTGATCTGATCCTCGTCGACGAAGACCTTCAGGTCGCCTGCATGGGTGAAGTCGACCTGCGTCGTAAAGAGCGTCGCCGAGCGGATGCGGTCGTCGCCCTCGGCCGCGTGCAGGGCAAGGGTGGCCGCAAGCAGCGTGCCGCCGACGCAATAGCCGATGGCGTTGACCTCGCGCTCGCCCGTCGCCTGTTCGACGATATCGAGCGCAAAGCCGATGCCTTCGCGGGCGTAGGCTTCCCAATCCTTCTTCGCGTGCCGCTCGTCCGGGTTCACCCAGGAAATGACGAACACGGTGTGACCCTGGTCGACAGCCCATTTGATGAAGGATTTCTGCGGGTTGAGGTCGAGCACGTAGAATTTGTTGATCCAGGGCGGGCAGATCAGGAGCGGTCGCTTCAGCACCGTCTCCGTCGTCGCCTCATATTGCAGCACCTGACAGACGTCGCTCTGGGCGATGACCTTGCCGGGGGTGATCGCGATGTTCTCGCCGATCGCGAATTTGCTGGTATCGGTCTGCCTGAGCTTGAGGTCGCCGCGGCCGGCGGCGATGTCCTCGGCAAACATCTGCATGCCCTTGACGAGGTTCGCCCCGCTCGATGCCACGGTTTCCCTATAGAGTTGCGGATTGGTGGTCACGAAGTTGGTCGGCGAGAGGGCACTCGAAACCTGTCGCACGTAGAACGCGGCCTTGTGTTTTGTATGGTCGTCGAGCCCTTCCGCGTCCTCCACCATGCGTTCGGCCCAATCCGAGGTGACGAAATAGGCCTGGCGGATGAAGTCGAAGAACGGGTTCTTCACCCAATCCTCGTCGGTAAAGCGCTTGTCGTTGCGCAGAAGGGCAGGTGCATCCGCCGTTACGTCTCCGGACATGCGGTGAAGCGTGCGCGACCAGATCTCGAAGAAGCTCCCCATCAGGTGGGTCTGGGCTTCCAGCGTGCGTCGCGGGTCCGACAGCCAGTATTCCGAAACCTTGGAAAGCGTCTTCACCATGTCGGTGACCGGCTCGGCGAAGGTGTCGGATTTCTGTCCCGATTCACGCGGTGCCAGCCAGGCGGATGCCGCCTTGCCAAGCTGTTCCATGGCGCGGGCGAGGTTGACTGCGAGGCTTTCCGGATCCTTGACGATATAGGGTTCGACAGATTTGGGGTCGAAGCCTGCGAAGCCGTCCTTGCCTTGCGCATTCCTCTCTGCTGTCACCCGGCGTCCTCCACAGCATCTTGTTTGTTTTGTATTTTTACATTCTGCCCGAAAATGATTACAAGGGCTAGCGCATCGTCGCGCCGTCAAATCAGAGGTCTTTTTCAGCATGCTTGCCGTCGGAAAACAGCGCTCCATCACCTGGCTAGCAGGGATCGTCCTCATCGGCACGCTTGCAGGCTGCAACAGCCAGACGACCAATTATGATAATTACCCCTCGGTTTATGGCCAGAAGCCGGCTGCGACGACCCAGATGACCAACGACGAAGCGGCAAGCATGCAGGCCCGGCTGACGTCGCTCGGCGCACAGCGCAAGTCCGGCGCGATCTCCGAAGCGGAATATCAAAGACGCCTGACGGAGATGCGCGCGCTCGCCGAACAGCACGGCACGGACACGCTGAAAGAGATCCAGAATTAGCACTTGCCTTTCCGGTGATTTGGACGCAAAGCGTTCAATGGCCGCATGGACGGCCGTTCACCACAGCGCACGGTTTCGCAAAGGCTAGAGCCGCTGGCGGGAGCGTGCGCCAAACGAGGTTTGGAGATGGAAGAGTTTCACAA
>NZ_DASYGZ010000002.1:0-4131 GCF_035999135.1 Ensifer sp.
GCCACTTCTTACCACTCTCTTAACGAACTTAGCAGCCTTTTCCCGAAACGACACGGGGTCGTGAGAAAAGAGGTTAATTTATTGCTAATTTCCAAAGCGGGCGACGATTTCTGACGCAAGTGTTGCGCCTTCGGCACGATAACGCTGCTCGGCGACGATCGCCGGACCCGTACAGGTTGTGTAAACCGAGGCGAAAGTGCGGTAGCCGCGGTTGAAGGCGGCGGTCATTCTTTCGCGCCGTTTGACCTCGTTGGCCGTCTCCTTGTCGATCAGTTCCTGCGTCGAGCGACGCCACACATCCTCGGGCTCCTTGACGCACAGGTTCCTGAGATAGTGAACGGAACCGAGGATCTCCGACAGCCTTATCAGCCGCTGATCGTACGGCGTGGGCTTCTCTTCGACGACGACAGGGGCGGGGGCCACCGTCTCGGTCTTGGCCGCCTCTTTGGCCGGCGCCTTTTGCGCCGCGGCATCCGTCGCAGCGGTCAGGGCGACGCCGACGAGGGCAAGCCTTGCAAGGATCGAGGCAGTGATCATGGCTTCTTCAAGCCCGAATTGGCGGCGGTTTCAAGGCCGTCGCCGACATGCGCCGCCTGCTTGCTCATGGCCGCCAGTCTTTCCACGCACTCGCGCACGCTGTCGGGAATCGGCAGAGCGTAGATCTCCTCAGGGGTGAACCAGCCGAGGCCTGCCGCATCGTCGCTGGCGACGGCGACCGCCTCGCGATCGGCCTCAGCCCTGAAGACGGAGAGCAGGAAATGCCGCCCTTCCGATTCCTTGCCGGGCAAGTCGTAGGTTTCAAACAGCACCGGATCGCGGGCCGTAATGCCAGTCTCCTCCAGAAGCTCCCGCAGCGCCGTTTCGGCTGGCGTTTCGCCGGGCTCGGCGCGTCCGCCGGGAAAGGCATACATGTCGGCCGACGGCGGGTTGGCGCGGCGGACCAGCAGATAGCGGCCGTCGCGTTCAAGGATGACGGAAGAGGCGAGTTCGGGCTTGGTCGGCATGAAGGAATCAAATCGTCTCGGTAGCGTTGACCCATCCTACGTGAAGTGCCACACCGATGTCATGTGCGGACGTTTTGCGCTGACGGCGACACCCGAAGAATTGATGGAATTGTTTGCGCTGCTGGAAAGCGAGGACTTTCCCGCACGCTTCAACATCGCGCCGACCCAGCCGATCATGGTCGTGGTGGCCGGTGAGCGCGCAGGGCCCGGCAGCAACCTGCCGGAGCGCAGGGCGTTGCTGGTGCGCTGGGGATTCATGCCCGGATGGGTCAAGGATCCGCGCGAGTTTCCGCTTTTGATCAATGCCCGCGCCGAATCGGCGATCGAAAAGGCGTCGTTTCGCGCCGCCATGCGGCACCGCCGGGTTCTGATCCCGGCATCCGGCTTTTACGAATGGCGGCGGCCGCCGAAGGGCAGCCGCGAGCCCTCGCAGGCCTATTGGGTGCGTCCGAGGAAAGGCGGGATCGTCGCCTTTGCCGGCCTGATGGAGACCTGGTCTTCGGCCAACGGCTCGGAAGTCGATACGGCCGCCATCCTGACGACGGCGGCCAACGCTGCAATCCGCCAGATCCACGACCGGATGCCTGTCGTCATTCAGCCGGAGGATTTTTCCCGCTGGCTGGACTGCAGGACGCAGGAGCCGCGCGAAGTTACCGATCTCTTTGGCCCCGTGGCCGATGACTATTTCGAGGCGATCCCGATATCCGACAAGGTCAACAAGGTCGCCAATACCGGTCCCGATATCCAGGCGGCGGTAACGCCGGCGACAATGCTGGATGGCGACCCGAAGGGCAGGAGCAAACCGGCCGCGCCCGATAACGGGCAGATGTCGCTGTTTTGAGGGAGCAGTCCTTTGGGATCAGGCTGGCCGCTTGGCGAGCTTGATCGTCGGCTTTGCCTTGGCCTGCAACGCGGCTGCGAGTACGGCCTTCAGGCCGAGCGGGCGGTACTGTTCGACGAGATTGGCGGACTTGACGGTATCTTTGGTCTTGGCGGCTTTCACTTCAACTCACTCCTTGATGCTTGCCTGAACCGGACACATTCCGTTTTCGTCGTTCGGCGCGAAAACGGTGCTCCTCCCTGCTCTCCGGAAACAGGCGCCGTGGTGCAGAACCAACTACACCGCGAATCTGTTTTCCGCGTGGCGATCTCAGATATGCCCAATCATGACAAATCCATGACCGCCTTTTCGGTTTCGATAGCCGACTGTGCTTGCATGCGGCTGACCTCTTGACCGGGCACGGGCGACGCGCGATAAGTGAACCTATGAAAACGGTTACCTGCATTATCTGCCGGAAGATTATTCGCTAGCGTCCCGCTGGCCTGGCCGTTTTCGTCTCCTAAAATCCAAGATGACAAACGCGCGGGCCTCCCGGGCGCCGTGGTTTTGACGGTCGTATGCGTATTGGAGAATGGGAATGGGCGGAACGCCGACTTTGAAGCTGTACAACACGCTGACGCGGGAGAAGGTCGAGTTCCGGCCGATCGACCCTGATAACGTCCGCATGTATGTCTGCGGCCCGACGGTCTATGACTATGCCCACATTGGCAATGCCCGGCCGGTCATCGTCTTCGACGTGCTCTTCCGCCTGCTGCGGCAGGTCTATGGTGCCGAGCACGTCACCTATGCGCGTAACATCACCGACGTCGACGACAAGATCAACGCGCGGGCGCTGCGCGACTACCCGACCCTTCCGCTCAACGATGCGATCCGGCGGGTGACGGAGAAGACCGAAACGCAGTTCCTGGCCGACGCCAAGTCGCTCGGCAGCCTCGACCCGGACGTGCAGCCGCGCGCGACCGACAACATTGCTCAGATGATCGAGATCATCGAGAAGCTGATCGCCAAGGGCCATGCCTATAAGGCGAGCGGCGAGGTGCTGTTCGACACGAAGTCGATGGCCGACTACGGCCAGCTGTCGAAGCGCAATCTCGACGAGCAGCAGGCTGGTGCCCGCGTTGCCGTCGAAGCGCACAAGAAGAACCCCGGCGACTTCGTGTTGTGGAAACTCTCGACCGACAACGAACCGGGCTGGGAGAGCCCCTGGGGCAGGGGTCGCCCTGGCTGGCACATCGAATGCTCGGCCATGAGCAGCCGCTATCTCGGCGAAGTCTTTGACATCCACGGCGGCGGGCTCGACCTGATCTTCCCGCACCACGAAAACGAGATCGCCCAGTCGCGCTGCGCCCACGGCACGCAAGTGATGGCGAATGTCTGGATGCACAACGGCTTCCTGCAGGTCGAAGGCCGCAAGATGTCGAAGTCCGAGGGCAATTTCGTGACCATCTACGAACTGCTGCACACGGAAAAGTTTGCCGGGCGCCAATGGCCGGGCGACGTGCTGCGGCTCGCCATGCTGATGACGCACTACCGCGAGCCGATCGATTTCTCGGTGAAGCGGCTGGAGGAGGCCGAGCACCTCCTGTCCAAGTGGCCGGTGCCCGGCGACGCGAAGGGCGAGGTCGATCCGGCCGTGCTCGCAGCCCTTGCCGACGACCTCAACACGGTTGCTGCGGTCCAGGCGCTGCATGCGCTCGCCCAGAAAGCGTCCGCCGATCCGAAGCTGCTGGGCACGTTTGCAGCAAGCGCCGCACTGCTCGGCGTGGTGCCTGAGGCGGTCGAGCTGGACGAGGGGCTGGTGCGCGATATCGACAGCCGTGTGCGGGCCCGCCTCGACCTGTTGAAGGCGAAGAACTTCACGGAGGCCGACAGGATCCGCGACGACCTTCTGGCGCGGGGTGTTCAGCTCAAGGACGGCAAGGACCCGGCGACCGGCGAGCGGGTAACGACCTGGGACGTGAAACGGTAGCTCGACCGTCGGCGAGGCGTGAAGGAGGAATTGGGGCGATGATCGACCACACAGGCATTCCCGTCACGGATTTCGATCGGGCGAAGTCGTTTTACGACGAAGCCTTTGCGCCCCTTGGCGCCTCGCTTCTGATGATGGTGCCGGCGGAACATACCGGCGGCGCGAAGGTCGGCGGCTACGGGCGGGAACGGCCGGTCTTCTGGTTGCATGAGGCAGCGGCAGGCGCCGGCCGCCACTATGCCTTTGCGGCGCGAAGCCGGGCCGAAGTCGATGCGTTCTACGAGGCGGCGATTGCGGCAGGCGGGCGCGACAACGGC
>NZ_DASYGZ010000004.1:0-2470 GCF_035999135.1 Ensifer sp.
CATGGAATCCCTCCACCTCGTCGAGCGTCTGCACCGCCGTCTGCTCGACGTCATCAAGGACGAGTTCGACCGCGAAGGTCGCAGCGACGTCAACGCCGTCCAGGCCCTGTTGCTCTTCAACATCGGCAACTCGGAACTGACAGCCGGCGAACTTCGCTCCCGCGGCTACTACCTCGGCTCGAACGTTTCCTACAACGTCAAGAAGCTCGTCGACCTCGGTCTGATCAACCACCAGCGCTCGCGTGTCGACCGTCGTTCGGTCCGCATCAGCCTGACGGAAGACGGCCAGGACATCGCCGAAACCGTCGCCAAGCTTTACGAACGCCATATCGGCTCGATCCAGAAGGTCGGCGGCATCGGTTCGGACGAGTTCACCCAGATGAACAAGCTCCTGCAGCGCCTCGACCGCTTCTGGAACGACTCGATCATGTACCGCCTCTGATCCAGGCAAAACCTCCAGTTCAAGGGTCGGGCGCAATCCCTGCGTGTCCGACCTTTGCCGTTTGCGGCAATTGCGCCTGTTGCGCAAAAACAGCACGGATCAAGGCCTCGATCCTCGATGCAGGGACTGCATTCGAGGTAATAACATTAGAAAAACAGAATGTTGCACCGATGCTCGTCACCCGCTTCCGGCGTGAAAGGCCGCAAAGCAAAAGGCGTGCCATTTCACGTGCGCAGGGCGCCCAGACACGAATTGGCCATATTGCTGTGACAGCGACGACGACATGCGGTAGGTGCGGCCACGTGTGTTGACAGGCGTGGATTCGTTTTGCGTTCAGCCTGCCGAATGAGGGCCCTCACTCGCGGTATCGTGAATTCATGTGAGGGCAGGGTGGCTCGTTGGTTGACCTTTGTTAACCACGATCGTGTTAGGGCTGCGGCAACGTGCGTGCCAGCGCATGGGCGCGTGCCAACGCATTGGGATGGTAGGATTATGTCGAAAAAGAATGGAATTGATGCATTCTCGCGCCGCGCCTTTCTGCGCTCGGCCGCGACCTTCGGCGCGGTGGCAGTCGCCGGCGCCGCAAGTGCTCAGGACGCCCTGAACGAGATCATCAATTCGCCGCGCCGTGGCTCCTGGGACGACCAGTACGACGCCAAGGCATCGCGCACCGCAACGACGGTCGTTTCGAATACGCCGGTCTTCGGTCCCGAAACGATCGCCCATGTGCAGCAGGCGATCTTCGACTACCAGAACATCGTTTCCCAGGGCGGCTGGCCGTCGGTCCAGACGAGCGTCAAGCTCGAACTCGGCGTCACCGACCCCTCTGTGCAGCAGCTTCGCCAGCGCCTGATGGTTTCGGGCGACCTGCCGCGTTCGGCCGGTATTTCGTCGTCCTTCGATAGCTACGTCGAAGGAGCGGTCAAGCGCTTCCAGGCCCGCCACGGCCTGCCTGCCGACGGCGTCATCGGCGAATATACGCTGAAGGCGATCAACGTCGACGCCAATACCCGCCTCGGCCAGCTCCAGACCAACCTCGTTCGCCTGCAGTCGATGTCGGGCGAACTCGGCCGCCGCTACGTCATGGTCAACATTCCGGCCGCCTACATCGAGGCGGTGGAGAACGGCCGCGTGGCGCTGCGCCACACCGCGATCGTCGGCAAGATCGATCGTCAGTCGCCGATCCTCAATTCGAAGATCTACGAGGTCATCCTCAACCCCTACTGGACCGCGCCGCGTTCGATCATCCAGAAGGATATCATGCCGCTGATGCGCAAGGACCCGACGTACCTGGCGCGCAACTCGATCCGCCTGTTCGACGGCAGCGGCGGCGAAGTGTCGCCGGAAACCGTCGACTGGAACGCCGAAAAGGCACCGAACCTGATGTTCCGCCAGGACCCGGGCAAGATCAACGCGATGTCCTCGACGAAGATCAACTTCCACAACGAACACCAGGTCTATATGCACGACACGCCGCAGCAGGGCCTGTTCAACAAGCTGATGCGGTTCGAATCGTCCGGCTGCGTGCGCGTGCAGAACGTGCGCGACCTTTCGACCTGGCTGCTCAAGGAAACCCCCGGCTGGTCGCGCCAGCAGATCGAGGCAACGATCAAGACCGGCGTCAACACGCCGATCACGCTCGCCGAGGAAGTGCCGGTCTTTTTCACCTACATCACCGCCTGGTCCGCCAAGGATGGCGTGGTGCAGTTCCGCGACGACATCTACCAGCGCGACGGCGCCACCGAACTGGCGCTTCAGACCCCCTATGGTGTCGAGCAGTCGGCAGGCTCGGTCGACCAGGACGCGTTGCCGCAATAAGCGAATTTGCGACACGGAATTCTTCAAGCCGCGCTTCCCCTGGGAGCGCGGCTTTTTCGTGGGCTCAGCCCCGCGATATTTCGGCGCGGCAGATGGGGGAAATGACGCAAACCGCACAGCGGATATTGCTCTCGCCGTGCGAGGAAGCTAAAGAACTGCCACCCTTGAGAGGAGCCTCGCGCCAATGCCTGCACAGACCAATGACGCCTT
>NZ_DASYGZ010000012.1:0-12039 GCF_035999135.1 Ensifer sp.
GGTCTTGCGCCACACCTCGAAACCCTTTTGTGCGGCGGCAAGCGCCTCATCGAGATCGTCGATTTCGGCCCAGGCCACCTGGCCGATCGTCTCCTCGGTCGCCGGATCGATGACCGGAATGCTCTTGCCGGACCGCGCCGCACGCCAGTTGCCGTCGATGTGGAGGAGAATGTCCGGATAGTGCGCCATGGGGTACCCTTTGCTGAAAGCTGGTCGTCGCGTGGTTCGCGCGTGGTGGCATGATCGGGCCGGTGGGCCTTGCCGGGCATTCTTGAACGCCAACATTGGCAGCAAGGCAGCCGATACATATCGTCCGTCCGCTGCTGCTGAACGCCTGGGCTAAGCCGCTCGCCAGACGAGGTCGATGCCGCCGCCGGCAGCCGGAGTAAGCATGGGAACCGCCGACAGGAGCTTCTTCGTGTAGGATGACGTCGGCCGGTCGAAGATGTCGTCACGGCTGCCCTGTTCCTCGATGACGCCGCCATGCATTACCACGACGCGATCGGCGATCTGTTCGACGACGCCAAGGTCGTGCGAGATGAAGAGGCACGCAAATCCCTGCTGCTCCTGCAACTGCGACAACAGTTTTAGGATCTGGGCCTTTACGGTCATGTCGAGAGCCGAGACCGCTTCGTCGGCGATGACGAGGTCCGGCCGGCGAGCGAGCGCACGGGCGATGGCGACACGTTGCCTTTGTCCGCCAGAGAGTTGATGCGGAAAACGATCGGCGAATTGCGGACCGAGCCCGACTTCGCTCAAGACTTCGATCACCCGGTCGCGGCGGGCGGTTGAGAGCATCGACTTTTCGTGCCTGAGCGGCGCGGCGACGATCTCGCGGACACGCATCCTCGGATCAAGCGAGGAGTAGGGATCCTGAAACACCATCTGGCAATTGGCACGGTAATCGGCGTAGGCACCGCTTTTCCGGTTCACGGCCTGACCGCGGAAGGTCAGTGTGCCTTCGTTCGGCTGCAGCAGCCCCGCGATGATGCGGCCAAGCGTCGTCTTGCCGGAGCCCGAACCTCCAACCAGCGCAACGATCTCGCCGGGATGGATGTCCAGGTCAATGCCGTGCAACACGGCCTTGGCGCTGCTGCCGCTGCCATAGGCAAGTTTCATGTTTCTGACGCTGGCAAGCGGTGCCCGCGGCACGACTGACCGAGCCGGCGCGCGCCGGGGAAGGGCGGACAAAAGTTTCCGGGTGTAATCATGGCGCGGCGCGCGCAACAGCTCGCTGGTCGCTCCTTCCTCGACGCAGACGCCCTTCTGCATGACCAACACGCGATCGGTGTATTGGGCCACCATCGCCATGTCGTGGCTGATGAGCACCATTGCGGTGCCTTTCTCTTCGACCAGGGCATGCAGCAGTTCCAGCACCTCTCGCTGGACGACCGCATCGAGCGCGGTCGTCGGCTCGTCGGCGATCAACAGTGCCGGCTCGAGCAGCATGACGGATGCGATCATGATGCGCTGACGCATGCCGCCTGAAAACTCGTGCGGAAAGGCACGGACGGCGGCGTCAGGATCGGCAATGCCGACCCGCCGCAACATTGCAAGGATTGCGATCCGGCGTTCCGCGGCGTCCATCGCTGTGTGCAGCGCCAGACCCTCCTCGAGTTGCCGGCCGATTGTGAGTGCAGGGTTGAGCGAGGTCATCGGCTCCTGGAAGATGAGGCCTATGCCCTTGCCACGCAACTTGCGCAGTTCTTCAGGCTGAAGATCTCCCATGTCGCGGTCCTCGAACCGGACGATGCCGCCGAGCTTGGAGATTCCGGCTGGAAGCAGCCCGATGACGGCGCGCATCAGCATCGACTTGCCGGAGCCGGATTCACCGACGATACCGATGCGCTCGCCGCGGCGAAGCGTCAGGCTGACGCCGCTGACGACCTGGGTGGCGACGGCCGTGGCGCCAAGCACCAGCCGGTCGACGGTGAGGAGGGTTGGCGTGTTCATTGCATGCCTCTCATTTTCGGATCGAGCCGATCCCGCAGCGCGTCGCCGAGCAGATTGATACCGAGCAACACGATCGAGATGCAAAGGCCCGGGAAGATCGCAAGCCACGCGGCCTGGGCGAGGTAAGGGCGGGCAGCGGCCAGCATGTTGCCCCAGGTCGGCGCTGGTGGGGGTACACCGAGGCCAAGGAAGGAAAGTGCGCTCTCCGAAAGCAGGGTCCAGCCGAACATCGATGTCGACAGAACCGTCAAAGGGGCAAGGCAATTGGGCAGGATGTGGCGAAGCAGCGTGTACATCTCGGAATCACCTGATACACGCGAGGCATCGATGAATTCCCGCTCCCTGAGCGAAAGCACGGTACCGCGCACGATCCGGGCGACCGAGGGCGTGTAGGCGATGCCGAGCGCCAGCACGATGCCATATTTGTTCGCGCCAAAGATCGCCAGCAGGCCGAGTGCGAGCAGGATCCCGGGGAAAGCGAGCAGGGCGTTGGTGACGGCAACGAGCACCCGGTCCGTCCATCCGCCGAGATAACCTGATATCGAGCCCAGCGCGGTGCCGAGAACGGTCGCAATCGCAACGGTCGCGAGACTGACGATGCCGCTTGCCGAGGCGCCGAGCATCAGACGACTGAGCACGTCGCGCCCGAACTCGTCCGCGCCGAGCAGGTGCTGGATCGATGGTCCGGCCAGGCGTGCCTTCATGTCGAGTGCCATCGGATCGTAGGGTGTCCAGACCGAACCGATGCAGGCTGCGATCACGAAGGCGCCGACGAACAGGCCGCCAACCATCGCATTGGCAGAAAGGGTCTTCATGTGATTTTCACTCGCGGATCGAAGAGCGGATAGCACAGGTCGACGATCAGATTGACCAGCACGTAGATGACAGCGATGAACAGCAGGCATCCCTGGATTACCGGATAGTCACGGCCGAAGATCGCATCGACCAGAAGGCGCCCGAGGCCGGGAATGGTGAACACGGTCTCGACGACGGCGATACCGCCCAGCATGTTGCCAAGCACCAGGCCGATCAGCGTGAGCGTCGGCGCAAAGGCGTTGGGAAACACGTGTCGCCACAACACGGTGCGCTCGGGAAGGCCCTTGGCGCGCGCATGGGTAATGTAGTCGAGCCTTAGGACTTCGAGCGCCGAGGCACGGGCCATGCGCACGAGCACGCCGATCTCGTGCAGGAACAGCGTGAGGATCGGCATCAGCACGTAAAGCAGCCCCCGGCTCGGGTCTTCGGCAACCGATACGTAACCGACCACCGGCAACCAACCGAGCTTGAGGCCGAAGATGAGCAGGATGACGAGGCCGAGCCAAAAGGTCGGGATCGACAAGAGCAAGGCCGCAACTGATACCAGCGTCAGATCAAGCTTCGAGTTCTGCCGGAGCGCGGCAATGAAGCCGGCGGGGACCGCAACCAGCGAGGCAAGGGCGACGGCAACGAGGACGATGCCGGCGCTCACCTTGAAGCGCTCGATGACGAGATGGGCCACCGGCTCCTTCGTCGTGATGGACGTCCCGAGATCGCCCTGGAACACGTTGGTCAACCAGATCGCAAACTGCGCCAGGATGTTCTTGTCCAGCCCGAGATCCGACCGCAGGGCGGCGACGCTCTCAGGCGACGCCATGTCTCCAAGCAGGAGTGCCGCCGGATCACCAGGAACGAGGCGGATCAGGAAGAAGACGACGACGGCGACGAGGAAGACCGTCGGAACGGCCATTCCCATTCGCGACAGGATGAAGCGCAGCATCTCGACCGGACCCTCTTACTCGGCGATCGTGACTTCCCATGCCCTGGGCATGGAGAAGATCGAAGCCGCGTAGTTCTGGACGTGTTTCTGGTAGGCCGACGCCTCGAGCCCGTTATAGAGCATGATGAAGGGCACGGTTTCCAGGAAGCGCGCATGCAGCTTGTCGAAGAGCTCCTGGCGCTTGGCCGGATCGGAATAGCGCACGGCATCGGCGAGCATGGCTTGTGCCTCTGGATCGTCCCAGACCTTGCGCGGCTCCTTGTCCTTGTTGCCCATGACGGAGTCCATGGTTAGCGCCGGGTCGTAGCGTCCCGAATAGGGAAATACCATCGCCGTATAGTTGCCGCTCTGATAGCGGTCGAGCTGTGCCGCCCACTCCAGCACTTCGAGTTCAGCGGTTATGCCGACCTGCTGCAGCATTGCCTGTGCCACGATTGCTGCGTCGTAGGTGTTGGAATAGCGCGTATTGGCGATGAGCTTGATCGGTTGGCCGTTGTAACCGGCTTCCCGCAGGAGCGCCTTTGCCGCCTCGGGATCGTAGCTATAGCCCTGGGTCTGGGCCGGCGAATGGTACTTTGAGGTCGGCGGTATCAGCGAGTTGTTGGCCTTGCCGAGGCCGAGCGTGATTCCCTCGACCATGGTCTTGGTGTCGAGAGCCATGGCGATCGCCTTGCGGATGCGCATGTCCTTGAGCAAGGGATCGCGTGTCTGCAACAGGAGCGCGACGATGCCGGGATTGGTCGCCAGCGAAACCGCTGTATCGGCGTTCTGCTTGAACTCCTCGACGTCGGCATAGGGAACGTCGGGTACGATATCGATGTCGCCATTGAGCAGGGCAGCCTTGGCGGAGGAGCGATCGGGAATGACGGCGAAGCGGACGGCCTCGACGAGCGGACGCTTGGCGCCGGTGTAGCCGTCCCGCTTTTCTTCGTCGCGTACCGCGTAGTCGGCAAAGGCTTCCAGGTCGATGAATTCGCCCTTACGCCATTCCTTGTAGCGGAAGGGACCGGTGCCGACAGGCACATTGAACGAGCCGTCGGCGTTGAACGATGATTTATCGAGAATGCCGGTCATGCCGCAGTCGGTTCTGGCAAGCGTTGCCTGAAAAAGAGCGTTCGGCTTTTCTAGCTTGAACACGACGGTTTTGTCGTCGGGTGCCGTGACGGATACGACATGGGCGGCGCCGCCATCGGCAAAGTCGTTACGGCATCGCCATTTCGTGGCTTCGTCCATGTAGCGGTTCCAGTTCCAGACGACGTCGGCCGAAGTGAGCACGTTGCCGTTATGGAACTTGACGCCATCCCTGAGCGTGAAGGTGTAGGTGAGGTCGTCGTCCGAGACCGCGACCTCCTTGGCGAGCAGCGGCTTTACCGAGGCGTCCTCGCTGTAGGCGACGAGACCCTCGACCATGTGCAACACGACGGCGTCGCTGTTGGCGTCTCGGTTGACGCCCGGGTCAAGGCTGCGGATGTCGGCATTGAGTGCGATCTTCAGCGTTTCGGCAGCGGCCGGGCCGCAGGCCAAGGTCAGCGCTATTGCTGCGGCCGACGCGGCCAGTCTCTGTCTACGGTTCACCTCAGTTCTCCTCTTTGTGGTTTTCCGGTTTTTCCGGTTGAGTGAACTGTGCCTTTTGTTTGCTCATAATGCAATACGAAAAATCGCAAACCTTTTCCGCCTCTGCAAATGAGGAGGCAAATGCGCTCTCGAGAGGGGTTATCTTTCGCTGCGGATGCGGTCCTCGACCTTCTGCAGCGTCGATTCTAGGTGGCGCCGCAGCGCAAGTTGGGCGAATTCGGTCTCGCCCGAGCCGATGTATCTGAGGATCTGGATGTGCTCCTTCAGCGATCTCTCCATGCGCTCGGGGCGGAGCCGGTCGAATACCGAGGACTCGCGCAGTAGTCTGAGGTCGTTCTGCATGCGCACGGATTGCAGGATGAAGCGGTTGCCGGACCAGGTGGCGAGCGTCTCGTGAAAGGAGGCGTTCAGTTTCAGCCAACTGTCGCGGGTGATGCTGCCGGCGGCATTGATCTGGTCGAGCATGCTTTCGTGTTCGGCGATGAGGGCCTTAAGCGCATCCGGATCGGCGCGGTAGTTCGGCTCGGCAAGGCCCGCAAGCTCGACCGCGATACGAAACCTGTAGCTTTCCGCCAGGCTTTCTGCGCTGTCGAGTGAATCGACAAACGCCCATCCGTGGCCGCGCTGGCGGTGAATGAGGCCTTGCGAGGACAGTTGTGTCAACGCCTTGCGGATCGTTCCGCGCGCAATGCCGTACCGTTCCGTCAGTTCGTTTTCTGACACTTCCTGTGGAATGGTGCCGACCGAGCGGTCGCGCAGGATCTGCTGCTTAAGGCGTTCCGTTTCGCTCTCGCTGAACGTTTCGATGTAGGTGTCGGTGCCGAGATCGGTGGCGGCGACAAAGCCCTTGTTGGGGATGAGGCGCACCAGATCCTTGGACGCAAGGATCTCGAGAGCGGCCCGCATCGGTGTGCGCGAAACGCCAAACATCGTCGCCAGGGTCTTCTCCACAATCGGATGACCGGCGCGCCAGCCTTCCTTTTGTGCCTGCAGCAGGATCTGCCTGGCAATGTCGATCTGCAGCGCGCTCGGGCTGCTATCCGTGCTCATCAACTGGCTCCAGGGTCTGATCGGTCTTTGGGGTGCGCTTCTGACATAGCTGTTCGATTTCCTCTGGACAATTGTTTGCGATAGTGCATTTTAAATTCACAAAACGCAACAATGAGTGAAAGAGAAGACAGATGAGCGCCGCACCATTTCCGTTCGTTTCGATCGCAGGAGCTCCGCTCGAGCGCGGCCGTCAGTATGGGCAGCAGGCGAAGGACCGTGTGCGTCGTAGTGTCGAACTCTACGCCGGCCGGCTCGCGACGCTCGGTGTCTTGGCCGACGACCTGGCGTCGATCGTCACCGGCTATGTTCCGCTTATCGAGGCGTTCGACCCGAATTTCGTCGTGGAGATGAAGGGCATCGCCGAAGGTGCGGACTTGCCGTTCGAGCACGTCGTGCTGATCAATGCCCGCACCGAGATCCTTGCGAGGGCGCGAAGGACGCAGGCGGCGAGGGCCGAGCATTCGGGTGATGGCTGCACCGGTGTCGTTGTCCTGCCTGAGCGCAGCGCCACCGGAGAGCTCGTGCACGCGCAGAACTGGGACTGGATGGCAGAATGCGCGGAGACGGCGATCGTCCTGCGCGTCAAGCCTGATCAAGGTCCGTCCTACCAGACCTTTACCGAGGCCGGCGGCCTCGCGCGCAGCGGCATGAACGACAGGGGCATCGCCGTTACGGCCAATTATCTCGAGAGCGATCGTGACTTTAACGGTGATGGCGTGCCGCTGGCGCTCATCCGGCGCATGGTTCTGCAGCAGGAACATTTGGCGATGGCGATGCGCGCGGTGGCTGGAACGAGAAAGTCGGCGTCGAACAACATCATTGTCAGCCACAAGGATGGCTTTGCCGTCAGCTTCGAATGCGCGCCGGACGAAGCGTTCAACATCTATCCGGAAAACGATCTCATCGTACATGCCAACCATTGGCAGAGCCAGACGGCGCTTCTGAAACTGCGCGAGCATGCCCATTCGAGCTGGTCGGACAGTTTCTACCGCGATTGGCGCGTTCGCCGCATTCTCGAAAGGTCCGACAAGATCGGGGTCACCGAGGTCAAGGCCGCACTTGCCGACAAGTTCGGTTACCCCTACGCCGTCTGCCGTCCGCCACATCGTTCGTCCCGCGGCCATGTCTCGGCGACGGTCGCGACCATCGTGATGCGGCCGGCGGCAGGTGAAATGGAACTCGCTGTGCTGCCGGCCGACAATCCGAGCTTCAAGAGCTACCCGACCTACCAGGATGAAATCGCCGCCTGAAGGCCTGCCGACGCACCTCGCCGGCGCGCCTGCTCGACGATCTGACAACGAAGGCCCAATCACATGGATACGCTCACCACGCCCGGACCGAACAGCCTCGATGCCTATTGGATGCCGTTCACGGCAAACCGGGATTTCAAGGCGAATGCGGCGCTGATCTCGCATGCCGAGGGGCTCTATTATTTTACCAGCAACGGCCATGGCCTGCTCGACGCCATTGCCGGTCTCTGGTGCGTCAACGCCGGACATGGTCATCCGCGGATCGTCGAAGCCATCCAGAAGCAGGCGGCGCGGCTCGACTTCGCCTCCTCGTTTGGCCTCGGGCATCCGCTGGTCTTCGAATACGCCAATCGGCTGACGTCGATCGCTCCGGCGGATATGAACCACGTGTTCTTCACCAATTCCGGTTCCGAAGCCGCCGATACGGCAATCAAGATTGCGCTGGCCTATCATCACGCTCGGGGAGAGGGGCAGCGCCAGCGCATCGTCGGGCGCCAGCGCGGCTATCATGGCGTTGGCTTCGGGGGCTTGTCTGCGGCCGGGATGGGGCCGCACAAAAAGCAGTTCGGCATGCTCTTGCCGGGCGCCGTTCACCTGCCGCATACGCACGATCCGGCAAGGAACGCCTTCAGCCTCGGTCAGCCTCGCCACGGTGCAGAGCTTGCCGATGCACTCGAACAGATGATCGCGACCTACGACGCCTCGACGATCGCAGCAGTCGTCGTCGAACCTGTCGCCGGTTCGACCGGCGTGCTCGTACCGCCGGTCGGCTATCTCGAGCGGTTGCGTGAACTCTGCTCGCGCCACGGCATCCTCTTGATCTTCGACGAGGTCGTCACCGGCTTCGGCCGGCTTGGCCGACCCTTTGCAGCCGATCGCTTCGGGGTCAAACCCGACCTCCTGATGATCGCGAAAGGCATGACCAACGGCGCGGTTCCGATGGGCGGCGTAATCGCCTCAAGCGTAATCTACGACACAGTCACCGGGAGAGCGGCCTCGGGTGCCGTCGAACTGTCCCACGGCTACACCTATTCCGGCCATCCGCTGGCAGCGGCCGCCGGCCTCGCCTCGCTCGATGTCTATGTTTCCGAAGGTCTGTTCGAAAGGGCAGCGCGGCTTGAAGCGCATTGGCAAACATGTGCCCACAGCCTCAAGGGCCTTCCAGGTGTCGTCGATATTCGCAACCTCGGACTGCTCGCTGGCATCGAGCTTGGAGAGGATCCCGTCAGTGGCAAGGCGCTCGCCAGGAAAGTCTACGAGTACTGCTACGAACACGGCGTGCTCGTTCGTCCGGTGGCAAACACGATCGTGCTGTCGCCGCCGCTTACCATCGGCGAGGGTGAGGTCGAGATGATCTTTGCGACCATTGAGGCCGCGCTGAAGGCGGACTGAAGCTGCAGTCGCCATTGATGGACGGCGGCTCCCGGAGGCGGCGGGCTGTTCGCCGTGCCGGCGATCGCAAGGATGGGTCGTGTTCAGCCACGAGAAAGGCCGAGCCTGCAGACCGGTGACTTCGTTGAGTGTGTGCTGCTAGAAGTAGAGCTGGCAGGAAAGAACCTGAGAGCCGGCGATTCGATGAATTGGCAAATTGCTATAGACGTTCCGGGCCCCTCAACAACGACACAACGGGATGCACACGGCTTTGGATGGACAAAATACGCTTCAAGATCGATTCCAGCAGCACAAGGCCAAGCTTAGCCGCTCTGAGCTTGCGGTTGCCGAGTATCTCCTGGCAACACCGATCGACGAGCTCGTTTTCCAGAATGCCGAGGACATTGCGGCCAGGAGCGGCACCAGCGATGCGACGGTTATCCGGGCCGCACGACGGCTCGGGTTCACTGGGCTGCCGGAGCTGAAGAGACTGTGCAGCCGTGCCATGGCAAAGAGCGTGCCCACCACGGAGCGTCTGTCACAGCGTTTTCGTGCGACCGGCGATGATATCGCCGCAATCAAGAAGCGGGTGTTCTCCACGGTACACGAGATCATGGATTCCTGTGAGGAGAAGCTGGACGTTGCCCAGCTCTCCCATGCGACGCAACTCCTCGATCAGGCTGATACTGTGTGGTGCATCGGGATCGGCAGATCGGAAGTGGAGGCGCGGCACTGTGCGATTGCGCTCAGCCGCGTTGGGCTGCGCACACGTCATACCGGATCGTCGGGTTTTTCCCTGGCAAACGAACTGATCGACCTGCGTGCCGGCGATGTCATCGTGCTCTTCCACACGGCGCGCGATACGCGAGAGCTCAGGCTCGTCGTCGATCATGCCCAAAAGCTCGGCTGTCTTGTGGTCCTGGTTTGCGGCGTACAGTTGACGGACCTCTACCGGGAGAAAGTCTCGGCTGTCCTCACCTGCGTCGGATCCGCGACGGGGCTTGCGAGCTGGACGCTCGGGGCAATCGTCGTCTCGGACATGCTTGCTTACGGCATTGCCGCTCGTAACCAGGGACGCGCCTTGGAGACGCGGGAACGTCTCGCCGATCTGCGGGGACGTCTGCCGTAGCGGTGTGCCAGCCCTCTAAATTTGGCGCCTCTAAAAAATATGAGTAAGATGGTAATGTTTTATTGAAGTGTGCACATTCAATAATGTAGTAGCTCCGACATGGCCGCAATCGTCGCGGTCTTCTGCTTTGCCTGACGGGGGCTGCGAATGAAAAATCTCCGAAATCCCAGACGCTAGCGCTTGCAGAGATCTCGGCCGTCAATGCGGTCGAAGCTCTCAACGCGTCATCATTCCATTTCTGAAGTCTCAGCCTCGTGCGAACGGTCGTCGCGCGCGGTGTCGGCACGTTCTTTTCAATCGGGGGACCGATGTTTCGCAATCGCAACTTTATCAGGTCGGCGCTGCTGGCTTCCGCTGCAATCATTCCGATACAGGGATTTGCCCAGGACGCGACCGAGGGGAGCTCAACGCAACTCGAGGCGATTACCGTCATCGGCAACTGGCTGGAAGAGCCCAACAAGGAGAAGATGCTGAAGCATCCCGGCGCCCGTACGATCGTCGACAAGGAGGAGTTCGAGGAGCGCGGCGCGATGGATGTTCGCGATGCGCTCAACCAGATCCCGGGCGTACAGGTCCAGGAAAGCAGCGGAACCGGCGGCAGCGACGTTTCGCTGAACCTCGGTGTGCGTGGTCTGACCTCCCGGCTTTCCCCGCGCTCGACCGTGCTCATGGATGGTGTTCCACTGTCCTATGCGCCTTACGGCCAGCCGCAGCTGTCGCTGTTTCCCCTGACGCTCGGCAATGTTGAAGCGATCGACGTCGTGCGTGGTGCCGGCTCCGTCCGCTACGGGCCGCAGAATGTCGGCGGGATCATCAACTTCGTCACGCACCCGATCCCGGAGGAATTCACGGCCCGGATCTCGTCGGGTGCCGAGGCCAATGGTGGCGTAAAGGCGACGCCCAGCCTGCTTGTCGGCGGCACCAATGACGACGGGCTCGGTGCGGCGCTTCTTTATTCCGGCATTCACGGCGAAGGCTACCGCGACGGCAACGATCGCACGGACATCGACGACCTTATCCTCAAGGGCAAGTACGAGCTGTCCGATAGCGATACGATCGGCCTGCAGTATCACCACTATAGCGGCGAGGGCCGCATGCCCGGCGGCCTGACGACCGCCGAATATGCCGAGGACCCCTTCCAGTCGACGCGTCGCTACGACGAGTTCAGTGGACGCCGCAATGACATCTCGCTGCGTTATCAGCACGACGACGGCGAGAACAATTTCGAAGTGCTCGGCTACTATGTGAACTCCTTCCGCGGAAGCCACGTCGAACAGCAGGGCACAGGCACCAATGCGGGCCGATACCGCCTCACGTCCGCGCCGCGAGATTACGAATATTTCGGCATCGAGCCGCGCTACTCGCGCCTTTTCGAGCTCGGAGACACGACGCACGAAGTGACCGTCGGCTATCGCTATCTCTGGGAGGAGAGTTCCGAAGTCGCTGCGCGGACAGGCTTCTACACGCGCGCTTCCGGTACCAATCCATACGATCTGTCGATGAACACCTACCAGACGAGCGAGGGCGGCACGACGGCGCATGCCGTCTACATCGACGACAAGATCGGCATCGGAAACTGGACGATCACGCCCGGCATCCGCTACGAGATGATCAGCACGGACAATACGGTCACGGATCTTGCCGGCGGCGCGGTGACAGGCAAACGATCACCTGAAATCGATGCGAACGAGCTTCTTCCCACACTCTCCGTTGCCTATCAGGTCAATGACGTGTGGAGCGTCTTTGCGAATGCCGGGGTTTCCTTCGGGCCGCAGCAGTACAGCCATCTGGCGTCGACCACGGACGGCCTGCATCCGGAAAAGGCAAAGACCTACGAAATCGGCACCCACTACGAAGGCGATGCCCTGAGTGGCGAGTTGACCGCCTTCTTCATCGATTTCGACCAGGAACTCTATCTGAGCCGCAACATCGTCGGCGAGGGGCTGTGGACCGAT
>NZ_DASYGZ010000031.1:0-2314 GCF_035999135.1 Ensifer sp.
GACGCCCTCGGCCTCGGCGCTGCCAAGACCGACGTTGCTTCGTCGGCCATGGAAAACTCCAAGGACGTCGTCGACGAAATCAAGAAGAAGCTGGTTACCGCCAGCGAGCCGGGCGTTGACAAGAGCAAGATCCAGAAGGAAATCAAGGAACTGCAGAGCCAGCTCCTGAGCATTGCCAAGTCGGCCTCGTTCTCCGGCGAAAACTGGGTCTACACCGACGCCAACAACCCGGCTGGCACCAAGTCGGTTGTCGGTTCGTTCAACCGCGACGCCAAGGGCAACGTCAGCCTGACGACGCTGCAGTACGACACGAACAAGAGCTCGCTCATCGAAGTCGACACCGCTGGCAACAACGTCACCGGCGGCACGGGCCTGCTCTCCAGCAACATCTCCTACGCCGACGCAACCGGCGCGACCGTAGCGCTGACCTACAGCGTCCTGACGCTCGACATCACCAACATGACGGGCGGCGCCCTGGCGCAGGCTCTGTCGGGTGTTGACTCGGTCCTGACGCAGATGACCGACGCTGCCGCCGACCTCGGTGCGCTCAACGCTCGTATCGACCTGCAGAAGGGCTTCGTCGAGAACCTCACGGACTCGATCGAGAAGGGCGTTGGCCGCCTCGTCGACGCCGACATGAACGAAGAGTCGACGCGCCTCAAGGCTCTGCAGACACAGCAGCAGCTCGGCATCCAGTCGCTGACGATCGCGAACACCAACTCGCAGAACATCCTCTCGCTGTTCCGCTAATAGACAAGAAACGACGGGCCAATCCCGCCCGTCGTCACACGCCATCAAGGGGCCGCACCGTCCGCAGGGACCGTGCGGCCCTTTCTCGTTTCGCGAAGCCCGATCGGTCTCAAGCGAGCCTGCCTGTTCCGGCGGCCGATCGTGGTCCGCCGCGGCTTAACCTTTCATGCATCTTTCCTAACGTCGGTTCACTTTCGTTACCGACTTCCTAACGCCATTAACCATTTGTTAACTATGGGATCGTTAAGTATGGGTTAAGAGCGAAGGGTCGCCCCCAGGGCAAAACAGGGGCGATTCGCATGATGCCAGTCCCGTCGCTGCCGGTGCCGCACTCCGGAATGTCCTTAGAAATTCATTCGGGGCAGGTGACCAATGACCAGCATCATGACCAATACCGCCGCTATGGCGGCTCTCCAGACTTTGCGTTCGATCAATTCTGACATGGCCGAGGTCCAGGACCGGATCTCCTCGGGCTACCGCGTACAGACCGCGGCGGACAATGCAGCCTACTGGTCGATCGCGACCACCATGCGGTCGGACAACGCAGCACTTTCGACCGTCCAGGACGCGCTTGGCCTCGGTGCAGCCAAGATCGATACGGCCTACGCCGCGATGAACTCGTCGATCGAAGTCGTCAGCGAGATCAAGCGCAAGCTGGTCGCCGCCAGCGAGCCGGGTGTCGACAAGCTGAAGATCGACAAGGAAATCACCGAGCTTAAGAACCAGCTCATCTCGGCCGCCCAGTCCGCCTCCTTCTCGAGCGAAAACTGGCTCTACAATGCAAACGCGGCCCCGGTCGGCACCAAGTCGGTGGTGGCTTCGTTCAACCGTGACGCCAACGGCAACGTATCGGTCACCACGCTCGACTTCGACACCTCGCAGTCGATGCTGATCGACAAGAACGCCAGCCGCGGCATCCTGACCAGAAACTACGACGCGTCCCAGCTCACCTCTCCTCCCGGCACGCTCGGTGCACGCATGTACCACCTGATCGGAGCGCCGGTGACGACGCCGATCGGAACGACGGCGGAAATCAAGCTGACCACGTCGACGACGCCGGCCGAGATGTCCGACATGATCAGCGTCGTCGAGCGCATTCTCAATCAGTTGACGGATGCGGGCTCCACCCTTGGCGCGATCACCAAGCGCATCGAGTTGCAGGAAGGCTTCATCGCCAACCTGATGGACACGATCGACAAGGGCGTCGGCCGCCTGGTGGATGCGGACATGAACGAGGAATCGACACGGCTGAAGGCGCTGCAGACCCAGCAGCAGCTGGGCATCCAGGCGCTGTCGATCGCCAACACCAATTCCGAGAACATCCTGCGCCTGTTCCAGCAGTAAGGCGCAAGCGGCGGATAGCGACCGGCAACCGGTCGCCCGATCCGCCGCAACACGGCCGCTGCCTGCGGGCGACGGCGAAAGTTCTGCCACGTCGTCGGTCACGGCACCCGGTGGAAACGGTTGGACCGCGCTATTTGCCCTGGCGCGGTCCAACACATTCATTTTCGCACAAGTTTGACCGAATAGCCTTCCCTCGCAGTCCTGTCGGATGACTGCCGGC
>NZ_DASYGZ010000035.1:0-18820 GCF_035999135.1 Ensifer sp.
ATCCGTGCCGTGCGCTTCGACCCAGGCGTCGCCATTGTCGGCCTTGGTGATCTTGTAAGGAACCATGTCCTTGTCTTTTTGCGTGGTCGGGTCCTGGAAGGTCCGGCCGATCAGGCGCTTGATCGCAAAAAGCGTGTTTTCAGGGTTGGTGACCGCCTGGCGCTTGGCCGGCTGACCAACGAGACGTTCGCCGTCGTCGCTGAATGCCACCATCGAGGGGGTCGTGCGCGCACCCTCGGCATTTTCGATGACCTTCGCGTCTTTTCCGTCCATGACGGCGACGCAGGAGTTGGTCGTTCCCAGGTCAATACCAATAACTTTAGCCATGTCGTTCTCTCCTTGCAGCGGACTGTCGGAACCCGGTCAGGCATTCGTGGGACAGCCCCTAACGGGATGGTCTTTGGATTTCTTCGCAGCTGAGACTGCGCCGATGCGGCGTATATAAGGACCGGCGTTTCGGACTGCAAGGCATTCTGCGGGGCGTTTGGGGGCAAATGCAAGCCCGGTATTCGTCCGGCCGGAAATAGGCGGTTTGCGGCCGGGAAAACAGCCCCGGTCGCGCGGGGGCCCCAGTGACCCCGTCCTGGCTCAGCCGCCGGTCAGAATATCGAAAAGTGTCGTGCGGCGGGTGGCGCCGGTTGTCTCGCCGACATCGGCCGGCGGCACGAGACCGCCGTTGTTCTGGCTGGCCGCTTCACCGCCCCATTGGCCGCCCCACTGGCCGCCCTGGTCGACCGGACGCTGCCCGATCGCGACGCCGCCATCGACGCCGACAGGCGCATCGGGGAAGGCCTCCGGGTCGCCCGACATCAGGTCGCCCGAGGGAGCCGCGGTGCCGTCGTCGAAGACCGGCTGCACGCCGGTCGTGCCGAACAGCGGTGACGGGGAGAGGCCCTCGTGCGCCGCCATCATGTAGTCGTGCCAGGCCTTTGCCGGCAGACCACCGCCGGTCACCTTCTTCATCGACTTGCCGTCGTCGTTGCCGAACCAGACGCCCGTGGTGAGATTCGAGGTGTAGCCGACAAAGAGCGCGTCGCGGAAGGACTGTGTCGTGCCGGTCTTGCCGGCCGCTTCCCAGCCCTTCATCTGCGCCTTCTTGCCTGTGCCCTTGGTCAGCACGCGCACCATCATCTGGTTCATTTCGCTGACGATCGCCGGGTCGAGGACGCGCGGCGGGTTGTCGTAGGTGTTTTCGTAAAGCACCGTGCCATCAGCCTTGGAGATCCGGCGGATGACGTGCGGGGTCGCCTTGAACCCGCCGTTCATGAACGGCGCATAGGCCGACGTCAGCTCGACCAGGCTCACCTCCGAGGTGCCAAGCGCGATCGAGGCGTTGGCCTGCATCTCTGAATCGATGCCAAGGCGATGGGCGACCTTGACGACGTTCGACGGACCGACCTCCATGACGAGCTGGGCCGCGATCGTGTTCAGCGAATTGGCGAGCGCATCGGCGATCGTCACCTCGCCACGATATTTCTGGTCGTAGTTCTCGGGCGTCCAGTTGCCGATCCGGACCGGGCCGTCGTTGCGGATCGACATCGGCGTGCGGCCGATTTCCATCGCCGCGGCATAGACGAAGGGCTTGAAGGCCGACCCCGGCTGGCGCTTGGCCTTGGAGGCGCGGTCGAACTGGCTTTCGGCATAGTCCTTGCCGCCGACGAGCGCCCGGATCGCGCCGGTGCCGTCGATCGAGACCAGGGCCGCCTGCGAGGCGTCGAGCTTCTTGCCGTCGGTGTCGAGCGTCGTGCTGATCACCTCCTCGGCCTTCTTTTCAAGGTTCAGGTCGATCGTCGTGTCGATGACGAGGTCTTCCTTGATCTCGCCGATCATGCCGGGAAGCTGGTCCATCACCATGTCGGCGACATAGTGCTCGGCGCCCGACCAGTAGCTCTTGGCCTTGGTCGGTGTCTGCGACATCGCAGTCTTGATCTCGCTGTCGGTGACATAGCCTTCCTCGCGCATGGCGCCGAGAACAACCTGGGCGCGCTCTTCGGCGGCCTTGGGATCGCGCGCCGGCGACAGCCGGGACGGGGCTTTCAGCAGCCCGGCGAGCAGTGCCGCTTCGCCGAGGTTTACGTCGCGCGCCGACTTGTTGAAGTAGCGCCGAGAGGCCGCTTCGACGCCATAGGCGTTGGAGCCGAAGAACACCCGGTTGAGATACATCGCTAGGATCTGGTCCTTGGAGTATTTCTGCTCGAGCCAGAAGGCGAGCAGCACTTCCTGCACCTTGCGCTCCAGCGTGCGTTCCGGCGAGAGAAACAGGTTCTTGGCAAGCTGCTGGGTCAGGGTCGAGCCGCCCTGGACCATGCGGCCTGTGGTGACGTTGGTCAGCATGGCGCGTGCAAGGCCGAGCGGATCGACGCCGAAATGCGAATAGAAGCGCCGGTCCTCGATCGCGATCACCGCCTGGGGAATGTAGGGCGACATGTTTTCGAGCGACAGCGCCTCGCCGCCGGTGGTGCCACGATTGGCGATGATATCGCCGCTGACGGCGAGGATCTTGACGTTCGGTGGACGCTCCGGGATCGACCAGCTTTCGGCACTCGGCATGCGCGCGCCGTAATAGAGCACCAGTCCGCCGACACCCATCGCGCCCCAGATGCCGAGCACGATGCACCAGTAAAACAGCGTGCGGACAAGGCCGACAAGGCCGCCACCGCCGCCGGAACTACGACGGCTGCCGCCACGCTTGCTTGTTGCCTTTTTCTTCTTCTTGCCGCCGCTTGAGGTTTTTCCGCGCGGCGCCGCTTTGCGGCTGGCGGTCACGCGGTCGCTGGCCTCGACGCGAAAATCGTCGTCGTCCTGCTCGTCCCCGCCGAACGAGGGCTCGATCCGCTGCCCTGACCTGCCGCTTGTTGCCATGCCGTTTGATACATCCTTCACCGCTGTGCGGTGGTCCATGGCGCGCAACCGTTGCGGCCAATCGATTTCGACGGCGGTCACGGCGTCCCACGCCCGTCCACCACGGCGACCGGGTGAACTTTAAATGCGGCAATTTAAGGGGGGGTTAAGAAGCTGAACGTGAAATACCCATGGTCTTCAACAGCTTGCCCGCACGCGTCGTGCCAACGGGCGCCCCGAAGACCGTCGTTGAACGTCCGCGGGACGATCCGGCCCTAGTGAACGGATGTCCGCAACGGCGTGTCTTCGATCGAAGCCGTCGGGCGGGCGGCGTCCGGTTCGGTATAGTCGTAGAGCCACTGGCTGTAGGGGAAGCGCAGCAGGATCTTCTTGCCCATCTGGTTCATGGCGATGTCCACGCAATCCTCGGCCGGATAGGTCTGCCGACCGCACATGGCAAACGGGCTGTCGACGAGACGATAGTCGTGACCCTGATAGATAAAGACCGTCATGGCTCTCAGCTTGTACGAGCCGGGCGGCAGGACGATGAGACGCAGGCTGGCAAACCAGGTGGTGAGGATCAGGACAACAATGATTGCAGTCGGAATCTGCAGCAACAATTTCATCTGAAATGCTTGCAATTATGGAGGGAAAATATCGTATAGGCGTATAAATAGTCGTATATCTTAAAAGATGAGAATTTGTAAAAAGCCATCAAAGGTTGTGGTTTACGTGTGGTTACTGAGGTGGGTGAGCCCGCCTTCACGATTTTGTGCGATGCAAAAAATGCACTTGAAATTGCTGCGATGCATAATTATTATATGACTTATCGAAGCGCTGCACCTCCTCCCGCGGCGCCCGATGCGGATCGGTGGCACTCCTCCTCCCAGCCATCGATCAAGTTCGAGAGCCCCGTGTACCTCCTCCCACACGGGGCTCTTTTCATGTCTCGAACCGGCCTGAGTTTCGATGTATGTGGGCGTTCGCCGTGCGCAATCGGCAGCGCGGCAGGTTCATGCAAGTATCGGCCCGCCATGACGTCCTCCATTTCTCCAGCCCTCAAGCCTTCCAGAGCAAACGGCTACATCTTCACGCTGCTGGCGATCCTTATCTTTTCGATCCAGGACGGCATTTCCAAGCATCTCGGCGCCATCTACCCGCCGGTCTTTGTCGCGATGATCCGCTACTGGGCCTTCGCGCTTTTTGCCGTGGCGCTTGCCGCGCGCACGAAGGAAGGGCTGAAGGTGACCGCCACGACAGGCAGGCCCTGGCTCCAGATCCTGCGCGGCGTCCTGCTGCCGGCGCAGATCGTGATGGTCATCACGTCGTTTACCTGGGTGGGGCTCGCCCATTCGCAGGCCATCCTTGCGGCGACGCCGCTGTTCGTCGCCCTTTTGTCCATGCCGCTTCTGGGCGAACGGGTCGGATGGCGGCGCTGGCTGGCGATCTCGGTCGGTCTTGGCGGGGTGCTGTTGATCCTGAAACCGGCCGAGGGAACGTTCGAGCAGGCCTTCCTGTTGCCGCTCGGCGCAGCCCTTCTGTTCGCGCTCTACGTCATCGTCACGCGGCTCGTCAGCCGAACGGATTCGGCGATGACCAGCTTCTTCTACACCGGCGTCGTCGGCGCCGGCGCGCTCAGCCTCGTCGGTCCCTTCTTCTGGACGCCGCTTGCGCCTGAGGACTGGGGATGGATGCTGCTTCTGTGCATCACCGGCTCGTCCAGCCACTACTTCCTCATCCGCGCCTATGAGGTCCTCGACGCCGTTGCGGTCCAGCCGCTCACCTACCTGCAGCTCGTGCTGGCCTCGATCATGGGCGTGACGCTCTTCAGCGAGACGCTGACGACCAACATGATCGCCGGCTCCGTGCTGGTGGTCGCTGCCGGCATCTTCACCGTCTGGCGCGAGCGGGTCGTCGCCCGCAGGCGAGCAGGCCTTCCGCCCGCCTGACCGCCCGACACTGTCATTTCGGCGAAACCTGCTATGGCTTCGCCCTATTGTTGTGCTCGGATGCGGCCACAGCGCCGCGCATCCTGTCAGACGCGCAAGCAAAGGTCGCTGCAGGACTTTGAAATTCTGCATGTTTCTGTCCCTTGATCGGGTGCGCTTGCGGGACACATGCAGTGGCGTGAAGGAGGATTGCATGAAGTTCAGAACCGCCGTCATCGCTCTTGGTGCCCTCGCTGGCGCGAGCGGCTCCGGTCAGGCACAGAACAGTGTCGCCTATGTCGACGACCGCTCGGATGGTGCAGCACTCGTGCGCTCGCTGTACAACGCGATCAACCGCAAGGAGTATGCCCGCGCCTACGGCTATTTCGGCGAAACGAAACCGACCGGCGGTTTCAAGGCTTTCACCCGCGGCTACGCCCGCACCGTTTCCGTCGAAGTGACGATCGGCAAGGTCCGCACCGACGCCGGCGCCGGCAGCATCTATGCCGCAATACCTGTGGCGGTGAAATCCGTCGAGAAGCCTTCGCGCGTCCGGTTTTTTTCGGGCTGCTACGTCGCGCGCATCATCAACCCGTCGGCGCAGGTGCCGCCGTTCACGCCCTACCAGATCGAAGCTGCCCGGCTCCGGGAGGTGCAGGGACCGATCGAAAAGGCGGTGCCTGCCGTTTGCAACGCGCCGTAAGCCGGCCCTTGCCGTCCTGTGGGCGCCGCCGCGCAGCTGCGCGACGGTGCTGCGACGACATCCCCTAGGGCAGATCGGTGCCGCCCGGACGATGTTTCTCCGCGACGAAACGCTGGCGCTCGAAGACGAGGATAACCACGAGCGCCAGGATGAAGGGAATGACCAGGTAGAGCAGCCGGAAAATCGCAAGCGCGGCAAGCACGGCCGCCGGATCCATCTCCGGCAGGGCGGCGATGAAGATCAGTTCGAGCACGCCGAGTCCTCCGGGCGCATGGGAAAGCAGAGCGGCGGAGAACGATGCAAGGAAGATCCCGAGAATGACGATGTAGCCCGGGTTTCCCGCCTCCGGCAGCGCGAAGTAGATGATCCCCGCAGCGCCGATCAGTTCCACAGGCGCGACCACCAATTGGCGAAAGACGATCTTCGGCTTCGGGTAGTGCAGCTGGAACCAGCGCGTGCGGAACGACGGCAGCCCGACGAGGCTGCCGATCACGTAGAGCCCGATGACGACGAGGATCAGCACGCCTGTCGTCAGCGACATCTCGACCGGCAGGAACTCGGCGAAACGCTCGATGATGTCGGGCCTGACGAGAAGCACGACGGCGGAAAGCACTAGCGTTCCAAGCGTGAAGGTGAAGGAGCAGAAGGCGACGAGCACGCCGACTTCGCCCGGCGACAGGCCCTTGGACCGATAGGCCCGGTAGCGCACCACGGCGCCGGAGAAGACCGACGCGCCGAGATTGTGCGACAGCGCATAGGTGGTGAACGAGCAGAGCGTGATGAACCACAGCGAGATGCGATGGCCGAGATGGTCGAGCGCCAGCCTGTCATAGGCCGCGAGTGCGGCATAGGCGACGAGCGTCGAGCCGATCGCCAGCAGCCAGCTCTGAAGCGAAATGGCGTGGAAACTTGCCAGGAACTCGTCGAGCGACAGACCGCGAAGCTCGTGATAGAGCGCGTTCACCGAAAAGAGGATCGCCAGCAGCCCGACGACGGGCCAGAAATACGTCTGAAGCCTCTTCATGCCCGCATCGCGATCGTATCGAGGGCAGGGATAGCGGAGGTCAAGGACGGTTTTCGCGCGGCCGCCGGAATGGGTCTTCGATCAGAAAAGTCCTGTCTGCTCAGCCGCTCGAAAATAGCTTTACGCCCGCAGCGCAAAGCTTCGGTCCTTACCCTTGCCAACGATCCGATGTCCTTTTGTGATTTGTTTCACAAAAAGGAAGCACCTGAGGCCCCGCAGGTCAAGGATTGAAGGTCCGCCGGAAACGGAGAAACGGTCCGGAAACGGTGAAGGGGAAACGGTAAAGCGCAGATATCGGGCCGATCCGGCGTCTGCCGGTTGTCCGTGCGGCGCAAGGCGGCCCGTCCCCGGATGTGGTGAAGGCTCGCGGCGGCAACGCCGCCGCGAGCCCGATCGTCCTTAGGCTGCCAACGCGTCGAGGATGCGGATCCAGGAGCGGATGCCCTTGTGATAGGACTGCAGCTCGTATTTTTCGTTCGGCGAGTGGATGCGGTCGTCGGAAAGGCCGAAGCCGACGAGCAGCGATTCCATGCCGAGCATCTTCTGGAAGTCGCCGACGATCGGGATCGAGCCGCCCATGCCGATGATGACGGCCGGCTTCGGCCACTCGTCGGAAAGCGCAACCTTCGCCGTGTTGAGCAGCGGCGATTCGTAGGGCAGGTGGATCGCCGGCGAGCCGCCATGCGCGTGGAACTCGACCGAGCAATCCGCCGGCACCTTGGAGCGGACATAGGCGCGGAACGCTTCTCGGATCTTTTCCGGGTTCTGGTTGCCGACGAGGCGGAAGGAAACCTTGGCCGAGGCTTCGGCGGCAATCACCGTCTTGAAACCTTCGCCGGTGTAGCCGCCGGTGATGCCGTTGACTTCCGCCGTCGGGCGCGCCCAGGTCAGCTCCAGCACAGAGCGGTTCTTTTCGCCGGACGGGATCGAAAGCCCGATCTCGCCGAGGAATTTCTCCGCCGTCTGACCGAGCGTTTCCCAGGCGGCCTTGATCTGCGCCGGGGTTTCTTCGACGCCTTCGTAGAAGCCGGGAAGCGTCACGCGGCTGTTTTCATCGTGCAGCCCGGCGAGGATGGTGGTGAGGATGCGGATCGGGTTGGCGGCAGCACCGCCGAAGTAGCCCGAATGCAGGTCGCGGTCGGCCGCCCTGACGATCACCTCTTCGCCGACGAGGCCGCGCAGGCCGGCGGAAATGGCGGGCGTATCGCGGTCCCACATGCTGGTGTCGCAGACCAGCGCATAGTCGGCCTTGAGTTCGGCGGCATTGGCCTCGAGGAAGGGTTTCAGCGACGGAGAGCCGGATTCCTCCTCACCCTCGAACAGAATGGTGACGCGGCAGGGCAGAGCGCCGTTAACGTCCTTGTAGGCGCGCACCGCCTCGACGAAGGTCAGGAGCTGGCCCTTGTCGTCGGCCGTGCCGCGACCGGTGATGACCTTGCGGCCGGGCTCGATTTCCTTGATTCCGGGCTCGAACGGGTCGGTATCCCAGAGGTTCAGCGGATCGACCGGCTGGACGTCGTAGTGGCCGTAGAAGAGCACGTGCGGCGCATCGGCTTTCGCGCCGTCATGATGGGCGACGACCATCGGGTGGCCGGGCGTGTCGCGCACGGACGCGGTGAAGCCGAGGCTGTTGAGTTCCGCCACCAGCCATTCGGCCGCCTTGCGGCATTCCGCCTTGAAGGCCGGGTCGGTCGAGATCGACTTGATCCGAACGAGATCGAACAGCCGGTCGAGGCTCTTTGGCAGATTGGCGTCTGCGCGTTCGAGAACGGGGGTGATGTCTGCCATCTTGCATATCCTTGCTTCAGGTTTTGCCGGAACCTACTGCATCGGGCGGCAAACCGAAATCGCATTGAGCACGAAATCGTGCGGGTCATCCCATCGCGGTGGCGACCGGAGCGCTCCTCGATCTCTCAAGGCTGCCGCGGCGGCTTGCAGTGTGATCACCTGTTGCGGTGTAGCCCGTCGAACAGCCGGTTTTAAGCCAAATATTTTGATGGAACGATCAGCCCCTGGGCCTCAGGCCCGGCCGTCTCCGCGCGCGACGCTGGCAAGCGCCACCCGCATGTATTCGAGCATGAGTTCCCGCTCGAAATTCCTTAAGCCGGACAGCAGCGACTGGTCGGCCGCAAGTGCCGCTTCCTTGGCGGCCACCTCCATCTGCTTGGCCTTGTCAGTCAGGAATATCTGCTGCGAGCGCTTGTCCTGCGGGTGCTTGCGGCGGACGATCAACCCGTCGCGCTCCATGCGCGATAGCGTGTTGGCCATCGTCGCCTGTTCGATGTCGAGCCGGTCGAGCAGTTGCTTCTGCGTCAGCCCTTCTTCCGCCCAAAGCTCGAGCAGAACGGGAAATTGCCCCGGCGCAAATCCGAGCTTCTGGCCGCGCTCGTGGAGCGCGCGCGAAAAACTCTTCGCCAGCAGGCTGGCCAGGTAGGTCGCAGAGTCCATACGATTGAAGGCCATGCCTATCGGTACGCTCGAAGCGCCGTGAAGACAAGTTACAATGCAGGCGATGCACCTGCAGACGGTCGGGATTCACCGGGTTGTGAGCGAACTTGATCCGCCTTTTCAGCAGCAAGGCCGTGACGCCTGTACCAAAGCAAAAAACCGTCACGGTGCGGAGGCGGCGCCGTGACGGTTTCTTGAAAACGGGACAAAGGCCCGGAGAGGGGGATTAGGCCTTTGTCCTCATCTGGTGCGGGCGGGGGACAGGCCAATCACCAGAAGACGGCATCACTCGGTGCCGTTGACTAGGATTTGAGGATTCAAATGTGGCTTTTCAAGGATAGCTGGGGCGAATCGGACATTACAAATACGTAACGTTTCCGTGAGAGTCGGCAGCCGCCTTGAAGCCCGTGGAAGCTTGGTTTCCGCAGCGGAAACAGGAGGTCAAAATGGTACGCCGCGACGAGCGTGGCAAGGGGAGCGGGCGCTCCGATCGGCAAGTGGAGATTGCCATCGGACGGCAAAAGCGCAATGGACCTTTGGCTTGCCCCGCGCTATCCATTTGCCCATGAAAAACGGTGATCATCTCTTCCTCGTCGACGGCTCTGGATTCATCTTCAGGGCGTTCCATGCCATCCCGCCGCTCAACCGCAAGTCTGATGGCCTTCCGGTCAATGCGGTCTCGGGTTTCTGCAACATGTTGTGGAAGCTGCTCACCGATGCGCGCGACACGTCGGTCGGCGTCACGCCGACCCATTTTGCCGTCATCTTCGACTATTCGTCGAAGACCTTCCGCAATGCGCTTTACGACCAGTACAAGGCCAACCGGACCGCGCCGCCGGAAGATCTCATTCCCCAGTTCGGCCTGATCCGTCATGCGACGCGCGCCTTCAACCTGCCTTGCATCGAGAAGGAAGGTTACGAGGCGGACGATCTGATCGCCACCTACGCGCGGCTTGCCGAAAAGGCGGGTGCCGGCGTCACCATCGTCTCATCCGACAAGGACCTGATGCAGCTCGTGACGACGAACGTGTCGATGTACGACAGCATGAAGGACAAGCAGATCTCGATCCCCGAAGTGATCGAGAAATGGGGCGTGCCGCCGGAAAAGATGATCGACCTGCAGGCAATGACCGGCGATTCCACCGACAACGTCCCGGGTATTCCCGGCATCGGTCCGAAGACGGCGGCGCAACTGCTCGAAGAGTACGGCGACCTCGAGACGCTGCTTGCCCGCGCCGGCGAGATCAAGCAGGCCAAGCGCCGCGAGAACATCATCGCCAATGCCGATCTCGCACGCCTGTCGCGCCAGCTCGTGGAGCTCAAGACCGACACGCCGCTCGACGTTTCCCTGGAAGACCTCCACCTGGAGCCGCAGAACGGACCGAAGCTGATCGCCTTCCTGAAGGCGATGGAATTCACGACGCTCACCCGCCGCGTCGCGGCGGCAACCGGGACCGACGCGGACGCAGTCGAGGCTGCCAGCGTGCCGGTGGAATGGGGTGCCGAAGCGCGGGGCCCCGACCTCGACAAGGGGGAGGCGGCGCCGACGCCGAGCGACGCTGCGACCGCCAAGCAGGCAGCCAGTGGCACGGCAGCCGGAGCGGCCGTCGTTCTGTCACGCGCCGTCGAACCGGATGCGGCAGATGCCACGCCGCAGGCGCTGGCCGCCGCTCGGGCCGAAGCCTTCGCCAACGCGCCGTTTGACCACAGCGCCTATGTGACGATCCGCGATATCGCCACGCTCGATCAGTGGATTTCCGCCGCGCAGGAAGCAGGCGTCGTCGGCTTCGATACGGAAACGACCTCGCTCGATGCCATGCAGGCGGATCTCGTCGGCTTCTCGCTGGCGATCGCCGACCACAAGGCCGACCCGACGGGCGCCTCGATCCGCGCTGCCTATGTGCCGCTGATCCACAAGACCGGCGTCGGCGACTTGCTCGGCGGCGGGCATGCCGAAAACCAGATCCCTGTTGCCGAAGCGTTGAGCCGGCTGAAGCGCCTGCTCGAAGACCCTTCGGTGCTGAAGGTCGCGCAGAACCTGAAATACGATTATCTCGTGATGAAGCGGCATGGCGTTGCGATCGAGAGCTTCGACGATACGATGCTGATGTCCTACGTGGTCGACGCCGGCAACAACTCGCACGGCATGGACACGCTGTCCGAGCGCTGGCTCAACCACAAGCCGATCCCCTACAAGGACATCACCGGCAGCGGCAAGTCGTCTGTGACCTTCGACTATGTCGATATCGACAGGGCGACGGCCTACGCGGCCGAGGATGCGGATGTCACGCTGAGGCTCTGGCACGTGTTGAAGGCGCGGCTTGTCGCCAAGGGACTGACGCGCGTCTACGAGCGGCTGGAGCGACCGCTGGTAGACGTGCTCGCGCGCATGGAGGACCGTGGCATCACCGTCGACCGCCAGATCCTGTCGCGGCTGTCAGGCGAGCTTGCACAGGGTGCTGCGGGGCTCGAGGACGAGATCTACAAGCTCGCCGGCGAAACCTTCACCATCGGCTCGCCCAAGCAGCTCGGCGACATCCTCTTCGGCAAGATGGGCTTTGCCGGTGGTTCCAAGACCAAGACGGGGCAATGGTCGACCTCGGCGCAGGTGCTCGAGGATCTCGCCGCCGAGGGCCATGAACTGCCGCGCAAGATCGTCGACTGGCGCCAGCTGACCAAGCTGAAGTCCACCTACACGGACGCGTTGCCGGGCTTCGTCCATCCCGAGACGAAGCGCGTCCACACCTCCTATGCGCTCGCCGCCACGACGACCGGCCGCCTGTCCTCGTCGGATCCGAACCTGCAGAACATTCCTGTGCGCACCGCCGAAGGCCGCAAGATCCGCACGGCCTTCATCGCCACACCCGGCCACAAGCTGCTCTCGGCCGACTACAGCCAGATCGAGCTGCGCGTGCTTGCCCACGTCGCTGACATCCCCCAGCTTCGCCAGGCCTTTGCCGATGGCGTCGACATTCACGCGATGACGGCATCGGAGATGTTCGGCGTACCGGTCGAGGGCATGCCCGGTGAAATCCGTCGCCGCGCCAAGGCGATCAACTTCGGCATCATCTACGGCATTTCCGCCTTCGGCCTTGCCAACCAGCTGTCGATCGAACGCTCCGAAGCCAGCGACTACATCAAGCGCTACTTCGAGCGTTTCCCGGGCATTCGCGACTACATGGAAGGCACCAAGGTGTTTGCCCGCGAACACGGCTATGTCGAGACCATCTTCGGCCGTCGCGCGCATTATCCCGACATCCGCTCGTCCATCCCCTCGCACCGCGCCTTCAACGAGCGCGCGGCCATCAACGCGCCGATCCAGGGCTCTGCCGCCGACATCATTCGCCGCGCCATGGTGAAGATGGAGCCGGCGCTGACTGAAGCGAAGCTTTCGGCCCGCATGCTCCTGCAGGTGCACGACGAACTGATCTTCGAGGTCGAGGATGCCGAGGTCGAAAAGACCATTCCAGTCGTCGTCTCGGTGATGGAGAATGCCGCCATGCCGGCGCTCGACATGAAGGTGCCGCTGAAGGTCGATGCCCGCGCCGCGAGCAACTGGGACGAGGCGCACTGACGCGATCGGGGTTCGCTGAGGGAATTGTCTCAAGCAACCCGGCGACCGGAATGCGATGAAACACTCAACGCCCGAGGTGACCCTAGGTCCCCCGGGCGTCTTGCCATCAGGATGATAGAAAGCGCCGGCTGCAAACGCGCTGACGATTGCGAGCGCCGCCATCTCCCCATAGGCAGCGACTGGAAAGAGCTGATCCCTGTCCAAACTGGCTGTACGCGGAGGAGACCATGGCGCCAAAGACCTTCATTCTTGTTCTGTCCTGCGACGACAAACCCGGCATCGTCGCGGCGGTCACCACCGAGATTGCCGCACTTGGCGCCAATATCGCCGAGAGCAACCAGTTCCGGGATACCAAGACCAACAGCTTCTTCATGCGCATCGCCTTCGAGGTTCCGGCAGGCATAGAGGCTGGCGACGTGGAGCGCGCCCTCAGCCCGGCCGTCGAACGCTTCCAGATGCGGACGGTTCTCGCTGATGCGACGGTGAAGCCGAAAATCCTCGTGCTCGTCTCCCGGTTCGACCACGCGCTTCTGCACCTCCTCTACCAGATCCGTGTTGGCTGGTTGAACGCCGAGGTGGTCGCCATCGTTTCCAATCACGAGGACAGCCGGAAAACCGCCGAAGCGGAGGGACTTGCCTATCACTGCTGGCCGGTGTCGAAGGACAACAAGACCGAGCAGGAGGAGAGGCTGTTGCGCCTTGTCCAGGAGAGCGGAGCCGACTTGGTTATCCTTGCCCGCTACATGCAGGTGTTCTCGGACACGCTCTCCAGGCGCCTCTACGGCAAGGCGATCAACATCCACCACTCGTTCCTGCCGAGCTTCAAGGGCGCCAAGCCCTATCATCAGGCGCATGAGCGCGGCGTGAAGCTGATCGGCGCGACCGCCCACTACGTCACGCCCGATCTCGACGAGGGCCCGATCATCGAGCAGGAAACCGAACGCGTCAGCCACGCCCTGACGGCCGAGGATTTCGTCGCCACAGGGCGCGATATCGAAAGCCGCGTGCTTGCGCGCGCCGTCAAGCTGCACCTTGAGCGGCGCGTGCTCATCAACGGTCACAAGACGGTGGTGTTCAGCTAGCGCAAATCCAGGAAAGGTGGGTAGCGGCTTTCCGTCCGGAATTGCCTGACGAAAGGATCGCGGATCGCGGATCGCGGATCGTGGAAGGGGCCAGCGCGTCGAAAGAGGCCGGATGCCCTAACGGCGCGCGACCGTTGCGGCCGGCGATAACGTTGGTGCGCGTGCGCTGGCGAAGAACCGGCGCAAACCTTCGCGTCCCTCGGCCGTCAGGTCGAAGCGGCGGCCAAAGAGCAGCCATTCGGTGCAAAGGCCCAGCATGATCCAGTGCAGTGCGCGCGTTGCCGAGGCCGGCGTCCAGCTCTCGTGCATCTGACCCTTGGCAAGTGCGCGCGAGAAGGCAAGTTCGAGCAGCACGTTGTGGCGCTCGTCGAGTTCCTTCTGGCGGGTCAGGACCTCGCTCATGTCGCCGTCATAGTTGGTGCGAAGCATGATGGTCAGGATGCGCTGGCGTTGCTCGTCGGCAGCCAGGATGTCCAGCCAGTCGCCCATGGCGTTTTCGAGAATGGATAGGGTGTCGGCTGCTTCCGCTTCGATTTCGCGGGCGACCATGTCTTCCTGCGGCAGGGGCACGGCGTCATGCAGTGCGAGAAACAGGTCGGTCTTGTTGGCAAAGTGCCAGTAGATGGCGCCGCGCGTGACGCCCGCGACCTTGGCGATCTCCTCGAGCGTCGTGTTGGAGACGCCCTTCTCATAGAAGACCCGCTCGGCGGCTGAGAGAATCTTCTGCCGGGTGGCTTCGGCATCGGCCTTGGTTCGGCGCATTCATTCCTCCTCATGCAACGGCCCGCCTGCGTGAGGCGGGCCGTCCAGTGTCATGTTACTCGGCCGGTGTCGGGTTTTCTGCCGCTGCCGGTGTGTTTTCGACCTTCTTGCGGCCGAACATCTTCGTGACGAACACGAAGAAGACCGGGACGAAGAAGATGGCGAGAACCGTCGCCGAGATCATTCCGCCCATGACGCCGGTACCGATGGCGCGCTGGCTGCCCGAGCTTGCGCCGGTGGCGATTGCTAGAGGCAGAACGCCGAGCGTGAAGGCAAGCGACGTCATCAGGATCGGCCGGAAGCGCAGATGCGCGGCTTCGAGCGTCGCCTCGATCAGCGATTTGCCCTGCTCACGCAGTTCCTTGGCAAATTCGATGATCAGGATCGCGTTCTTGGCCGAAAGACCGATGATCGCGATCAGGCCGACCTTGAAGTACACGTCGTTCGGCATGTCGCGCATCATTACGGCCAGAACCGAGCCGATGACGCCCAGCGGAACCACCATGATCACCGCCACGGGGATCGACCAGCTCTCGTAAAGTGCTGCAAGGCACAGGAAGACGAGCAGGCACGACAGGGCGATCAGGAGCGGCGCCTGGGTGCCGGACTGGATTTCCTGCAGCGACTGGCCGGTCCACTCGTAACCGAAGCCCGCAGGCAGCTGTCCGGCGAGACGCTGCATTTCGGCAATCGCGTCACCCGAGGAATAGCCGTGGGCGGCTTCACCGCTGATACGGACCGACGGGTAGCCGTTGTAGCCGATCGTCTGGGTCGAGGCCTTGACCCATTCCACCGTCGCGAAGGCCGACAACGGCACCATGCCGCCATTGGCGTTGCGCACGTTGAGGTTCAGAAGGTCCGCCGTCTGCATGCGCTGACCTTCGTCCGCCTGCACCGTCACGCGCTGCATGCGGCCGGCATTCGGGAAGTCGTTGACGTAGGACGAACCGAGGTTGGTCGAGATCGTCGAGTTGATGTCGGCGAAGGTCACACCAAAGGTATTGGCCTTCTCGCGGTCGATGGTCACGCTGACCTGGGCCGCATCCGGCATGCCTTCGAAACGAACGCCGGTGACGATCTTGCTCTCCGCCGCAAGGCCGAGAAGCTGGTCGCGCGCCTGCGAAAGTGCTGCTTCGCCGAGACCGCCGCGGTCCTGCAGACGGAACGAGAAGCCGCCCGTGGTGCCAAGACCCTGGATCGCCGGCGGCGAGAGCGCGAAGCTGATCGCATCCTTGATCTGGCTCATGGCAATCGTCGCACGCATGGCGATCGACTGGGCTGCGTTGTCGGCGTCGCGTTCCTTCCAGTCCTTCAGCGTCACGAAGGCGAGCGCTGCGTTCTGGCCGGTGCCGAAGAAGGAGAAGCCGTTGATCGCGATGATGCGTTCGACAGCCGGCTCCTGGCCGAAGATCTTCTCCGTCTGCTCCACCACTTCGGTCGTGCGGTTGCCCGTTGCTTCCGAGGGCAGCTGCATCATGACGATCACGAAGCCCTGGTCTTCGTCCGGAAGGAACGACGACGGCAGCTTCATGAACAGCCAGCCAAGGCCCGCGAGCACAGCGACATAGACGATCATGTAGCGGCCGGTCCGGTGGACCATGCCCTTCACGAGGCCGCTATAGCCGCGCGAGGTCTTGTCGAACGAGCGGTTGAACCAGCCGAAGAAACCGCGCTTGGCGTGGTGATGACCCTTGGGAACCTGCTTCAGGAAGCTGGCGCAGAGCGCCGGCGTCAGCGACAGCGCAAGCAGCGCCGAGAACAGGATCGACACGACCATCGTCAGCGAGAACTGGCGGTAGATCACGCCGACGGCGCCCGGGAAGAAGGCCATCGGAATGAACACCGAGGCGAGCACCAGCGTGATGCCGATGACGGCGCCGGTGATCTGCTTCATCGCCTTTCGCGTGGCTTCCTTCGGGGTCAGCCCTTCCTCGGACATGATGCGCTCGACGTTTTCGACGACGATGATCGCATCGTCGACGAGAATACCGATCGCCAGCACCATGCCGAACATGGTGAGCACGTTGATCGAGAAGCCCATCGCCAGCATGACCGCGCAGGTGCCGAGAAGGGCGACCGGAACGACCAGCGTCGGGATGATGGTGTAGCGGATGTTCTGCAGGAACAGGAACATCACGATGAAGACGAGCGCGACGGCCTCGACCAGCGTCGAAAGCACCTTCTCGATGGAGACGGCGACGAACGGCGAGGTGTCGTAGGGAACCGAATATTCGAGACCTTCAGGGAAGAACTTGGCCAGTTCGTCCATGCGTTCCTTGATCGCAGCCGACGTCGACATGGCGTTGCCGCTCGGCGACAGCTGGATGGCGATCGCCGCCGACGGCTTGCCGTTGAGGCGGGTCGAGAACGCATAGCTTTCGCCACCGATTTCGACGCGGGCAACGTCACGCAGGCGAACGGACGAGCCGTCCGGATTGGCGCGAAGCACGATCGCTCCGAATTCCTGGGCGCTCGACAGCTGGCCCTTGACGACGACGGGCGCGCTGATCTGCTGGGTGATCGGGTTCGGCTGCGCGCCGATCGAGCCGGATGCGATCTGGGCGTTCTGGGCCTGGATGGCATTTGTCACGTCGGCGGCCGTCAGGTTGAGGCCGAGCATCTTGTCCGGATCGAGCCAGACGCGCATCGAGCGTTCGGTCGCAAACAGCTGCGCACGGCCGACGCCGGGCACGCGCTGAACTTCGTTGAGCACGTTGCGGCTCAGGTAGTCGCCAAGCCCGATCGCGTCCATGGAGCCGTCGGTCGAGGTGAGCGCGACGATCATCAGGAAGCCGGAGCCGGCTTCATCGACCTGCACGCCCTGGCGCTTGACCGAATCGGGCAGGCGCGGCTCGACGCGGCGCACGCGGTTCTGGATGTCGACGGCCGCCTGGCCCGGATCGGTTCCGGGCGCAAAGGTGGCGCTGATGTCGACCGAGCCGGACGCGCTGGAGGTCGATTCGAAATAGAGCAGGCCTTCGACGCCGTTGAGCTCGTTTTCGATCAGACGGGTAACGCTCTGATAGGTGTCCTGCGACGAGGCGCCGGGATAGCTGGTGTTGATGGAGATCTGCGGCGGCGCGACATCAGGATATTGCGAGACCGGCAACAGCGGAATCGCAATGATGCCGGCGATCATGATGAAGATCGCCACCACCCAGGCAAAGATTGGCCTGTCGATGAAAAAACTGGGCATTAATCAGCACTCACTTTGTGGCTTCAGCCGGCTTTTCTTCGGCCGCTGCGGTCGTCTGCGCTGTTTCGGCCGCGGGCTTGGCGTTCGGGTCCCAGTCGGTGGGCTCGACCGGCGCGCCGGGGCCGATCTTCTGGAAGCCTTCGACGATGACCTTCTCGTCGGCCTTGAGGCCGGAGGTCACCTGCCAACGCGTGCCGACCGTGCGGCCGAGCGTGACGTTGCGGAACTCGACTTTCTTGTCGGCGGTCACGACGTAGACCTGCGACTGGCCGGCATTGTTGCGCTGGACCGCCTGCTGCGGGACGGTGATCGCGTCCTTCTCGACGCCCTGCTGGACCTGCACGCGCACATACATGCCCGGAAGCAGGTCGTTGTCAGGGTTCGGGAACTCGCCGCGCAGCGTCACCTGGCCGGTCGTCGCATCGACGGCGGCTTCGGAGAACAGGAGTTTGCCCTTGTGCTCGTAGACGGTGCCGTCGTCGAGCACGAGCTGGACTTCGGCCTCCTCATTGCCACTCATCATCTTGCCTTCCTCGAGCGCCTTGCGCAGGCGGATGAGGTCGGTCGCCGACTGGGTGAAGTCGGCATAGAGCGGGTCGAGCTGCTGGATGGTCGCGAGATTTTCCGAGCTGTTGGCGCTGACCAGCGCCCCTTCGGTGATCAGCGCGCGGCCGATGCGGCCGCTGATCGGCGCCGTCACGTCGGCATATTGCAGGTCGAGCTGGGCGGCTGCGAGACCGGCGCGGGCGATGGCGACATCGGCGTCGGCAGCGGCGAGCAGGGCCGACGCATCGTCGAACTGCTGGGCGGCGACGACGTTCGCCTTCCTTAGCTGCTCCTGGCGATCGGCCTTCTGCTGGGCCTGCTGGCGAACCGACTGGGCGCGGCGCAGCGTCGCCTCGGCCTTTTCGACCTGGACGCGGAACGGAGCGGGGTCGATGCGGTAGAGCACGTCGCCCTCATTGACCTTGGAGCCCTGCTGGAAGACGCGCTCGACGACGATGCCGGAGACGCGCGGGCGCACTTCGGCGACGCGCGTCGCCGTGATGCGGCCGGGAAGCTCGTTGGTGATCGGCAGCGTCTCGGTCTTGGTCGTGAAGACGGCGACTGCGGACGGGGGAAATGCGGCGGCAGCCGGCTGCTCGTCCTCTTTCTGGCAACCGGAAAGAAGAATCGCGGTTGCCAAGGCGGCGGCCAGTGTCGGTCGGTTCATACGCATAGCGATGTCCATATTCGGTGGCCGCAGGCAGCCGGTGCGTCTT
>NZ_DASYGZ010000040.1:0-2762 GCF_035999135.1 Ensifer sp.
GACCTGCCTGATCCGCGTCAGGATCTCCCGCGACATCCGTGTACGATTTTCGAGCGAACCGCCCCATTGGTCGTCGCGCCGATTGCACCAGGGGGTCCAGAACTGGTCGACCATGCCAAGATAGGCTGCCCAGACTTCGACACCGTCGAAGCCGGCGTCGCGACATCGCCGCGCCGCCTCGACGAAACCGTCGATCGTCTCAAGGATTTCGGCTTCGGTCATCGGATGCGAGCCGTCGCTGTCGTGATAGCTCGGCCCGCCCGAAGGCGACCAATGGGGGTGGAAGGAGTTGTCGGAATCGCCATGCGCGCCGACGTGATAGAGCTGCTGGATCGCGACCGCCCCGTGCCCCTTGATCGCCTCGACCACCTTCTTGAAGTGAGGGATGACGCTGTCGTCGGAATGGCGGAAATTGCCACGGGTCAGGACGGCCGCGGCGTGCACCGGTATGGGTTCGACGACAATCATCGCGGCGCCGCCGATTGCCCGTTCCCGGTAATAGGCGGCATGGCGTTCGGTTGGCAGGCCCTCGACGGCCATGTTCGCCGTGTGGGCGCCGAAGACGATCCGGTTCTTCAGCTTGTGCGACCGCAGCTTGAGCGGGGAGAACAGCCGGGGAAACTTCATGGACATCGCGCAACTCCGGGCGGGGAGAGGATCGGGTTAGGAAGCGGGCTCATCGTCTCTTCCGGGCGGCGAATACACCGCCCGGAGGCAAAGCAATTGGACTGTCGGGTTGGCGCATCACGCAGCGGTAGCCGCCATCGCCATCTTGCGGTCGCTCGTCTCGTGCGCATTGACCATGGCGCCAGCAAGCTGGCGGAAGGTGACCGTGCCGAGCGGCTTGCCAGAGGGATCGACGACGGTGATATCGCCCTCGGGCGCCGACGCAAGCGCACGCACCGCCTCTTCGACCGTGAGATCGGCTGCAATCTTCTCTCCGCTGCCGGCAGGCGTTGCACCAAGCGGAGCCATGATCGCCCCGACATGCACGACGCGGCCCCGGTTCACCTCCTTGACGAAGTTGGCAACGTACTCGTCGGCCGGTCTCAGTACGATATCCTGGCTCGATCCCTGCTGGATGACCTCGCCGTCGCGAAGGATGGCGATCTGGTCGCCGAGCCGAAGGGCCTCGTCGAGATCATGGGTGATGAAGACGATCGTCTTCTTGATCTCCTTCTGAAGGTCGAGAAGCACCGATTGCATGTCCGTGCGGATGAGAGGATCGAGGGCCGAATAGGCTTCATCCATCAAGAGAACCGGCGCGTCGTTGGCGAGCGCCCGGGCAAGGCCGACGCGCTGCTGCATGCCGCCCGACAGCTGGTTCGGGTACTTCTTTTCGAAACCCTTGAGCCCGACCCGCTCCAACCATCGCATCGCCGTGTCGACGCTCTGCGCACGCGAGACGCCCTGGATTTCAAGGCCGAAAATCGTGTTGTCGAGCACGGTGCGATGGGGAAGCAGTGCGAACTTCTGGAACACCATGGCTGTCTGGTGGCGGCGGAATTCGCGCAGTTCCGCCTCCGGCATCTTCACCACGTCGACACCATCGACGAGCACTTCGCCGGCGGTCGGGTCGATCAGCCGGTTGATGTGGCGGATGAGCGTCGACTTGCCCGATCCGGAAAGCCCCATGATGACCTGGATCGAGCCGGACGGCATTTCGATGTTGATGTCGCGAAGGCCGAGCACGTGCCCGTGGCGCTCGTTGAGTTCGGTCTTGGTCAGACCGTTCTTCACCGCCTCGACATGCGACTGCGCATTCGGCCCGAAGATCTTGTAGAGATGGCGGATCGCAATGCCGCCGAAAGCATGGTCAGCCATGGACGACCTCCCTGTGCTTCTGCAGCCGTTCGCCATAGGCCTGGCTGACACGGTCGAACATGATGGCGATGCCGACAATCGCAAGGCCATTGAAGATGCCGAGCGTGAAATACTGGTTGGCAATCGCCTTCAGCACGGGTTGCCCAAGCCCCTGCACGCCGATCATCGAGGCGATGACGACCATCGCGAGCGCCATCATGATCGTCTGGTTGATGCCGGCCATGATGGTCGGCAGCGCCAGCGGGAGCTGTACCTTGAAGAGCTTCTGCCTGTTGTCGGCGCCGAACGCGTCGGCGGCCTCCAGCACGTCCTTGTCAACCAGGCGAATGCCGAGATTGGTCAGCCGGATCATCGGCGGGATGGCGTAGATGACGACGGCGATCAGCCCCGGAACCTTGCCGATGCCGAGCAACATGACCACGGGGATCAGGTAAACGAAGCTCGGCATGGTCTGCATGACGTCGAGCACCGGGTTGACGACCCGTTGGACCTTGTCGGAACGCGCCATCAGAATGCCGATCGGCAGTCCGATGGCGATCGACAGAACGGTGCAGACGAAGATCATCGAGATCGTCCGCATGGTGTCGTCCCACATCCCGAAATAGCCGATCAACAACAGCGTCACGAGACAGCCCGCGGCGATGCGAATGCTTCTTGTCGCTGCCCAGGCGATGGCGAGGATCAACAGCGTGATGATCGGCCAGGGCGTCTTGGTCATGAACCGCTCGGCGGCGATCAGAAACGTCTGCAGGGGTGCGAAGAAGCCCTCGATCAGATCGCCGTAGCTGCGCGTAAAGCCGCGAAAAGTCTCGTCGATGACCTTCTTCAGGTCTCGAAGCGCGTTGTCGTTCATGTGCGGAAATTGAAAAAACCAGTCCATTCGGTTCCCCTTCTCGAAAGAGCCGATCCGTTCTTCTTGTTATGTCGGCAGGAACGGT
>NZ_DASYGZ010000045.1:0-20498 GCF_035999135.1 Ensifer sp.
CGAGCCTTGTTCACTGCAGTGCGGCGTGCGATCTTGCGGGTCGCCTTTTTCGCCGAAGTTGTATTGGCCATTGGTGCCTCTCTTCGAAAACTGACATGAACTCCGCCCTCGCCGTGCCGGGTCACTGCGACCTGTCATCAATGCAATTCGGGAGTATTTCCGGAAAGCCCAGATTGGCGTTCCAAACTGAGGGCGGCGTATAGCGGGAAACGGCCGCCCCGTCAACGCGCATTTTCCAGAATCTGCGCGCCAAGCGTCCGGGCTAGCGATGTTTGAACTCCGGCTTGCGCTTGGCAGCAAAGGCGGACATGCCCTCCTTCTGGTCCTCGGTCGCAAACAGCGACTGGAAGAGCCGGCGCTCGAAACGCAGTCCTTCGGCAAGCGTCAGCTCCAGCGAACGGCTCACAGCCTCCTTCGCCATCATCACCGACGGCAGCGAGAAGGAGGCGATCTTCTCGGCCGCAGCCATCGCTTCCTCCATCAATTTGTCGCCCGGGACCACACGCGAAACGAGTCCCGCGCGTTCGGCCTCCGCCGCGTCCATCATGCGGCCGGTCAGGACAAGGTCCATGGCCTTGGCCTTGCCGACCGCACGGGTGAGCCGCTGCGAGCCGCCCATGCCCGGAATGACGCCGAGCGTGATTTCCGGCTGGCCGAACTTGGCCGTCTCCGAGGCGATGATGAAGTCGCACATCATCGCGAGCTCGCAGCCGCCGCCGAGCGCGTAGCCGGAAACAGCCGCGATGACAGGCTTGCGGGCACCTGCCACCTGCTCCCATCCGCCGATGAAGTCGCCAAGATAGCTGTCGACGAAATCGAGCGTCTGCATTTCCTTGATGTCGGCGCCGGCGGCAAAGGCCTTTTCCGAGCCGGTGATGACCACGGCGCCGATGTCCCTGTCGGCGTCAAAGGCCTTCAGCACTGCGGTGAGCTCGCGCATGACGGTCGAATTCAGCGCATTGAGCGCCTGTGGGCGATTGAGCGTCACAAGGCCGACGCGACCACGCGTTTCGACCAACAGGGTTTCGTAAGCCATTCTCGTTCCTCCGGTTCATCTCGGGCGCCGCACCGCTGGCGCGAAGCTCACTTCTGGCAGTTCGGGCAATAGAAGGTTGACCGGCCCGCCTGCACGATGCGGGCGACGGTACCGTTGCATCCGGTCGTGCGGCAAGCCTCTCCTTCGCGATCATAGACCGAGAAGGAGTGCTGGAAGTAGCCGAGCGAGCCGTCGGCCTGGATATGGTCCTTCAGCGACGAGCCGCCGGCCGCGATCGCGTCGGCGATGACTTGCCGGATGGCGTCCGTCAGTCTGAGCAGGCCGTCCTTCGGCTTGCCGCGCTTGTCGACGAGGTCGCCCGCCGGCTTCAGCGGCGACAGGCCCGAGCGCCACAACGCCTCGCAGACATAGATATTGCCGAGCCCGGCGATGTTCTTCTGGTCGAGCAGCGCCGCCTTCAACGGCTGCGCCTTGCGCTCGAAGCGCGCCGCCAGATAGACGGCGTCCAGCATGTTGCCGGTCGGCTCCTCGCCGAGCGCACGGAAATAGGCATGCGAGGCGACCGTATCCCGGCGTGCAAGATCCATGAAACCGAAGCGGCGCGGATCGTTGTAGATCACCCGCACCGGACCGCTTGAGCCATCGAGATGAAAGACGACGTGGTCGTGCTTCTCGTCCTTGCCGCGGGGGTGGTGGAATTCACCTGGCGTCGCCGGGGCCGAACCGGCCTCGATGCGGAAGGAGCCGGACATGCCGAGATGGGCGATGATGACGTCACCGGCTTCCAGATCGATCATTAGATACTTGGCGCGGCGCGACAAGGAGACGATCCGCTGGCCGGAAACGGTCGATGCGAAATTTTCCGGGAACGGAAACCTGAGATCCGGCCGGCGCAGTTCCGCGTTGACAAGGAGCGCGCCCTCCATGGTCGGCGCCAGGCCGCGCTTGACGGTTTCGACCTCTGGCAATTCCGGCATCACTGCACTCCTTCATGCGGGGGGCCATCCGCAGAGACGGCGGATGGCATTTCCTTGGCGGCCTTCTTATCCTATAGGGGTGCGCTATGCCGCAGCCGCGGTCCCGCCCACGAGATAGCGTGTGGCGGGCCTTTTCGCTATGGTGCCGGAAAAATTGGTTCAGGTGGAGTTCTTCGTATGACGGATCAGCGCGTATCGGCAGATGGCGGCATGGAAATATCCTTCGGTTTCCGCAACGTCGGCGCCGGCGAAAAGCAGCCGCTCGTCAACGATGTCTTCCATAAGGTGGCCAAGCGCTACGACATCATGAACGACGTGATGTCGGCCGGCCTGCACCGCGCCTGGAAGGACGCGATGATCGCGGCGCTGAACCCGCCGCGCCGCGAGGGCTACAGGACCCTCGACGTTGCCGGCGGCACCGGTGACATCGCCTTCCGCATCATCGAGGCCTCCGACCGCAAGGCGCATTCGACGGTGCTCGACATCAACGGCTCGATGCTCGCCGTCGGCGCCGAGCGGGCGGAAAAGAAGAAACTCTCCGCCAATCTGACGTTCGTCGAGGCCAATGCCGAGGAACTGCCGTTCGAGGCCAACAGCTTCGACGCCTATACGATCGCCTTCGGCATCCGCAACGTGCCGCGCATCGACGTCGCGCTGAAGGAGGCCCATCGCGTGCTGAAGCGCGGCGGCCGCCTGCTCGTGCTCGAATTCTCCGAGGTGGAGATGCCCCTGCTCGACCGTTTCTATGACGCCTGGTCATTCAACGCGATCCCGAAGTTCGGCAAGCTGATCACCGGTGACGAGGCGCCCTACCAGTATCTGGTGGAATCGATCCGCAAGTTTCCGAACCAGAAGGACTTCGCCGCGATGATTGTGGAGGCGGGCTTCTCGCGCGTCTCCTTCACCAATTATACCGGCGGCATCGCGGCGCTGCATTCCGGCTGGAAAATCTGATCCTCATGAGCACGCCTGGAGCATATGTCCGCCTCGCGCGGATCGGCTGGGTTCTCGTGCGCGAAGGGGTCGTTTCGGCGGTGCCGTCCGAGCACCTGCCCCCCTTCGCACGGTTTGCGCAGAAAGTCGCAGGCGTGCTGGCGCGCCGCAAGGTGCCCGGCGAAGAGCGCAGCGACCGGCTGTCGCGCGCCGTCGCCCGCCTTGGTCCTTCCTATGTGAAGATCGGCCAGTTCCTGGCAACGCGCCCCGACGTCGTCGGCGCGGAGTTCGCCGCCGACCTTTCGCTGTTGCAAGACAGCATGGCCACCTTCCCGTCGAGCGAGGCAAGGGCCGCGATCGAAGGCTCGCTCGGCCGGAAGGTCGACGACCTCTACGCCGAGTTCTCCGAGCCGATGGCGGCCGCCTCGATCGCGCAGGTGCACCCGGCGATCGTCATACGTGACGGCAAGCCGGAAAAGGTCGCAGTCAAGGTCATCCGTCCCGGTGTTCGCCTGCGCTTTGCCTCCGACATCGAGGCGATGTACCTCGTCAGCCACATGCAGGAGCGTTTCCTGCCCTATACGCGCCGGCTGAAGCCGGTCGAGGTCACCAAGACGCTGGAGCAGACGACGAAGATCGAGATGGATCTTCGACTGGAGGCCGCAGCCCTTTCCGAGCTTGGCGAGAACACCAAGGAGGATTCCGGCTTCCGCGTGCCCAAGGTCGACTGGGAACGGACCGGTCGCGACGTCGTCACCATGGAGTGGATCGACGGCGTCAAGATGTCGGATATCGAGGGGCTGAAGGCCGCCGGCCACGACCTCAACCTGCTTGCCGAGGTGCTGATCCAGTCCTTCCTGCGCCACACGCTGCGCGACGGCTTCTTCCACGCCGACATGCACCAGGGCAACCTTTTCGTCGATGACGACGGCCACATCGTCGCCGTCGACATGGGCATCGTCGGTCGCCTCGGCAAGAAGGAACGGCGGTTCCTGGCCGAAATCCTCTTCGGCTTCATCACCCGTGACTACCAGCGCGTCGCCGACGTACATTTCGAGGCGGGCTACGTGCCCTCCCATCACGATGCGGCGAGCTTTGCCCAGGCGATCCGCGCCATCGGCGAGCCGATCCATGGCCAGCCGGCCGAGACCATCTCGATGGCGAAGCTGCTGACGCTGCTCTTCGAGGTCACCGAGCTCTTCGACATGCAGACGCGCCCCGAGCTCGTCATGCTGCAAAAGACGATGGTCGTCGTCGAGGGTGTCGCCCGCACACTCAATCCACGCTTCAACATGTGGAAGGCCTCCGAACCGGTGGTGGGCAAGTGGATCCGCGACAATCTCGGGCCGAAGCGCATCGTCGGCGATCTGCGCGATGGCCTGCATGCGGCACTGCGTCTGGCAGAAGCGGCCCCGGAGATCGCCGCTCGCACGGAAAAATTCTCGAGCGAGATCATGGCGATGAGCGAGAACGGCCTGCGCTTCGACGCCGAGACCGCGCATGCGATCGGCAAGGCGGAGGCGCGCCATACGCGCTCCGGCCGCGTCGCCCTCTGGCTGATCGCGGCCACGCTCATCTACATCGCCTGGCAGGTGACCTGATCTTCCGCCCGCGCCTTGGCCGGCACGGGCGGGCTTGTCTTTCCACCTGCGCTTGTTATCCTGCCCTCATGGACAATCGCTCGATTCTCGTGATGACGCTTTGCACGCATACCCCAGGGGTGTGCGGGAGGCCTGTCGCGCTGATTTAAGCGGAATGTCCCCCAGCCAACCCTGCCGAGGCGCGCAGGGTTGGATCCTGTTTCCTCGGAGAAAACGAGAGGAAACAATGAGCGAAACACCCGCCCCTTCCAAAATCAGTATCCGCGCCGCCCGCATCGTCGACTTCGAGGCAATCGCGGCGCTGATGAGCCAGCCAGGCATCCGCTCGGGCACGCTGCGCCAGCCTTTTTCGACCCCGGAACTGACGCGCAAATGGCTGGAGAGCCTGTCAGACGACAGTGTCGTGGTTGTCGCCGAGCGCGCCGGCCGCATTCTCGGCATGGCCGGACTGCACCGCAGTAAGGGACGGCGCCAGCATTCGGCGGCACTTGGCATCAGTGTCGACGACGATCATCGTGGCGAAGGTATCGGCAAGTCATTGCTGACGGCGCTGATCGATGCCGCCGACAACTGGCTCGGCATCAGCCGCATCGAGCTGACGGTCTTTACCGACAACGAGGCTGCGATCGCGCTCTATCGCAAGGCCGGATTCGAGATGGAGGGCACGCACCGGGCCTATGCGCTGAGGCACGGCGTGCTGGCCGACGTGTTTGCGATGGCGCGCGTCCGCGCGCCGGCGGCGCCCATTGCCGTCTAAAAGCCTGTGGCCCGCGGTCGGCGGTTGCGGTCTCCCGCAAGCGCCGACCGCACCGTGTTCCATTCGGAACTGCGCATACATCGGAAGCATGCGACTTTCGTCTCATGGATGACGAACGATCATCCCAACAATTCCAGAGGAGAGAGTTCATGCGCAAGTTCATCGTCGCAGCCGTTGTCGCCGTCACCGCCGCCGTCTCCTTTGCCGCGCCGTCCAAGGCCGGCGGGTTCTCGATCGGCTTCGGAAACGGGTACTACGGCAATGGCTGGAACGGCCGTGTCGGTTATGTCGGCGGCTACTACGGCGGACCCTATTACTACGACGACGCGCCCACTTGCTTCCTGAAGACCGTCAAGCGCTACGACAGCTACGGCAACCTCTACTACAAGAAGATCCGCATCTGCCGCTAAAGCGGTGGATCAAGGGAGGGTGCTTGAAAACCCGGTCGCGACGCGGCCGGGTTTTCTTGATTGGCCGACTTTCGACGATCAAATCGATACCGCTATGAGAAGATCTGGTGTAGCTGCAAACACGAGCCATTCTGGACGCGGCAATCGAGGAGGATCGAGCATGGATCTTGGTATCGCTGGAAAACGCGCACTGGTGCTGGGCGGCAGCAAGGGGCTGGGTCGCGGCATCGCCGAGGCTCTGACCGCCGAGGGGGTGGCCGTGGCACTCACCGGCCGTGATCTGAATGCCGCGGCAAAGGCTGCAAGCGCCATCGGCCCGGCGGCCCGAGGTTATGCGCTCGACCTTTCCAAACCCGACACACTCGACGGCGTGCTGGATCAGATCGAAGCGGATTTCGGCAGCATCGACATTCTTGTTCTCAACGGCGGCGGCCCGCCGCCCTCGGATGCTTCGGCGATCGACCCCGATTTCTGGCGCGCGCAGTTCGAAACCATGGTTCTTGCCGGGATGCGCGTCACTGGCCGGCTGCTGCCGGGCATGCGCACCCGCGGCTTCGGCAGGGTCATCGCCGTTGCGTCGACCAGCATCCGCGAGCCGATCGCCGGCCTCACCGCATCGAACGCGCTTCGAAGCGCGGTCGCCGGCTGGCTGAAGACCCTTGCCGGCGAAGTCGCGGCCGAAGGCGTGACCGTCAACCTGCTGCTTCCCGGGCGGCTCGCCACCGACCGCACGCTCAGTTTCGACCGGATGGACGCCGAAAGCGAAGGCGTCGACATCGCCACGGTTGCCGCCCGCAGCCAACAGGAGATCCCGCTCGGACGCTATGGCACGCCGGCCGAGTTCGGCGCAGCCGCAGCCTTCCTCGCAAGCCGCCCGGCGGGCTACATCACCGGCGTTGCCCTGCCGGTCGACGGCGGCCTCAGCCGTTCGATGCTGTGACGCGACCGAGGTATTGCGACCCGAAGCGCTTCATTCATATTTCCACTGGCCAGCATCCATAGAATTAATTTCCGGACGGATTGCCGCCTGCCTATGGTCAGTTGCTTCAGACCGTTGCCGGGTGTGGGAGACGGCCGAAGGGGAGCGCACGACTTGAGCTCTTGAAATGCTCGCGGAGCGGATCAGTTAAGCACAGGATCGCGTCGAGCAAAGGCGAGGCAGTCGCCCGTCCGGCTGCCCTGCATGATCGGAAAGATGGACATGCGACCAAGACTTTTAGGCGCGCTGGCTGGCGCTTCGTTCGCCGCCTTCAGCCTTTCACCTGACATCGTGGGGGCCTCCATGCTCGAAAACCAGCTGATTTCCGCCGCCGAGGCCGGCGACGTGACCAAGGTGCGGACCTTGATGAAGGACGGCGCAAGCATCGAGGCGCGCGACGCCAGCGGCGCCACCGCCCTGCTCGTGGCCACCCACGGCAACCGCATCGACGCGGCGCGCGTGCTGATCGAGGCCGGCGCTGACGTCAACGCCAAGGACAAGATCCAGGACAGCCCCTATCTTTATGCCGGCGCGCGCGGCCAGCTCGAGATCCTGAAACTGACGCTTGAAAACGGCGCCGACCTCAAGAGCACCAATCGCTATGGGGGAACGGCGCTGATCCCGGCCGCCGAACGTGGCCATGTCGAAACCGTCAGGACACTGATCGGGGCCGGGGTCGACGTCGACCACGTCAACCGGCTTGGCTGGACGGCTCTTCTCGAGGCGATCATCCTCGGCACCGGCGGCGAAAAACACACGGAAATCGTGCGATTGCTGGTCGAGGCCGGCGCCGACGTCAATCTTGCCGACGGCGAAGGCGTGAGCCCGCTGACGCATGCGCGCCGACGCGGCTACGATCGCATCGAGAAGCTGCTGGCTCAAGCCGGCGCTCGGTAGGAACGATCCCATGGACCCGGAAAAGACCTATCTCGCCGAAGCAATCACGCTTGCCCGCAACAACATAGCAAAGGGCGGGCGCCCGTTCGGCGCCGTTGTCGTCAAGGACGGCGAGATCGTCGGGCGCGGTGTCAACGAGATGCTGTCGACGGGCGATCCGACCTCCCATGCCGAACTCAACGCAGTGCGCGCCGCAGCCCGGACGCTCGCCTCCCCGCGGCTCGAAGGGGCCGCCGTCTATGCCAGCGGCCAGCCGTGCCCGATGTGCCTTGCGGCCATGCGCATGGTCGGCATCACCGACATTGCCTACGCCCATTCGAACGCGGATGCCGAACCTTTCGGCCTGTCGACTGCCGCTATCTACGCCGAACTGGCAAGGCCGATTGCGGAGCAGGCGATGCGTTTTCGCCATGTCCCGGTCGAGGAAGACGGCGTGACACCGCTCTATACGGAATGGCAACAACGGGCCAAGGGCTGAGGGCGGCCAAACGCGCGTATCATCTCCGCCCGGCAACAGCCGGCTTGCGAAGCACACGCGTCAGCTGTAGTCGTAGGAGCTTTCCCGCCTCTTTGCCGCGCGCGCTCCAAACGGACCGGCGGCGACCAGCCTGCAGGTACCACGATGACTGCCTATTCCGAAAATGCCGGCCGCCTTGTGGCGCTTCTTCTCATTGCCGGCTCCGGCGTGGTGACGATCGCAAAAGGCATGAGCCTGACGTTTCTCGCGATCCGCCTGCAAGCCGATTTCGGCCTCAATCCCGCGAGCATCGGCGCGCTGCTCGGTGCCGGACCGCTGCTCGGCGCGGTCGTCAGCCCCTTTGCCGGCACCTTTTCTGACCGGATCGGCCGCAAGGGGATGCTCACCGCCGCCCTCCTCATGGCTAGCCTGGCGCTCGCAGGACTGGGGCTGGCGCAGTCGATTGCCGCCTTTGCACTGGCGCACATCGTCTCGGCAGTCGCCGCTGCCGTCTATGAGCCCGTTGCGCGCGCCTTGATGAGCGACGCAGCACCCGAGCACCTGCGCCTCAAGGTATTCTCCTGGCGGTATCTCACCATCAATGCCGGCTGGGCGATCGGGCCGTTGATCGGTGTTTGGGTGGGCGCCGAGTATACGACGCTGTTCGTGGTCGCCGGCGTGATGCACGCCGCCTTCGCCCTCGTGCTGTTCTTCGCCGTGCCTGACGCAGCCGGGCGCCAGGGGACCGCGACGGATCGTTCGTCCGAGGCTGGCGGCTGGCGCGCCCTCGTTTCAGCGCTGCGCGACCGGCGGCTCGTCTTCTTCGTCATCGGCGGCACGTTGCTGCTGGCGGTCCATGGCCAGTGGTCCGTGACCCTATCGCAATATCTGAACGCCGATTTCAAGGACGGCGTCACGCTCTTTGCGCTGCTGGTCTCGACCAATGCCGCAACGGTGGTGATCGCCAGCACGCCTGCCCGTTTCGTCATCGAGCGGATGGGGGCGATGCGCGCGCTGTCCCTCGGCTGCCTGCTGTTCCTGGTCGGCGAAATCGGCTTTGCCGCCTCGACCGGCGCAGAAATGCTGATCGCCTCGATGATCCTTTTCACCATCGGCGAAGTGCTGGTCGTGCCCTCGGAGTACATGCTGGTCGACGGCATTTCCGACGCCGGCAACCGCGGCACCTATTTCGGCGCCCATTCGTTGTCGTCGCTCGGAAACTTTCTCGGCCCGCTCGTCGGCGGCCTGGCGCTGGGTGCCGTCGGCGGCACGGCCATGTTCCTTTTGTTCGCGCTGATCGCGGCGGCGAGCGCACTGATGTTTGCAATCGGCCAGTCGATGCCTCCCCCGCGCCCTCAGACGGCACGCGCCAAGTCGGCAGGCAGCGGCGAAGTCACCTCCGATCTGCTGCGGCACGGTCATCTCGCCTAGCGGGCGATCCCCTATCTGAGGGCTAGCACATCACGAGGATCGCTTTGGGGCGATTGTATTGCCGCTTGTTCGCAGCCGTGAAGGGTGCTTGCATGCGCAAGAGTGTTTGACGGAAACTCGGCGCGATCAGAGGGGGCCGGCCATGGCGAACGACGCATTTGTTACTGGTTATCTCGCCCATCTCAACGCGTCGATCAAGGAAAGCAAGAATCTGGCCGATCGACCGATGTGCGGCTTCATTGCGGTGAGGCTGATGCTGATCGTATCTGGTGCGGTGTTGCCTGCGCTTGCTGCCCACGATTCGACATATGTGACGCATGTGGCCGTTGCGATCGCCATACTGACCGGGATCGACACGCACTTTCGCTGGGGTGAGGAGTGGCGGCATTTTCGCAAGACACAGCTTTCGCTCGAGCGCCTGAAGCGTGACTACGAATACCGGGCGCATGCGATCGCCGGCGGCCGGCAGCTCGGCACCGCCGCCGACGATGGCGCGAATTTCGATTTGCTCTACGCCCAGGTCGAGGCCCTGCTGCAGGCCGATTCGGACGATTTTTTCAAGTTTCGCATCACTGAGTGGAAGAATCCTGCGGACGCTTGACCCACGCAGCCAGATGGGCTGACCGGCTGCCCGCCGGTTCAGGCTGTCCGCCCTATCCGCCCGTCGCGGGTGTCGCCGCCGTGATCTGCTGCTGCACCCGCTCGAGTGGCCCAGGCGCCAGCGCTGCGGGCGGCCGGTAGGGATTGGAGAAGGCGTAGATCAGGAACAGGATGATCCCGGTGTAGGCGCCGAAGAGGCATAGCAGCAGCAGGTTGCGCCTGACCGGCGGGTAGGCATAGTAGGCAAGCGCGATGAAGATGACGCCCGACAGCGCCGCGAACCAGAAGATGCTGTCGATCTGGTCCGCGACATTGCTTTCCCGCTTGGTCCGGCTTTGCGAGATATCGTGCAGTCGCTCCAGCATCTGGCCGCGCAGGCTCTCCTGGCGCTTGTCGGCCGGATCAAGGTTGAGCACCTGCTGGTAGGCGTGATCCCAGTGGACCCAGGCCTTTGCCGAAAGGCGGCCATTGTCACCGAGCGACTGCCATTCGCCATCGATCACCTCGGCCGCGTAGGCGGACATTGCCTGCTGGATCGGCGCCTTGAAAGCCTCGCCATAGCGCTCGGCATCGAAGAAGATGTCGGCGATTGCGCCGGCTTCCGTCGCCATCTCGTATTTGAGCTGCTGGTATTCCACCATCTCCTGGGCAAAGACGAGGGCAAGGATCAGGCCGTGCAGGGCCGATATCCGGAAGATGACGGAACTGGCGAGTTCCTTTTCGTGCCCTTCCGCCTCACCGCCCATGATCAGTCGCATGAGAAAATAGGACGCAAGCGTCAGCGCTACCGTGCCGAACACGAAGAGCGCACCCAGAAACACCTCGACGATCATCTCCCCTCCGTCGACCCCGCCGAAAAATGAAAGACAATCTTGAGCGCAGGCGCGCGGAAATACAACGCCATGCTTCATTAGAGGGCGTGCCCGAAGGCTGTCTCGGGCGCTGCCGACGCGCTATGGTCGCAATCAGCGCCACCTTTTCGACACTGCCGTCCTCTAAGCACGCCGCCGAAACAGGAGTAAAAACAAAATCATGAGCACCCTGAGCGAACAGACGGTCCTGAAACGGTCGATTGCCGCGACCATCGTCGTCGGCGCGACGGGTGTGCTGTTCGGACTTCTGTCCGGCTCGGTCTCGATCATGTTCGACGGGGTATTTTCCGCCGTCGACGCCGCGATGACCGTGCTGGCGCTCGGCGTGACGCGGCTGATCCCGCGCCAGAGCAACCGCTTCCAGATGGGCTTCTGGCATATCGAGCCGATGGTCCTCTTGTTCAATGCCGGGCTTCTGGCCTCGCTTTCGTTCTACGCGCTGATCAACGCGGTCGACTCGCTGCTGACGGGCGGTCGCGAACTCGCCTTCGACTGGGCGATTGCCTATGCCGCCGTCGTCGTCATCATCTGCGCCGTCATGTTCGTCTACGGGCGGCGGGCGAACCGCACGATCGGCTCGGAATTCCTGGCGCTCGACGTGCGCGCCTGGGCGATGTCCGGCACCATCACCGCCGCACTGCTCGTCGCGTTCCTGACCGCTGCGACGCTGAAGGGCACCGCCTACGAGCACTATACGCCCTATGCGGACCCGGCGATCCTGATCGTGCTGACGCTCTGCCTCATCCCGCTGCCGATCCGCACCGTCTACCATGCGTTGAAGGAGATCCTGCTGGTCGCGCCCGCAGAACTCGACGAGCGCGTCAGGCAGGCGGCTGCCAACGCAGTCGCCCGCCACGGCTTTTCCGATTTTCGCACCTATGTGGCCAAGGTCGGTCGTTCCCGGACGATTGAAATCTACCTGATCGGTGCCCCGGACCAGACGGTGGGAACGCTTGCCGATTTCGACGTCATCCGCGCCGAGATCGGCGACGAGATCGGCGATCCGGGTCCTGACCGCTGGCTGACGATCGCCTTTACCGGCGACGCGCGCTGGGCGGAGTGACCGCCCGGCCACGCTTTCAGAAGAGCTCGAGCCTGCGCGTGATGCCGATCGCCTCGAGAAACGCCCGGTCGTGGCTGACGACCAGCAACGCCCCATCATAGGCTCTGAGCCCCGCCTCGACCGCCTCGATGGAATCGATGTCCAGATGATTGGTCGGCTCGTCGAGAATCAACAGCTGTGGCGGACTGCCGCCGCCGAGAACACAGGCAAGCCCTGCCCGCAGCATCTGGCCGCCGCTGAGGCTCGAGACCACCTGTAGCGCGGCCTCCGCGCGGAACATGAAGCGCGCCAGCGCCGCCCGGCAATCGTTCTCGCTTGCCTGCGGGTTGAGGTGTCGGAAGTTGTCGCGGATCGAACGGCCGGGATCGAGCAGGCGCACCTGCTGATCCAGCAGCGCATGGGCAACCTGGACCCGGACATGGCCGGACCACGGCTGGATTTCACCTGTCAGCAGCGACAACAGCGTTGTCTTGCCCGAGCCGTTGCGACCGACAAGCGCCACCCGTTCGGGGCCGACGATCGACAGCGAGAGGCGATCGACGACAGGTTTTCCGGCCTCATAGCCGACGCTGGCGTCGTCGACCTGCAGCACGCTGCGCCCGGCGGGCAGACCCGTCGACGGCAGCCGAACAGTGAGCGGCTGCAGGATCTCGATGCGCTCGCGCGCCTGCACGAGATCGCCGGTCGCCTTATCGCGCCGGCGATCCGCCAACCGGGCATTGTCGCCGCCGGTCTTCTCGCTGCGCTCCTTCCTTGCATCAAGCAGCAGCAGCGGCGCATCGCCCTTGGCACGCTTGCGGCGGCCGGCTGCGTCCTTGTGTGCCTTGCGCTCGGCCATCTCCTGGGTCTTGCGCTCGACCTCGGCGAGACGTCGCTCCGCATCCGCCAGATCGTGGCGGGCTGACGCCAGTTCGAGTGCCTTGCGTTCGCGATAGTGGCTCCAGTTTCCGCCGTAGGTCGTTGCACCCAGTGTCGTCAGTTCGACGATCGCATCCATCTCGTCGAGCAGTTCGCGATCATGGCTGACGACGACGGCGCCGCCGCGCCAGCCCGCCATCAGCGCGGCAACCGCCGCGCGGCCCTCGCGATCGAGATTGTTGGTGGGCTCGTCGAGCAGGATGAAATCGGGCTCCTTGAAGACGAGGGCGGCGAGCTTCACGCGGGTCATCTGCCCGCCCGAAAGGGCGGCAAGGCGGGTTTGCGACGGCGCATTCAGACCGACGCGAGCGAGCGCAGCGTCCAGCCGCGTTTCAAGCGTCCAGTCGGCAGCCGCAAGCTCGTCGAGGCTGGCCAGCCCGGCTTCGGCCCGCTTCAGGACCGCAATTGCATCGGAGACGCCGAAGAGATCGGCGACGGTCTCGTCAGCGCTAACCTGGACGGTCTGGCTCAGGACGCCGAGGCTCCCCTCAACCGTGATCTTTCCGGCCTGTGGTGTGCAAGTTCCGGCAATCAGCCGCAGCAGCGTGGACTTTCCGACGCCATTGCGGCCGACAAGGCCGGTGCGAACCGGACCAAAATTCAGATCGAGATTGGAAAAGAGGCTTCGGCCCTCAGGCGTGGACCACGAAATTTGGGAGAGTGAAATGGAGGCAGGCATGGATACGAATTTCCCTGATGGCAAGACGGTTCGGCTTGGCGTTCAGGGTGAAATCCATCGATGCGTGTATCCTGTTCAAATTTCTATCGGCCTCATAGATAGCACGGAATGCGCCCGTTTCAAGGCGGGAGCCCCCGGGCTGCCTTCGGTTCAGGCCAGGTTCCGTCGCTCCGCGCCTTCGCCGAAGACGAGCCCCGACGCCAGAACGCTTCGGTTGCGGCCCTGTTTCTTCGCCTCGAGAAGGGCGGCATCCGCCCGCGTCAACAGTGTCGAAGCCGGCCCTCCGTCCGGCGCGGCGGCAATGCCGACGGAGACGGACACCGAGCCGAGGATGCGGCCGCGATGGGACAGCGGCGTCGTGCCGATCTTCGTTCTCAGGCGCTCGGCAAGCTCGTAGGCGGCGGCTTCGCCTGCCTCCGGCAGAAGCACGGTGAATTCTTCACCACCGAAGCGATAGGCGTGGCCGGCGGCGCCGACCGTGTCGACGATGATCTGCGCCACATACTGCATGACGACATCACCGGCATCATGGCCGAATTCGTCGTTGAAGCGCTTGAAATGATCGATGTCGAACATCAGGCAGGCGAGCGGTGTGCCGGCGCGCAGCTGCCGGTTCAGCGCCTCGTCGAGGCAGCGGCGATTGAGAAGCCCCGTCAGCGCGTCGCGAACGGCGAGGTTGGTGAGCTTCTCGCGCAATTGCAGATTGGCGACGGCAAGCCCGATGTTCTCGGCGATCAGTTCGAGATAGAGGCGCGACGCCTCGACGGCGAACTGCTCCTTTGCACTCTCCTCGAAATAGAGAAGGCCGATCGTGTCGCCCTGCGCCGTCAGCGGCACGCAGAGGCCGACCACGCCGTGGTCGTCGAGATGCTGGCAGGCAATATCGCTCTGGCCCCGGTTGCTGACATGCGGCCGGCCGCGGCGCAGCCCCCAGCAGGCGCTCGACGGGAAGGAGGTGGCCGAATGCTCAGGCTCGAGCCAGGTGCCGATCTGCGTCAGAAGCGTCCGGCTGTCGTTCAGCACATAGAGATGCCCGGCGAGATTGGGAAAGATCTGCGGCGCAAAACGGGCGACGACCTCGGCCAGTTCGTCCTGGCTCTGGCAGGCCTGCAGCCGATGCATCATCTGCAGGATCAGGTCCTTGGTCTGCTGGTCCAGCCGCCGCTCGGCGTCGAGCCGGTCGCGTTCAAGGCCGTTCTCGCGGAAGATATGGATCGCCTGGTTCATCTCGCCGATTTCATCGCGGCGCCGATCGAGGGGCACTTCCACGGCGTAATCCTGCTCCGCAAGCCTCGTCACGATCCCGCTCATGCGGCTGAGCGGCATGGCGACGCGACGCTTGAGGATGAAATAGAGAACGCTCAAGAACAGCGCGGCGGTGATGCCGAGCATCGATTTCGCGGCAACGGCGTACCAGTCGCTCTTTTCCTGCGCCTCGTTGAGCGCGCCGCCGGTGCGGGCATTGGTCAGGTCGCGAAAGCGCGTGACCGTGTCGAGCAGGGCTGTCTGCAGGCGCTCGTGTTCGGGGCCGAAGAGCTTCTCCTGGGCGCTGGCGCGGTCACCCTTTCGGTAGGCTTCGATGGCGGCGACCTCGACCGTATCGAGCGCTTCAGCCTCGCGTGCGATTTGCTGGAGGGCAGCGATCTCTCCCGGGGTGGCGCCGAAGTCCGTCGCCGTCTTGATCGCCTGTTCCCGCTTGCTCTCCTCTTCCTCGGCACGATGGAAGGCCTCGAGATGACGCTCGTCGTCCCGCATGACATAGAGCCGCGCCTCATCGGTTCGCAGTTCCGCGCCCAGCGCCAGTTCTTCGCCGAGCGTGTCGAGCGCAAGATGCTGTTCGACGGCGCTGCGCTCCTTGATGGCACTGTCGGTCGACAGGATGAAGGCCGCGCCGGAAAGACCGGTCAGAAGGACGGTTACGGCATAGGCCCAATTGGTGATCGCGTTTATGCGCATGGGATGAAGCTTAGCCCCCAGGGATTGAGAGCGGATTAACCCCATTGCCAGGCTTCGGCAACAGCGGCGATGCCGCGGCGGATCGGAATCTGACGGGATGGCCAGCCTATCGGCGCGCTGGTTCAGGCACATGTCCAGCTTCGACCGCACATTGCACCGGGCGGATCGCTCAAGTAGGTTCGATCATGGCAGGCTCGCGTGACGGGCCGCATGAAATGTTCTGGTATCGCGTAGGACCCGGCAGCCGATGCCGGGCAAGAGGACGGCCGAAAGGCCGGGTGCAAATGACAGTGTCGGGCAAGCGTATCCTCCTCATCATCTCCGGCGGCATCGCGGCCTACAAGAGCCTCGATCTGATCCGCCGGCTCAGGGAACGCGGCGCAAGCGTCAGGCCAGTTATGACGTCAGGGGCACAGCAATTCGTGACGCCGCTTGCCGTCGGCGCGCTGTCCGCCTCGCATGTCTATATCGACCTTTTTTCGCGCGAGGACGAGCAGGATGTCGGTCATATCCGGCTGGCGCGCGAATGCGACCTGATCGTCGTGGCGCCCGCAACCGCCGACCTTATGGCCAAGATGGCGAACGGCCATGCCGACGATCTTGCCTCCACCATTCTGCTTGCGACCGATCGCCCGGTGCTGGTCGCACCGGCCATGAACCCGAAGATGTGGTCGCATCCGGCAACCCGGCGCAACCGCGCGACGCTCGTGAAGGACGGCATCCGTTTCGTCGGTCCGGAGGCCGGCGAGATGGCGGAAAGCGGCGAGGCGGGCGAAGGCCGCATGAGCGAGCCGCTTGCAATCGTCGCGGCCGTCGAGAATCTGTTGAACGGAGCGCCGAAGCCGCTTGCCGGAAAGAAGGCCATCGTCACCTCGGGACCGACCCATGAGCCGATCGATCCGGTGCGCTATATCGCCAACCGTTCCTCGGGCAAACAGGGCCACGCCATCGCTGTGGCGCTCTCAAAGCTCGGCGCCGACGTGACGCTGGTCTCCGGCCCGGTGACGATTCCGGATCCGGCAGGCCTCAAGGTCGTGCATGTCGAGCGGGCCGAAGAGATGCGCGACGCGGTGCTTTCCGCCCTTCCCGCCGATGTCGCCGTGATGGTTGCAGCCGTTGCCGATTGGCGGGTGGCGACGGCCGCCGGCAACAAGATCAAGAAGAAGCCGGGCGAAGCGCCGCCGCCGCTACAGCTCACCGAAAACCCCGACATCCTGAAGACGGTCGGCCATCACGCCAAGCGGCCCAAGCTCGTCATCGGCTTTGCCGCCGAAACCGAGAACGTCGCCGACAACGGCCGCGCCAAGCTCGAGCGCAAGGGTGCGGACTTCATTCTCGCCAACGACGTGTCGCCCGCAACCGGCATCATGGGCGGCGACCGCAACAAGGTGAAACTGATCTCCCATGTCGGCAACGACGACTGGCCGGAAATGGACAAGGACGCCGTGGCGGAGAAGCTTGCGGCGATGATTGCCGAGCAACTGGGGCGAAAAGATCAAGGCTGATCGATCGCCTTGCGGGGGCGGGGCCCCCTCACCCTAACCCTCTCCGGGCGAGGGGACGTGCCGCGAGTGAGCGAGGCATTCTCAGCGAGTAGATAGGACGGGGAGGATGCGGCATGTTCCTTCTCCCCGCCTGCGGGGAGAAGGTGGCGGCAGCCGGATGAGGGGCAGCCGGAGTTCACTACTCAAGCGAGCTGCCGCGACCGCACCGGCGCGCCCTTGGTCGAAAACAGCCGGACATCAACGCCATTCTCACCGACGATGACCGCGGTTCCGTCGGGGATTTCGACCCAGGCGCTGTCGTCGTCGTTGAGCGGTTCGGAGACGAGGCAATAGCCGCCGCTCGGGCCCATCGGAGCAGCGTAGAGCGTCGGCGCCTTCCAGTCGGAAGCGTAACGCACCGCATAGAGATCGTGACCGTCGGAGAAGGCGGCGGTGAAGCGGACCAGCACCTGGCGCTCCAGGTGCTCGGCGAGTTGCTCGATGAAGGCGAGTGCCTCGGCGATGGCGCCGAGCGGATCGCGGTCGAGCCCGAACTGCATCGCGAGCAGGAACAGGAGTTCCGAGTCGGTCGTCCCGGTGCGGGCCGAATAGAGATCGTTGTCGAGCATGCTCTCCATTGGCCGGCGCAGATGCTCGAAGTCGCCGATCTGGCCGTTGTGCATGAAGGACCAGCGGCCGAAGACGAAGGGATGACAGTTGTCGCGCCTCGTGCCGCCACCGGTTGCGGCGCGCACATGGGCAAGGAACAGCGGCGAGCGGATCTGCCGGGCAATGCTCTTCAGGTTGCAATCCGACCAAGCGGGCAGGATGTCGCGGTAGCGCCCGGGCTCGGGATGGTCGCCGTACCAGGCGATGCCGAAGCCGTCGCCATTGGTGGCGGTCTTGGCGCGTGTCGCGCAATGGGACTGTTCGATCAGCGAGTGCGCCGGAGACGTGACCAGTTCCTCGAGATAGAGCGGCTCCCCGCGATAGGCTGCCCAGCGGCACATGCTGATTTCACTCCAGCTCCGCCCCGCTCACGTGAGGGCGATTCGTTAACCATGACGAAGTGCGATGTTCCGCCAGAACATGGTAAAAATGCGTTAACACATTCCCCCTTCGTCAAGATCAAGTTAGCCGGAACACACAGTTTTGGCTGTTTCCGGCGACACAGGCCAGCCATCCCGCTGCATTTCGAACAAATATTCCATATTGACAAATCATGCACAAAACATTTCATTTCGAGCCAGTATGGCGACGGAGGAATTCGGCATGGGCAGCAAGCGCAAACTCGGCATCGGCCTGATCGGCACGGGCTTCATGGGCAAGGCCCATGCATTGGGCTTCACCATTGCCGCACGGGTCTTCGACCTCCCCTTCGAGCTCGACCTCGTCTCTGTCGCCGACGTCACCGTCGAAAGTGCGGAGCGTGCCCGCGGCCAGCTCGGTTTCCGCAAGGCGACCGCCGACTGGCGCGAACTCTTGACCGATCCGGATATCGACATCATCGACATCACCACGCCAAACCTCCTGCACAAGGAGATGGCGCTGGCGGCGATCGCCCATGGCAAGCACGTCTATTGCGAAAAGCCGCTTGCGCCGACCGTTGCCGAATGCCGCGAGATGGTGGAAGCCGCAGAAAAGGCGGGCGTGGTCACCCAGGTTGGCTTCAATTATCTGAAGAACCCGCTGATCTTCCTTGCCAAGGACATCATCGAGAGCGGCGAGATCGGCGAGATCCGCTCGATGCGCGGCATCCACGCCGAAGATTTCATGGCCGACGCCAGCGTGCCATGGGGCTGGCGCCTGAACCCGGCCAGCGGCGGCGGCGCACTTGCCGATATCGGCAGTCACATCATCGCCTCCATGCGTCACCTCGTCGGTCCGATCAAATCGGTGCTGGCGGAAACCATCATCCAGATCCCCGAGCGCCCCGTCAGCGCCGGCTCCAGCGAAAGCCGCGCCGTCGAAGTCGATGACATCACCCGCGCCTTCGTGCGCTTCGACAACGGCGCCACCGGCAGCTTCGAGGCAAGCTGGATCGCGACGGGTCGCAAGATGCAGCACGATTTCGAGATCTACGGCTCGAAGGGTAGCATCGTCTTCACCCAGGAGCGGCTGAACGAGATCCGCCTCTACAAGACCGGTGACGACATCCGCACCCGTGGCTTCCGCACGATCTGGGCAGGACCGGAGCATCCGCCCTATGGCGCTTTCTGCGTCGCGCCCGGCCACCAGATCGGTTTCAACGACCTGAAGGCGATCGAGGTCAAGGAGTTCCTCGACGCCATCGCCGGAGGCAGGTCGCCCTCGACCGATTTCCGCGAAGGCTATGAAGTGCAGAAGGTGCTGTCGGCGACCTATCAGTCGGCCAAGACCAACGACTGGGTGCGCATCTAACTGACGAGGAAAAATAGAACGCCTGTTCTATCCCGTTCCCGACTAATCGATTAGGGTGAGGCCAAACGAAACGACCCGAGGGACCGAGCGAGACATGGCCATGCCGGAAACGACCATTGAAGTGCCGCAGGATTTCGAGGCGCTGAAGGCCGCCATTCTGGAACGCAAGGCGCAACTGCCGAAACGGCTGCGCCAGGTCGCCGCCTACGCGCTCGACAATCCCGATGAAATCGCCTTCGGCACGGCGGCAAGCATCGCCACGTCCGCCGAAGTCCAGCCTTCGACGCTGGTGCGTTTCGCCCAGCATTTCGGCTTCGAGGGATTTTCCAGCCTGCAGCAGATTTTTCGCGCGCGGCTGCGTGAACGCACGCCGGGCTATGAGGACCGGTTGAAGGCGCTCAGCGCCAACGACCACAGCAAGCTTGAAAGCGGCTCGATCTTCAACGGTTTCGTCGCCGCCGCCCACCGCTCGCTCGACAACATCGCCTCCTCCGTCGATCCGGAAGCCTTCGAGCGCGCCGTCAGCATTCTGGCCAAGGCCGACACGGTCTACCTGATCGCCAAGCGTCGCTCCTATCCGATCTCTAGCTACATGGCCTATGCCTTCGGCAAGCTGAAGGTGAAGTACCAGCTGGTCGGCACGGCCGCCGGCATCGACGACGACATGCTGGCGATGGCGTCGAGCAATGACGCCGCCTTTGCCGTCAGCTTTTCACCCTATGCGTCGGAAAGCGCCACCCAGGCGCGCGTGCTCGCCGAGCGCAAGGTGCCTGTCGTCTCGCTGACGGACTCGGCCTTCTCGCCGCTGGCGGAATCCTCGAAAGTCTGGTTCGAGCTGGTCGAGGCCGACCACGCCGGATTTCGCTCGCTGTCCGCCAGCATGGCCTTTGCCATGGCACTCACGGTTGCGATTGCCGAGAAGCGCCGGCAGCTTTCCGAGGGCAATTAGGCCAAACGGAACAGATAGAATGAAAATTCCATATTGACGAAACGTCGGAATTTATGTTTCATACCGCCATCACCCACAGTACGAAAATGGTCGGGCCCGCCAAGGTGTCCGCGGGGAGGAAGCAGTGAGCCAGAACGT
>NZ_DASYGZ010000106.1:0-1677 GCF_035999135.1 Ensifer sp.
GTCCGCCTGCAGACTGGTTACCTCTATCACTACGCGTTCGCGATGCTGATCGGCATTGCCGCGCTCGTTACTTGGATGATGTTCAGGAGTTCCTTCTGATGACCGATTGGCCCGTACTTTCCGCGGTCACCTTCATGCCGCTCGTCGGCGTTCTGCTTCTCTTGCTCACAAGGGAAGACAGCGCCTACGGCCGCCGGAATATCCTGAACGTTTCGCTGCTGACGACGGTCTTCACCTTCGCGGTTTCGCTCTACATCTGGTACCAGTTCGATGCGTCGAACCCCGGCTTCCAGATGGTTGAAAAGCATGAGTGGCTCGGCACAGGCATTTCCTACCATCTCGGCGTCGACGGCATCTCGGTGCTCTTCGTCGTGCTCTCGGCCTTCCTGATGCCGTTCTGCGTCGTGGCGAGCTGGCTGTCGATCGAGAAGCGGCTGAAGGCCTACATGATCGCGTTCCTCGTCCTGGAAACGTTCATGATCGGCGTCTTCGTGTCGCTCGACATCGTGCTGTTCTATGTGTTCTTCGAAGCCGGCCTGATCCCGATGTTCCTCATCATCGGTGTCTGGGGCGGCAAGGATCGCGTCTACGCCAGCTACAAGTTCTTCCTCTATACGCTGCTCGGCTCGGTGCTGATGCTGCTTGCGATCATGGCGATGTACTGGCAGGCCGGTACGACCGACATCACGCAGCTGCTCGCCTACAGCTTCCCCCGTGAAATGCAGACATGGCTGTGGCTTGCCTTCTTCGCGTCCTTTGCGGTGAAGATGCCGATGTGGCCGGTGCACACCTGGCTTCCCGACGCGCACGTTCAGGCGCCGACGGCTGGCTCGGTCATCCTGGCGGGCGTTCTCCTGAAGCTCGGCGGTTACGGTTTCCTGCGTTTCTCGCTGCCGATGTTCCCGCTTGCTTCGGACTACTTCGCCCCGTTCGTCTTCACGCTGTCTGTCGTTGCCATCATCTACACCTCGCTGGTGGCAATGATGCAGACGGACATCAAGAAGCTGATCGCCTATTCGTCCGTTGCGCACATGGGCTACGTCACGATGGGTATCTTCGCCGCCAACACCCAGGGCGTGCAGGGTGCGATCTTCCAGATGCTGTCGCACGGCATCGTCTCCGGCGCGCTCTTCCTTTGCGTCGGCGTCGTCTATGATCGGCTGCATACCCGCGAGATCGCGGCCTATGGCGGCCTCGTCAACAACATGCCGAAATATGCCGTCGCCTTCATGGTCTTCACCATGGCGAACGTCGGTCTTCCCGGCACCTCCGGCTTCGTCGGCGAAGTTTTGACGCTGGTCGGCGCGTTCCGTGCCAACACCTGGGTCGCACTCTTTGCTACCACGGGCGTGATCCTGTCTGCGGCCTATGCGCTCTGGCTCTACCGCCGGGTGGTGTTCGGCCCGCTTGAGAAGGAAAGCCTGAAGGCGTTGCTCGATCTGTCGGCGCGCGAAAAGGCCGTGCTTTATCCGCTGGTGATCCTGACGATCTTCTTCGGCGTCTACCCGGCACCGATCTTCGATGCGACCGCGGCCTCCGTGGATCTGCTCGTCAACAACTACTCCGCAGCCCTGCAGGCAGCGCAAAACGTTGCGCTTTCGGTGCAATGACCACAGGACGTGATTGGACATGACTGCTGAAACCCTCCTTGCAAGCCTGCAACTCTCGATCCCCGAG
>NZ_DASYGZ010000164.1:0-28012 GCF_035999135.1 Ensifer sp.
GTGCTGCTTGAGGAGGTGGTGCGTGATTCGCGGTTTTGAGGGGCCTGCGGCCGGGAGTGAGTCCGCGGGTTGTAACGGAGGGTAATGCGAAATGACCATTTTGTTGGGCGTTATCGCATGCGGGTTGCTCGCGGTGGCTTATGCCATCTGGGCAACACAGTCGGTGCTGGCCGCCGACCAGGGGAACGCCCGCATGCAAGAAATCGCAGGCTACATTCGTGAAGGGGCGCAGGCCTATCTCACGCGTCAATACAAGACCATTGCCATCGTCGGCGTCGTCGTCTTCATCGCCGCATGGGTTCTACTTTCTCCCGCCGCCGCGTTCGGCTTTCTGATCGGTGCGATCCTGTCGGGCGCAGCCGGGTTCATCGGCATGCATGTTTCGGTCCGGGCCAATGTCCGCACGGCCCAGGCGGCTTCCGTCAGCCTTGCCTCCGGTCTCGACATCGCCTTCAAATCCGGCGCAATCACCGGCCTTCTCGTTGCAGGCCTGGCCCTTCTCGGGGTCTCGGTCTACTACGTCGTCCTCACGGCCGGCATGGGGCATGAACCTGCCTCGCGCGAAGTCATCGACGCCCTGGTTTCGCTCGGTTTCGGCGCATCGCTGATCTCGATCTTCGCCCGTCTCGGCGGTGGTATCTTCACCAAGGGGGCCGATGTCGGTGGCGACCTCGTCGGCAAGGTCGAAGCCGGCATTCCGGAAGACGACCCGCGCAATCCGGCGACCATTGCCGACAATGTCGGCGATAACGTCGGCGACTGCGCCGGCATGGCCGCCGACCTGTTCGAGACCTATGCTGTTTCCATCGTCGCGACCATGGTGTTGGCGGCCATCTTCTTTGCCGGCACGCCGTTGCTTGCAAGCGTGATGGTCTATCCGCTGGCAATCTGCGCGGCCTGCATCATCACCTCGATCGTCGGCACCTTCTTCGTGAAGCTCGGTTCCAACAATTCGATCATGGGCGCGCTCTACAGAGGGCTGATCGTCACCGGCGTGCTGTCGATCCTCGGTCTTGGCGCAGCCACATCCTTCACCATCGGATGGGGCTCTATCGGTACTGTCGCCGGCAAGGACATCACCGGCTGGAACCTGTTCATCTGCGGCATTCTCGGGCTGGTCGTGACGGCGCTGATCGTGGTGATCACGGAATACTATACCGGCACCAACAAGCGGCCGGTGAATTCGATCGCCCAAGCTTCGGTCACCGGCCACGGCACCAACGTCATCCAGGGTCTTGCCGTCTCGCTGGAATCGACCGCGCTGCCGGCAATCGTGATTGTCGGCGGCATCATCGCCACCTATCAGCTCGCCGGCCTCTTCGGCACCGGCATCGCCGTCACCGCCATGCTCGGCATTGCCGGCATGATCGTGGCGCTCGATGCCTTCGGTCCGGTGACCGACAATGCCGGCGGTATCGCGGAGATGTCGCATCTGCCGCCGGAGGTGCGCAAATCCACCGACGCGCTCGATGCGGTCGGCAACACCACCAAGGCCGTGACCAAGGGCTATGCGATCGGCTCGGCCGGCCTCGGCGCGCTGGTACTGTTCGCCGCCTATGCCAATGACCTCAGCTACTTTGCCGCCAATGGCGACAAATATCCCTACTTTGCCGATGTCGGGCAGATCTCGTTCGACCTTTCCAACCCCTATGTGGTTGCCGGCCTGATCTTCGGCGGCCTCATACCCTATCTCTTCGGCGGCATCGCCATGACGGCCGTCGGCCGTGCGGCCGGCTCGATCGTCGAGGAGGTTCGCCGGCAGTTCCGCGAGAAGCCTGGCATCATGGCGGGCACGGAACGGCCGGACTATGGCCGCGCCGTCGACCTTCTGACGAAGGCGGCAATCCGCGAAATGGTCATTCCGTCGCTGCTGCCGGTGCTGGCGCCGGTCGTCGTCTACTTCGGCGTCCTGCTCCTGTCGGGCTCGAAGGCTTCGGCTTTCGCTGCACTCGGCGCATCGTTGCTCGGCGTCATCGTCAACGGTCTTTTCGTGGCGATCTCGATGACCTCGGGTGGCGGTGCATGGGACAACGCCAAGAAGAGCTTTGAAGACGGTTTCGTCGACAAGAACGGTACCCGGCACCTCAAGGGCTCTGAGGCCCACAAGGCGTCGGTGACCGGGGATACCGTCGGCGACCCCTACAAGGATACCGCCGGTCCGGCGGTGAACCCGGCAATCAAGATCACCAACATCGTCGCCCTGCTGCTTCTGGCCGTCCTCGCCTGAGACGCATCTCCGAAACGAAAAAAGCCCGCGAGACACTGTCTCGCGGGCTTTTTGATGGATGGGGCAAACTTAGTTGCCGAAGTCCTTGAACAGGCTGCGTGCTGCGGCCTGACCGGCGCCGGGGCCTGTCAGCAGCTGGCCGAGGAAGCTCGTTTCCTTGCCGCCTGTCGGCGTCGTGCGCGTCAGCATGTCGAAGACCTTGCCGTCCTTCAGCGTGTAATGGGCGAGCTGGCTTACGGTGCCTTCCTTGTCGAAATAAACGGCCAAGATAGACTGATCGACCAGCTTCGGCTTCATGAAGGCGACGGGCCGCTTGCGCGTCTGCGAGATGTAATAAAACACTTCGTTGTCGAAGGTCGCGGTCGTCGAAGGCGTGCCGAGCGACAAGAGGACCTGCTCGCGGCTGGAGCCGACAGGAACGAGATTTAGCGTTTCCTGATCAACCACATAGCCCTGATGGAGAACTTCACCGACATTGGCGGACTGGCAGGCGGAAAGGGTAAAACCGGCGATGCTGGCAACGACCGCCACACGGCCGAGGGTTTTAAAGTTTTTTCTCAAATACCGCTTCGTCAACGACAGCTCCCCTTGGAGTAACGATGGCAGATCCGCCATTGCAATTCGTGCCTGCTTCGGTAAACCAGCTTCGGCCGTCATGCAACAACGGGATGGGCGCTTGCGCGCATTTCGAGAAAGCCAAGCCCGAGCTTTGTGATGATTTTTGGACTGTTCAAAAGAAAAAGTGGCAACACCGCGATTGTCGAGCGGCAATATGCCCTGCTGACCTCGGCGGCGCGCCAGCCTTACCTCTATACCGACCTCGACGTTCCGGACACGGTCATGGGCCGGTTCGAGATGCTGGCGGCGACGCTGATCCTTTATTTCCGCCGCACGCGCGCCTCGGCAAGGCCTGGACAGGAGATCGCCCAGGAAATCATCGATGCCTTTTTCGAGGACGTCGATCATTCGATCCGGGAACTCGGCGTGGGCGATGCCGGCGTGCCAAAGAAGATGAAGAAGCTCGCGGGCATGTATTACGGGCGGCTGGAATCCTATGCGGCTGCGTTGGAGGCGAAGGATACGACGGCGCTCGCCGCGGCGCTGAAGCGCAATTTCCATCCGGACGCCGGTGACAGCGCCCCTTCCATGGCGGCGCTGGCAACCTATATGCTGGCAGCGGAAGCTGAGCTTGCCGATGTCGCCGAAGAGGCTATCGAGACCGGCCAGTTGCACATTCCACCCGCTGGAGCGTAAGAGAAGACAAAGAGCGCCGCGACCGGAACCCCGGGCGGCGACTGCATTCGCGAGTGGCGGCGATATACCCCCGCGCGAGGAAGGACCCAATCATGAAAGACGACAGCCAGCCGGCCTTTTCCTATCCGGTCAGGGTAGGCCATATCTCGGCAAACGCCGTGAGCGTGCACCTTTCCGCCAACGAGCGGGAACGCAAGGCGCTTGCCGGGCTCTGGAACATCAACGAGGTTCTGTCGCTCGAAGCCGACCTGCAGATCGCACGCTGGAAAAAGGACGGTGTGAAGATCAAGGGCGACGTCAAGGCGCGCATCGTGCAGAGCTGCGTCGTGACGCTTGAGCCGGTCGAAGCCGAGATTGCTGAGCAGGTCGAGGCGATCTTCGTGCCGGAGGGGTCGCGGCTTGCCCGCCAGGCGAGCAACGACGGCGGCGAGATGATTCTCGATCCCGACGGTCCGGATATCCCCGACACCTTCATCGGCGATACCATCGACGCCGGCGTCGTCGTCAGCGAGCAGGTGGCGCTGGCCATCGACCCCTATCCGCGCAAGCAGGGCGTGGTTTTCGGCGAGCGGATCGAGAGCACGGCCGCCGACGACAAGAAGCCGAACCCGTTTGCGGTCCTCAAGGACTGGAAAAAGGACTGAGGCTGCCAGAGCTTCCCCTACAATTCGGTTGTCACGCAAAGGAAAAGCAGTATTTTGGCCCCAATCCGGCCGAAAGAGCCGCTGAAGCGATCTGCCGCGTGCTTGGCTCAAGCGTCAGAAGCATGTTTCGTCTTTGCGTTTACCAATGAGTGCGCCACGACGGTACGTGTTGTGTGGCAGAAATAAAGGATAAGACACGCGTGGTCAGAATTTCACTTGACGTGATGGGTGGCGACTATGGTCCTGAAGTCGTCATCCCAGGCGCCGCAAGGGCGCTTGAACGTCATCCGGATATCAAGTTCGTGCTCTTCGGCATCGAAGCGCAATGTGCGGACCTTCTGAACAAATATCCGAAGCTCAAGGCCAACAGCACCTTTTACGATTGCGAGATCGCCGTCGCGATGGACGAGAAGCCGAGCCAGGCGCTCCGTCGCGGCCGTGGCAAGTCCAGCATGTGGAAGGCGATCGACGCGATCAACGGCGGTGAGGCCGACGTCGTCGTCTCCGCCGGCAACACCGGCGCGCTGATGGCGATGTCGGTTTTCTGCCTGCGCACGATGCAGGGCATCCAGCGCCCGGCGATCGCCGCCATCTGGCCGACGCTGAAGGGCGAGAGCATCGTGCTCGACGTCGGTGCGACGATCGGTGCGGACGCCCAGCAGCTCATGGATTTCGCCCTGATGGGCGGAGCGATGGCGCGCGCGCTGTTTGAGATCGAGCGGCCGATGGTTGGCCTGCTGAATGTCGGCGTCGAGGAGATCAAGGGGCAGGAAGAGGTCAAGGAAGCCGGCCGTCTGATCCGCGAAGCCAATATCGACGGCTTTGACTATTACGGCTTCGTCGAGGGCGACGACATCGGTCGTGGCACGGTCGACGTTGTCGTGACCGAAGGCTTTTCCGGCAACATCGCACTGAAGGCCGCCGAAGGTACGGCGCGCCAGATCGCCGAATATCTGCGTGCTGCGATGTCGCGCACGCTTCTCGCCAAGCTCGGCTACATCCTGGCCAAGGGTGCGTTCGATCGCCTGCGCGAGAAGATGGACCCCCGCAAGGTCAACGGCGGCGTGTTTCTCGGCCTCAATGGCGTCGTGATCAAGAGCCATGGTGGTGCCGACGCCGAAGGATTCGCCGCCGCAATCGACGTCGGCTACGACATGGTGAAGAACGGCCTGAAATCGAAGATCGAGATCGATCTGGCGAAGTATCACGGCGCCGAGCCGTCGCAGGCCCTTTCCGCCGGCATGAATGATGAGGTTTGAATAGATGATCCGTTCCGTCGTTCGCGGTTTCGGCGCAGCATTGCCAAAGCGCGTGGTCACCAATCAGGAGCTCGAATCCAAGGTCGACACGTCCGATGAGTGGATCGTGCAGCGCACCGGCATTCGCCAGCGCTACATCGCCGGTGAAGGCGAAACGACCGCGTCGCTCGGCGAAGGCGCCGCGCGCTCGGCACTCGACAATGCCGGGCTTACCCCGGATGATATCGATCTCATCCTCCTGGCGACCTCGACCCCGGACAACACCTTTCCGGCCACGGCCGTCAACATCCAGGACCGCCTCGGTATGCGCCACGGCGCCGCCTTTGACCTGCAGGCGGTCTGTTCCGGTTTCGTCTATGCCGTGACCACGGCCGACGCCTATATCCGCGGCGGGCTTGCAAGGCGCGTGCTGGTGATTGGCGCCGAGACGTTTTCGCGCATCCTCGACTGGAACGACCGGACGACCTGCGTGCTCTTTGGCGACGGCGCGGGAGCGCTTGTCCTTGAAGCCCAGGAGGGCGAGGGCACCAATGCCGACCGTGGGGTCCTGACAGCAAAGCTTCGCTCCGACGGCGCCCATCGCGACAAGCTTTACGTCGACGGCGGCCCGTCGACCACCGGCACCGTCGGCCATCTGAAGATGGAAGGCCGCGAGGTCTTCAAGCATGCGGTCGGCATGATCACCGACGTGATCGAAGCAGCCTTCGAAGCGACCGGAACGACCGCCGAAGATCTCGATTGGCTGGTTCCCCATCAGGCCAACCGTCGCATCATCGACGGCTCCGCCAAGAAGCTCGGCATCCCTCTCGACAAGGTTGTGGTCACCGTCGACCTTCATGGCAACACCTCGGCGGCCTCCATTCCGCTGGCATTGAGCGTTGCCGCGGCCGACGGGCGCATCAAGAAGGGCGATCTCGTCCTGCTCGAGGCCATGGGGGGAGGCTTCACCTGGGGTTCGGTGCTCATCCGCTGGTAAAGAAATTGCTTAAGCAACAGACGCTTGACCGCAAAAGGCAAGGGCAATAGTCTTCGGACGCTGATCGGCGTACCAGACGTTGGTGGGGGAAGATGAGCGGAAAAACAGTAACACGGGCGGACTTGGCTGAATCGGTTTTTCGCAAGGTGGGTCTGTCGCGGACAGAGTCTGCCGAACTGGTGGAAACCGTCATTGACGAAATTTGCAACGCAATCGTGCGTGGCGAGAGCGTCAAACTGTCTTCGTTCGCGACCTTCCAGGTTCGCGACAAGAATGAGCGCATCGGGCGAAACCCGAAGACCGGCGAGGAAGTGCCGATCTCGCCGCGTCGCGTGATGACCTTCAAGGCTTCGAATGTGCTGAAGCAACGTGTGCTGAAGGCGCATCTTGGTCGCAGGGCCAAGCAGAAGCCCGTATCTCCCGTATCGTGAACTCGCGGTGACAACCACAATGTGGTTGAAAACCCATCCATAAGCCGTTGAAATGGAGCCGATTCGTGCCATCATCGGCACGATATCGGTTCATCGCGACATTCGAACATGAGTCGCGTGGCATGGAATGGGGACGATATGGAAAAGAGCCCGGATGCTTTCCGCACCATCAGCGAGGTCGCTGACGACCTCGATCTGCCTCAGCATGTCCTGCGTTTCTGGGAGACCCGGTTCCAGCAGATCAAGCCTATGAAGCGTGGCGGCGGCAGGCGGTACTATCGCCCTGAGGATGTCGATCTTCTCAAGGGCATCCGGCATCTGCTCTATGATCACGGCTACACCATCAAGGGCGTGCAGAAGCTCCTGAAGACCAACGGCAACAAGTTTGTCGCGGCAATTGCCAGCGGCGATCTGGCAACCGTCGAGGCGCTCGCTGCCTCCAGCAACGAGGAGCCGGCCCCGCCGAAGGCCGGGCTTTCCGAGGAGGACCAGATCGTCGGGCGCGCCAAGGCGCCGGCGAGCCGCCGCTTCTTCTCCTTCGGCGGCAACAGTGACGACGTTCCCGAAATTTCGCTCGGCAAATCCTCGTCCGTCGGCAAGGAGGATCGCGCGCTCCTGCAGGAAGCGCTTTACGATCTGCTGGAATGCAAACGCCTGCTTGATCAGGTTCGCTGACAGGCCACGGCGTCGCACGCCCTGGAAGGCGCGCATTCATTCGTGCGCCGCGTTTGGAATTGCCCGGAGTTCTTCTGGTCGAATCAGGGAACAAGTAATCCCCGCGCCTCAAAGGCATTCGCGGGCCACGCCTGCACGATCATCCGTCGGATAAATGCCCTGCACGGGGAGTGCGACGGTGCGTGCAGCATTGGGCGTGGCGGTGCGACCGTGTCCGCCCGTGCTCCATGGACACCGTCGGCCGACCGTTTCGAAGCGCGGGCGGCCACAATTGCAGGTGAACCGGCATTCGTCCGGTTCACCAAAGTCTGTCGTCAATGCTAATAGGAAAGCCGGAAGCCGCCGGGGCTGGATGCCGTTACGTCCGGTTCGGGGTAGGGGCCGGTCCACTGGGCATAGGTCGTGTTCGTCGACCCGGAGGTGGCGCAGCCGGAAAGGGTCAGAAGCGCGATTGCGGCGAGCGCCATCAAGGACTTAAGAGGCATGGTTTTCTCCTAGAAGGGGAGACACTCCAGGCCTCGAGGGCCAGTAACAAACTGTCCCTCAAATCATCGGTGATGGCAAGCTCACGTTGCGTTAGGCAACGTCTTTCGAGCTCTGCGATCCAGTTTTGGTGAAGGTTCCCTTGCCGCAGCCCACCAACCAGCCTGCGGCAGACCATCCTGCAACTCCGTTCTCAGCCCGTTTGGCACCCCGGCGCCGTCGGCAAGCCGATCGTCTCACATCGTTGCCTGCGCGGATGTCGGGATCAGCTGTTTGGGGCATCTCGCCAACCACAGCCGCTTTTCCACGTCGTTTATTCCTTTTTCGATGCAAGTCGCATTTTCCCGCTTGCGCTCTAAGCGTTGGTTATATAGGGGTTTCCTCGGTTCGGAGCGTAGCGCAGCCCGGTAGCGCACTTGACTGGGGGTCAAGGGGTCGTGGGTTCGAATCCCGCCGCTCCGACCATTTTTCTCTTTGGCTTTGAAGCCTGAAATCCCCCGCGGATCTATTCTCTCCATATCTCCTTGACTGGCGTCCGAATGTCGCGGCGGCTTTCCCGTAAGGGATGGAAGCATAGCAGGCCATCGTCTTGATAGGCTTGCGAGGTGGGGGGCATCATGCTTGCAGAAACGGACGGGCCGGCTTTGTCGTTAGGCGAGTGTTTCGTCGTCACTTCGATCGACCGAAGGTTCGTCGAGTTCGCAGGAGTGATGCTGCACACCCTGGCTTTGAACGGCGACGTCGATGAGGCCAACGTCGTCGTCTTCTGTGATGGATTGACCCGCAAGGATAAAGCGCATCTGAGACTGTGCAGCGGTCACCTCCGCCTGACGCTGTTCGAGCTGTCGGAAAAGACGCTTCGACAATTTCACGGGTTGAAGACCAACAGCAACTGGAGCCGGTCGATCTATACCCGGCTTGTCTTGCCGGACCTCCTTGGCGCAAAGGAGGGGCGGTTGATCTATCTCGACGCCGACACGATCGTGGTCGACAGCCTGGTTCCATTGCTGAAGCTGGATATGGCGGGCATGCCGGTCGCCGCTGCAGGTGACGTTTCCGAGCAGGACATTTCCCGCCTGAAGCTTCCGGATGGAACGAAAACCATGAATTCCGGCGTTCTGCTGATCGATATCCGGGAATGGCTGTCCAGGGATTTGTCGAGGGCATGCCTCGAGATCGTACGCTCGCAGGCCGCAAGATTGAAATTTTATGATCAGGATGCATTGAACATTGCGCTCGTCGGGCAATTCGCGCCTCTCGACCGTCGTTGGAACGTGATCCTGCATGCACACGTCGACGATCCCGCGATCATCCATTTCACGCACGACAAGCCCAACTCCGTTCGTTGCCAACATGTCGCGCAGCCCTTGTACCTGCAGTACAGGCAAGCGACGCCCTGGGCGAAGAAGGCTCTCAAGCCGCGCTGGCACAAGAGGGTCAATCGATTGGCTCACTCGCTCAGGCGGTTGTTCGGCGGTTGAAGCTCGGGTTTCGCCCTAGCATGTCGCGCAAAAGTGCACGGCGGTCTTGTGCAGCAGACCGCTGGAAGTTCGGAGCGTGCTTTAGGGGGAACATCGATGGAGACGGATCCTGCGCTCCTGCTCCTGCTGCCTTAAGACATCCATTGAATATCTCTAAAATGCCGTGTTCCGGTGGAACTCTTCGTGCGGGCTCGGGCCGAACGCTGTCCTTCGCAAGAGCGGAGGCGCGGCCTATGGCAGGCGCAGGCCTGCCGAAGGAGGAGATGCAATGAAGACGATTTCGAAATTTGCCGGCCTGTCGCTGCTGGCGATTACGGCCGCGGCACCGCTGGTGCTCGCTTCGAGCAATGCCTATGCCGACGACACTGCGGTCATCCTGGTGCCAGGGCAGCCCACCGGCTCGGGCGGCAGTGGCGGCGACACCGGCACGGCGAACTCGAACCCTGACACCGGCGCGCAGAGCTCGAACCCCGATACGGGCGCTTCAAGTGCCAATGGCGATACCGGGGCGCCAAGTTCCAATCCGGATAACGGTGGTCCGGGTGCGGAGGGATCGACGCCTTAACAGTCGCCTTAGAAGCCAACACAAGGAGGTCCTTCATTCAAGGACCTCTTTTTTTGCGTTAGACCGCTGCCTGGAGGGCAGCGCGCGCCTTTCCGGGTGCTGCGACCTTGCGGTAGAGCGCCTCGGTTCGATCCAGCATAACGTCGAGGGTAAAGCGCCCGCTCAGTCTGCCGGCGGCATCGGTCAATGCCTTGAACGTCGACGGTTCCGCCGACCGGATCATGGTTTTGGCAAGCAGGGACGTGTCATCGCTGTTGGGCAGAATGAAACCGTTCGTTCCATCCTCGATCACCGTGCGGGCGCCACCGATATCGGTTGCGATGATCGGTTTTCCGGCGGCGGCTCCTTCCAGCATGACGTAGGACATGGCCTCGTACCGGCTTGGCATCAGCAGGAGGTCGAAGGCGGGAATCGCTTGCGGGCCGGTGAATGCGGAGGTCAGGTGCATGCGGTTCTGCAGACCACTCTCGGCCATGGCAGCGCGCAGGCTCGTCTCGAGTTCGCCGCTGCCGACCATTACCAGATGGCTGTTCCTGACGGCGGCCGCGACGCTCTTGAAGGCCGCGATCAGCCGTTCCGGAGCCTTTTGCGCCGACAGCCGGCCGACGAAGCCGAAGACGAAGGCATCCGACGCGATGCCGAAGCTGGCGCGAAGCGTCTGCGCCATCTCGCACGTGGGCAGCGCAACGCCGTTGACGATCACCGACATCCGCCGTTCAGGCATGTGCAGCGAAAGCGCGTGGTTGTACTCGTCCTCCGAGACACAGATGAGCTGGTCGGTGAAGAAGCGGGCAAGCGCCCATTCGATCGTGCCATAGATCAGCCTGCCACCGCGCCCGAGGCTCGGGTCAAGCGTGCGGAAGGCATGCGGGGTATAGAGACGCGGAACATGCGGACCGGGAAGCCTCAGGCGCGTCAAAGCGCCAGCCTTGGAGCTGTGGCCGTGGATGATATCGAACCTGTTGCCGCCGATGATGCGGCGCAGTTCCACAAAGCAGGCGATATCCGATGGACCGGGCGCGCGCTTCATGGCGACGGCATGCACGGCCGGCAGGCCGATCGCCTTCAACTCGCGAACGAAGCTGTCCTCGGCGCGCACCGGTGAATAGACGGCCTCCACGTGGTGGCCGCGCGCGTGCATGCCGCGGCATAGGTCGACGAAGTGACGTCCCGAGCCGCCGCCGCTCGGTTCAAGCACCTGCAGGAGTTTCAAGGACGGGGCCAGTGCCCGGCTGGGAACCACATGTTCCATGGGTCAGGAGCTCCAGCCGGTCCGCACCTGGCGGCGATGGCGATATTCGAGGGCGGCGCATCCCCAGATGATGCCGAGAAGCATGTAGAAGTGGCGCCAGTGATCGGTGTCGATGACGTTGCCGACACCGACATGGCCGATGAGGGCGACCCAAGCGATCATCAGATAGGTCTGCCAGGGGCGATTGAGCAGCAGGAAACGGAAGCCGAGCGAAAGCGTCCAGACGATCAGTGTGACGTAGCTGATGAAGCCGAGCCAGCCGTAGGAGGTCAGCGATTTCAGCCAGACATTGTGTTCGTCTTCGGGGAAGATCGTGCTGAACACCATCGGCCCGATGCCGAGCGGCTTTTCCATCGACATGAGGAAGCCGAGCCGGTGGCGGTCAAAGCGGCCGAGGTGGCCGCCGTCATAGTCCTGCACGAGCTGCGAACGGCTGGAAAACAAGGTTGCGACCTGCTCGGACTGCAGTGCGACGAGAAGGGCGCCGACGATCATCAGCCCGCCCACCAGCGCCAGCACCAGGATCCTCAGGCGGAAGAGGCCGTTTCGTTCCTTGAGCAGCATGACGAAGACGAAGGCGACCACGCAGAAAAGATTGAGCGCCCAGGCCGCGCGCGAAAACGACAGGAAGACGCCGAGCGCCAGCACCATGAGTGCGGCGATCTTCAGCGGCGCCTTCTGGATCGGTTGCGTCAGGATCCCGTGGATCAGATACATGGCCGGGACGGAAAGGAACGGTCCGAACACGTTGGGGTCCTGGAACGCACCCTTGGCGCGACCGTAGAGCGTGAAATTCTCGGCGCCCGGCACAGCGCCGAAGTAACCGAGGATTCCGAGCATGGCCGTGATGACGGCCGCAATGACCCAGGCATTGAAGATCAGTCGCAGTCGCTCATGGCGATCCTCGATGATTGCTGCGAAGAACACCGACGACAGCGCAAGAAAGCCGGAAACGGCCATGTACATCGGCCCCTTCGTCAGGTCGACCATGACCGTGAGCGACAGCATGCCGCCGATCATGAACAGCGTCAGGAGCGTGAGGAGGGGGGCGATGCTGCGCGAGATCTTCAGGCCGAACAGGGCCCACAGGCCGATAAGCCCGACGAGGAACAGTTCATAGGGGGCCGGCTCGAAAATGACGAAGCCGGAGAGAAACACGGCCAAAGCCACCATCCCCGAGCCAAGCAGCGAAAGTGCTGCAAGCTGGGGACGGGCGATCGGGAGCCGGCCTGTATCGACGGCGCTCAATAGGCATTCTCGGTGTTGAGAAGCCGGAACGGCGTCAGGAACAGGATTTTCAGGTCGAACAGCAGCGACCAGTTCTCGATGTAGTGGAGATCGAAGGCGGTGCGCAACCTAATCTTGTCGTCATTGTCGATCTCGCCCCGCCAGCCGTTGATCTGGGCCCAGCCCGTGACGCCGGGCTTGACGCGGTGACGGGCGAAATAGCCTTCGACCACATCGGAATAGGTCCGGTTCTGGGTCTGCGCCAGAACGGCGTGCGGACGCGGCCCGACCAGCGACAACTCGCCCTTGAGCACGTTGAAGATCTGCGGCAGTTCGTCGATCGACGACTTGCGGATGAAGCGCCCGACGGGGGTCACGCGCGGGTCGCCCTTGGTCACGGCGTTGCGAGCCGTCGGATCGCCCAGATGCGTATACATCGAACGGAACTTGTAGACTTCGATCGTCTCGTTGTTGAAGCCGTGGCGCTTCTGCTTGAAGATGATCGGCCCCGGCGACGTGGCCTTGACCGCGATGGCAGCACCCAGCATGACCGGCCACAGAAGCACCAGCGCGACCAGGCTGAAGAAGATGTCGAAGCCGCGCTTGGCGACCGAGTCCCAGTCGGCGATCGGCTTGTCGAAAATGTCGAGCATCGGCACGTCGCCGACATGGGAGTAGCTGCGCGGGCGGAAGCGAAGGTTGTTGGCGTGGGCTGCGAGCCGGATGTCGACCGGCAGGATCCAGAGTTTCTTCAAAAGCTGCAGGATCCGCTTCTCCGCCGTTAGCGGCAGCGAGATGATCAGCATGTCGATGCGGGCGAGGCGGGCGAATTCGACGAGTTCGTCAACGGTCCCCAGTTTCGGATAACCGGCGATGACATTGGGCGAACGGCGCTCGTCGCGGTCGTCGAAGATGCCACAGATGCGAATATCGTTGTCGGGCTGGTCCTCGAGCGTGCGGATCAGGTCCTTGGCCGGCTGGCCGCCGCCAACGACGACGGCACGGCGCTCCATCGTGCCGTTTCGCGCCCAGTGACGGATCGAATAGGCGATGAAGGCGCGCTCGGCGAGAAGGAAGAGCGCACCGCCGAGGAACCAGCCGCCGAACCAGACGCGCGAATACTGGTGGCCGGACTTCAAGAAGAACAGCGCAATCGCGATGCCGCCGAAGGCGACGGCCCAGGCTGCCAGAATGCGCGGCATGACGCGCAGCCAGGCGCGCAGTGCCGGGATCTGGTAGGTGTCGGCGATCTGCATGGCGGCGACGGCGAGCGCCGAGCCGCCCACGAGAATGCCGAGATAGAGCGGCAGCTGATCGAAGCCCGGTTGCACGTAGAGCGCGTTGATGGCGTAGCCGATCGCAAACAGCGCGCTGAATTCGAACAGGCGCATCAGCCCCATGATCATCGCCGGCGAATAGGTATCGGCGCGGAACTGTTCGGCGATCTGCCGAGCCAGCGGATTGAGTTCCGCGTTGGACGTTTCGTCCGGCATCTCGCCGGGCGAACGGGCGCGGATTTCCGAAATCTTCTTGCGAAGCGCATCGGGATCGAATGAACCCGGGCGATCAAACTTGTTCATGGCTGTCTTCCGCGCTGAAGTCCCTCAGACCGGATAGCAGAAAGCCACTAAGAAACGCTTACGTTGTGGGCAGCACGCTATCCGGGGACGGCTGGTAACGGCACAATTCCCGATAGAGCTTTAACATATCGGCTGCCATTACCGAAGCGGCGAATCGCGATTTGAACGTGTTCGGATCGGGCATGACCCGGGCTGCCCAGTCCGTCTCTGTGATCGCCCGGGCCATGATCGCGGCAAGCGAATGCGCACAGGCCGGTTCGGCAAGGGCGGCGCTGTCGCGACCGAGGATCTCCGGAATACCGCCGACGCGGCTTGCAATCACAGGTTTTCGCGCCGCGAGTGCTTCCAGCACGATGTAGGGCATGGATTCGGCCCGCGACGGGACGACGATATTGCGCGTCAGGGCGAACGCCTCGCGCGTCTTCATCGCCGGCTGCATGGTAATGCGCCGGCTAAGCCCCTGCTGGAGCATCAGCTCTTGATATTCCTGTTGCTGCGGGCCGTCCCCCACCATCAGCGCCGACAGCGGACGGCCAACGAGCCTTTCGGTTTCGGCGAAAGCTTCCACAAACAGATCGGGACCCTTCAGGTCCCGCATCATGCCGATGTAGAGGAAATCGACCGCGTCCGCCTTCGGCGTGACGGTTTCGAATTCGCGGTCGTCGATACCGTTGTAGATGAGCTGACTTCGCTCGCGCGGCAGGCCGACCTTTGCGAAGTAGGTCTGGCGTTCGAAGTCGCAGACAAAGACGAGTGCGTCCGTCAGGCGTTCCTGAAACCGCTCCAGCGGAAAGATGAACCGCCCGCTCATTGAGTTCGAGCGGTAGTGCAGGCTGCCGCCATGCGGCGAATAGAGGCGGGCTACGCGATACCTGTTGACCCGCAGGGCTGAACCGATGAGCCGGGCAATGGCGCCACCCTTGGCGCCGTGCCCATGCAACACATCCGGTCGCAAACTTCTGATTTCCTTGTAGCCGCGCCACAGGGATGAAAAATCCGAGACGCCTACAGAGCGGCTGATCGGCATTCGCACGAGGCCGAGCGCCAGATAGGGGCGTATTTCGTCGAAAAGCCGGTCTTCGTGGCTGCCGCCGGTGGTGCTGTCGCACAGGATGCCGACCTCATGGCCGGCATTGGCGTGGGCTTCGGCCAGATCGCGCACGTGTCGGAATATGCCGCCGACCGGCGACCTGAAGCAGTGAATGATGCGCAAGGGACGCTGCTGCTGCATCGAGGTCAGAACAGGCGTTCGCGGACATAAATGGTGTCACCGGCGAGCACCGCGTCGGTGATCGGCACTCGGCCGGTGATGATCCGGCCGTTGATCTTGCGGGTAATGTCGGCATTCGACTGGTTGGCGCGCGGCGTGAAGCCGCCGGCGACCGCGATGGCGTTCTGAACGGTCATTCCCGGCACATAGGCATACTGGCCGGCCTGGCCGACTTCGCCCATGATGAAGACGGACCGGTAGCGATCGACCTCGATCGTCACGTCCGGATCGCGCAGGTAGCCCTGTTTCAGCTTCGCTGCGATCATGCCCTCGAGCTCGGGCAGGGTCCTGCCGCGGGAAGCGACCGTTCCGATCAGCGGGAAGGCGAGGTAGCCGGCCTGGTCGACCGTGTAGGTGCCGCTGAGGCCGGCCTGTTCGAACACGTTGATGCGCAGGCGGTCGCCGCTGTCGAGCCGATAGGGCTGGATCGTGGCTTCGCTGAAAGCCTTCGGCGCCGGCTGATAGCTGGTGCAGCCGCTCAGCAATATCGACAGCGCTGCCGCCGTGATAGCGAGACCTGTCCTGATACCTGCGGTTGACATGCTGCGTACGGGCTCCGGAAACGACGACCTTTTGCGACGTTATCGATCCGTTAGGGTTAATACCCGGTAAACTCGCGGTAGAATTTTCAACGGCCCGGACGTCTCGGGTGGCGCCTTTATCGTCCGCAAGTTGATTGCATTAACCCTTGCGTTACCATGTTCCTTTACCGTCCGGCGAGATTTGAAGGTGCGGAGCCAGTAGCATGTCGGGAAGCGGCAGCGGACAACAGGATGTGGATATCGACCTCGGCGGCCTTTTTCGCGCCGTCTGGGATCGGCGCGTCAAGGTGCTGCTTGCCACGGTCTGCGTCGCGGCGCTCGCTTTCAGCGCCGCCAAGATGGTTTCGCCCGACTATCAGAGCGAAACCCGCGTCCTGATCGAATCGCGCGAGCCGGAATTCAGCGGTCCCAATCAGGCGTCGCAGGCCGGAGCCGACCGCGTCTTCGACGAATCCGGTATCCTCAGCCAGGTGCAGGTGCTTCGGTCCGCCGATCTGATCAAACAGGTCGCGCGCAACATGAAGCTCTATGAGCTCAAGGAATTCGATCCGTCGTCCGCCCCTTCAGCGCTGTCCGACCTGCTTGTCATGCTCGGCCTGAAGAAGAACCCGCTGGAACTGCCGCCCGAGGAGAGGGTGCTCAACGAGTTCAATTCCAAGCTCCAGGTCTATCAGGTGGAAAAATCGCGGGTTATCGCGATCGCCTTCACCTCCAAGGACCGAAAGCTTGCCGCCGCCGTTCCCAATGAAATGGCCAAGGTATTCCTTGCGCTGCAGAGCGGCGCGAAACTCGATACCAACTCCGAGGCGACCCGCTGGCTCGAACCCGAGATCGCCAATCTGCGCGAAAAGGTCCGGGACGCCGAAGCGAAGGTGGCTGCCTATCGCGCCTCGTCCGATCTTCTGCCGACAGGCGAGACCACCAACTTCGCGACGCGTCAGTTGACCGACATCTCGACCGAACTGACGCGCGTTCGCGGCGAGCGTGCAAACGCCGAGGCGCGTGCTGCCGGCGTACGCTCGGCGCTGGCAAGCGGCCGGGCCCCCGATACGATTACCGATGTCGCCGGATCGCAGATGATCCAGCGACTGAAGGAGGCCGAAGCGAACCTGCAGGCGCAGGTGGCGGATCTGTCGACGACCCTGCTTGACGGCCATCCGCGCCTGAAGGCGCTGAAGTCACAGCTCGAGGGGATTCGCGGGCAGATCCGCACGGAAACCCGCAAGGTGCTGACGAGCCTTGAGAACGAAGCCAAAGTCGGTGAACTGCGCGAGCAGCAGCTTACCCAGCAGCTGAATGCCGTGAAGGCCCAGTCGGCCCAGGCTGGCGAGGAAGAGGTCGGCCTGCGGGCGCTGGAGCGCGAGGCAACCTCGCAGCGGCAATTGCTCGAAACCTATCTCGCCCGCTACCGCGAGGCGACGTCGCGCACGGTCGAAAATGCGACGCCGGCAGATGCGCGCGTGATTTCAACCGCCGTGGTCCCGACCGGCGCAAGCTTCCCGAAAGTCATGCCGATCACCATCGTCGCAGCGCTTGCGACATTCCTTTTGAGCTGTATCGGGATCATGCTCGCGGAGCTCTTCAGCGGCCGCGCGCTGAGACCTGTCTCGTCGACAGCGACCCGGGAACAGCGGCCGGCGCGTGCGCGCCCGGCGATCGCTGCAAGCGCGCTGGACACACCGGTTGACGCGACCGGACCCGCCGCATTCGAGCCGGTTCAAGACACCGACGAAACAGTGGATCTGCTGTCGAACCCGCCCGCTGCGCCGGTCGTGGCGGATGCGGACGAGACGACTTCCAGCGAACCGGATTTTTCGATCGAGGCGGTGGCGGAGCACCTGCGCGCCACCGGCGTGCGGATCGCGATTTCGGTTTCGCCCGGCGGCGACGAAGGTTCCACCGCGACCGTCATGCTGGCGCGGTTGCTGGCCGAAGACGAGTTGAAGGTCGTGCTGATCGACCTGACCGGCTCTGCCTGCCCGACCCGCCTGATGGCGCGCTCGGCGCAGCTTCCGGGCATCACCAATCTGTTGGCGGGAGAGGTGCCGTTCACCGACACCATCCACGCGGATCGCTTCTCCGAGGCGCATATCATTCCCCAGGGCGACGCCGATCCGCGGCAGGCGATGCGCGGCATCGAGCGGCTGAAGATGATCATCGACGCTCTCACCAACGCCTACGATCTCGTGCTGGTCGAATGCGGGCCGGCCGACGAAACGGCGGTCGAGAAAATCGCCGGTCGCGACGGCGCGGAAATCATCCTGTCGGCGCCCTCGGTCAGTGACGAGCGCATCGTCGAAGTGCTGAGCGATTTCGGAGCGGCGGGCTATCGCGACATCGTCTTGATGACGGGGCAGGTGGAACCGGATCCGAACTACCCCGACCGTGACGCGGCCTGATCAAACGCCTGACGCCCGTCTGTCACAGCAAGCCGGCTGAAAGCGCCTCCGTTTCAGTCGGGCGCTGCGTCTGAGCTTCTGGACTGTCGGAGCCGCCTTGCCCGCTGAATGCCGCCGTAGATGGACTTGTTGGCCTTGACTGCCCGTTTCGCCCGCACCACGACATGGTGGCGGAGGCCCGCCAGATGGCCGGCAAAGCTCACGGGCAGGACGATGTCGCTGAGCGGCGTTTCGATCGTGCACCAGGAACGCTTGTAGGGCTGATCGCCGACCCCGAAGTCGAACAGGCGAATCCCCTCGGCCGAAAGGCGTTCGATCATCCGGTAGAATAGCAGCTCCCCGGGGCTTGCGTCGCCGGCGAGCGCTTCGTCGATCGACCCGAACTGGCAGATGACGTGGTCGCCCTTCTTCGACAGGCCGGCCACGGCGACAACCCGTCCATCATGTGCGCCCCTGAGGCAGATGGCGTTGAGTTCCATCAGGGGGGCGCCGCCGTCCTGTTGCGCCGCAAGCGCATGGAAAAAGGCACGGGTCTCAGGTTCCTGGAAGACATCCGGAAGGCCAAGGGTTGCAAAGCGGGCCGCCTTCTGACGGAAGAACGTATCGAGCAGAGACCTTGCCTCATCGACGGTGCTTGCAACGACGTAGTCGTAGCCGCCCATCTCCGCCAGCCTCCGTTCGGAGATGCGCATCTTCTTGCGGCGACGCTTCGCGTTGATCTGCGCGAGCGTTTTCTCAATGCTGCCGAGAAGCGGAAGCTGAAAGGAGGGGTTCGGGTTGGGGGCATCCGCAAGCGTGGCGAGCGGGCCGACGCGACCACGCCAGATGGAAGGCATCCGGTCGAGCATGACGACATCGGCGAGGCCACGCAGCGCCTTCCGGATCTCGTTGGCAAGGGTCGCGGCAAGCGCCGGCGTCGTCACGGCCGAGGCGTTCTCGGCAAACAGAGCGGTGTTGAGGTTGCTGTGTTCCGTTCCGATCAGGCGGGCGGTTCTGAACAGCCGTCCATGTTTGAGCTCGAGCGGCAGGATGAGAAAGAGCTCGCCGTCGAGCGTGACGTGCAAAACCACCAGGTCGCTGCCATGCGTCTTTACCCAGGTGCTGCACCAGTCGTAGGCGTGATGGAGAGAGTTGCCGGCAAGACCGTCGAGCAAGCGCCAGTCGGCCTCGATCGGCTCCAGCTGGCGATGAACGGAGACTTCGAAGCGCGCGACGGCGTCGGCCGGACCGGCACGCATGGACGAGGGCGCGCGGCGGTTGCCGGGGCTGTCCATGGTAACATCCGAGTTCGTCATCGAAGGCGCCGTCCGGTCCCTGTTGCGGAGCGATTGAAGCGCAAAGCCGCTACGATCCATTTAATTCGAGAGTGCTTATCAAGGCGCTTGAGAAGAACCGGAGAACGCGGTTAGCAAAGCATGAAGCGATGCGGCCCGCAGTCGGCCTGCGGTCAATCAAGGAAACCGGTGGCGAGCGCCTTTGCCCATTCCAGGCGATTGCGACTTTCGGCAAGCCGCGACATCGCCATCCAATCGTAGGGAACGCTTCGGAAGGTAACGCTCCAGCCGCTCGCCGCCTTTTCGATGATGGCGTAGCGCGCGTCCGGAGAACCCGCCTCGACCTTGTGCGGCACCGGCCGGTCGTCGTCATAGCCGGGGCAGCCGACGCTGCCGGGATTGACGACAAGGCGACCGTCGGACAGGCGCACAGCGCGCTGGATATGGGTGTGTCCGCACAGGATCACCGGATAGTCGATGCCGGCGGCTCCCGCCTCGATCGCCGAACGCGGCGCCATGTGCACGGTGCCGTCAGCCGTCAACGCCTCCAGCCAGTAGGTCTCGTCATCCGTCGGCGTCGCATGGCAAAGGAAAAACGTGTCGTGGTGGACATGCGCCACGGGCAGGGTGGCAAGCCATTCGCGATGCTGCGGCTGCAATTGATCGTAGGCGGCACGATCCGACAAGCCCAGCTCGCGGGGATCGATGGTCAGCAGATACCGATCGTGATTGCCACGGATCGACAGGATCTCCCGCTCGATCAGGATGTCGGCAGTGCGCGCCGCATTGAGGGGTCCACTGACGTGATCGCCAAGATTGACGATGTCGGTGATTCCGAGCCCATCGATATCGGCAAGCACCGCTTCGAGCGCCAGATCGTTGCCATGGATATCCGCAATCACTGCAAGTCGCATGGGCGTCTCCTGGACTGGCCGCTCAGCCGGATCAGCGATCGCGCGCCGGCTTTTCCATCCATTTGATAATCAGCATCGCCGGCAATATCCAGAGCAGACCAGTGAAGAAGAAGTAGGCCAGATGCATCCACCAGGGGGCGGCGCCGAGCAGCAGCGATGCGAAGGTGACGGCCGCCAGCGCATAGACGACGACGAGGATGATGATCAGGATCGTGCCGATCAGCTTTCTGAGGCGTACGGGCATTTCACTTCTTTCAGATGGCTCAAGGTCGGCGCGGATGGTCCGCGACGGCATGCCGCAAAGGTTTCGGCCTTGTTTTGCATGCCGCTCTGGTGCAAATCAACGGCTTTCCTGAAGGTGCGACCGTTGATCCGTCCGGTCGCGCCGCCGAACCCTGCGAAATCAGAGGGACAATGATGGCCGGCGTCGACATGGCGACAGAACAGATGCTTCGAAACGAGATCGGCAAGACCGACCGCAACAGGCGGCAGATCCGCGGCTGGCTTGCCGTCGTGCTCTTCACCCTGTTTGCGCTGGTGCTCGTCGGCGGCGCCACGCGGCTGACCGAATCCGGCCTCTCGATTACGGAATGGAAGCCGATCCACGGGGTGATCCCGCCGCTTTCGGCAACGGAATGGGAGGAAGAGTTCCAGCTCTACCAGCGCATTCCGCAGTATCAGCAGATGAACAGTGAGATGACGGTCGAGCAATTCAAGACCATCTTCTGGTGGGAATGGGCGCATCGACTGCTGGCGCGCACCATCGGCCTGATTTTCGCGCTGCCGCTCGCCTTCTTCTGGCTGACCGGTCGCGTCGAGCGCCGGCTGCGCCTGCCGCTTCTCGGCATCCTCGCCCTTGGGGGCTTCCAGGGCTTCATCGGCTGGTGGATGGTTTCGTCCGGCCTGGTCGAGCGCACCGAAGTCAGCCAGTACCGGCTGGCAACGCATCTGGTCATCGCCTGTCTGATCTTCGCCGCCTGCATGTGGATCTTTCGCGCGCTCAGTCCGCATTCGAACGAAGCCGCGCCGACGGACCGCTCGCGCAAGATGGCCATGATCATTGCCATCTTCAGCCTGTTCCAGATCTATCTCGGCGCGCTGGTCGCCGGCCTCGACGCCGGATTCAGCTACAACACCTGGCCGTTGATGGATGGCGCGATCATCCCGCAGGACCTGTTCTTGCAGCAGCCCTGGTGGATCAACCTCTTCGAGAACCCGAAGACGGTGCAGTTCGTTCACCGCATCGGCGCCTATGTGCTGTTCGCTTTTGCGTTGATGCATATGATCGCGTCGCTGAGGGCGGCACCCGAAACCACCCATGCGCGCCGCGCTGTGCTCCTGTTCCTGCTCGTCTCGGTTCAGGCCGTGATCGGCATCACCACGCTGGTGCTGCAGGTGCCGGTCGTCTGGGGCGTGGCGCATCAGGGTGGTGCGCTTGTCGTGCTTGGTTTCGCCATTGCCCACTGGCGCGGCTTCTATGGCCAATACCCGCGGCCGACGTCAATCGAGTATCGCGACTGACGCCTGCACGAAGTCAAAAAGAAAGACCCCGGCGATCGCCTCGCCGGGGTCTTTTCATTTTCAGGCTGCAGCGCCGCGCGCCGATCAGGCCGACAACATCAGGTCCATGTTCTGGACGGCGGCACCCGAAGCGCCCTTGCCGAGATTGTCGAGCAGGGCGACGAGGTTGACATGATTGCCGCCGCTCGTGCCGAAGACGAACAGCTTCATCGTGTCCTTGCCGGCGAGTTCCGTCGCGTCGATGCGGGCAGCCTTTTCGCTTGTCGCAAGCGGCACGACCTCAACGATCGACTGGCCGGCATAGTGTTCGACGAGGGCGGCGTGGATCGTCTCCAGCGTGGCGCCCGCGGCGAGGTCTTCGAGATAGAGCGGGACCTGGACGATCATGCCTTGCGCAAACTTGCCGACCGAGGGGGCGAAGACCGGCGCACGATCGAGCAGACCGTGCATCTTCATCTCGGGCACATGCTTGTGCTTGAGCGTCAGGCCGTAGAGGAAGTGCGGCGCGCTGATGTGGTCCGGATTGGTCTCGTCTTCCATCTGGGCGATCATCTGCTTGCCGCCGCCGGTATAGCCGGAGACCGCATTGACCGTCACCGGATAGCCGTCCGGCAGGATGCCGGCCTGGCGCAACGGTCGGATAACCCCGATGGCACCCGTCGGATAGCAGCCGGGATTGGCGACATGGCGCGCGTCACGGATCTTGGCCGGCTGGGCATTGTCCATTTCGGCAAAGCCGTAGGCCCAATCGGGCGCGATCCGGTGCGCGGTCGAGGTGTCGATGGTCCGCACCTTGTTGTTGCCCGAGACCATGGAAACCGCCTCACGCGAGGCGTCGTCCGGCAGGCACAGGATGGCAATGTCGGCCTCGTTCAGGAGATCTTCGCGCATCGCGGCGTTGCGTCGTTCCGCTTCCGGGATGGAAAGCAGTTCGAGATCGCTACGGCCGGCCATGCGCGTGCGGATCTGCAGGCCCGTGGTGCCGTGTTCGCCATCGATGAAGATCTTCGGTTTCATGATTTTCCCGTTCTTCCAAAAGGTTACGAGCTGTCGCGGAATCAATCTGACACAGATTTGATTCAGTTTCTCAACACGGCGTTCCGCGCGGACGCGATGTAGGCGTTGCCGTGGAGGTGTTCATATATAAGCAGCGGCGGTGGCCCGCAACCGTGCGGGTGACCGCGGGCGCCGCATCGCCCGCGCCGACGTCGCCGTCGCATGGTTAACCACAACTTAAGATTTGCAACTCAGCGGTTGTGTTGCTGCGCCCAATTCTGCATCTGGAGCCCTGTCACAAAACTGTCATGCAGGAGCTGCGGATTGAAGAAACTGATGACCCGGATCGGCGCCGTGCTTCGGCATCCGCTGTCGGTCTCGCTGGCATTCCCGCCGCTGCTTCTGGCCTTGCATTCTTTCGATACGCGCTGGCGGTTCTTGCCTTTTCTGGTCCTGATCACACTTGCCATCGCCGCCGTTTTCTTCCTGTTTTCGCGCCGCGCGAGCTTTTCGCTCTGGGCCGCAGGAACCATGGTGTTGCTGATCGCGGCGATGTCGGAGGTCAAATTCCACCTGAAGGGTTTTTCCCTGCACGTCTTCGATTTCGCCTTCACCGGCTTCGACCGATCGGCGCTTTCCTTTCTGGCCGGCTCCTATTTCCAGGTGCTGATTGCGGGCATCGCGGCTTCGGCAGTGGCGCTCGCGTTTCTCGTCGTCGCATTTCGTGGCGATCGCCTGTCCTCGTGCTCTTTCGGCCTGCGCGCCGGCCTGCTTTTCGTCGCTTCAGCCGGTGTCGTCGCACTCTATCCCGACAACGGGGATGAGCCGGACTATATTCACTACATTTCCGGCTACGATGCTTCGTCCTTTTTCGTGTCGCTCGGCCACCTCGAATTTCCGCTCGGACGTATCGTTCTTGCTGACCAGCTCGATACCGTCGAGACGAAGGGAAGCCTCAGCGACGACGTCAGTTGCGGCGGCGATTCGAGCAAGCCCGACCTCTTCGTCGTTCTGAGCGAGAGCCAAACCAACCCGAGCTATTTCCCGCAGGTGCGTGTTCCCAACTGGATGGCTGCGGCGTTCCAATCGCAGGATGGCCATGTGTATCCGCTGCAGGTTGAGACGTTCGGGGGCGGCACCTGGGTCACGAATTTTTCTGTCATGACCGGGCTGTCGGGAGCGGACTTTGGCTGGCAAAGTCCCTATGTCACGCAAATTCTCGAGGGCAGGGTCAAGGCAAGCCTGCCCGATCTCCTGGCACGATGCGGCTATCGCACCGTCGCGGTGATCCCGATGCAGGCGAGTTTCGTCAACGAGGGGCCGTTCCTGCGTTCGATCGGTTTTCAGGAGATCGTCGATTTCGATGCGATGAAGCCGGAATCGCATTTTGTTCGCGATCGCTTCTATTTCGATGCCGTCGAGCGGATCGTCCGCGAGCATCGCGCGAGGGATGGGCGCCCGCTGTTCATCGCCATGCAGACGCTCTTTCCCCACGGTCCTTATGACATGAGCCTCGTGCCTGAGGACACATTGCCCGAGAAGGCCTTCGCTGCGGATGCGCAAGCGAACGAGTATCTGCGCCGTGTGGCGCTCGCCAAGCGGGACTTCCTGGATTTTCGCGCCAAGCGCCAGCAGACGCCCGGTCCGAACGGCACCGTCGTCGTCGATTTCGGCGACCATCAGGCGGTCGCCACCAAGGGCTACCTGTTGGCCGACGCGCCGGCAGGTGGCGTCCTTGCCGACCTGCGGTCGCGGGCCTACAGGACCTATTATTCCGTCCACGCCTATGGGCGCGACATCGACATGCGGCCCTTCGCCATGCCGCTCGATGTCGGCTTCCTTCCGGCCAGCCTGATCGAGGCGGCCGGCCTGCCGAGCTCGCCGACATTCGAGGCGCTGGCACGCCTGCGCGACGCCTGCAGCGGCCGTTATCACGCCTGCGCGGATCGCGGGCTGGTCGACCAGCATCTTCGCCAACGCCAGAATGCCGGGCTGCTCGATCTCGGTTGACGGCAAACGTTCAGCGCAGCGTCGAGCGCTCCGCCAGCTTCTCCGCGTGCAGCCCCAGCATGTACATGGCGACGGTCGCGCCGGCGATCGCCGTGATGTCGGCATGGTCGTAGGCGGGCGCCACTTCGACGACGTCACTGCCGACGACCGTGAGCGCACCGAGCTTGCGCAACACCGACAGGATCTTGGCGCTCGACGGGCCGCCGGCAACCGGCGTGCCGGTTCCGGGTGCATAGGCAGGGTCGAGGCAGTCGATGTCGAAGGTGAGGTACGCCTTGCGCTCGCCGACCTGCCGGATGATCGTCTCGGCGATGTCCGTAGCGCTCATCTCCTCGACGTCGTAGCCGTAGAGGATGCGGATGCCGCAATCCTCCGGCGCATGGGTGCGGATGCCGATCTGGATTGAGGCATCCGTGTCGATCAGGCCCTCGCGCGCGGCACGGCCGACAAACGAGCCGTGATCGATCCGCCCGCGCTCGTCCGACCAGGTGTCCTGGTGGGCGTCGAACTGGACGAGGGCGAGGGGGCCGTGGATGGCGGCATGCGCCTTGAGGATCGGGTAGGTGACGAAGTGGTCGCCGCCAAGCGTCTGCAGATAGGCTCCGCTCTTGATGACTTTCGCTGCCTCGCGCTCGATCGTCGCCGGTGTCTTTTGATGATTGCCGTAGTCGAGCAGGCAGTCGCCATAGTCGATCGTCGCCATCTGCGAGAAGAGGTCGCGCTCGAACGGGTATTGCGGGTCATTGTCGAAGATCGCCGAAGCGCGGCGGATTGCCTGAGGTCCGAAACGGGCGCCGGGACGGTTGGACGTAGCGGCATCGAAGGGAATGCCCCAGACGACGGCGTCTACGCCCTTCAGTTGCTTGGAGTACTTGCGCCGCATGAAGGAGAGGATGCCGGCATGGGTCGGGTCTGATGCTGCCGATGTGAGCGAGCGCGCAGTCAGCGCATGATCGATCGTCCTGTTGGCCATGTCCCGCCTCTTGCTGGGGCGGATGCCGGCGCGTTTGGCCAGCCAATCCGCTCTACTTCTCGTGGCGAGACGTTGGACAATCGTCGCCGGCAAGGCAAGGCCCTGCCGGCTGATTCTTCGGCAATTACGAGGCTTTGGCTTCGTAAGTCGGGGCAAAGTCGCCGAGCGCCTTGGCCTCGGTGATGCGCGCGGCGATGTCCTCTTCGATGATCGTTTCGAGCTGGGCGAAACTGTCGATCACATAATAGATCGGCTGCACGATGTCGATGCGATAGGGCGTTCTGAGAACGGTCATCAGGTCGAACGGCCGGAACTCGATGCCGGATGCTTCCATGGCGTTTCGGGTTTCGCTCGGTGACGATACGATGCCGGCGCCGTAGCAGCGGCGGCCATTCGGCGTGTTGATCAGGCCGAACTCGACGGTGAACCAGAAGATCCGGAACATGTGCCACGAATAGCCCTTGCCGAGCGAGACGGCTTTTTCGCCGAAGCGGCGGACGAAATTGGCGTAGCTCTGGTTGGTCAGGAGCGGGCAGTGGCCGAAGACCTCGTGGAAGATATCGGGCTCTTCGATGTAATCGATATGCTCGCGGCGGCGGATGAAGGTGGCCAGCGGAAACTTGCCCTCAGACAGGAGCTCATAGAAGCGCGAAGGCGGTATGAGCGCCGGAACACCCTCGACGCCGAAGCCGGTGGTCTCGGTCAGGCGTCGGTTGACGTCGTTCAACTGCGGCACGTGATGCGGCCCGAGGTCGAGCGTGCGCGCACCTTCCAGGTATTCGTCGCAGGCCTTGTCGGCGAGAAGCTTCATCTGCCGCTGATAGAGCTCGCCCCAGATCGCATCTTCTTCCGGGGTGTAAAGATAGGTGCCGTCCGGTTCCGGCAATTTCGCAGTGTAGGTGCTTTCCTTGGTCATGACGCCTCCTCAGTCGTCCGAACAAATCTCCTGTTGCAATTGTATCGCGGATGGCGCGAGTATTTGTTCCACAGTTGCCAGGTGGAAGCCTGATAGCGGGAGGAAATTTCGTAATGCCGTCCGATGTGAAAGAAAATCTTCAGCCCGTTCGAAGGCTTCTAAGACTGATTCAGGCCGACAGCGGCCAATCCTTGTCCGATCTCGCCGAAAGGGCCGGCATGTCGCAAAGCTCGGCGTGGCGGCGGCTGCAGGAACTGGAGGCTGAGGGGGTGATCCGCAAGCGCGTCGCCCTACTCGATCCGGCGAAGCTCGATCTGAAGCTCTGTATCATTGCGCACGTGACGCTCGAGGATCACCACGACGAGGCGATCGCCGCCTTCTCGGCCGTCGTGCGCGACCGGCCGGAAATCATGGAGTGCTACGCGCTGTCGGGCACGTTCGACTACATGCTGAAGATCCGCGCCAACGACGTCGAAAGCTATGATGCCTTCATGACGCGCTATCTGATGCGCAACCCGCACGTGCGCACGGTGGTGTCGAGCTTCGTCCTGCGCGAACTCAAGTCGACCACGGAACTGCCGATCTAGAACCGAGCGAGGAACGGCACGGTCCTAGGACCGTTCGAACCCGTATTGCCGTTCGATCTTGCCGACGCGGACCTGGTAGTCTTCATACCAGCGTTCGCGTCCGAGGCGCTGCGCGGTCAGGTGTCGGACATTGCTTTTCCACGCGGCGATGCTTTCCTCGTCGCTCCAATAGGAATTGGTGATGCCGAAGCCATCGCCGCCGCGGATGCTTTCCAGTCCGAGAAATCCGGGCTGCTCGCGCGCGAGCCGTTCCATCTCGTCGCCCATGTTGTCGTAGCCGTGGTCACCGGCCGTCCTGCGTGAGGAGAAGGTCACGATGTAGTAGGGCGGTTCAGGGGTCTGGACGACGGGGGAGCTTGTCATGCGATGCCTCGGAAGGTCTCAGTTGCGGCGCTGTCGATTCGTGCGGGCACAATAACAAAAAAAGGCGGAGCATAGCCCCGCCTTTCCAAGTGTCGCAGTTGGAAGCGATTAACGCTTCGAGAACTGGAACGAACGACGTGCCTTCGCACGGCCGTACTTCTTACGCTCGACCACGCGGCTGTCGCGGGTGAGG
>NZ_DASYGZ010000175.1:0-61378 GCF_035999135.1 Ensifer sp.
GCGCCGCTTGCCTTATGAGACGAAGCACAGGGCGGAATGCCCGTACAGAAGTTTTGAACGGTTCTAAACTAGGTTTTAGAAAAGCTGACTGCTTTCGTCAAGACTGATCGCGATCTGAAGCCAAGATTCGAACCAGGAACACCCCCGGAGAGCCAATGCCCGAAATCATCTTCAACGGACCCGCCGGCCGCCTCGAAGGCCGTTATCAGCCTTCGAAGCAGAAGAGCGCGCCGATCGCCATCATCCTGCACCCGCATCCGCAGTTCGGTGGCACGATGAACAACCAGATCGTCTACCAGCTCTTCTACATGTTCCAGAAGCGCGGCTTTACGACGCTGCGGTTCAATTTCCGAGGCATCGGCCGCAGCCAGGGCGAGTTCGACCATGGTGCCGGCGAGCTCTCCGACGCAGCCTCCGCACTCGACTGGGTGCAGAGCCTGCATCCGGATTCGAAGAGCTGCTGGGTCGCCGGCTATTCCTTCGGCGCCTGGATCGGCATGCAGCTCTTGATGCGCCGCCCCGAGATCGAAGGCTTCATGGCCGTCGCGCCGCAGCCGAACATCTATGATTTCTCCTTCCTGGCGCCCTGCCCGTCCTCGGGCCTGATCATCAATGGCGATTCCGACAAGGTCGCGCCGGAAAAGGACGTCAACGGCCTCGTCGAAAAGTTGAAAGCCCAGAAGGGCATTCTGATCACCCACAAGACCGTGCCGGGCGCCAACCATTTCTTCAACGGCCAGGTCGAAGGCCTGATGGGCGAATGCGAGGACTATCTCGACCGTCGCCTCAATGGCGAACTGACGCCGGAGCCGGCTGCCAAGCGCATTCGCTGACAAGCCGCGCCGACAATCCCGACGCCGCGCATCCGAAAGGGTGCGCGGCGTTTTTTATGGCGCGCGCGGCGCGGTGCCCCCTTTTGCTCTCGCCCGATATGATGAGTTCCCGCACGGTGTGATCGGCGTATAGTGCAAGCCTAGGCTGTTTGGGGACAGGACAGTCCTGCTGACACTGACGGGCTGACACTGGCGGGAGGGAGCGATGATGGAGCGATCAAGCGTGTCGGCGGCCGAGCGGAAGTGGCTCACCCTTCCTGACACGCCCTGCCTTCCGGACGGCGGCAAAGAGGGTGCTTTCGATATTTCGGGTGCCAGGATCTGGTACAGGGATTACGGCTCGGGGCCGCCGGTCATCTTCCTGCATGGCGGGCTCGGCAATTCCGACTACTGGGGGCGTCAGGTGGCCGCACTCTTAGAGACCTGGCGGGTGATCGTGATGGACAGCCGTGGCCAAGGGCGCAGCAGCCGCGGCGACGACGCCATGAGCTATGCGCTGATGGCCGGAGACGTCCTGGGGCTGATTGACCATCTGAAATTGCCCAAGGCGGCCATCGTCGGCTGGAGCGATGGTGCGATTATCGGGCTCCTGCTCGCCATGTCGCACGCCGATCGCATCACCGGAGTCTTTGCCTTCGGCGCCAACAGTGGCCCCAATGGAACCTATGACCTGACCGACAATGTGATGTTCAACAAATACATCGAGCGAACCCGCAACGAGTATGCCCAGTTGTTGCCTGGACGAGGCAGCTTTGACGCCTTCCTTGGCGAGATGGGTGCGATGTGGGACACCCAGCCGGACATGACGGTCGCCGGCCTCAAGAAGATCGCGGTTCCCGTCTGGATCGCGGACGGCGACCACGAGGAGGTCATCCGGCGCGAGGATACGCTGTTTCTCGCTGACCACATCCCGGACGCCGGGTTGCTGATCCAGCCGGACGTCAGTCATTTCTCCGTGCTTCAGGACCCGGATCAGTTCACTACGGACGTGGCGCGTTTCCTCCGCTCGAAAGGCATTGTGTAGAGCATCCTGCCTTCAACTGGGATAGCCTCTCCGAGGGCGAAGCTCTGGAATTGAAGTGCTGGAGAATCAAAGCACTGGAGCGTCCCTGATGCGTTCATGCGAACGCACGGCGCGCTAGGCGTCCTGCGCCGACGTGCGGGCGATCCAATGCGGCACCGACGGATTGACGACGGTCTTCGGCGTCTCCGCACACTCCACCCGATTGCGGCCGTTGGCCTTGGCCATGTAGAGCGCTTCGTCGGCGCGCTGCATCACCGGGTCGAGGGCCTCGCCGCGGCCGACGACTGCGACGCCGAAACTGGACGTGACGCGCGCTGTCTCCGGCAGGCCTGAGATCTGTTGTGACATGATAGCGGCACGCATTCCGTGCGCCACCACGCGTGCTTCCTCCAGTTCCGTGCACGGCAGGTATACGGCAAATTCCTCACCACCGAGACGACCGGCAACGGCACGGTTCGGCATGACGTCCATCAGCACGCGGGCAAACCTCCGGATGACTTCATCGCCAGTGAGGTGACCGTAGGTGTCGTTGACCAGCTTGAAGCGGTCGAGATCGGCGAGAATCAGCGTGCCGGGCGTCTCGCTGGCGCGGGCGTGCAACAGCGGCATGACGCGCTCCATGAAGCCGCGACGGTTGTAGAGCCCCGAGAGCAGGTCGATTTCGGACTGGGCCTGTGCGTCGTCGACGATGTCCTTGACCATGACGCCGAGCATCGCGAGACCCGCACCGACGATCAGCATCGCCCCAAGCGCCTGCGAAACAAGGGCGAAATTGCTCGAAACGTAGTCCTGGGCGGTGGCGCCTGCTCCGACCGCGACAGCCGCGTAGATCTTCGCGAAATAGTAAGCTGATGATAGCGCCAGCAGTCCGAAGAGCAGCCAGTCGTAAAATGAGCGGCGCGTCGAGCGAATCACGACCGATGCGGTCCAGGCGAGGATCAGCACGAAAGGCATCTGATAGAAGAAGGAATGCTGCCAGGTTCCTCGCGGCAGATCGAAGATTGCGACGTCGAGCGCAACGCCGGCAACGAAACAGGCAACGAGCACCGGCGCACGTACGGGCACCTGGTAGAACAGGCCGAGGCCGAAGCGCAAAAGACAGAAGCCACCGAGAACGCAGGCAAAGGCCGCAATCGCAAACAGCCGTGGCGTTGCGGAAAACGGAACGATCGCTTCGCAGACCGCCGACAGCGAGGCGATGGAAAATCCCGCCGCGCACCACAGCGCCGAGCGGCGCTGACGGCTCTTTGCGGCAATGGTGAGGAATGCGGCCGTGAAAATCTGCGAGATGATAAAGTTCACAGCCAGCAGAGAAATCGCACCACCCATCGACGAACCTGAAACTTTCGGACTGCGGACACTTGCCTTGCGCCACCCCTGGTGGCAACCGGCGCCGATCCTAGTTGGCCGATGCGAAGATTTGATTAATCCCGCAAGCCCCTACAGGCCCCTACAGTGCCGCGCCTCCTTTCAGACGCGCAAAGGTCGCTGTAGATCTTCGATTTTCTGCATGGTTTTATCCTTTAAGCGGCTACGATTAAAGGAAACATGCAGTAAGCCGCCGGTGACCTCGCCTCGGGCCGTCCGTTTCAAACTTGAGGCTTGATGGCGTGCTTGCCGCCGCTCACCGGCTGGCGCACACCGGTTGTCCCCGGATAGGTCAGCGGCAGGCCGCGAAGCGAGCGGACTGCGAGATAGGCCCAGGCCTCGGCTTCCATGGAATCGCCGTTGAACCCCACATCCTCGGCCTTGAGCACGCCCGCCCCCTCTTCTGCGGCCAGCGTCGAAAGGTCACGCATGATCACCGGGTTGAGCCGCCCGCCACCGCAGATCACATAGGTCCGCGGCTGTTGCGGCAGATGCCCTGCCGACTTGAGGATCGCGGCCGCCGTGACATGGGCAAGCGTGCGCGCACCGTCGGCAAGGCTCGCCTGGCTGCCTTCCGGCGGGGCGAAATCGTTCCGATCAAGCGAACGGCGCTGCTTGTCGGTGAAGAACGCATGAGAAAGATAGCGCGCGGCAAGATCGGGCAGCACGCTTCCTTCGCTCGCGATCATGCCGCCCTGGTCATAGGGAATGCCCGCGTGGGCTTCGACCCACTGGTCGATCAGCGTATTGCCGGGGCCGCTGTCATAGGCGACCAGCGCTTCGCTGTCGCCGATGAAGGTCAGATTGGAAATGCCGCCGATGTTGACGAAAACGACGGGGGCGATGAGACGGCTGGTGTCGCTTGCCCCGCGCGCAAGGGCGGCGTGGTAGGCGGGGATCAGTGGCGCGCCCTGCCCGCCGTGTTTCATGTCGTTGGCGCGCATGTCGTAGACGACGTCTATCCCGATCTCGCGCGCCAGCAAGGCTCCGTCGCCGATCTGTACGGTCAGCGCCTCGTCGGGCCGATGCAGCACCGTCTGTCCGTGAAAGCCGACGACATCGATGTCGGCCGGCGACAGGGCGTTCTGCTGCAGGAAGATTTTCACCGCTTCGGCATGCCGAACGGTCAGGTCGTGCTCAAGCGCACCAAGTGCTCCCGGTCGTTGATCGCGCTGCGTCATCGTTTTCGCATCTGCAAGCCCCTGTTTCAGCCGGTCGCGGAAGCGCGCGTCATAGGCAAAGCCGGCTGCGGGGCCGCGTTCGACGACAGTATCGCCATCGGTCCGCACAAGCGCGACGTCGATGCCGTCCATGCTCGTGCCACTCATCAGGCCGATTGCCGTTCTTGTCTGTTCCATTGCGCCAACGTTTCCAGAATCACTTTTGAAGTGATTATGCGCAAAAACAGTGCTAAACGCCCGTTCGTTCAAAAACTCCCCCCGCAAGAGAGACAGATCATGTCCGGTTTCAAGTCCGATTTCCTTCACACCCTCAGCGAGCGTGGCTTCATCCACCAGATCTCCGACGAGACTGGCCTGGACGAACTGTTCCGCAAGGAGACCGTGACGGCCTATATCGGCTTCGACCCGACCGCGCCGAGCCTGCATGCCGGCGGTCTCATCCAGATCATGATGCTGCACTGGATGCAGGCGACCGGCCACCGGCCGATCTCGCTGATGGGCGGCGGCACCGGCATGGTCGGCGACCCGTCGTTCAAGGACGAGGCGCGCCAGCTGATGACGCCGGCAACGATCGACGCCAACATCGCCAGCATCAAGACGGTGTTCTCCAACTACCTGAACTATGGCGAAGGCTCGAAGGACGCGTTGATGATCAACAACGCCGACTGGCTGCTCGGCATCAACTACCTTGAATTCCTGCGCGATGTCGGCCGCCATTTCTCCGTCAACCGCATGCTCTCTTTCGACAGCGTCAAGACGCGGCTCGATCGCGAGCAGTCGCTGTCGTTCCTCGAGTTCAACTACATGATCCTGCAGGCCTACGACTTCGTCGAACTGCACAAGCGCACCGGTTGCCGCCTGCAGATGGGCGGCTCGGACCAGTGGGGCAACATCATCAACGGCATTGACCTCGGCCACCGCATGGGTACGCAGCAGCTCTACGCGCTCACCTCGCCGCTTCTGACGACCTCGTCCGGCGCCAAGATGGGCAAGTCGGTCAACGGCGCCATCTGGCTCAACCCGGACATGCTGTCGGCCTATGACTTCTGGCAGTACTGGCGCAACACCGAGGATGCCGACGTCACCCGCTTCCTGAAGCTCTACACGACCCTGCCGATGGCCGAGATCGAACGGCTTTCCAACCTTGGCGGCTCGGAGATCAACGAGGTCAAGAAGATCCTGGCGACCGAGATCACCGCCATGCTGCACGGCCGCCCGGCGGCCGAGCAGGCTGCGGAGACGGCGCGCAAGACCTTCGAGGAAGGTGCGCTTGCAGACAACCTTCCCTCGGTCGACATTCCGACGGCAGAACTGGAAGCCGGCCTCGGCCTGCTGAGCCTGATCGTGCGTGCCGGCCTTGCCGCATCCAACGGCGAAGCGCGTCGTCACGTTCAGGGCGGCGCCATCAAGATCAACGACGAGGCGGTCAGCGACGAGCGCCGCGTGATCGGCACCGGCGACGTGACCGGCGACAATGTCGTCAAGCTGTCCCTCGGCAAGAAGAAGCACATTCTGGTACGCCCGGCCTAAGCAGGCCTGTTGCGATCAAATACAGGGGCCGGCCATTGCGCCGGCCTTTTTCATTGGAACTCGAAGATGCTGCGGAAGACGCCGGGGGCGATGATCGACAGCGGATTGATCGTCAGCTTCGGTTGATTGAAGGGACCATTCATCTTGAAGGTGATGCCAAGCAGGCCGCGGTCGCGACCGTTGCCGAGCAGCACCCCGATGAGAGGGAGCTCGCCGAAGATGCGGTTGAGGCCGTAGGCCGGCATGAAGGTGCCGGTCATGTCCATGATGCCGTTCTTGTCGCGCACCGTACCCTGGAAGGTGGCCCCGACATCGGTTCCGCGCAACACGCCGCCGTCGACGCGGATTGCGCCGCTGTCGAGCGCAAGTTGGGCAAACCCGCGCTCGAAACGGGCAGAGCTCACGTCGATATCGCGGCGGACGGCCTGGTTGAGGCTGCGGCCGTCCGAACCCGTCGGTGTCGATACCATCGATTGCAGCCGCTGCTCGCCGACCAGTTGGAACTTGCGGATATCGACGCTGCCCCTCCAGGAGCGGCCACCGCGGTCACGCAGTTTCAGGTTGAGCAGGCCGCCGCGCATGTTCTGGTAGATGTCGGCAAATCGCGCCAGCGATCCGGCGTCGCCCGTGGTCAGCTCCAGGGTATTGTCGGCACCGGCCTTGGCAAGCTTGGCAACCAGCGCTTGGCCGCTGCTGGTGACGGCCGAGAGGTTCACGTCCTCGATCTGGCGGCCGCGCTCGCCATAGACGAGATTGACGTTTGACAGCGCTTCGCCGTTGAAGCCGGTCACGCGGGCAAGCTGGGCCTTGATGGTGACGTCGTCGCCGTCGCCCTGGTTCTGGTCGCCGCCAGCCTTCAATTGAGCGAGGATCGGCCTGATATCGACCGCCGCGCCGGTGAGCGTTGCCGCATAACCTCCCTTTTTGCGGTCGATGGCGACTTCGAAATCGTCGCCCTGCCCGAGGCGGACGTTGTCGAGATCGGCCGAGAGGAGCCCGTTTTCGTCCACCTGCAACGCGCCGCGTGCGCCGAAGCCGTCGCCGGCAACCGCAAAATCGGTGATTTTGGAGACGTCGCCGTCGACGCTCGACGTGAGCTGGACCTCGGCCGGGATGCCCACACCCTTGCTCCAGCCGATCCAGGGAAGCGACAATTGCGCCTTGGTCAGTCCGATCTTTGCCTTCTGCCGGCCCGCCTCGTCGATCGTCACGTCGATGGTGATCGGTCCGGAGACGATTTTCGACAGGCCCTTGACGAATTTCTGCCAGACACCGTCATCGAGCGTGCCGGAGATCTGTCGCGAACGTTTGACCGCCGAACCGCTGTCGACCGGCTCCGTCAGTGCCACCTTGACCTTGGCGCCTTCGATCCGGGCGTCGGCATCGAGAACCGCCTGCTGATTGTCGACGCGGAACGTGCCGACGAGATCTTCGACCGGCCGCCCGAACATGGCCTTGTTCACCGTCACCTTGTCGAGCTGCATTTCCACCTGATAGAGCGGTTTGGGCGGATGCTGGTCCGAGATCAGGCCAAAGCGCGCCCCCACGACAGCCGTCAGCGGACCACTGAAATCCTCCGCCTGGAGCGGCGTTTTCTGCAGGGCCTGGATCGGTTTGTAGCTGACGAGTTCGGCAATCGCGTCCGCATTGCCGCCGACCTCGATCTTCATCTCGGCCATCAGCGGCTTGGTGTAGACGTCGGGGAGAATGAAGTCGCCGCCGTTGAGCGCGACCGAGCGTCCGGACGGAAAGAACGCGGTGCCCTTCTCGATTTCGGCCGTCATGCGCTGGCCGCTCAGCTTGAAGCGCCCCGACGTGTCGCGCAGCGGCGGAATTTCACCGGTGATGTTGATGCGGGTGTCGTCGATGTCGAAGTTGATGTTGAGCTCCTCATCGCCGAGCTTCAGCTCACCCTCGTTGTTGGCGATGCGGCCTTCTGCGACCGACACCTCGATCCTTGCATTGGTGACGGTGCCGCCAAACAGGTTGGCGATGGCCCAGCGGCGCGCACCCTTGGCCAGCCACCACGGCCACAGCTGCTTGACCGCCGTTGCATCCAACCGGTCGCTGACCGAGGCAAAGCTGATTCGTGGTGACGTCTTGCCGAAGGCGACAGACAGCGAACCAAACATAGAACCGAGCGGGCTCGATACCGCGAGCTGGTCGAAGATCAGTTGCCGCGTGCCGGAAACAAAACGGCCATTGGCCTTGGCATCGAACATCAGCGGTGGTTCGGCAATGTCTTCGGGTGCCGAGCTTGCGTTCTTCAGCAACAGGTCGATTGCAAAGCCTTTTTCGGTCGCGCCGGCAATCTTGTCGAGGTCGATGACCGCGCCTGTGAACGGAAAGTTCGACCGGCCGATCTTGATGGCGGACGGCAGGATCTCGACTGAGGAGCGCTCGAAGTCATAGGCGATATCCATCTGCGACGGATTGAGGGTCGAGACCAGCCCACCGGCATGGAAGGCGCCCTTGGTCGTACGCACGGCGACGCGCAGGTCCGGCTTCGCGGCGCCGGCTGCGCGCGTGGCCTTCAGGGTCAGCCCGGCCATCGCATCGATGCCGAAGGCGGGCTCGGTGCCCAACTTGCCGTGATAGAGGAATGGGGCGAGCGGCAGGTTGGTGATAGCCGCCTCGAAGCCGGTCACATGCCCGCTTTGCCCGAGCGCATTGGCGCTGAGGTCAACGGCGGTTCCGTCAACCGTCGCACTGCCCGTAACGCTCATCGAGCCGCCGGCATCGCGCTTGAATTCAAGCGCCGTCGCAACGACCGGAACCACGCGGTCACGCGCGCCAACGACGGAGAAGTTGAAATCCGACAGCGTGACCGTCTGGCTTCCGCGCCCGGCCGCCATCTGCGACATACGATCGACGTGGGAAAAAATCGCCTCCAGCGCATCGCCGACATCCGCGATCCGGATCCTGGTCAGATCAAGCGGTTCGCCCCTGGGAAGCAGTCCGGTGTCGAAGTCGCCGCCTTCCGCTTCAAGGCTGGATACGGCGATACGACCGGTGATCAGCGCCAGCGGGTCGAGCGCAATCGAAATGGAACGCAGCTTTGCCACCGGCTGGCCGGATGCAGCCTCGTTCAGCGACACCTCGCGGGCCTTGAGCGCGAGCGCGCCGCCGCCGGTCATGCGCACCACCGTGCTGCCGACCTCGGCCTTGTAGTCGTCGCCGAGTGCTGCATTGAGCGCGGTTCGGGCGCGCGCGTTCAGCATGCTGTCCATCATCCCGCTCTCAATCGCGGTGACGAGGATCGCGCCGATGGAAAAGAACAAAAGAAAGGTCAGCAGCGCAATCTTGGCGCAAAATCGCGGAACCGTGCTCTTGCGTGGAGCGTGCACGATAAGGGGATCGTGAGCCTGCGCCGAGGGCAACGCATGCAACGCGACGATGTCTTTCTTGCGAAAGCCGACTTTTTCGCCGCGGATCTCACTCATCAGCGCGGACGTCCTCCGTTCAATACGTGTTTGTCGCCGTCCCTTCCCGGTCGCGCCGGACGGCCATTTCTCGCCCCATGTAGACCACATGTCGTCGTGCAAAGTCACCACAGGCGCGGGACCATGCTGTGGACAGCCACCACCTGCAGCGGGAATCGCGCGCGCAGGCGAAAGTAATGTTTCGTAGCGGCGGATGCCGTCGGAAACCTGTCGAATCTAGCACAAATGCGCTGGACGGCGGTCGACGATTTTCGCTATGCCCGAAGCGCCGTCCACCTTGCGAGACACGCAAAAGTCGCTGTTGCACGTTGAGCCGCCGCGTGTTTTGCCCTTTCACAGGTGACGAGCAAGGCAAACACGCAAGTAGCGCGCTATTGTCTGTAAAACTTGGCGGAAGGAAGGTTTCATCATGGCAAGACCCGTTCCAGGAGATGTCGCTCCCGACTTCACACTGCCGCGCGACGGTGGTGGCACGGTTTCGTTATCCGCGATGCGGGGCCAGCCGGTCGTGCTCTTCTTTTACCCGAAGGACGACACGCAGGCGTGCACGCTTGAGGCGATCTCGTTTTCAGCACTTGCGAACGACTTCGCCAGCGCCGGTATAGCGCTGATCGGGCTCTCGCCCGATTCGGTGAAGAAGCACGAGCGCTTTGCCAAGAAGCACAATCTCACGGTTCCGCTCGCCGCCGACGAGGAGAAGGCCGTCGTCGAAGCCTATGGCGTCTGGGTCGAAAAAATGATGTACGGCCGCAAGTACATGGGCGTCGAACGTTGCACCTTCCTGATCGGCGCCGATGGCGTCGTCAAGAGAGTGTGGGAGAAGGTGAAGGTCGACGGCCACGCTGAGGATGTCCTTGAAGCCGCAAAGGCTCTCTGAGGCCGATGACTGAATTGCCCGCGTTCCACAGCCTGCGCGGCGGTGCGGTCGAGGCGATCCGTGCCGCGGACCTCGACATCAAGACCGCGCTCGCCCAGGAAGCGGCCAGGCGCTGGCAGCGCCGCTCGCTGTCGCTGCGTTCGCCGCTCGACAGACCCGTGCCCGCCCGCCCTGGCCGTCCGGAAAAGCCCGAGCTGACACCGCCGACGCAGGTCAAGCGGCGGTCGCTCGGCTCGCTGAAGGGCCGCATCGCGCTCCTGCACTCGATTGCGCATATCGAATTGAATGCCGTTGACCTGGCGCTCGATATCGTCGCCCGTTTCGCGACCGAAGCGGTGCCCAATTCCTTCTTCGACGGCTGGATGCGGGTCGCCTTCGAAGAGGCCAAGCACTTCCGGATGGTCCGGCAGCGCCTCAACGATCTCGGCGCGGACTATGGTGACCTGCCCGCCCATGACGGGCTGTGGCAGGCGGCGCACGATACCCGCAACGACCTGACCGCGCGGCTTGCCGTGGTGCCTCTCATTCTGGAGGCGCGCGGCCTCGACGTCACCCCTGCCCTGCAGGCCAAGATGCGCGAAACCGGCGATTTCGAAAGCGCCGCCGTGCTCGACGTCATCTACGAGGACGAAAAGGGCCACGTCGCCGTCGGCGCCAAGTGGTTCCGCTTCCTCTGCGCCCGGGAGAAAAAGGACCCGGCCGCGACCTTCCAGGCGCTGGTGCGTGCAAACTTTCGTGGACCGCTGAAGGCGCCGTTCAACGACATTGCCCGCGCCGAGGCCGGGCTGACGCCGTCGTTCTACCGTTCGATGACCGCTTCGACCAATCGCTAGCGGCGTCACCTCCATGCAATCATGCTTACCGATTGTTAACCCTAACGAAGTGTAATGATCCGCAGGTGATGCGAGGCAACGCGCACATGCGGGAGAGAACGGGTGTCTGGACATCAGGCAAATCGTGCCTTTGGAAAACGCAGGCAGAATCACGTTCTGATCCTGGCGAGCGGCGACAAGGTCCGCCACATGACGGTGCGTCCCTGGATGGCGGCGCTGGCCGTCTCCTTGGCCGGTGTCTGCAGCATCGGCTACCTCGCGGCCACGTCCTATCTGGTTCTGCGTGACGACCTCATCGGCGGCACGATCGCGCGTCAGGCGCGCATGCAGCATGAATACGAAGACCGAATCACTGCGCTCAGGGCACAGGTCGACCGGGTCACCAGCCGGCAATTGCTCGATCAGCAGGTTGTCGAAGACAAGGTGGAGAAATTGCTGCGCCAGCAGATGGCGCTGACATCGCGCAACGGCAAGCTCGGGGCCCTGGTCGAAAGGGCCGAGAACTCCGGCCTGTCGACCGAGACCGAGCAGCCGCCGGCAGTCGAACCCCTCGCCTATGGCGAGCGAGCCGACGCGGGCGGCGGCGTCAAGGCGATCGAGAAGCTGATGGGGCTGAATACGGCTTCGGTGGGCAGCGGAACCGGCGTTGTGCCGCTTGCCTATGCAGCGCCCAACGCCGCCGAATCAACATCCGACCGGGCCGACCGCATTTTTTCGAAGGTCACGCTTTCCTTGAAGGACGTTGAACGTGACCAGATGCAGCGTGTCAGGCAACTGACCGATGGCGCGGCAAAGACTTCGGATGCAATCCGAAACATCGTGGTGCGGACGGGCGTGGCCCTTCCGGTTGGCGATGTCGCAGAGGCAAGCCCGGGCGAAACGCCGGCATCCTCCAACACGGCGATCGGCGGGCCGTTCGTCGAGCCGATCGAGGATGACAGTTTCGGCCGTTCGCTTGCCGCACTCGATACGGCACTCGTGGAGCTCGAGCGCACACGCGCGCAGGTTCGCCAATTGCCCTTCGGCAACCCCTCGCCGGCGAGCGACATCACCAGCGACTTCGGCAACCGGCTCGATCCGTTTCTCGGACGCCTAGCGCTCCATGCTGGTATTGATTTTCGCGCCACGGTCGGCACGCGGATTCGCGCGGCTGCTCCCGGTACAGTGACGAACGCCGGTCTGACCGGCGGTTACGGCAACATGGTCGAGATCGACCATGGAAATGGTGTTTCGACCCGCTATGCACATCTGTCGGCGGTGCTGGTAAGGGCCGGCGATCGCGTGAATGCGGATGACGTCATCGCGAAATCCGGCAATACGGGGCGTTCCACCGGGCCGCACCTGCATTATGAGGTCCGGTTGAACGGCGAGGCCGTGGATCCGATGCGGTTCCTCGATGCCAGCAGGAAGCTTGCCAGCTACATGAATTGAAGGCCTCCCGACGCCTCTTCCGTCGCGTCTCGACTTGACAAGAAATGCGACAGATTCGCCGCCTTTCACCTTTTGCTGCTTCAACGTGCTGGATTTCTTGACTTTCAGCCGCGTTCAGCTTAAGAGCGCGGCCACGTGCTCGTGCGTTTTCCATCGATCGATCAGTGTTCTATTGAACCGGAACGGAAACAGATTTCCCTTTGACCAATTTTGCTGACCTTGGCCTGAGCCAAAAAGTTCTCTCCGCTGTCACCGATGCGGGCTACACAATCCCGACCCCGATCCAGGCTGGCGCTATCCCGCCGGCGCTGCAGCGTCGTGATATTCTGGGGATCGCCCAGACGGGCACGGGCAAGACCGCTTCGTTCGTGCTGCCGATGCTGACGCTGCTCGAAAAGGGCCGTGCGCGCGCCCGCATGCCGCGCACGCTCATCCTTGAGCCGACGCGCGAGCTTGCTGCCCAGGTCGCAGAGAACTTCGACAAGTATGGCAAGAACCACAAGCTCAACATCGCGCTTCTGATCGGCGGCGTGTCCTTCGACGAGCAGGATCGCAAGCTAGAGCGCGGCGCCGACGTGCTGATCTGCACGCCCGGCCGTCTGCTTGACCATTTCGAGCGCGGCAAGCTGCTCATGAGCGGTGTTGAGATCCTCGTCATCGACGAAGCCGACCGCATGCTCGACATGGGCTTCATTCCGGACATCGAGCGCATCGCCAAGATGATTCCGTTCACGCGGCAGACGCTGTTCTTCTCGGCGACCATGCCGCCGGAAATCCAGAAGCTCGCCGATCGCTTCCTGCAGAACCCGGAACGTGTCGAAGTGGCGCGCCCGGCCTCGACGGCCCAGACCGTGACGCAGCGGTTCGTTGCAGCGCACGCCAAGGACTACGAAAAGCGCGCCGTTCTGCGCGATCTGATTCGCGCCCAGGACGAACTCAAGAACGCGATCATCTTCTGCAACCGCAAGAAGGACGTCGCCGACCTCTTCCGTTCGCTCGACCGTCACGGCTTCTCCGTCGGCGCCCTCCATGGCGACATGGACCAGCGTTCGCGCATGACGATGCTTGCCAACTTCAAGGACGGCAACATCAAGCTGCTCGTCGCCTCCGACGTCGCAGCCCGCGGTCTCGACATCCCCGATGTCAGCCACGTCTTCAATTTCGACGTTCCGATCCACGCGGAAGACTACGTTCACCGCATCGGCCGCACCGGACGTGCCGGCCGTTCGGGCGCGTCGTTCACGCTGGTGACGAAGCGTGACACGAAGTTCTCCGACGCGATCGAAAAGCTGATCGGCCAGAAGGTCGAATGGCTGAACGGCGATCTGAACAATCTGCCCGAGCCGATGGAAAGCCACGACACCGGTCGCCGCGAGCGCGGCCGTGACGGCCGCAAGGATCGGAAAAAAGATGGGGATCGCGGCCCGAAGGGTCGTTCCGATCATAAATCGGATACCGTGCGCGTCGATAGTGACGCCGAAATCGAAACAGTCGCGGAAAGGGCGGAATCGGTGAAACCGGCACGCAACGCAGAAAACAAGCAGGGACAGAACAACCGTGGCGATCGTCCGGTGCGTGCATCGAACCCGGCTAATGACGACAATCGCGACCGCCGTAACCGTCACCGCCGCGACTATGACGACGGCCCGACCCCTGTTGGATTCGGCGACGAGATCCCCGCCTTCATGCTGATCGCCGGCAAGGCCTGATCACCCCCATGGGCCTGCCGGGCATTGATTTCCCGGGCTTCGGCTGCGGGCTGGTGATCGTGCGCGATGGCAAGATCCTGCTCTACAGGCGCGTCAATGCGCCTGAAGCCGGGCACTGGAACATCGTCGGCGGCAAAGTCGACCACATGGAGCGTTCGCAGGCCGCAGCCTGCCGGGAGGCCGAAGAAGAATCCGGCCTCAAGATTGGCTCGACCGAATTCCTCTGCCTGAGCGAACAGGTGATCGAGGCTGATCGTCAGCACTGGATCTCGATGATCTATGTGACCCGGGATTTCTCAGGCGAACCTCGACTTACCGAGCCGGACAAGCTTTCCGCCTTCGGGTGGTTCGATCTCGACGCCCTGCCCCAGCCGTTGTCCCGCTTTACCGCCGACGCGGCCGAAGCCTTGCGCAAACGGGAGCGGAGCGTTGCGGCGTAACTTCGCCCCAAGCGCGCCTCGCTAGGCCTGTTGCAATCGCGTTACTTCGCTCGACCGACCGGATTGCCTTGGCAGGCGCGCCCTATTTTCTTGAACGCAGCGCCGCTTCATAGGCAAGCCGCACCCAGCGCGCCATCTCATCCGGATCATCGAAGGCGTCGTCGGGAATGCTCCAATAGGGCATTTTCACCGGCTTTCCCTTGCCGTCATAGGCCCACTGTCTTGACCCCGCTCGCTCAAGGGCGGACGCCGTCGCCTCGTCGCCCTTGAGCAGAATTTCGCCATCGACCTCCAGAGCGAAGATCACGCCCTCGAAATAGATCCCCTTGCCGCCAAACATCCGTTTGATGGTCACTGGCCCGAGCGTTTCGAACATCTCTTCGATGGCAGCATTGTCCACGTGTCATTCCTCCAGTGTGCCGCCGGCAGCAAGGATCTGTTCCGGTGTGTCGAGATCGAGCCTTGCGGCCGAGCCGAGCTCGACGTCGATGACCGGCAGGGCGCTCTTCTCGATGATATGCCTTGCGCCAACGTCACCGACGAGACGCCTGATGTCGGCAAAGGTCTGGCGCGGCAGGATCACCGGATTGCCGCGCTGGCCGTCCGACGTCGCGCGCACGATCGCGCGCCCGTCTTCGGACTGAAAACGTGCGGTTAGCCGCGCGAGGTCCTCGCAGCCGATGCCTGGCATGTCGGCAAGCATCACCAGCATCCCGGAGGCGCGCGAACCAATGGCCGCAAGCCCCGCGGTGAGCGACGACGCCATGCCGGACAGGTAGTCGGGGTTCGAGACGAAACGGACGGCCAGTCCTTCAAGGGCTGCGCGGATATCGGCTTCGCGGTGGCCGGTGACGACGGTCACCCGGCCGGGCGCTGCCGCAATTGCCGCTTCGACGCTGCGGCGGACCAGTGGCACGCCTCCAAAGGTCGCGAGCAGCTTGTGACCGCCCTCCGGCCCCATGCGGCTGGCGCGTCCCGCGGCCAGAACCACGATTTCGACAGGCGTAATCGGCAACGCCGTTGCATTGTCGCGCGGTTCGGGTCGTGACGGGATTTCGCTGAGCAACCCGCCGACGCCAAGGCCGGTAATGTCGGCAAAACTCGGCCATTCGTCGGCAAGGATGCGGTCGAGGATCCAGTCGAACCCGTTCTCGCGCGGGCTGCGGGCGCATCCGGGCGCGCCGATCACGGGTGTTTCGCCAACGCGCCCAAGAACGAGAAGGTTGCCCGGATCGACAGGCATGCCGACGTGATCGACACGCCCGCCAACCTGCCGGATCGCCGCGGGGATGACATCCTGCGGATCAGCGACGGCCGATGCTCCAAACACGATCAGCAGGTCATGGTGGGCGCGCAGCTCGTCGATCGCAGCGGCAACGGCAGCTTCTGTATGTGCGACCCGTCGCTCGGTAACGAGGGCGCTGCCCGATTGGCGAAGGCGCGCGGCCACAACGGCATGCGTCTTGTCCATCACCTGTTTTTTCAGATTTGGCAACTCGGTTGCTACAAGAGCAACCTGGTGCGGATTGAATGGTTTCACTTCGATGGCGGGATACTCTATCAACAATCGATGGGCCTCCTCGACAAGCTGCCCAGCGACCGCAAGCGGTATAATCTTGATCGTCGCGACCATATCGCCGGCGCGAACCGGTACGTGGTCGGCAAGGCAGGCGAGCGTGATCGCCGCATCGATGCGGTTGAGCCTGTCAATCGTCTCGCGCGTGGCGACGAACAGGCCGTCGACCTGCGAATAGATGTTCACGCGGCCGGTGGCAGCGGGGGAAAAGCGAAGGTGGTCCGGCGCTATTGCGGATGCTATGCGGCTCGCCGCATCGTTCTCCACGAAATCGCCGGGTTCGAGACTGGCGACGATGACCTCCGTGAGGCCCGAAGCGGTCAAGGCGGATAGCTCGGCGAGCGTGAGCCGGTGGCCCTTCGGCAACCTGACATCTCCGACCTTGACGGCATGCGCAAGTAGCGCGCCTTCGGCCTCGGCGACGTTCACTGGCCCGAACTTCATGGCGCACTGCCTTCCAGCGGACCGACGTCGCGACGCCGCAGCTCGCCGACGATCTCGGCAAGGATCGCAACGGCGATCTCTGCGGGATTGGAAGCGCCGATGTCGAGGCCGATCGGCGCTTGGATGCGGCCGGTCTGTGCGTCGGAAAGGCCGGCCTGCCGAAGCCGGTCGAGGCGCTTTGCATGGGTCTTGCGACTGCCGAGCGCGCCGACATAGAAGCACCCGGCCACAAGGGCTGCCTTCAGCGCGTCGTCGTCGATCTTCGGATCGTGGGTGACGGCGGCAAGTGCTGTGAACCGGTCGAGCGGCCTGAGCTTCAGCGCATCTTCAGGCCATTCGGCAATCAGGTCGACGCCGCTGAAACGCTCCCCTGTCGCAAAGGCCGTGCGCGGATCGATGATTGTGATGTCGAATCCGGCCACCGGCGACATCAGCGCCAGCGCCTGGGAAATGTGCACGGCACCGATGACGACGATGCGCGGCGGCGGCAGATAGGCATTGACGAACAGCGGCCCCGCCTCGGTTTCGACCAGGCCTGCCCTTCCGGACTGCAGCGCGCGAACGACAAGAGGACGCAAGGGCTCGGGGCAGTCGTCGCCCTCGACAAACACCTCGGTGCTTGCCTGAGCGAGATGGCTGACCGTGACAGCGGCGCGTCGGTTGGTGCGCGCCAGGTTGAGTGTCTCGAGGATTGAACGTTTCATGTCTCAGCCGTCGACCCGCTCCACAAACACCCGGATCCTGCCGCCGCAGGAAAGGCCGACGCGCCAGGCGGTTTCGTCGGCGACGCCGAATTCGAGGGTTCTCGGCTGACCCGAGGCGATGACCTCGGCGGCCTCGGTGATGACAGCGCCCTCGACGCAGCCGCCTGACACCGAACCCTCAAAGTTGCCCGCGCCGTCGATCACCAGATGGCTTCCAACCGGGCGAGGCGCCGATCCCCAGGTCTCGATGACCGTGGCGATGGCAACGCTGCGCCCGTCCTTGATCCAGGCCTCGGCGACGTCGAGAGGGTTGAAAATGTTCACGGCTCCGGGCATCGCGTCCCTTTCCATCGTTCCGATCATAGCGACCTCAAGAACCGTCTCGGGTCAGAATTTCGGGACTGGTGCCCGGACAGTGCCTTCACGAGATCGGCAATGGATTGAAGATTGTGCACCGCCCGGAATTCGTCAACATGCGGCAGCATTGCTCTGACGCCGCGCGCCCGGGCTTCAAAACCGTCGAAGCGCAAAAGCGGGTTCAGCCAGATTAAGCGCCGGCAGGACCGGTGCAGGCGGTCGATCTCGATCTCGAGCTCTGCCGTATCGTCGCGTTCGAGGCCGTCGGTTATCATCAGCACGATGGCGCCCTGCCCCAGGACCCGGCGCGACCAGCGGCGGTTGAATTCACGCAGGGTCTCGCCGATGCGCGTCCCGCCGGACCAGTCCTTGACCGTGCTGATACAATCGTCGATCGCGGCATCCGGGTCACGGTTGCGCAGCTGTCGCGTGACGTTCGTGAGCCGGGTCCCGAACAGGAACGTATGCACCCGCCGACGCTCTTCGCTGAGCGCATGCAGAAAGTGAAGGAAAATGCGGGTGTACTGGCTCATCGAGCCGGAAATATCGGCGAGCACCACAAGCGGCGGATGGGCGTAGCGGCGCTCGCGAAAGCGCGGCAGGATCAGCTCGCCGCCGAAGCGCATGGCATCGCGCATGGTGGCGCGCGGATCGATCCGGTTCTGGCGCCGGGACGGACGAAAGCGGCGTGTGACGACCCTGTCCATCGGCAGGGTCATCGCTGAGAGCGCGCGCTTGGCCTCGGCAAGCTCGGCGGCGCTCATCTGGGCAAAGTCGGCCCGGCGCAGCAATTCGCGACCGGAGACCGTGAAGCGGGCATCGACTTCGATCTCCGGCGCGTCACGCTCCGGCCGATCTGCCTCATGGCCTGCAAGCAGGGCGTCGCTGACGCGCGTTTCGCCGGCTCGTCGCTTGCTCCGCTCGCTCTCGCGCTCGGGCGCCAGCGGCGACATCATCGCGATCATCTTTTCGACCAGCCCCCGCGAGCGCCAGAATAATCGGAAGGCTTCGTCGAAGACCGGCTGGTCCTCGTGGCGCTTGACGAAGACACATTGCAGCGCCGCGTAGAAGACGTCCCTGTCACCGATGCCGATCAGCGCAACGGCGTCAATGGCGTCGGCGATCGTTCCCGGACCAACCTTGATACCGGCGCGCCTGAGAGCCCTTGCAAAGAAGACGATGTTGTCGGCAAGCCTTCCGCCTTCCGCAGCCGGCGGAAGGGGTGCATCGTCGATGCGCAGCTCCCGCTCGTCCATGTCAGCCTGCCGCCAACAGCTCCGCCTTGACTTCGGCGAGCAGCTTGCGCCCCTCCGCACCGTCGATCCTGGCGATGTCGTCCTGGTATTTGAGCAGGGTACCGAGCGTGTCGGCGATGGTTTCCGGGTCGAGCGCCAACCTGTCGAGTTCGGTCATTGCCGTTGCCCAGTCGATCGTCTCGGCAACGCCGGGGTTTTTGAAGAGATCGATCGTGCGGAGCCGTTGCACATAGGCGATGATCTCCCGTGACAGGGTCGCGTTGCAGCCCGGCACCTTGCGACGGATGATTTCCAGCTCCTGGGCGGCTCTCGGATAATCGACCCAGTGGTAGAGACAGCGACGCTTGAGCGCGTCATGGATTTCGCGCGTACGGTTCGTGGTGATGATGACAACAGGCGGTTCGTCCGCCCGGATCGTACCAAGTTCCGGAATTGTCACCTGGAAATCGGACAGAACTTCGAGCAGGAACGCCTCGAATGCTTCATCTGTCCGGTCGAGCTCGTCGATCAGGAAAACCGGCGCGCGTCCCCCATTTGAAGAGATCGCCTGCAGGACCGGGCGGCGGATCAGGAACCGTTCGGAGAAAATGCTGCTTTCGATCCGCTTGCGGTCTACCTTGCCGGATGCTTCCGAAAGCCGGATCTCAAGCATCTGCGCCGGATAGTTCCACTCATAGACGGCCGAGGCGACATCAAGGCCTTCATAGCATTGCAGCCGGATCAGTGGTCGATCGAGCGCTTTTGCAAGTACCTTGGCAATCTCCGTCTTGCCGACGCCAGCCTCGCCTTCGAGGAAGAGCGGACGCCTCATCCGGAGTGCAAGAAAGAGCACGGTCGCAAGCGCCGTGCCGGCAAGATAGTCGTGCGCCTCCAGAAGAGCCGTCGTCTCCTCGATGGACTGGGGTAGGCCTGTTGCCACCTGTGTCGTCGCCATGTCTCCTCCGCCAAGACACGAGTCGAAAGCCTGGCTCTATTCCATGGGTGAAATCATGAGACAGATCATAGGCTTAAACAGATTTTCTCATGTCAAGACGAACACTCGAAAATCGGTCTTTAAAACTTATAGCGAGTGATATCCGCGGTCTACATAAATGAGCGGCGGGCGTGCCGGACCGATCGCGACATCCACCACTTCTCCGAACAGCACCAGATGCGTGGCGATGGTTTTCACCTCGATGAGGCGGCAGTCGAAGGTGGCGACCGCGCCGACCAGGATCGGCGCGTCGGTTGTCAGCCGCGTCCATTGAGCAAGGGCGAATCGCCGCTCCATGTCCAGTTGGTCGCGCCCGGAGAAGGCATGCGCAAGCGCCCGGTGCTCGTCGCCGAGCAGATTGAGGGCGAAATTGTCGCTGCGGGTGAAGATCTCGTTGCGCGGATTGGCGCCGTTCAGGCAGACCAGAACCGTCGGAGGACTGTCGGACACCGAGCAGGACGCCGTCACGGTGACGCCGCGCCGCTCGCCGCCGTCAGCTGCGGTGATAACCTGCACGTGACCGGCCAGGCGGCTCATCGCGTCGCGATAACTGATGGGGTCCAGCCGGGTCTTCTCCAACACTTCATTCTCCGGGCAATGTCAGGCACATACATAGACGGTCGTTGAAAATATGAAACCCGTTTCAAGGAGAATCTTGCGGATCTGCGACATGGGCGCGACGCGGATAGACCCTTCCTCCGGATCGGCGACATCTTTTCCTTTGACGCCGCAGGGCACATCCTTAAAACATGCGACCACTACCGTGCCGCGCGGCGAATGCGAGCGGCAACAGAAGCGGTAGCAATATTGGGCTCGCCACGGGTTTTGGCTGCAGATCGAACGTGATCGACAGACAGGTGGCAGCGGAGAAAGTGAATGCTTCGATCGATCGTCACCACCCTCGTTCTTGCCGGATTGATGCAGGCAATGCCCGCAGCGGCAGCCGGCATCAAGGTCGCCGTGGTTGCGCCGGTCGAAGGTCCGTTCGCGCCGCTTGGCAAGCAGATCGTCGATGGCGCCTCGTTCAAGGCGGGTGATCATGGCAGTGAAATCGTCGTCATTCCCGAGACCTGCGATGCCGCCGGCAGCGAAGCGCTGACGAAGGCCCTGCTCGCGGCTGGCGCTGAGGCTGCGATCGGCTTTCTCTGCACCGAGAGCCTGGATGCAACACTGCCGGCGCTCGCGGAGGCAGGTGTGCCCGCGATCACTCTGAGCGTGCGGTCCGATATCCTGATGGAGGACGCGCTGAAGCATAAGTGGCCGCTGTTTCGTCTCGCCCCGAGCGGCAAGGCGGAGGCCGACGCGATCGTCGATACCATCGTCAGCCGCTGGAAGGACAAGCCGATAGCGCTTGTCGACGATGGCACCATCCATAGCCGCGAACTGGTCGAGGGCGTGCGCGCAGCGCTTGCCGAAATCGGGCTGACGCCGGTGTTCAGTGATACCTATCGGCCGGCGCAGGAACAGCAGATCAATCTGGTGCGGCGCCTGGTCAAGAGCGGCGCCACCCATGTCTTTACCGGCGGCGACCGCCAGGACACCGCGGTGATCGCCCGTGATGCTCAAGGGGAAGGTGCCGATCTCGTCCTGCTCGGGGGCGACGCCTTGAATGCCGCCGATCCCGTGGTTCCTCTTGTCGATGGCGTGCTCGCCGTGACCCTGCCGGACGCGTCCATATCGCCCGAAGGCACGCCCTTTGCGGATGGCATGCGCGCCGCCGGCATCGAACCCGAGGGCTATGTGATGCCGGCTTTCGCTGCCGTCGCCCTCCTGGAACAGGCCAAGGACCGGGCTGCGGAAGAGGACAAGCCGCTGGCCGAGGCGATCGCCAAGGGTCCCTACCCGACGGTTCTCGGGCTTCTTTCCTTCAACGCCGCGCATGAGCGCGCCGAAAATCCCTATCGTCTGATGCAATGGCAGGACGGCCGCTTCGTGCCCGCGGCCGCGGAAGGAAATAACCCATGATGCGCTCCGGGCCGTTGAACCTGATCACCGATGTTGCAGGTCTGACCGTTGGCAACGCCGAGGATCATCGCCTCAAATCGGGCGTCACCGCCATCGTTTGCGATCCCCAGGCAACCGCGGCCGTCCAGGTGCTTGGCGGCGCTCCGGGAACGCGCGAGACCGACCTTCTCGAGCCGCACAATACGGTGCAGGCGGTCGATGCCCTCGTCCTGTCGGGCGGGTCTGCCTTCGGTCTTGACGCGGCCTCCGGCGCTCAAGCCGCCCTCAGGGAAATGGGTCGCGGTTTCGCCGTCGGTCCGCACCGCATACCGATCGTTCCGACGGCCATCCTCTTCGATCTGATCAATGGCGGCGATAAGGATTGGGGGCGTTTTCCGCCCTATCGCGAAGTCGGCTTCGAGGCGGTCCGCCGGGCCGGCAGATCCTTTGCAACGGGCACGGCCGGCGCCGGAACCGGCGCGCTCACCGCCACCGTCAAGGGCGGTCTCGGCTCTGCTTCCACCGTGCTTCCAAGCGGCATTACCGTTGGCGCGCTCGTTGCGGTCAATGCGCTCGGCTCGGCGACTGTTGGGGGCGGCAGGCACTTCTGGGCGGCGCCGTTTGAGGTTGACGATGAGTTCGGAGGGCTTGGCTACCCCCACCCCCTGCCTACTGACGCATCCGACATCCGCATCAAGTTTCGCGATCGACAGGCGGCCGTCGCCAACACCACGATCGCGGTGATCGCAACCGATGCGGTGCTGACCAAGGCGGAGGCCAAGCGCCTGGCGATTGCCGCCCATGACGGCTTTGCGCGCGGGTTGTGGCCGGCACACACGCCGCTTGATGGCGACCTGATCTTTGCGCTTGCGACCGGAGCCAGCGGCAAGACGCCGACGCTTGAGGATTTCATCGATCTTGGCGCGGTGGCCGCATCGACGATGGCGCGCGCGATCGCCCGCGGCGTGCATGACGCGACCCCTGCCGAAAACGACCTCATGCCGTGCTGGTCCGGCCTCTAGCTGACGCAGCTTTGATCGGCGGCATGTTGTTTGCGCGGCCCGCCGGTGCTATTCCCGCGGAAAACACCCTGGAGTGCGCCATGACCCATCCTATCCGCATTGCTCCGTCGATCCTGGCGGCCGATTTCTCCAAGCTCGGACAGGAGGTTCGCGACGTCGTCGATGCCGGCGCCGACTGGATCCATCTCGATGTCATGGATGGCCACTTCGTGCCCAACATCACCTTCGGTCCCGATGTGATCAAGTCGCTGCGGCGCTACACGGACGCGACCTTCGACTGCCACCTGATGATCTCGCCCGCCGATCCGTTCCTCGAAGCCTTCGCCAAGGCGGGTTGCGATATTCTGACGGTTCATGCCGAAGCCGGCCCGCATCTGCATCGCTCGCTGCAGACGGTCCGGTCGCTTGGCAAGAAGGCCGGCGTTTCGCTCAATCCGGCAACGCCTGAAAGCGCCATCGAATACGTGCTCGACCAGGTCGACCTCATCCTCGTCATGACCGTGAACCCCGGCTTCGGTGGGCAGAAGTTCATCGACGCTACGGCGGAGAAGATCCGTCGCATCAAGGCGATGATCGGCGACCGGCCGATCGAGATCGAGGTGGACGGCGGCATTGCGCCCGAGACGGCCGCCATTGCCAGTGGCGCCGGCGCCAACGTGCTCGTCGCCGGTTCGGCGATCTTCAAGGGCGGTTCTGTCGACGCCTATCGCGCCGGCATCGAAGCGATCCGCGCCCCTGCGGAGAAGGCCTATCGATGAAGAGCCGCGCAGCAGTTCCAGGCCTGTTGCTGCTCGCCGTTGCGTCGTTCGCGGCTCCGGCCTTGGCGGGCGACTACGCCGCCTTCGAGCCGATCGGCTTTTCGGCCGACGGCAACGTCTTTGCCTTCGAGGAATACGGTATCCAGGACGGCTCCGGTTTTCCCTATTCGACTATCTATGTGGTCGACACGCGCAATGACGCATTTCTGCCGGGGGCGCCGATCCGCGCCGTCGGCGGTGAGGATGGCAGCCCGCTCTCCAAGGCGCGCCACGAATCCCGTCGTCGTGCGGCACCCTTGATCGAGGCCTATCGTCTGGCCGATGCACCCGGGCTTCTGGCCGCCTACAACCCGATCACCGAGGCCAACGCCAAGCCGCAGAGCCTGACCTACGATGCCTTTGCGGCCGCGGAAGCGTTTCGGGAGACCTATTCGGTTGCGCTTGAGGAGAAAAGCTTCGAGCCGGAAGGCATCTGCAAGGATTTCCTGAAGGAGGTCAAAGGCTTTCGTCTGTCGATGACGATGAAGGCCGGCAAGGCTGCGAGCGAAGTCCTGCAGGACGACAGCCGCGTTCCGGAAAGCCGCCGCTGCCCGACCGGCTATCAGGTCGGCGGCGCGGTCACCCACCGCAACGACGATGGTTCGGAAACCCACGTCATCATGGTTCTCGTCAAGTCGCTCGGTTTCGAAGGAACCACAGACGGGCGCTGGATCGCGATCCCGACCCGGATCGCCCAATGAACGAGGCGGCCGCCAGCGTCGAAGCGAAAGCAGAACGTGCGGCGGCCGCAGTCCCGAAACGGAGCCGCTTCGTCCGCGCGTTCCCGTCGGCTGTCGAACTGGTCGTCGGCGCCCCGTTCTGGGGGATCTCGATGATGGCCTCGGCGTGGTTTGGCCTGTGGTTGCGCGAAGGCGCCTCGACCTTTCACCTGGCCGAACTGCTCCAGATGTTCGCGTTCGGTGCGGCGCTCGCATGGCCGCCGGCGCTGTTTCTTGCCCGCCTTGCTGCACTTGGGCGTCGCGTTGAAACGCGGTTTGCCGCTTGTCTCTTCTTCCTCTCCCTCGGCACAATCGGCATGACCGCCTTGCTGTTTGCGCTCGACTACCGGGAATTCTATTCCCAATGGCACGCGCCGATCGGAACGAAGACATGGCTCTTCCAGTTTGCCTTCACCACGGCCATCGCCTTCTATCAGTTCCTCGTCATGGGCCTTCGCCTCTATTTGCCGCTCGGCGGTGCTATACTCCTTGGCGTCAGCCTGTGGCTGGCAAGCAATCGCCGCGGCCAATGGCGTTGAGCTTCACGGCTATCTTTGCTAGAGGCACGGCAATCCTCCACTGACGACGAAAGCGAAAGCCCATGATCCCGCGCTACTCCCGACCGGAAATGGTGGCCATCTGGTCGCCGGAAACGAAATTCCGCATCTGGTTCGAGATCGAGGCCCATGCCTGCGACGCGCTTGCCGAGATCGGCGTCATCCCGAAGGATGCAGCCCGCACGATCTGGGAAAAGGGTGGCGCCGCCACCTTCGACGTCGCCCGCATCGACGAGATCGAGGCCGTCACCAAGCACGACGTCATCGCCTTCCTGACGCATCTGGCCGAGTTCGTCGGTCCCGACAGCCGCTTCATCCACCAGGGCATGACGTCGTCCGACGTGCTCGACACCTGCTTCAACATACAGTTGGTGCGCGCTACCGACCTTCTGCTTGCCGATCTCGACAAGCTGCTGGAGGCGCTGAAGCGCCGCGCCTTCGAGCATAAGGATACGGTGACGATTGGCCGCTCGCATGGCATCCACGCCGAGCCGACGACCTTTGGCGTCAAGCTGGCGCTCGCCTATGCCGAGTTCGACCGTTGCAAGCAGCGCCTGCTGGCTGCCCGCGAGGAAGTGGCGACCTGCGCCATCTCCGGCGCCGTCGGCACCTTCGCCAACATCGATCCGCGCGTCGAAGAGCATGTTGCCAAGGCGCTCGGCCTGAAGCCGGAACCGGTTTCCACCCAGGTCATCCCGCGTGACCGTCACGCCATGTATTTCGCCACCCTCGGCGTCATTGCATCGTCGATCGAGCGCCTGGCGACGGAAATTCGCCACCTGCAGCGCACGGAAGTGCTGGAAGCTGAAGAATATTTCTCGCCGGGCCAGAAGGGCTCGTCCGCCATGCCGCACAAGCGCAATCCGGTTCTGACCGAGAACCTGACCGGTCTTGCCCGCATGGTCCGCGCTTTCGCCGTTCCCGCCATGGAAAATGTGGCGCTCTGGCACGAGCGCGACATCTCGCATTCCTCGGTCGAGCGCATGATCGGCCCGGATGCGACGGTGACGCTCGACTTTGCGCTCGCGCGCCTCACCGGCGTGATCGACAAGCTGCTCGTCTACCCCGAGAACATGACCAAGAACATGAACAAGTTCCGCGGTCTCGTTCACTCGCAGCGCGTTCTCCTGGCGTTGACCCAGGCCGGCGTGTCGCGCGAGGACGCCTACCGTCTCGTGCAGCGCAATGCGATGAAGGTCTGGGAACAGGGCAAGGACTTCCTCGAGGAACTGCTTGCCGACGCTGAAGTGCGGGCGGCGCTGTCCGAAGAGGACATCCGCGAAAAGTTTGACCTCGGCTACCACACCAAGCACGTCGACACGATCTTCAGCCGCGTCTTCGGCTGAGCCTTCGGGACGCGGTCCCGTTGCATCGCTTGAAAATGCCCGCATTTGGCGCACATCGCTCAAATGCGGGCATTTTTCTTAGCAGGATATTCAATTATTGCGTGCGACGATAAGACCATGTCAACCCAGGTTTCTGAGGATCACATGGCCTACAAGGACAGTGTCGAGCGGACGACCCAGCGCACGCAAACGAAAATCACGGGAATGGTGACCTGCAAGACAGGTTCGAGCAACGGTGTCGTCAAGGACCTTTCGGCCGAAGGCATCTGCTTCCAGCTCTATTTCGATATCGGCGCCAAGACCGGCCAGGAAGTGACCATCAGGAGCGAGGAGCTCGGTTTCCTGACCGGCATGGTGCGCTGGTATCGCGGTGACAAGATCGGCATCAAGCTCAATCTTTCCTCCAACACCGCCGCCCAGATTTCGTCCTATTACAAGCATTTCCGCCCATAGAGACACAGGCTCATTCACGCGCCAAAGCGCCGCGGGTCAAACGACCGGCGGCGCCTTTCGTCGTGCGTGGCGCTGAGTGGAACGGCTTCCGCCTACCGTGACCGGGCGCGCGGGCCCGGCTCGACCATCTTGCGATAGAGGTGCCAGGTGGCATGGCCGAAAATCGGCATGATGACAGCCAGTCCGACGAAGACCGGGATCGAGCCGATCACCAGGCCCGCGGCGATGATAAACCCCCAGATGGCGACCGGCACGGGATTGACCAAAGTCGCGCGAATGGACGTTTCGACGGCAGCGACAGCTCCGACGTCCCGATCGATCAGCAGCGGAAACGACACGACCGTCGTTGCAAGTACGACCACGGCGAACACGAAACCGACGGCATTGCCGACCAGGATCAGGTTCCAGCCCTGTTCGGTGCTGATGATGCCGTTCCAGAAGGCGGAGATCGAGTCCGGTGGCTCGGCTCCAAAGATCTGCACATAGAGAGCCTGTGCCACCAGGAGCCAGGCAACGAAGATCACAAAGAGCATGAGCGCCACGGCCATGATGGACGGCAAGGCCGGTGAGCGATGCAACCGAAGCGCATGCGGCCAGGAATAGTCCATGCCAAGTTCACGCCGTCGACTGATTTCATAAAGTCCGATCGCCGCCACCGGGCCGATCAGGGCAAAACCGGAAACAAGCGGATAAAGCAGCGGCAGCATGTTGGCGCCCGCGCTCCACGTCATCAGGACGGCGCCGGCTATCGGGTAAATCAGGCAGAGAAAGACGTAATGCGACGGCTTTTCACGAAAATCGTCGATCCCGAGGCGCAACGCGTCAAATACGTCCGAGACACCGATCTTCTTTATTCCGGGATGGGCGACACTCGCGTCCGCTCCCGACAGGACATGGAATGTTGTCATGGCTCACACTCCTCAACGAACCAGAGCGGCCGCGGAACAGCGATGCGACAAAACCAAGCCGCACCAACCCGCGACCGTCCGCCCGATTATACAGAAAATGAGACCGCTGTCGCCTTCTGCATGCTTGCTAAAATGCCTGCCGATACGAGGTCGCTGACATGCCGTGTCGAAATGGCGACAGCTGGTCCTGCGCGTCGAGACAGTTCGCAGCGCCCGCAGACTTGACTTCGGCGCCTTTCAGCGCCACATCGCGGCCATCATGAAACTATCTGACGCCCATATCCTTATCGTCCCCGGCTACACAAACTCCGGACCCGAGCACTGGCAGAGCCGCTGGGAGCGCAAGATGTCGACCGCGCGCCGTGTCGAGCAGGCGGAGTGGGCAAAGCCCGTACGCGACGATTGGGTGGCGCGAATGGTCGAGGAGGTCAATGCGGCGGAAAAGCCGGTTGTCATCGTCGCTCATTCGCTCGGCGTCGCAACCGCAGTCCATGCCCTGCCCCATTTCAACAAGCCGATCGCCGGCGCCTTCCTGGTGGCCCCGCCGGATGTGGCCAATCCCGCGATCCGGCCGAAGCATCTGATGACCTTCGGTCCCTATCCGCGCGATCCCTTGCCGTTTCCGTCGCTGATGGTGGCGAGCCGCAACGATCCGTTCGGCTCCTACGAGCACGCCGACGATATCGCCAATGCCTGGGGCTCGCTGCTTGTCGATGCCGGCGAGTCCGGCCACATCAACACGGAATCCGGCCACGGACCCTGGCCGGAGGGCACGATGGTGTTTGCTCAGTTCCTCAGCCGCCTGAAGCCCTGACGCGTCGCGGCGCAGGCCAGCCACAAGCCGCATTAATTCGACGTTCATTGTCCGTGGTCATCATCAGGGCATGACAATGCGCGTCGTCTCCGTGATGATGCGGGAGCGTTGTCGAACTCTGATTTGCCGCCTGATGCCCGGTCCCTTGTGGAGCGGTTCTCCGGCTGCAGGCACTGGACGTAGGATACGTGGCCGTAAACGAAGGTCTCACCAAAGGTGCACAGCGTGCACCGGCCCACCCGGACGCTTTGATGCAGGCCACCCTGGAGCGGTTGCCGGCGGGTGCAGTCGTCGTTGACGCGCAGGGCCGGGTTCGTGCAGCCAACGCCCGCGCCGCCGAATTGCTCGCCCGCCCACCCGGCCGTCTCCTGAATGTGCTTCTTTGCGACCTTGTGCCGGATGAGGCCCGACCCCTTCTTCCGCCGCGCGTCGCGTCGCCACCAGACCAGACCATCCATTTCATCGGCCCCGCCGGTTCCCTGCCGATGCTCGTCGCCTGTTCGCAGACGCACTTCGGCGAAGAAGGCGAGTGGCTGCTGTTGCTGCTGCCGGTCGATGATCTCGTGAGCGAAATCGCCGGATTGCGCAACGACGAGACCCGCTGGAAATATGCGCTCGACAGTGCGCTCGAAGGCGTGTGGGACCACGATTTCGAAACCGGAAACCTGTTTTACTCCAATACATGGAAGCGGCTGCGTGGCCTGTCCGACGATGCCGAGGTCGATGGCACGCTTGAAACCTGGATCAAGAACGTCCACCCGGACGACCAGGCGCATGTGCGCGCAGCCATCGAGCGGCAGGATTCCGGCGAGGCCGTTTTCAACACGTTCGAGTATCGCGAGCGGCATGCCGACGGTCACTGGATCTGGATCGAAAGCCGCGGTGCGGCCGTTGCCTACTGGCCGGACGGCAGGCCAAGCCGCATCATCGGAACGGACACCGATATCACCGCCCGCAAGGAGGCGGAGGCGCGGCTCGAGGAGGTCTCCCGTCGCCTGCGGCTCGCACTCGGCGTTTCGAAGATCGGTGTGTTCGACTTCAATCTCGATGCCATGCGCGACGATTGGGACGAGCGCATGTTCGAGATCTACGGTCTTGACCCGACGGACGGCGCCCCGAGTTCCGAGGTCTGGGAAAACTGCCTGCACCAGGGCGATCGCGATGCCGTCATCGCCCGTACCAACGAAGGCATTACGTCGGGGAAACCCTACTCCAACGCCTTTCGGATCGTGCGGCCGGACGGTGCCGTTCGCAACATCCGTTCCAATGCCGCCACGTATGTCGACCACCTGGGGACCCGCAAGCTGATCGGCGCGAACTGGGACGTCACGGAAGACATCGCGCTCCAGGAGGAGCTGCGCCAGGCCCAGGCCTCGGCGGAGGCACGCAATCGCGAACTCGAGCAGGCGCGCATCCGCATCGAATACAATGCGCTGCACGACTACCTGACCGACCTGCCCAATCGACGCTACCTCGACCAGATGCTGACGGAGAACGTCGCCGTCAACGCCATCCTCCACATCGATCTCGATCGCTTCAAGCAGATCAACGATACGCTTGGCCATCAGGCCGGTGACGCGATGCTGACGCATGCCGCCGCCATCCTGCGCGCGCATGCCCGCCACGACGATTTCATTGCGCGCATCGGCGGCGATGAATTCGTCGTCCTTTGCCGCAGGGACCGCGACCTGCCGCAGTTGACCGAGCTTGCCGAGCGGATCGTCCATGCCTTCCGCCGACCCATCCCTTATGAAGGGCAGCTGTGCCGTCTGGGCGCGAGCATCGGCATCGCCTGGCGAGGGCATGAGGACTTCGACGCCAAGCAGCTTTTGATGAATGCCGACATCGCACTCTATCGGGCAAAGAGCCTGGGGCGCGATCGCGTCGAAATCTTCTCCGAGCAGATCCAGACCCAGATCCTGACGGCCAAGCGTATCGGCGACGACATTCGCCAGGCGATCGAGGAAGGCCAGTTCACGGTCTACTACCAGCCGCAGTTCAACGCGCGCTCTCTGGAAATTTCGGGCGTCGAGGCGCTGGTCAGATGGAACCATCCCGAGCGCGGCATTCTCGCACCCATTCACTTCCTCAAGGTGGCCGAGGAGATCAACGTCCTGCCGACGATCGACCGCAAGGTCGTGGAGATCGCCTATGCCGACTTTCAGTCCTGGCGACAGGCGGGCTTTGCCATCCCCAAGCTCTCGGTCAACATGTCATCGCCGCGCCTGCGCGATCCTGGCCTGATCACCGACCTCGCGGCCATGCAGATCCCGCCCGGCGTGCTTTCCTTCGAACTGCTCGAATCCATTTTCCTTGACGATCCCGAAGACGAGATCGCCGAGACCATTTCCGCGCTCGGCAGCCTCGGCATCGAAGTGGAGATCGATGATTTCGGCACCGGACACGCGTCGATCATCGGGCTGCTCAACCTGAACCCGGCGCGCCTCAAGATCGACCGCGCGCTCGTCGGTCCGATCACCGAAAACGCAAAGCAGGCCAAGCTCGTGCGCGCGATCATCGACATCGGTCACTCGCTCAACATCCAGGTTGTCGGCGAAGGGGTCGAGACCTGGGAGCATGCGGCCATGCTGCGCGATCTCGGCTGCGACGTGCTGCAGGGCTATGCCCTTGCCCGGCCGATGGACCGCCTCGAGCTTGAGCAGCGAATGCGCCGCGGGTGGAAGCCCACCTTCGGCGGTCCGGACAAATAAAAACCGCCCGGACCAGTGGCCGGGCGGTTTGTCGAAGCAGCGCTGCTGCCTCAGAATTACTTGCTCTGGATCTGCTGGACGGCTTCGCCGAGCAATTCGAGCATGCGCACGCGGATCTGCTCTTCGCTCTGGGCAACGCCAGCAGCGTCGAAGTCCGCCTTGATCTTGCGCACCACGTCTTCGTGGCCGACTTCTTCGAAGTCGGCGGCGACCACCTCGATCGCATAGGCTTCCGCGTCGGCCTTGCCGAGCAGGCCAGCGGCCCACAGACCCAGGAGCTTGTTGCGGCGCGCTTCAGCCTTGAACCTCAGTTCCTCATCCAGCGCAAACTTCGCTTCAAAGGCCTTTTCGCGATCCTGCATCGTCGTCATCAATCAATCTCCCTGAAAATTCCATGCTGGAAACAGTTATCGCCATAAACCAAACCGGGGGTCAAACTGCAATGCGAAGTTTTCGGCTTTGATGACTTTCGTGTTACCCTAAGCAAATCAGGGGACTGCAAGATGCGCCGATTGTGAAATCCGTTCTTTTCAGCTAAGGACCCGCTAGCGATACTCCACGTGCGCGACCCAAGAGCGCCAAGAACACAGAGACAACATCCATGAATCGTCGCCGCCGTATCTACGAGGGCAAGGCAAAGATCCTTTATGAGGGTCCGGAGCCGGGCACGCTGATCCAGTTTTTCAAGGACGACGCGACCGCCTTCAACAAGAAGAAGCATGATGTCATCGACGGCAAGGGCGTTCTGAACAACCGGATCTCCGAGTACATCTTCACGCATCTCAACCGCATCGGCATTCCGACCCACTTCATCCGCCGCCTCAACATGCGCGAGCAGCTGATCAAGGAAGTCGAGATCATTCCGCTTGAGATCGTCGTGCGCAATGTTGCCGCCGGATCGCTGGCCAAGCGCCTCGGCATCGAGGAAGGCACCGTCCTTCCCCGTTCGATCATCGAGTTTTATTACAAGGCCGATGCGCTCGAAGACCCGATGGTCTCCGAAGAACACATCACCGCCTTCGGCTGGGCCAGCCCGCAGGAGCTTGATGACGTCATGGCGCTCGCCATCCGTATCAACGACTTCCTCACCGGCCTGTTCCTCGGCGTCGGCATCCAGCTCGTCGATTTCAAGATCGAGTGCGGCCGACTGTTCGAAGGCGACATGATGCGCATCATCCTCGCCGACGAGATTTCGCCGGACAGCTGCCGTCTTTGGGACATCGAGACCAAGGAAAAGCTCGACAAGGACCGCTTTCGCCGCGACCTCGGTGGCCTCGTGGAGGCTTACCAGGAAGTCGCCCGCCGTCTCGGCATCATGAACGAGAACGAGCCTGTGCGTGGCACCGGCCCGGTTCTGGTGAAATAACTTCGGGGAAAATCAAAGTGATCAAGGCACGTGTAACCGTGACGCTGAAGAACGGCGTTCTCGATCCGCAGGGCAAGGCAATCGAAGGCGCGCTCGGCGCGCTCGGCTTCGATGGCATCGGCCAGGTTCGTCAGGGCAAGGTCTTCGACCTGCAGATCGAATCGGCAGACAAGGCCAAGGCCGAGGAAGACCTCAAGGCGATGTGCGAAAAGCTGCTCGCCAACACCGTGATCGAGAACTACAGCATCTCGTTCGCCTGATCGGCTGGCCCTCGGGCCAGAACCGAACCACGGTCCGCGCCTTTGGGCGCGGAGCCGACGCTATAAACGCCAGAGCAGTCGATACCCTCGGGGTCGGTCTGCTCAAGGCGCAGGAGGTGCCAGGCTCGTTCGGGTGCGGCATCGAAACCACCTCGCCGCTTACGGAGACAGAGTTATGAAGTCAGCCGTCGTCCAGCTTCCGGGCCTCAATCGTGACCGCGACATGATCGCGGCCCTTACCAAGATTTCCGGCAAGGCGCCCGTCACCGTCTGGCAGACGGAAACGGATATTCCCGATGTCGACCTGATCGTCATTCCCGGCGGCTTCTCCTATGGCGACTATCTTCGCTGCGGCGCGATTGCCGCCCGCATGCCGGTCATGCAGGCGATCAAGGCGAAGGCCGAAAAGGGCGTCAAGGTTCTCGGCGTCTGCAACGGCTTCCAGATCCTTGTCGAAGCGGGGCTGCTTCCGGGCGCACTGATGCGCAACGCGTCGCTGAAGTTCGTCTGCCGCGAGGTCAAGCTCGAAGTCGTCAACGCCGACACCGATTTTACCCGCGCCTACTCGAAGGGTCAGGTCATCCGTTCTCCCGTCGCCCACCACGACGGCAACTATTTCGCCGACGCCGAGACGCTGAAGACGATCGAGGGCAATGGCCAGGTGGTGTTCCGCTATGCCGAGGGCACCAACCCGAACGGCTCGATGAACGACATTGCCGGCGTCATGAGCTCGCAGGGCAACGTTCTCGGCATGATGCCGCATCCGGAAAACCTGATCGAAGCGGCCCATGGCGGTTCCGACGGCCGCGGTCTCTTTGCGTCTGCGCTCGAAGTAATCGCCGCTTAACCACCGCACTGCTAGAAGGCGTCCCGATCACCCCCAACACGAGCGAGACCGTGATGCCTTCTTATCTCCCTGGACGCCTCAGCGGCCTCGCCTGCACAGTCTTCGGCCTGGCGCTTCTGAGCGCCTGCCAGTCGCCGAAGCCGCCGGCGCCGAGCCTGAACACGGCGGCGCTGCCGACGATGGAGCGCGTCGCGCTCGGCGCAAACAGCTGCTGGTTCAAGTCCGGTGATCCCGAGTTCAAGTCCTATCGCCTCGCGCCGGAACTCAACTCCTTCTCCGGTCGCCCGCGCATCCTGATCGTCCCGCGCAAGTCTCCGGAAGCCAGGCCGCTCGCGGTCGTTCAGGCGGAAGGCAATCCCGCCCGCCTTCAAGCTTTCGGGCCGCTGATGAACGAGCCGACGGGCACGCGCATGGCCGCCGACATCCGGCGCTGGGCCGCCGGCGGACAGGGCTGCAAGTAAGCCCAATCCAAAGAAACAACATTCGACAGGCCGGCGCCGATGAGGAGCCGGCCTTTTTCGTTACAGCCTGTCACGCGTTTTCAGGCGGGGCTACCTACCGCCAGAACGGTACGCTTGACTCCTGGCGCGCATCCTTCTGCGAGACACCGATATCGTTGAGCTGCCAGTCGCTCATTTCGCCGAGCGCCAACCGGCCGCGGCGCCTGGCCGCCAGCGCGCAGTAGAGCCCCCAGATCCGCTTCAAGAGGCTTTCGCGGTCTTGCGAATAGTCGCCGCCAAGCAACGTACCGGCAATTGCGGGCGTAGCTTCGGCGCGGGACAAGCAAATTGTATCGATTGTACTCATTGATAACCCCAATGCAGCGATTGACATCGTTGTATCGGTGATAATTGACATATTCGGCGCTGTAATCTAAAGAATTGTCACTATGACAAATTGGCTCCCGGACATTCAGCAGGGTCACGGTCCGCTTTACGCGCGGATCGCCGATCAGATCGAGCACGCAATCGGCAGCGGCGCCCTTCCCGTCGGGGCCAAATTGCCACCGCAACGAAACCTCGCCTACGATATCGGCGTGACAATCGGCACGATCGGCCGGGCGTACAATATTGTTCGAGAACGGGGATTGGTCAGTGGCGAAGTCGGGCGTGGCACGTACGTGCTCGATCATCCCGAAAGCCGGCCACCGGAACAATCCGATCCGCTGACGACCTCCCTTGCCGGCACGCGGCCGCTCGTGGCGCCCGCCGGCAAACTGCGCTTCGACAGCACGGCAGCGCCCGATATCGGCCAGGGCGAAGTTCTGAGCGAGTTGTTGGGTGAGATCAGTCGGGACCATCACGCCGATATCGCCAGCTACGCCCGCAACTTTCCTGACCATTGGTTCGAAGCCGGCTGCCAGTGGCTGGCGCGCGGCACATTCCGGCCGAAGCCAGAAAACATCGTGCCCACCCTCGGCGCCCATGCGGCAGTTGTCGCCGTCATTTCAGCGGTCACGGCGCCCGGCGACCGGATCGCCTTCGAAACCCTCACCTATTCGCAGGTGAGCCGCAGCGCCGGCCTGATCGGTCGCAGGACGACGCTGGTCGAATCGGACGGCTTCGGCATGATCCCGGAGGATTTCGAGCGCGTCTGCGCGCAGCAGCACCCGAAACTCGCCTTCCTGATGCCAAGCGCCCACAACCCGACCGTTGCGATCATGCCGCTTTCCCGTCGCCAGGCGATCGCCGACATTGCCCGCAAATACGGTGTCTGGCTGGTGGAGGACGATCTCTACGGCGCCATGACCGGCGACCAGACGCCGCCGATCGCCGAGCTTGCGCCGGAGCGGACATTCCTGGTCGGCGGCCTGTCGAAGTCGGTTGCCGCCGGAGTGCGCGGCGGCTGGGTCGCCTGCCCGCCTCATTTCAGCCAGCGCATCCGCATCGCCCACAAGATGGTAAGCGGTGGCCTTCCCTTCATACTTGCGGAGCTTTGCGCCCGCCTGGTGCTGTCCGGTTCCGCGGCGATCCTGCGTGCCAGGGGCATCGACGAGGTGCGCGCCCGCGAGGCGATGGCCCGCGAGGTCTTCGAGGGCATCGAGTTTACCTCGCATCCCTGCATCCCCTTCCTCTGGATGAAGTTGCCCGATCCCTGGCTGTCGGGCACCTTCAAGCAGGCGGCACTGCAGGACGGCGTGCTGGTCGACGACGAGGACGAGTTCAAGGCTGGGCGGACCGACCGCGTCTTCCACCGGATCCGCATCGGCTTTTCCTCGCCGCGCGAGCGTGCCGAGGTCAGAGGGGGATTCCAGGCGCTGAGACGGCTGCTCGACAGCGGGCGTGCCGGCTACGACAGTTTTGAGTGACTAACGAAATCCGCGGGGTGACTTTCGCGCAATCTTGCGCAACATACTGTTTTAGCAGTCTTGCGCATATGATTCGCCTTAAGGATTCCGCATGCCGCTCTCGTCGAGACCTGCCCGTCCCCGTCGCCTTTCCGCCTGTCTTCTTGCTGCCGTCACGTTCATCGCCGCGCCTGCCTTTGCCGCAGACGGCGTTTTCGACGAAATGCGCTTCGGCGTCACGACGTCGATCGCCAGCGGTGACAAACAGGAAGACGGCGTGTTTCCGTCGTTTACGCTCTACTTCGACCCGTTCGGTGCCAGTGGCGCCGCGGATCTCGGCGAAAAGCTGCTGCGGCCGCGCGTCTATACAGGTGCAGCCGTCGCCACTTCGTCGAATGGTGTCAACCAGGCCTATGCCGGCTTGAGCTGGACCTTCGACATGACGCAGCGCCTCTTCGTGGAGTTCGGCGCAGGCGGCACGGTTCACGATGGCGACCTCGACAATCCGAATGGCGATGGTCCGCAGCTTGGCTGCCGCGTCCTGTTCCGCGAGTATGCCGCGACCGGTGTGCGCCTCGACGAGCATTGGAACGTGTCGGCCACCGTCGAACATGCGTCCCACGCCAATCTCTGCGATGGTCCGAACAACGGCCTGACACGCGCCGGCCTCGCGCTCGGCTACAAGTTCTAGGGCGGCGTCCTGCCGTAGCCTCTGAAATGTTGCAGGCGGGCGTCAACCACAGTTGATCGCCCGCATCTTTCGTAGTGGCTGCGTGCAAGTCCTTCCGCACCTGCTCCGCGCCGCGACCGATATCCGCGCCGGGTGCTTTAGGCGGCCGATGGCCGGCCCGATTTGAACCCGAAAGCACCAGCCCACCTGTGGCCCCAGGCAGTAAGTTCCGCGCCCGCGGCAAGCGTCGCTAACAGGGTACTTCATTCGGGCTTCATGCGCGATAAGGTGGCTGCAATGTATATGCGCAACCTTAGGGAGTATGCCTTAACAATGCGCGAATCTCACCAGCAAACACAATCAAGGCGCGAATTTTCCTTGGCGGTGGTTTTGGGCCACAGGATCGGTGTACCGGTCCACATGGTGCGGCGTGCTTGAGGCGTTTGACGCAAAGAGCGATGCGGGCGCCAACCGCTGTTGATCGCCCATATTTTTCTGTCGCGCCGCGCCGCAGCATAGGTTAAAGAAGCCGCAAAGCGCCCCCTGTTTCTGTTGCGGTTCGCACGCGCCATATTCCTCTCAAGTGGATTGCGCGCCGCCCGAAGGATTTGACGGTCGACGATGACGATTTCCAACACCCGCCCCATCACCCCGGACCTCATCGCATCGCACGGGCTGAAGCCTGACGAATACGAGCGCATTCTCGGCCTGATCGGGCGCGAGCCGACCTTTACCGAGCTCGGCATCTTCTCGGCGATGTGGAACGAGCACTGCTCCTACAAGTCCTCGAAGAAGTGGCTGCGCACGCTGCCGACCAAGGGACCGCGCGTCATCCAGGGTCCGGGCGAGAACGCCGGCGTCGTCGATATCGACGATGGCGACTGCGTCGTCTTCAAGATGGAGAGCCACAACCACCCGTCCTATATCGAGCCCTACCAGGGGGCTGCGACCGGTGTCGGCGGCATCCTGCGCGACGTCTTCACCATGGGCGCCCGTCCCGTCGCCGCGATGAACGCGCTGCGCTTCGGTGCGCCGGATCATCCGAAGACCCGCCACCTCGTCTCCGGCGTCGTTGCTGGCGTCGGCGGCTACGGCAACTCCTTCGGCGTTCCGACCGTTGGCGGCGAAGTCGAGTTCGATGCCCGCTACAACGGCAACATCCTCGTCAACGCCTTTGCCGCAGGCCTCGCCAAGAGCGACGCGATCTTCTACTCCAAGGCCGAAGGCGTCGGGTTGCCCGTCGTCTATCTCGGCGCCAAGACCGGCCGTGACGGCGTCGGTGGCGCAACCATGGCGTCGGCGGAGTTCGACGAATCGATCGAAGAGAAGCGCCCGACCGTTCAGGTCGGCGACCCCTTCACCGAAAAGTGCCTGCTGGAAGCCTGCCTCGAGCTGATGCAGACCGGCGCTGTCATTGCCATCCAGGACATGGGCGCTGCCGGTCTCACCTGCTCGGCCGTCGAAATGGGTGCCAAGGGCGACCTCGGCATCGAGCTCAATCTCGACACCGTACCGGTGCGCGAAGAGCAGATGACCGCTTACGAGATGATGCTGTCGGAAAGCCAGGAGCGCATGCTCATGGTGCTCGAGCCCGCCAAGGAAGAGGTCGCCAAGGCGATCTTCGTCAAGTGGGGCCTCGATTTCGCGATCGTCGGCAAGACCACGGACGACCTGCGCTTCCGCATCCTGCATCAGGGCGAAGAAGTGGCCAACCTGCCGATCAAGGAACTCGGCGACGAGGCCCCGGAATACGATCGTCCCTGGACGCCCGCAAAGACCTCGGCCCCGCTTGCAAGCAACGACATCCCGCAGGCCGACGTCGCCGATGCGCTTCTCAAGCTCGTCGGCTCCGCCAACAATTCGTCGCGCCGCTGGGTCTACGAGCAGTACGACACCCTGATCCAGGGCAATTCGCTGCAGCTTCCAGGCGGCGATGCCGGCGTCGTGCGGGTCGATGGCCATGCCACGAAGGCGCTCGCCTTCTCGTCCGACGTCACGCCGCGCTACGTCGAGGCCGATCCGTTCGAAGGCGGCAAGCAGGCGGTCGCCGAATGCTGGCGCAACCTGACGGCAACCGGTGCACTGCCGCTGGCGGCCACCGACAACCTCAACTTCGGCAATCCGGAACGCCCTGAAATCATGAGCCAGCTGGTTCATGCCATCAAGGGCATCGGCGAAGCCTGCACCGCGCTCGAATTCCCGATCGTATCCGGCAACGTCTCGCTCTACAACGAGACCAACGGCCAGGGTATCCTGCCGACCCCCACCATCGGCGGCGTCGGGCTCATCAGGGACTGGTCGAAGATGGCGCGCATCCGGTTTGCGACCGAAGGCGAGACGATCCTCGTCGCCGGCGCTCCGGCCGGACTCGGATCGCACATCGCTCAGTCGGTCTACATGCGCGACGTGCATGGCCGCACTGACGGCCCGGCGCCGCATGTCGATCTCGCGCATGAGCGCAAGGTCGGCGACTTCGTCCGCGGCCTCATCGTCGATGGTCTCGTTACCGCTGTGCACGATTGCTCGTCGGGTGGTCTCGCGCTCGCCGTTGCGGAAATGGCGATGGCCTCGGGCATCGGTGCGACGATCGACGCGGTCGCCGGTCACGATCCGATCGGCACCTTCTACGGCGAAGACCAGGGCCGCTATGTCCTGACGGTTGCTGCCGGTGCGCTCGACGCAGTTGCCGCCCGCGCCAAGGCGGCAGGCGTCGCCCTGCCCGCCATCGGCAAGACCGGTGGCGATGCCGTCAAGCTCGGCGATGCCAAGGCCGTTTCGGTCGCCGACCTGCGCTCCGCGCATGAGGGCTGGTTCCCCGAGTTCATGCAGGGCGACCTCGCTCCCGAGAACTGAGAATTCGCGGACGGGGGCCACTTCGCGCGGCTCCCGTCTCGCATCGCGTCCGCCTCTGACGGCGCTGCTGCTGATCGCTATCCGCTGCCATCATCAGATGGTTTAACCTTGAAATGCTCCCTCCCTCACCCGATTCAGCAATTGCGTTCCGCCCCTGAATCGTGGTTCCCTCATCCGATGGACGGCGTCGGCAGGCTGCTGACGTTGCAGAATAAGAAAAGGGAGTTGGCGTATCATGCCCATGACACCAGGCGACATCGAAGACATGATCAAGGCGGGGATTCCCGGTGCCAAGGTCACGATCCGCGATCTGGCCGGTGACGGCGACCATTATGCCGCCGAAGTCGTGGCCGAGGCGTTTCGCGGCAAGACCCGCGTGCAGCAGCACCAGATGGTCTACAACGCTTTGAAGGGCAATATGGGCGGCGTCCTGCATGCCCTGGCCCTACAGACGAGTGCGCCGGAGTAAGCCCCGATGGCTGACCTGATCAAGGAACTCGTCAGCGGCGTCGTTGACAGCGCGCTGAAGGAGATCCTGAAGAAGACCGGCGTCAAGCGCACGACCACCAAGCGGACGAAGCGCCGGACACGCGCCACGTCCTCCGTTGGCGGCGGTATCCTCGGTGATATCCTGGAAGCCGCGATGCGCAAGCCGGCGAAGAAACAGACGAGCCGGCGCAAGACGGCCGCCTCGCGCAGCAAGGTTCGGCGCCGGCCCACCTGATCACTGCATGGTCCTGATCGTCGCCGGTTTGGGAAAAAACCTGCGGAAGATCAGGGTGATAGATCGAACATTCGCGCGTCGGACAGGACGCGTGAATGCTTGAGTGGTAATAAAACCACATCTTGAGGCCCATCAATATTTGTTGCGATTGGGTGGTGAAAATCACCGATATGCATGCTATCTATGACCCAATCGATTTCCGGCCCTTGAAGCCGGCGCAGGAAGGAAGACAGATGAGCGGAATTCACGAATTCATCGACAACGAAGTCAAGACGAACGATGTGGTGCTCTTCATGAAGGGTACGCCGCAGTTTCCTCAGTGTGGCTTCTCCGGTCAGGTGGTCCAGATTCTCGATTACATCGGTGTCGACTACAAGGGTCTGAACGTGCTCGCCGACGCTGACCTGCGCCAGGGCATCAAGGACTATTCCAACTGGCCGACAATCCCGCAGCTCTACGTCAAGGGCGAATTCGTCGGCGGTTGCGACATCGTGCGCGAAATGTTCCAGGCTGGCGAATTGCAGGCGCACCTGGAAGCGCAGGGCATTGCCGTGAAGGGCGCTGCCGCTTAATTCCAAGGACGCCTTGTCCCGCTCCATCGGAGAAGGCGGGTAACCGCCTTTTTTGATTCGGATGTCTGTCCGGATCCCGCCTTTCGTTGTCTTTCCAAAGGCTTTGCGCGTTCGCTTCGCGCAGGGACTTTCGGGATGTTTGTTCAAGTAGCAGGCTTCCTTCCTGAAACGTTACCGGCGTTTTGAAGTGAAGCTGAGGGCCGAATATCCGGCCTGTCATGAAGCAGTCGCGATCGTTCGGCATAAGCGGCCGGCGGAGGTTCCCGCCCCGGCCCTTCCGGCACGGAAATTATCCCTGTCGCGCCGATCGACGCTTCCTTTGTTCGCTCCATGTCAGCCGGGCGCCATGCGGTGCGGCTGCCCTGTCGCGCCCGCCCGAAATCCCCGTGCCGACCGGCATCTCGCCAGCCGACATCCTTCTTTTCCGGCGCCGCCCGGACCCAGATCTGTTTTGCCTGCGCTCGCAGCGCCGCTAGGACTTTTGAAAATGACAAGCATGACCAATGATAGCGCCCTGCCCGGCCTGACGAAATTTCAGTTCATCGCGATGATGGCCATGCTGATGGCGACCAATGCGATCTCGATCGACATCATGTTGCCCGGTCTGCAGCAGATCGGCGCCAGCCTCGGCGTCGCCTCGGAAAACGAGAGGCAGTACATCATCACGGCCTATCTGCTCGGTATGGGCGTGGCGCAGCTGTTCTTCGGGCCGCTTTCCGATCGGTTCGGCCGCCGGCCGCCGCTTCTGGCTGGTCTGGCACTCTATGCCGTCTGTGCGCTGGCGATTGCCGTCGTGCCGAGCTTCGGTCTCATGCTTGCGCTCCGCTTCGTCCAGGGCGCCGGCGCTGCGGCGACACGCGTCATCACCATCTCGATCGTTCGCGACGTGTATGGCGGCCGCCAGATGGCGGAAGTCATGTCGCTCGTCATGATGGTGTTCATGATCGTTCCGGTCGTGGCGCCCTCGATCGGCCAGCTCATCATCAGCCTTGCCGAATGGCACATGATCTTCGTCGTCGTCGCGCTCTATGCCGTCATGAACATCGCCGTCGTGCTGTCGAAGCTCGGCGAGACGCTGGATCCGGCCCACCGTCGCGCCTTCACGCCGTCGGTCATTCTCAACGGCTTCCGCATCGTGCTGACCAACCGCGTGTCGCTGCTCTATACGCTCGCGACCTCCGTCATCCTCGGTGCGCTGTTCGGCTTCATCAACTCGGCGCAGCAGGTTCTCGTCGGCGTCTACGACCTTGGCGTGTGGTTTCCGCTTGTGTTTGCGGCATTCGCCAGTATGATGGCGGTCGCCTCCTTCACCAACTCCCGCCTCGTCCGCCGCTTCGGCATGCGGCCGCTGTCGCATGCGGCGCTCATCGGCTTCACGCTGGCGAGCTTCGTCTGGATGTCGGCCTCGCTCTACGCGCCGCTGCCCTTCCCGGTCTTCGTGGTTCTCTATTGCGCCACGATGTTCCAGTTCGGCCTTATTGCCCCGAACTTCAACGCCATGGCCATGGAGCCTCTCGGCCATGTTGCCGGCACCGCCTCCTCGGTGCTCGGCTTCATGCAGACGATCGGCGGCAGCGTGATCGGAGCCTTCATCGGCCAGTCGTTCGACGGCACGGCCGTGCCGCTCGCCACGGGCTACTTCACGGTGGCCGCCATCGGCCTCGGTTTCGTGCTCATCGCCGAGCGCGGCAGGCTTTTCAAACCGCATCATCAGCCGGCCGGCTGATCTCTGCAGCGCCATGCGTCTCTGAACACGCATAAAGGTTGCTGTAGCGCTCAAAACTGCTGGCCAGTCGTTTACAAGATTGAATTTACGGATTTTCCCAATGTCCACCATCACCAATCAGTCCGAACATATCGACGGGGTTTCGGGCGCCGCGCGCCTGAACATGGGTCTGTTCGAGTTCATCATCACCATCGCCGTGATGACGGCGAGCGTTGCCGTCGCCATCGACAGCATGCTGCCGGCGCTTCCGGCGATCGGCCAGTCGCTGAACGTTGCCAACACCAACGATAGCCAACTGGTGATCGGCGTCTTTTTCCTCGGCTTCGGCCTGTCGCAGATCTTCTTTGGCAGCCTCTCCGATGCCTTTGGCCGGCGGCGCGTGCTGCTGGGCGGTCTCGCCTTCTTCACCGTGTCGATGTTTGCGGCTGCGCTGACCCAGAGCTTCGAGACGCTGCTGATCCTGCGCTTCATCCAGGGCATCGGTGCTGCGGCGATCCGCATCACCACCATGGCGATCGTGCGCGACTGCTTCGGCGGTCGCGAGATGGCGCGGGTCATGTCCTATGTCATGATCGTCTTCATGATCGTGCCGATCGTGGCGCCCTCGATCGGCCAGCTGGTGATCCTCTATGCCAACTGGCACTGGATCTTCATCCTGATCGGCGTGATCGGCGCGATCCTGTTCGTGTGGGCGTTTTCCCGCATGAAGGAATCCCTGCCGCGCGAAGAGCGCCTGCCGCTCTCCGTTGGCGCTGTCGCTTCCGGCTTCAAGACTGTTCTCACCAACCGCATCACCTGCGGCTACATGATCGGCATGACGCTGTTTACCGCCGTCATCTGCGCCTATATCGTCACCGTCCAGCAGATCTTCGGCGAGGTCTATGGCCTTGGCGACTGGCTGCCGATCGCCTTTGCCGGCACTGCCGGCGGCATCGCGGTGGCGAACTTCGCCAACGGCTTCTTCGTGCGCAGCTTCGGCATGCGCCGCATCTCGCACGTGTCGATGATCGTCTTCACGCTGATCTCGGTCGCAGGCTTCGTCATGTCGCTCTCGGGAACGCCGGCCTTCGTCGTCAGCTACCTGATGTTCTCGGTGCTCCTGATGTTCTTCGCCGTCATTGCGACGAACTTCACCGCCATCAGCCTCGAACCGATGGGCCACCTCGCTGGCACCGCGACGGCCATCACCGGTTTCGTCTCAACGACCGGCGGCGCCTTGATCGGCGGCGCCGTCGGCCAGCTGTTCAACGGCACGCTGCAGCCGCTCTTCGGTGGCTTCGCGCTCTTCGGTCTCCTGACGATCCTTGCGACGCTCTGGGCCGAAAATGGCAAGCTGTTCACCCACCCCGGCGACAAGGACGTCGCGATGGATCACGGCGGCGGCCACATGTAAGCGGCCTTGCTGACTAACATCAAAAAGCCCGCCCGGAGCGATCCGGGCGGGCTTTTTGTTTCGGCGCTGACCGTTGAAATCAGACCGTGAAGACCTCGCGGCGCAGCGTCTCCCAGCTGTCCTTGTCGGTGGCCAGCAGCAGGCCGCCATTGAGATGCTGCGGCAGATAGGGCGAGCCGTCGAAGCGCGCGGCATAGGCGCCCGCTTCCTGCGAAATCAGCGTTCCGGCCAGGTGATCCCAGGGCATCAGCTTCTGGTACATCAGGAAGTGGATGTGGCCGGCAGCGAAGATGCGGTATTCATGGGCGGCGCAACGGTAGCTGGTGGCAAGGCGCACCTTGGCCATGTTGGCCATCACCTCGCGGCGCGCCTCCTGCGCGTAGAAACCGGTCGAGGCGCCCCCGACCATGGCTTCGAGCGGCACGCCGGCCGTCACCGACAGGCGCTCCTGCGATCCGTCCGGGCGGCACATCCAGGCGCCGGAGCCCTTCTCCGCGATCACCCAGTCATTGCCCATCGGATCGTAGATGATCCCGGCGACCGTCTCGCCCTTGGCGACGACGCTCGCCATGACGCCGAAGAGCGGCATGCCGGCGGCAAAATTGAAGGTGCCGTCAATCGGGTCGACGACAACGGCGAGGTCGGCATCAGCGAGCTTGTCGAGCAGCGCAGGATCGGCTGCGACCGATTCCTCGCCGACGAACAGTGCGCCCGGCGCAACCGCCTCGATCTGCGCCTTGATCAGGCGTTCGGCCGCCTCGTCGCCCTCCGTCACCAGGTCGATCGCTTCCGATTTCATCCTGACGTCGCCGGCATCGAGGTTGCGGAACCGCGGCAGGATCTCTTTGACCGCCGCTTCCTGCAGCAGATTGGCAAGGCCGGCGATGTCGACGGAATGGCTCATTCTTTGGGCTCCGGTGTGAGGGATTTGAAATCGAACAGCTTGGGATCGAGCAGATGCGACGGGTTCACATGGCCAAGCGCCCGCAGCATCGTGTCCTTGCGGCCGGGCATGCGCCGCTCGAGATCGGACAGCATCGCCTTCATCGCGTTGCGCTCGAGCCCGTCCTGCGAGCCACAGAGGTCGCAGGGGATGATTGGAAACTCCATGGCAGCGGCAAACTTGGCGAGATCGTCCTCGGCCGCATAGGCAAGCGGCCTCAGCAGCATCAGGTCGCCTTCGTCGTTCAGGAGCTTCGCCGGCATCGAGGCAAGCCTGCCGCCGTGGAAGAAGTTCATGAAGAAGGTTTCGAGGATGTCCTCGCGGTGGTGTCCGAGCACCAGCGCGTCGCAGCCCTCCTCGCGAGCGATGCGATAGAGGTTGCCGCGCCGGAGCCGCGAACAGAGCGAACAGTAGGTCGCGCCCGTCGGCACCTTTTCCTTCACGATCGAATAGGTGTCGCGATACTCGATCCTGTGCTCGACTCCGATCGAGGCCAGGTATTCCGGCAGGATGTGCTTCGGGAAGTTCGGCTGGCCCTGGTCGAGATTGCAGGCCACCAGTTCCACCGGCAGCAGCCCGCGCCACTTGAGGTCCATCAACAGCGCCAGCAGGCTGTAGCTGTCCTTGCCGCCGGAAATTCCGATCAGCCAGCGCTTGGCCCCGTTCAGCATGCCGAAATCGTCGAGCGCCTGGCGCGTCTGGCGCAACAGGCGCTTGCGCAGTTTGTTGAAGGAGACCGACGACGGCATGCGGTCGAACAGCGGATGGACGCCGGCATCGATGCCGGCCTCATCGAATACGGTTTCGGCCGGATCTGGCGACGCGTTCAGCGAAAGGTCCATGGTGGGGATCCTGTGCGGTGGCCGGACGCATTGCGTCCCGGCAAATCTTGGGCCAGCACTTGCCCGCTCCAGCTGTCAAGATCAAGGAAAATCGGCCTGTCGACGGCCTTTAGGGCATGTCGCGCCAAAGTGTGTAGCGGTCTTGCGAATTCGACATGCGAAAAATCAAGAGCTTGAAGCGCATACGAAAGATCGCGATGCCCTTCAGGGCCCGAACACCGACCAGCCGGTGCGCGCGGCCAGCATCTCGAGCGCCAGCGAGCCGAGCAGCGAGTTGCCGTTTTCGTTGAGGCCCGGCGACCAGACGGCGACCGAGGCCTTGCCGGGAGCGACCGCCATGATGCCGCCGCCGACACCGCTCTTTCCCGGAAGGCCGACGCGGTAGGCGAAGTCGCCCGAGCCGTCATAGTGGCCGCAGGTCAGCATCAGTGCGTTGATGCGGCGTGCGCGCTGGCGCGAGACGACATTGTGGCGGGTGAGCGGATTTGTGCCGCCGGCAGCCAGAAAAAGGCCGGCCTTCGCCAACTGGCTGCACGTCATCGACAGCGCGCAATGGTGGAAGTAGACGCCGAGCACGTGCTCCACCGGATGGTCGAGCCGGCCATAGGAGCGCATGAAATTGGCAAGCGCGAAATTGCGGAAGCCGGTCGCGGTTTCCGATTTCGCCACTTCGTGATCGATGACGATCTGGTCGTCGTCGGCGAGATAGCGTACGAACTGCACGATTTCGCCGATCAGCTCGCGCGGCGTGTGGCCCGCAAGGATCAGGTCGCTGATGGTGATGGCGCCGGCATTGATGAAGGGGTTGCGCGGCTTGCCGCCCTCGTGTTCCAGCTGGACGATCGAATTGAACGCGGAGCCCGATGGTTCGCGCCCGACCCGATGCCAGATGTTCTCGCCGTGTTTGCCGAGTGCGAGCGTCAAAGTGAAGACCTTCGACACGCTCTGGATGGAAAATGGCACCTCGGCGTCACCGACCCGGTAGATATTGCCATCGGTGGTGACGATCGCCATGCCGAAATGCTTGGCATCGACGCGGGCAAGCTGCGGGATGTAGTCGGCAACCTTGCCCTGGCCGAAGCGTGGGCTCAGTTCGCGATGGATGTCCTCGATGATCGCCTGCAGGTCCTGCGGCATAGTCTGCTCGGGCATCGGCTTCCCTCTTCATCACCGCCTTCGGGTCGAAGGGATGAATAGCCATGTTCGGAGTGCGGCTGCTTGTCGTCGGCAAGCGGACGCCACCGACAAAAAAACCGCCCGTTTCCGGGCGGTTTTCGATACGTCACAAGGCGTGAGCCCCGGATTAACGCGAATAGAATTCGACGACCAGGTGCGGTTCCATGACGACCGCGTACGGAACGTCGGAGAGAACCGGAACGCGAACGTAGGTCGCAACCATCTTGTTGTGGTCGACTTCGATGTAGTCCGGAACGTCGCGCTCAGCGAGCGAAACCGATTCGAGAACGGTTACGAGCTGCTTGGACTTTTCCTTGACTTCGATGACGTCGCCCGGCTTGCAACGGTAGGAACCGATGTTGACGCGGACGCCGTTGACCTTGACGTGGCCGTGGTTGACGAACTGACGGGCAGCAAAGACCGTCGGAACGAACTTGGCGCGGTAGACGATCGCGTCCAGACGCGACTCGAGCAGGCCGATCAGGTTTTCCGGGGTGTCGCCCTTGCGGCGGTCGGCTTCAGCGAAGATCGCGCGGAACTGCTTCTCGCGGATGTCGCCGTAGTAGCCCTTGAGCTTCTGCTTGGCGCGCAGCTGTACACCGAAGTCCGAGAGCTTGGACTTGCGGCGCTGGCCGTGCTGGCCCGGGCCGTATTCGCGGCGGTTAACCGGCGACTTCGGACGGCCCCAGATGTTTTCGCCCATACGGCGGTCAATTTTGTACTTGGACGATTCGCGCTTGCTCATCGCATTTCCTTTCAATCGGTTACACCGGCCTGTTACCAAGCCGGATCAAGGAAACACGCCCTCCTCTGAACCCATTTTCGGGGTTCTGACAGGTTTCTCACGATCAAGCTGACGGAGAAGCCACGGGACATGTCAAATAAAACACCGGACATTTCTGCCCGGCGTTGGGGCGGCTTTAGTGCTTCCGGCAGGCATTGTCAAACGAAATCGCCGCTTTAGGCACCCTTTCAGGCGGGATCACCACCCTGCGCGCTCTCCAGCGAAACGAGCAGCTTCTTCAACAGCGTCGCCAGTGCGGCGCGTTCCTCCGGGTCGAGCCCATCCAGATAGCGCGCTTCGCTCGCCATGTCAGCCCGAAACGCGGCTTCGGCAAGGGCCACGCCCTGCTCGGTCAGCCCGACCACGCTGCTGCGGCCATCCGATGTCGAGCGCTCGCGCCGGATCAGTCCCGCCTTTTGCAAACGATCGAGCCTGTGGGTCAGCCCGCCCGACGAAATCATCAGCAGGGTATAGAGGTCTGTCGGGGTCAGCCGATAGGGAGGCCCGGAGCGCCGGAGCGTCGATATGACGTCGAACTCGCCGCGATCGAGCCCGAAGGAGGAGAAGGTCTCCTCAATCGACGGGCGCACCAGGTTCGACAGCCGATAGGCGCGCCCGAGGATCGTCATCGGCTCGGTATCGAGATCCGGCAACTCGCGATCCCATTGCGCCCGCAGCCGGTCGACGTGATCACTCTTTGCATTTTCGTTCCGCATTGCCTGGCTCCAAAGTCACAAAAGTATCTTGACGAGAAGATAGTTTTGGATAATATCTTCTCATGAAGATAATTCATTCCAACCGCCAAGCCAACCCGATGGAGGCCAGCATGTTTCATGTCATTCCGCGCTCGCAGCAGAACCCGAGCCCGAAGCGGACGATCCTGTTTGAGGGCGGTCAGTATGGCACGCCGATTTCGCTCTTCCTGATGGATGCCGAGCCTGGCCAGGGGCCGGCGCTGCATGTGCATCCCTATCCGGAGACGTGGCTCATTCATTCTGGCGAGGCGGAGTTCACGGTCGGCGAGCAAACGCTCATCGGCAAGGCCGGCGATATCATCGTCGTCGATCCGGGCACGCCGCACCGGTTCGTCAACAGCGGCAGCGCTCGACTGGAGATGACCTGCATCCACGCGTCCGAGCGTGTCATACAGGAATTTATCTAGGGCATACCGAGGCGGTCGACAGCGCACGCGTGGGGCATTCTGTCCTGCGAGATACGAAAGTCCTGCACTATAACGCGGCTCACTCCGCCGCGGCGGCAGCCCCATCAACCGCATCCGGCCCGTTGGCGTCACCAGGCGCCGTCTCGCAGCCAAGGTCCGGGAACGCGACGATGCGCTTGCCGGCGAAGTCGGCATGGATCACGATGAGCCCGTTTTCCTCGAAATAGCCGAGCAGACGACGGGCGCGGCGGGCGGAATGCGTGCCATAGGCGCGCGCAATCATCGCATCAGAGGGACATGGCAGCCGCCGCACGGCCGACTGTGCCATCATCAGGAACACCGCCTGCAGGTCTTCGGTGACGCGATCGGCAAGCTGCAGGGCCAGAGCCCAGGTCTCGCCTGCCGCCGTCTCCGGGTCGACACCGGAGCGCGCGACCGCCATCTTGCGGCGGAATGCACCAAGAGACAAAGCCGTTCCGGATGGCAGCCGGCGAATGCGGCAGCGGACCAGGAAATCCTGGAAGAGCTCGGCATCCGGCCGGAAGGCCGCTTCCGGATTGGCGAGGATTTCCAGGAACACGCTGTCGAGCAGCCCTTCCTTCTCTTCCGGTGTCATTTCCGGTTGCGCCGGCCGCGCTTCGGCAGGCGCAATCGGCTCGGGCCGTGGCCGCGACAGTTCGGCGAGAATATCGGTCGTCGGGCGTGGCGGCGCGACGGCGCGGCGCATGATCGGCCGCGTCAGTTCGTCCGGATCCGGGGTGAAAATCAGGTCCTCGACATCCTGCGGCGCCTCCGGCAGCGGCATCAGCTTCGGGCTGGTCGAGCGGGCCGACGTCTCGACCGCGCCGATCGTCACCCGCAGCGGCCGCCGCGACAAGGCAGGCCCGAGCGCCACGAACGAACCGCGCTTCAGGTCGCGGAACATTTCCGCGGTCCGCCGGTCCATGCCGAGAAGATCGGCGGCGCGCAGCATGTCGATATCGAGAAAGGTGCGGCCCATCAGGAAGTTGGAGGCTTCGGCCGCCACGTTCTTGGCAAGTTTGGCGAGCCGCTGGGTGGCGATCACCCCGGCAAGCCCGCGCTTACGGCCGCGGCACATCAGGTTGGTCATGGCGCCGAGCGAAATCTTGCGCACCTCTTCGGTAACGTCGCCGGCAACCGAGGGCGCAAACATCTGCGCCTCGTCGACCACCACCAGCACCGGATACCAGTATTCGCGGTCCGCATCGAACATGGCGTTCAGGAACACGCCGGCATTGCGCATCTGCTGCTCGATATCGAGCCCTTCGAGCGAAAGCACGCAGGAAACGCGATGCTGGCGGATGCGGTTGGCAATGCCGATCAGCTCGGCGTCGGTGCGCTCGCCCTCGACGACGACATGGCCGAACTTGTCGGCGAGTGTGACGAAATCACCCTCGGGGTCGATGATGCACTGCTGCACCCAGGGTGCCGATTGCTCCAGCAGCCGGCGAAGCAAGTGCGACTTGCCCGAACCGGAATTGCCCTGCACCAGAAGACGGGTGGCCAGAAGCTCCTCGATATCGAGCGAGGCCGAGGTCCCTTCGGACGTCGCTCCCATGTCGATGCCGACCTTCATTTCCACCTCTTCGTGCAAAAGCGGTTCCAGTTAGGGCAACCGCTCATTCTTGAGTTCTCACGCCGATCCGGCCGCAAGGCCGCGACGCATCCTACCGGTACAGCTTTAGATGATTCGCGATCGCGCGCGGACCGCCGATCGGGCGACACCTAGCACGGTTTTCCCGGAAATCCTGTCACCCGCGTGGAAACCCACAGGGAATACACGCAGGAAAATCGCGGAACGCTGAGGCCGTACACCGTTGACAGCAATATAAAGTTGACGTTTCTCGGCGTCTAGACTTTTGCGAGCAGCCATGGGTTCCCATATCGAACGGAACGAAGCAGGTTTCCCGCGGGGAGCAGCGATGATGCAGAACGAGACGGAACGTCACTTCGAGATGAACGATCTCGATCAGCGCATGCGTGACGCGTACAGGGACGGCCAACCCGTCCTATCAAAGGCGCGGGCCGCCGCCGCCCGCCACAAGAGCTTCCTGATTGCATGCGCGCTGGTCTCTTTGATCGCAGTACTGCTGGCAATCCTCACGAGCTGAGCGCATCGGCCTTTTCGACCCGCCCTTCGACGGTCGCATTCGGCATGACCGTCAGCCCAAACCCCTGCATCAGTCGCCGCGTCGCGAAATCCGGCTTGCCGGACGTGAAGATCGCCGGATCGTGGCCGTTGAGCGGTTCGAAGCCGTTTGGTTGCGGCACCAGCGAGCGTGCGCGCCGTGCAATGGCTTCGGCAGGGTCCAGCCAGTCGACTGGCCAGGGTGCCAGCCTGCGAAAGACATTGGCCATGAAGGGGTAGTGTGTGCAGGCGAGAACGACGATGTCGGTCTTCCGGCCGTCCATTTCGACGAAGCACGGCGCGATCTCGGCCAGAACCTCCGCATCCTCGAGCTTTTCACCGCGAATATAGGCCTCGGCCATCTTGGCGAGGTTTTCCGAGCCGACGAGGCGCACGTGACACTGTGTGGCGAAGGACTGGATGAGGTCGCGGGTATAGGCGCGCTTGACGGTGCCCGGCGTTGCCAGGACCGAAACCAGCCCGGAGCGCGTGCGTTCCGCCGCCGGCTTGATTGCCGGTACCGTGCCGACGAAGGTCATCTGAGGATAGGCTGCGCGCAGGTCGGCGCCAACGAGCGTAAAGGCGGTGTTGCAGGCGATCACGCAGATTTCCGGATCGTGCTCGGCGAGCAATCGGCCGAAGAGCGCGATCACCCGCTCCTTCAGCGCCTGTTCTTCCCAGCCGCCATAGGGAAAGCCGGCGTCGTCAGCGACATAGATGAAATGCCGCTCGGGCATCAGAACCCTCGCCTCGCGCAGCACGGTCAGGCCGCCGATGCCGCTGTCGAAGACGAGGATGGGTTTCAGTTCACTCGCTGTCACCGCCATCAGATGCTTTCTTGTTGGGCTCGGCCCTGCTGCTGTCGGCAGGAGCGCCGGAACCCCGGGGATGTTCGCGCGAAAACCGATCGAGTGACGAGATCACGCCGCGCAACACCCGGATTTCCGTTTCGGTAAAGGATGGTCTGGTCAGAACTGTCCGCAGATTTTCGACCAATTTCGGCTTTTTGTCGGCGGATCGGAAATAGTTGCGCGCTTCCAGCGCATCTTCCAGGTGATCGAACAGGCCCTGCAGGTCGTCCTTCTTCGCCGGACGTTGCTCCAGTGCCTGGAAGGACGTCTGGTCTTCGCTTTCCATGCCGGTCTTCAGCCACTCGTAGGACATGAGCAGCACCGCCTGTGCGAGATTGAGCGAGGCAAAGGCCGGATTGACCGGGAAGGTTACGATCTCGTCGGCTAGGGCTATTTCCTCGTTGGTGAGCCCGGTGCGTTCACGGCCGAAGATGATGCCGGTCGCCTCGCCTGCGACGAAGCGCTGCCTCAGCGTGCGCGCGGCAATGATCGGCGAGCGCACCGGCTTATAGCCGTAGCGGTCGCGCGCCGTTGTCGCATAGACGAAGTTGAGGTCGGCGATCGCCTCCTCCAGTGTGTCATAGAGCTTGGCGCCCTCGATGACGTGGTCGGCGCGGCTGGCGGCAGATTTCGCTTTTTCGTTCGGCCATCCGTCGCGCGGGTTGACGAGGCGCAGTTCCGACAGGCCGAAGTTGGCCATGGCACGGGCGACCATGCCGATGTTCTCGCCGAGCTGCGGATAGGCGAGAATGATCGCCGGTCCTTCGGTCAGGAGTACGCGTTCGCTGTTGGTGCCTGCCATTTCCGTCGCCTTCGCCTTTGGTTCGGCGCTTCCCTTGCACAAATGCCGGCGAAATTAAAGTCCGGTATCCCGTTCTACAGATGAAGACGGCGGAGCGATACGCCGATCATCTCCAGGCCGAGCTCCGCATCGTCTCTCGAAATCGGCAGGTGCCGGTCAACCGGCGCGCCGATCCGCCCGACCTCGTAGAAATAGGCCGACGCCTTGTCGCGCACCGTTCGGGTGCGCGCGATGCTCGCGTCGAGTTCCATGGTGAAATCGGAACCTTCCTCGACCGCCTCAGCGCCCACGCGCCGGGCAAACACCCGCGCCCAGTAGGTACAGGCTAGAAAGATCGCCAGCGTCTGGCGGACATGGCCGGGGCGCGTGACCAACTGCCAGGGCAGTCCGAGTGGCTTTGCGGCGGCCGCCAGATCGCGATAGGCGCGGTCGAGCGCCTGCGAACGGGCAAGCAGCACCAGGCCGGAAGCCCCGTCCCTCGCCGCCTGCATGAGCCCGATCAATTCGTTGCACCAGGTCGCCACAGTCGCGTCGAGCGTCGTGCGGGTGCGCGTCGGGAACACGAAGAAGGCGACTGCCGCCCCGGCAATCGACCCGATCAGGGTCTCTTCGAGCCTCAGCTGCAACAGCTGCGGCGTCAGCACGCCCATCAGGCTGTAAAGCAGCGACAGCACGACCGAGATGAAGAAGGTCATCGTCGCATAGGAAACGGCAAGGAAGTAGAAGGCGAGAAAGACGCAGAGAGCGCTGAGCGGCAGCACGAGGTAGATGTTTCCGCCGACGAGCGTGCCGGCGACAATGCCGACGACGATGCCAAACAGCGTGCCGGCCGAACGCTGCAGGGCCTTCAATGCCGTGTCGCCGCGCGAACGGGTATTGGTAAAGACGAGAAAGGCGGCAAGGACCGCCCAGAACCATCGCTCGCGCGACAGCATCAGCCCGAAAACCATGGCGATGCCGGCCGCAAGGGTGATCTGGATGGCACTCTTCAATGCCGGATCGTTGAGCGACGGCTTCCAGCGCGCAGCGACACTGCCTGACGTGACCGGTTCCTCAAGGTCGGCCGGCGTCAGCTTCACAAGGCTGCGCTGCAGCCGCTGGCGGACGTTGCGAAGCCAGAGCAGCGCCTTGACCGTTTCCTCGCGACGCGGGGCCTGATCCCCGATCCGGGCGATCTGCGCGTCGATCTCGCCGCCGTCCCGCGCGATCATCGCCTCCACCAGTGCCGGCGGCGGCATCGCCTGGAAGCTGAGCACGATCACGCTTTCGGCGGCCAGATGCAGGTCGAACAGGTTGACGACGAGATCGGCGGAGGCCTGTCCCGGTTCCGGTTCCGGCCGCCGGTTGTCCGTCGGAACGAAACTCTCGGCCATCAGCACGGCTTCCTTCAGCCGCTCCTCCGCGGTCCGCAATCGATGCCGATCGGCCTCGGACAGCACCGGCTTGCGCGCAATCTCGGCAAGCTCGGCCAGCATCTGGTCGACGCGCCGCTGCACGCTCGCCGCTGCCCGCAACAGGTCGCGGTAGCGGTCATCCGGAAGCAGCCGGGTGCGCACCAGATGCGCAACCGTCGCCGATACCGCAGCGCCGAAGAACAGCGCCGGCAGCTGGTCGGCTGTCGGTCTGAGATAGGCGCCGGTGAAATAGGACATGAAGGCGAACATGCCGACGGCAAAGCCGCGTGGACCAAAGGTCCGGCCATAGACCGCAAGGAAGATGATCAGCAGGAACACGACGTCCGAGACGTAGCGATGATTTTCCAGAAGCGATGCCAGCCCGACCATCGAGACGCCGACGATGACAGCGATAATACGGGTCAGCCTTTGGGCCGCAACCGTTCGGTCGCGCACGGCAAGTCCGCCCTCGACCGAGAGCGACGCGGCCAGACCGAAAGCGGCCGGCGGCATCGGCACGATGAGATAGTGGACCGCCATGAGGATGAGGACGGAAACGACAACCGTCGCGGTAATCCGGGATGCCTGGCGCAGCCGGGAAAAGGCGGGGTCATTGGCAAGAAGCCAGTCGCGCATACGGGAACGAAGTGCCATCGGATGCCTTTGCCTGTCTGCGATCGCGGCGCGCTTGGGCGCAGCCTTGCTGCCTCCTTCCTGCATAGCGGCAGACGCGATCTTTGCAAGGCCGGCGGCGTTGATAAACCGGACGGCAAAGTCCCGCCAAACCCTTGGCCGCCACCGGTTTTGTCCTTCGTCCAAAGTTTCAACCAAGCATGCTTTGCGTCGCCGGTTCTGAGTGCTATAGGGCACAGGATTTTTCTAAAGAGGAAGGGACATCGCTCCCGCTGTCCCGCTAAACTACGAGGCATATTCATGGCAAAGATCAAGGTCGCCAATCCGGTCGTCGAGCTCGACGGCGACGAGATGACCCGCATCATCTGGCAGTTCATCAAGGACAAGCTGATCCATCCCTACCTCGACATCGACCTCGAGTATTATGACCTCGGCATGGAAAACCGCGACGCCACCGACGACCAGGTGACGATCGACGCCGCCAACGCCATCAAGAAGCACGGCGTCGGCGTCAAGTGCGCCACGATCACCCCGGACGAAGCCCGCGTCGAAGAATTCAAGCTGAAGAAGATGTGGAAGTCGCCGAACGGCACGATCCGCAACATCCTCGGCGGCGTCATCTTCCGCGAGCCGATCATCTGCAAGAACGTACCGCGCCTGGTCCCGGGCTGGACGAAGCCGATCATCGTCGGCCGTCACGCCTTCGGCGACCAGTACCGCGCCACCGACTTCAAGTTCCCGGGCAAGGGCAAGCTGACGATGAAGTTCGTCGGCGAAGACGGCAAGGAAATCGAATACGACGTGTTCGACGCGCCGTCGGCCGGCGTTGCCATGGGCATGTACAACCTCGACGATTCGATCACCGAATTCGCCCGCGCGTCGTTCAACTACGGCATCCAGCGCAAGGTTCCGGTCTACCTGTCGACCAAGAACACCATCCTGAAGGTCTATGACGGCCGCTTCAAGGACATCTTCCAGCAGGTCTTCGACGCGGAGTTCGCCGACAAGTTCAAGGAACTGAAGATCTGGTACGAACACCGCCTGATCGACGACATGGTCGCTTCGGCCCTGAAGTGGTCCGGCGGTTACGTCTGGGCGTGCAAGAACTACGACGGCGACGTCCAGTCCGACATCGTTGCCCAGGGCTTCGGCTCGCTCGGCCTGATGACCTCGGTTCTGATGACGCCGGATGGCAAGACCGTCGAAGCCGAAGCCGCGCACGGCACCGTGACCCGTCACTACCGCCAGCACCAGAAGGGCGAGGAAACTTCGACCAACTCGATCGCCTCGATCTTCGCCTGGACCCGTGGCCTTGCCCACCGCGCCAAGCTCGACGGCAACGCCGAGCTCGCCCGCTTCTCCGAAACGCTTGAAAAGGTCTGCGTCGACACGGTCGAATCGGGCTTCATGACCAAGGACTTGGCGCTGCTGATCGGCCCCGACCAGCCGTGGCTGTCGACCACCGGCTTCCTCGACAAGATCGACGAGAACCTGCGGAAGGCAATGGCTGCCTGATTGGCACCAAATCGTAAAGACGATGAAACCCGGCCTTGAGCCGGGTTTCTTTTTGGACTGTCTCGCATGCCGCCAACGACGCTGCGAAATGCAAGGCGGTTACCTCAATGGCAGATAGATCTCGCTCAGAAGTTCGGTCGGCGCCACTTCGCGCGGATTGTTGAGGTATTTCTCGAACATCAGGCTGTCGCGGATCTCGCGACCCGACTGCGGCAGCCAGGTGCCGTAGAGCCATTGATAGGCCTTCGGCATGTCCGCGTAAGGTCCCTTGTGGCGCAGCACCGCGTAGCGGCCGCCATCGAGACGCTGCGGCGTCAGCGGCGCTTGCGCTGTGACGGGCGACGGCGCGCTGACGCAGGCGAAGGAGCGCAACTTGTCGGTCGGCACCAGTTCCGGATCGTCGAGATAGATGCCGATCATCTCCATGTCCGGCCGGAAGAGCTGACGCGAAAACAGCGTGCCATAAAGCGTCTCGAACGCCTTGCCGATCTCCATATAGGAGCCGCTATGGGCTACGCCGATGACGTCGAAGGCGTCGACGTCCTTGAGGGTAACTTCGTACATGTCTGGAATTCCTTCCGTTGAAGCTGTGTCGAATGCAACATGGCTTCCCTCCTTCCGATAGCGCGCCGGCGGCAGCCCGTAGGTCGCCTTGAAGGTGCGGTTGAAGGATTGCAGATTGGGATAGCCAGAGCGCTGCGCGATCGTCTCAACGGGAAGATCGGTCTGGGCGAGATCGGCGGCGGCTCGTTGCAGGCGGAGCCGCTTGACGGTGCCTGCCAGCGTCTCGCCGTGCACCTCCCGATAGATCCGGTGCCAATGATGCGGCGACAGGCAGGCGATCTCGGAAAGACGATCGAGATCGAGATCGCCATCGAGATTGCCGTAGATGTAGTCGCTCACCCGGTGCAGCCGCCGTTCATAGGTCGCCCACGCTACCCGCTCTTCCATGTCTGACCTTTCGCGCTTCGCTCACGGATCGGTAGACCATAGATCAATTTGACAAATCCTGCGGAGTTGCGTGGCCGTATGGAGGACTTCCTGAGTGAAAAATCAGGTTCGTTCGCTGCAACGCTCTCCGACGCGGCACAAACAAAAAGGGCGCCAGATCGGCGCCCTTTCTCAAGCTCTGTTGATGGTCCTCAACCAGCAATCGCAGCGGCAACGGCCTCGATCGCCTCGGCTGCCTTGTCGCCATCCGGGCCACCGGCCTGGGCCATGTCAGGGCGGCCGCCGCCACCCTTGCCGCCGAGCGCAGCGGAGGCGACGCGAACCAGATCGACCGCGCTGTGCTTGCCGGTCAGGTCGTCGGTGACGGCGACGACAGCGCTTGCCTTGCCATCGCCGGAGACGCCGACAAAGGCGACGACGCCCGAGCCGAGGCTCTTCTTGCCATCATCCGCCAGGCTCTTCAGATCCTTGGGCTCGACGCCGGAGACGACCTTGCCGAGGAAGCGCACGCCGGCGATCTCGCGTGCGGCATCGGCCGAACCCGCTTCGCCGCCACCGCCAAGCGCCAGCTTCTTCTTGGCTTCCGTCAGTTCCCGTTCCAGCTTGCGGCGTTCGTCGAGCAGCGCCTCGACGCGGCCGAGCACGTCGCCCGGCTGGACCTTCAGCGTATTGGCAAGCGTCTTCACCCGCTCATCCTGTTCGTTGAGGTAAGCGCGCGCCGCCTCGCCGGTCAGTGCCTCGACGCGGCGAAGGCCGGCGCCGACAGCGCTTTCCGAGACCACGCGAACGAGGCCGATATCGCCGGTCGCCGACACATGCGTGCCGCCGCACAGTTCGACGGAATACGGACGGTTGGCCTTGGAGCCGTGAACGCCACGACCCATCGAGACCACGCGGACTTCGTCGCCGTATTTTTCGCCGAAGAGCGCCATTGCACCCTCGGCAATCGCATCGTCGACGCTCATCAGGCGGGTGGTGACCGGCGTGTTCTGGACGATGATCTCGTTGGCCATCTCCTCGACGACCTTCAGTTCCTCGGCCGTCATCGGCTTCGGATGCGAGACGTCGAAGCGCAGCCGCTCCGGTGCGACCAGCGAGCCCTTCTGGGCCACATGGGTGCCGAGCACTTCGCGCAGCGCCTCGTGCAGCAGGTGGGTCGCCGAGTGGTTGGCGCGCAGGCGCGAACGGCGGGCGTGATCGACATCGAGCTGGGCCGCGTCGCCGGTCTTGATCGAGCCTTCGGCAACGGTTGCGAAGTGAACGAAGAGCCCCTCGCCGCGCTTCTGCGTGTCGGTGACGACAAGCTTGCCGTGATCGGTGGTGATGGTGCCGGTATCGCCCATCTGGCCGCCCGATTCGCCGTAGAACGGCGTCTGGTTGAGGACGATCTGGACGGTCTCGCCCTTGGCGGCGGACGGAACGACAGAACCATCGCGCACGATCGCCTGAACGACGCCTTCGGCGACTTCGGTGTCGTAGCCGAGGAACTCGGTCGAACCATGCTTTTCGCGCAGCTCGAACCAGATGGTTTCGGTTGCCGCTTCGCCGGAACCGGACCAGCTCGCACGGGCCTCGGCCTTCTGACGCTGCATCGCCGTGGTGAAGGCGTCGGTATCGACGGAGATGCCCTTGGCGCGTAGCGCGTCCTGGGTCAGGTCGAGCGGGAAGCCGTAGGTGTCGTAGAGCTTGAACGCGGTCTCGCCGTTGAACTGGTCGCCTTCGGACAGGTCGGCGGAGGCTTCCGAGAGCAGGTTGAGGCCGCGCTCCAGCGTCTTGCGGAAGCGGGTTTCCTCAAGCTTCAGCGTCTCGGAGATCAGCGCTTCGGCGCGCACCAGCTCCGGATAGGCGCGGCCCATCTGGCCAACCAGCGCCGGCAGCAGCTTCCACATCAGCGGATCACGGGCGCCGAGCAGCTGCGCGTGGCGCATGGCACGGCGCATGATGCGGCGCAGAACGTAGCCGCGGCCTTCGTTCGACGGCAGAACGCCGTCGGCGATCAGGAAGGCGGACGAGCGCAGGTGGTCGGCGATGACGCGGTGGCTGGCGCGCTGGTCGCCTTCGGCCTTGACGCCGGTCGCTTCCTCGGACGCTGCGATCAGCGCGCGGAAGAGGTCGATGTCGTAGTTGTCGTGCTGGCCCTGCAACACGGCGGCCAGGCGTTCGAGGCCCATACCGGTGTCGATCGACGGACGCGGCAGGTTGACCCGCTCTTCCTTGGTGATCTGCTCGTATTGCATGAAGACGAGGTTCCAGATCTCAATGAAGCGGTCGCCGTCTTCATCGGCCGAGCCCGGAGGGCCGCCCCAGATATGGTCGCCGTGGTCGTAGAAGATTTCCGAGCACGGACCGCACGGGCCGGTATCGCCCATGGCCCAGAAATTGTCGCTGGTCGGGATGCGGATGATGCGGTCGTCGGTGAGGCCGGCGATCTTCTTCCAGAGGCCGAAAGCTTCGTCGTCGGTGTGGTAGACCGTGACCAGCAGGCGCTTGGCGTCGAGGCCGTACTCCTTGGTGATCAGGTTCCAGGCAAGCTCGATGGCGTTTTCCTTGAAGTAATCGCCAAAGGAGAAGTTGCCGAGCATTTCGAAGAAGGTGTGGTGACGCGCGGTGTAGCCGACATTGTCGAGGTCATTGTGCTTGCCGCCGGCGCGCACGCACTTCTGCGCGGTCACGGCCGTCGAATAGGGGCGCTGCTCAAGGCCGGTGAAAACGTTCTTGAATTGCACCATGCCGGCATTGGTGAACATCAAGGTCGGGTCGTTGCGCGGCACCAACGGGCTCGACGACACCACCTCGTGACCGTTCCTGCGGAAATAGTCGAGAAAGGTCGACCGGATTTCATTCACGCCGCTCATCTTGCGTCCTATTCTTAAGCACCAAATCCGGCCTGGCCGCAGCCATCGCCGCGCCATCGGCCGTTGTCCTTCAACCCCGCAGCCACCGATGATGCCTGCGCCCTCCAACGCCCTCGGCCGCCGGAACCAAAGGCTTTTATCGTTCACGTCTCACACTGTCCAGACGGCAACAAAAAACCGGTCGTCGGAGGACGACCGGTTTTTCTGTAACCGCGGTGGACCGTGCGGCTTATGCTTCCGGCGGCTCGTCGCCGTCGTCCGCTTCCGGACCGCCGTTCTCGAGGAACCGGTCGGCGATCAGGCCGGCGTTCTGGCGCAGCGCCGTCTCGATTTCGCGCGCCAGATCCGGGTTGTCGCGCAGGAACGTCTTGGCGTTCTCGCGGCCCTGGCCGAGGCGCTGGCTGTTGTAGGAGAACCAGGCGCCGGACTTCTCGACGATACCGGCCTTGACGCCGAGGTCGACGAGTTCGCCGGTCTTCGACACGCCTTCGCCGTACATGATGTCGAATTCGACCTGCTTGAAGGGCGGCGCCATCTTGTTCTTGACGACCTTGACGCGGGTCTGGTTGCCGACGACCTCTTCGCGCTCCTTGACCGAACCGATACGGCGAATGTCGAGGCGGACAGAGGCGTAGAACTTCAGCGCGTTGCCGCCGGTGGTGGTTTCCGGCGAGCCGAACATGACGCCGATCTTCATGCGGATCTGGTTGATGAAGATGACCATGCAGTTCGACTTGGAGATCGATGCAGTGAGCTTGCGCAGCGCCTGGCTCATCAGGCGGGCCTGCATGCCCGGCAGGCTGTCGCCCATTTCGCCTTCGATTTCGGCGCGCGGCACGAGGGCTGCGACCGAGTCGACGACCAGCACGTCGATCGCGCCGGAACGAACCAGCGTATCGGTGATTTCGAGCGCCTGCTCGCCGGTGTCCGGCTGCGAGATCAAGAGGTTTTCGAGGTCGACGCCGAGCTTGCGGGCATAGACCGGATCAAGTGCGTGTTCAGCGTCGACGAAGGCGCAGATGCCGCCCTTCTTCTGTGCTTCGGCAACGGTCTGCAGCGCCAGTGTCGTCTTGCCCGAGCTTTCCGGGCCGTAAATTTCAACGATGCGGCCCTTCGGCAGACCGCCGATGCCGAGCGCGATGTCCAGGCTGAGAGAGCCGGTCGAAACCGTCTCGATCTCGATGATGCTGTCCTTCCCACCGAGCTTCATGATCGATCCCTTGCCGAACGACCGTTCGATCTGGGAAAGTGCCGCTTCAAGTGCCTTGCTTTTATCCACCGATTTGTCCTCTACGAGCCGCAAAGAGTTTTGTGCCATTTGGTCCACCTTTAGGTTATTGAAGCTACCGAGGCAATGAAGCCGCCGCAGGAGT
>NZ_DASYGZ010000197.1:0-13195 GCF_035999135.1 Ensifer sp.
CGACGGCGAAGGGAGCAATCAGAAGCGCCACACCGATCACCAGTGCGATTCCAATGAAAATCGCGATCGGAACGTAGGAACCGAGAAGTTCAGTCATTGTTATCCGTCCCTGCCTGCGGGAGGGCGCATGGGAGAGCGCCAAAACAACAAATCTCGCAGGCCGAAAAATATGTTGCAACGCCGGAGTGGTTAGCGCAGCCCGCGCCCGCGCGCAAGCCTTCAAGGGGCATTTAAACCGGTTCACGGCGCAGGATCAAATGGACGGTGGCGACAAAGCGCCGATTTGCGGGCCGGCACGGACTTTACGGTAAAACCGAGCCGCCCGGGACAGATTGCCGCAGCGCACAATGCGATCCGGCGGATCGCAACAAATCAGGAAGGGAGGTAAGTAGAAATGGCGCGAGTGACGGGGCTCGAACCCGCGACCTCCGGCGTGACAGGCCGGCACTCTAACCGACTGAGCTACACCCGCGCATGATGACCGCGAACGATCATTTTTACCACCATCGGCCTCCATTGAGAACGCCTCAGGCAGTACCAGATCAAGAGTGGCGCGAGTGACGGGGCTCGAACCCGCGACCTCCGGCGTGACAGGCCGGCACTCTAACCGACTGAGCTACACCCGCATCATCTTGACTTGGTTGAGGCGTTTCCGCCCCGCATCGAGCAGCAGCGCCGTTCGATGAGCGGCTAACTAAGCGGTTCGGATTGGGGTGTCAAGCGTGTTTGAAGACAAATCCGTGACGGAATGAAAAATGATCCACAGGCCAGGAAAAACGAGCGGACTGAGAACGGAGCAATGCCGCCTTTGTCTCAATCCACATTCCCTTATGTGATCGGCGCCTCTGTTTTCCACCCACATGCACATCCCGAATCTGGATCTCGCCGCCCCCCTCCCCGCTCGTCGAACGCTGACGTCCAAGCCGCTCTTTTTGTCCACAGCCGCAAATCCCCGAAATCCGGGGCACGACACACCGGCCCACAAAAAAAATCATAAAAACGATACAAATGCTCTTGCGGTTTTTTTCGGTTACGCCTAGATCACGGCCACCGACGCGGCGGACTTAACCGGTCCGAACGCGGAAGGGCGATTAGCTCAGTTGGTAGAGCGCCTCGTTTACACCGAGGATGTCGGCGGTTCGAGTCCGTCATCGCCCACCATTTTCCTCCTCTTTCTAACTTATCGTTCGAACAGCGGTTTTCTTCGCCGGGACCAGGATGCGTTCGCGCGGACACACAACGACTGCCGTTTACCTCAGTGGCGTTCAGCTCCGCAGGCTACCGATCCCGCACGGAACCACGCCCGTGCGGCTGACTTGGTGATTCTGCCTTACAGATCGGCGCGATGGTTCTGCGCTGCGATGCCCTACCCGCCGCGGTACTGCTCGTCGCTCACCTGCTCCAGCCAGTCCGCGGCCTTGCCGTCGAGCGCCTCCTGGATAGCCAGATGCACCATGGCCGTCTCCGGCGCGGCGCCGTGCCAGTGTTTTTCGCCGGGCGAAAACCAGATGACGTCGCCCGTGCTAATCTCCCGGATCGGGCCGCCCCAGCTTTGCGCCAGGCCGCGTCCGGCAGTCACGATCAATGTCTGGCCGAGCGGATGGGTGTGCCAGGCAGTGCGCGCGCCCGGCTCGAACGTGACGCTGACGGCGCGAACCCGCGCCGGGTCGGCAGCCTCGATCACCGGATCCTGCCTGACCGTCCCGGTGAAATACTCCGCCGGCGCCCGCATCGAGGGGCGCGATCCACTGGGTATGATGTCCATCTCTTTGTCCTCCCGGTTTCCATTGCAGTGATTCGGCCCGGCGGGCAGGACGCGGCAACAGGCATGCGCGCCTTCCCACTCACGGCCCGCGGCCATCATAACCTGTGGATGGTCACCGTGGGGCAGGCCGTGCGGGCAATGTCGCACAGATGTTCGTGATGGGTGAGGTAGATCACCTGACCGACGCGCGCCATGTCCGCCATCTGTTCGAACGCACGGGCCGCACGTCCGTCGTCGAAGGTTTCCATGATGTCGTCGGCGATGAAGGGCAGCGATTCGCGCGCCGCCGCGATCTCGTGGTAGCCGGCGATTCTCAGCGCCAGATAGAGTTGGAAGCGCGTGCCTTTCGAGAGATCCCGGGCAAGCTTCGATCCGCCGGCGGCGGAATTGGCGATCAGCAATTCCTGGCCCTTGTCGGACTGGGCCGACAGACCGGAATATTCGCCACCGCTGACGCGGCTGAAGGTTTCCGATGCGCGGCGCATCATGGCGCTGCGATGGCGTTCGCGGAAGAGGCGCAGTGCCGTCTCCGTGGCGATGACGCCGGCCCTCAGCCGCAGATAGGCAAGCGCTCTGCTTTCGATGTCGAGCAACAGCGTTCGCCGCTGCTGCTCGAGTTCGGCAACCGAGTCGCCGCCTTCGACGGCGGCGAGCGCTCTTTCCTTGCCGCGCATGTCCGTGTGCGCCTCGCTGACGTCGCGGTCACAATCATCAAGCGCCGCGTCAAGCCGGGCCAGTTCAAGCCGCGCCGAGGTGTCGTCGAGCACGCTGAGCAAGTGCTCGGCCTCTTCGACCGTCACCACGCCGAGACGGGAGGCAAGGTCCGCCTCAGTATCAGCAATGCGCTGGCGCAAACGCTGCTGCTCACGAGCGGCTTCGAAATGCTGCAAGGCCGCGTCGAGCGTCTCGCAATCGAAGAACTCAAGGACCATGCGCCTGCGCACCGCCAGCAGGTCGCGCTCGGCACGCACCTTCTGCAATTCCTCTTCCAGTCGCGCGGTCTCCGAAAGGAGGCCTTCCCGTCGATCTGCCACTCTCTGCGCCGCATCGACACGCGCCTTCAACGACGCAAAAATTACAAGCGGCTGATCGTCTGGCGAAGGCCCGGAGAGCTCGGCGATGGCACGTTGAAACGACGCCTGGTCCCGGCGCATGCCCGCGATGCGATAATCGAGGTCCGATTTCCTCTGCGACAGCTTGTCGAGCTCCTGCAGGATTGCCAGAGTCGGACCGACCTCTTCCGGCAACAGCGGTGTATCGCGCCCGCCGAACGGGCGGTGCGTGTGCAGTTCATGCCACTGCTCACGCCAATCCGCCAACTCGCCCTCGGCAACGGCAAGGGCCCGGCTGCGCCCCTCAAGCACCGTTGACGCCCGCTTGGCCACGTCATGCACCACGCTGCGCGCTGCGGCCATCGCCTGGGCTCTCGACAGCGCCTGTTCGGCGACGATCAGAAGACCATCCAGCCGTTGTGGCAATGCGTCCACGACGCCGACGGCTGCGAGTTCAGCCAGCAACGCCTGGACGATCTCTTTCTCCTCGGCGCATGCCTGCTCGAACTCAAGACGAGCGACGCGCAGTTGCGCACGCAGATCAAGAGCAGCAGAACGAACGGACAGCCAGGCTTCCAGCTGCGGCAAGGACATATCCTCGGGGAGCCCGCACGCGGTGACCGCCATCGCGAGGTCCTGTGCCTGCCTTTCGGCGTCATCCCGCAGGTGCTTTTGCTGGTCCCGAAGCGACCCGAGGCGCGCGCGCCGCTCGGTGAGCGAAAGCGACAGGCCCTGGATGTCAGCAAACCGCACAGCCTCGACGAGGCGAAGCGCGGTCGCGTCATCGTCCGCACCCAGCAGACTTTCGAACGCGGCGGCCGTCGCCTCGCTCAACGCGCTCCTGTGTCGCTGCCATGCGTCGTCCCGCTGCTGTCGCAGCGTCCGCCACGAAATGTCATCCAGGGCACCGACGGCCGCCGATAGGCCGATCAGTCGCGCTTCGTCGACGGCCAGCAGTTCCTGCTCGTCCGCCACCCGGTCGACAAGGCGCAGCCGCCGTTCCTCCCGTGCCGCCGTCGACAAGCTCCAGCTTTCAAGCGTGCCCGCCACCGGAACCCCAAGTGCGAAAAGATCGTCGGCATCGCCCGAAAACGGCCTCAACAGAATGTGCTTGTCGGCGAGATCCGCCTCCAGCCGAGCCATCGACTGCGATGCCGCCTGCTGACGTTGCAGGCAATTGCTGCGCCGCCAAAGCGGCAGCCGCTCGGCGAGCATCGACGGATCCCCAACGCAGGCCTCGCCCTGAAGCTCGGCCAGGTCGCGCTCAGCCGCGCAGACGGCCTCTTCAGCATCTGAGGCCTCCTGGCGGGCCGACGCGACGCGCTCAACCAGGGCCGAATGCCGGCGAGCCAGTTCCTGCAGCTGCGCGCTTGCGCCTGCCGGCAGCAGCAACTCTGCTGGGTCGCGGTCCGGCGCCTCTCCAAGCCGAAGCAGGCAGGCGCTGATTTCGACTGTGACTTTCACCAACTCTTCGACGCGCGCGGGCATGTCACGCGCAGCGGTCACGTAGCGCGCCTCAAGTGCCGCTCCCTGGATCGCCGCGAGACGTTCCGACAGGCACCGTGCCGCCTTGTCCTCCTGCAATGCCTCCAGCGCGTCGCAACGGTGCTGCAATTCGTTTGCCAGTTGGTGAAGCCTGACGTCGATCTCCGCCTCCTTGCGTCGAAGCGTCGGAAGTTCGTCCGCCCATTCGGCGGGCGGTGATGGCAGCGCGGGAGCGCTCACCAGGTCGGCGCGAAACCCGCGCAGTCTGGCATGATAAGGCAGGGCGTCGATCTCGGCCTTCAGGCGATCGCGGTCATTCCTCGTTTCGGCGCGACGCGTCACCGCCGCCTCGTGGCGCTCGCGCGCCTGGGTCAGCGTCCGGCGAAGGACGGCATACTCGCGCGCATTGATATCAAGTGCGTTTCGCCTGGACCTGAGCCCGTCGAGCTCGGCCTTGAGTTCGGCAAGCTGGTGCTTGCGCGCCTGCGGCCGGTAAAAGGCATCGGCCTGGCCGCGCAGGGCGGCAAGGATTGCCGCGCTGTCCGGCAGACCCGAGCTTGCGGAAAACAACAGCGATCCGAGCTCGCCTTCGCTCTTCAGGATCGCCTCGCCGCCCTTTTCGATGCTGTCGTCGTCGAGCGAGAACATCATCTGGTAGGTGTCGCGGTCGATCGCCCCAAGCATGCCGGAAAAGAGGTTGTCGGGCAGCGACTGGTCGTCGGCGCCAAGGAGCGAGTTCGTTTTTCGCTTGACCCGGAACGCGCTGTAACTCCGGCCCGCCGCTTCGATCGTGCCGCCGACCCGCATCGTCGGGTATGGGTGCAGGAAGCCGTAGGGGCTCGAATGTTCAATGCCGAACAACAGGTCGAGGAAACCGGAAAACAGGGTCGATTTGCCGGCTTCGTTGGGGCCGTAGACGATGTGCAGGTCGGGCGTGCCGGCCGCCTGTTCACCGAAATCGAGGCGACGACCGGTGAACTTGCCGTAGCGTACAAGATCAAGCGCGCGCAGCCGCATCAGGAAAGGTCCTCGCCGGCGCCACCGTGGAGATGGGCAAGCACCTCGGGGCCGCCCGACGCACCGATCTCATAGGCCAGCCGTTCGACCGCATCCTCGTCTGGAGCCAATGCCTGCCGCAAGTCGGGTGGAAGCTGCTGAAGCAGATCGTCGACGGCTGCGCGAACCTCCTGGCGAAAACCGTGGGCCGGCAGAACGTCGGCCTCGACGAGGGCTGCTAACTCCTCCACCGGATCGACCGCAAGACCTGCATTTTCCGCCCGCGGGGCGCGACAGGTGATCTCGACCTTTTCGATCCAGCAGCCGGCGATGCCTGACGCGATGTTTTCGATTTCCGCCCGCAGCAGGTCCGTATCGCGGCGAAGGCGCCAGGCGAGCGGCGTCGCGCCGGTCAGCGTCAGGCGTACAATGACGTTGTCCGAGGCGACATCGGCACAGATCCGCAAGAGCGCGTGGCGGACCGCATCCAGCATGTCGCGCCACTCGGATAGATCGCTGATGTCCACAAGCGTGCGTTCGAAGCTGGCGATAGCGATCGGCCGGTCGGCAAGGCCAAGCCGCCCGTCGTCGTCAACGGTCACAAGCGTCACGCCCTTCACGCCTGCCTCGTTGACGTCGCGGCCCTGCGGCATGCCCGCCATCACGACGAATGGCGCCGTGGCATAGACCTGGCGCTGGTGGATGTGTCCGAGCGCCCAGTAATCAAAGCCATGCGCCACGAGATCGGCGACGCTACAGGGCGCGTAAGGATCGTGCCCGGACGCGCCGGCAAGACTGGTGTGCAGCATGCCGATATTCACCGCGCCCGGGACCGGGGCCTGGAAGGCAGGAAGCAGGCTTTCCGGAGCATGCGTATTCTCGAAACTGACGCCATGCAGATAGACGTCACGACCGCTTGCCAAGGTCTTGGCAAGAACTGCCTTTGCCTTGCCTTTGAAGACATGCGCCGAGGCCGGCAGGGTCAGTTCCTTGGTGACCGTCGACTGAGCATCATGGTTGCCGCGAATGAGGAACACGCGCACGCCCGCGTCATGCAACCGGCGTAGTTCCTGGGCGAGAAACAGGGCGGTGTTCATCGACGTCTGGCTGCCGTCGTAAAGATCGCCGGCAATCAAAAGCGCGTCGACCTTTTCGGCAAGGCAAAGATCGACGATCTTGACGAGGGCGCGCCGCGACGCGCCGCGCACGATTTCGGCGAGTTCGGCGTTTCTAAGGGCAAGGCTGCGAAGGGGCGAGTCGAGATGCAGGTCTGCGGTGTGGACGAAGCGGAAAGGCATGGCCGACCATGACCCGGCGGACACGGGCCCGTCAATCGGCGGCAACCGGTCATCCACGCATGAGATCGAGCCGGCATCGCAAGCATATTTCAGACGACACAAGTAAAGGCGGAACTAATACAAACGAAGCCGCGCCAAGATCAAAAAACCGATACGCCGAAAAGCCGCCCAAGTACCTGCAAATATCAGATTATACTCACTTTAATCGATTAGGGCTTTTGTAACATCTTGATGGCTAGGTTTGCCCCGGCCGCGTTTCAAGGCGCAGCCAGGCACCGGAATGATTCCTGCTTCGGCATCCGCTCCGTCATGACGATCAAGAGCCGGAATGACTTAATTCAAGTACAGTTTTACGGACGGCCGTCCTTCCGGGGGTACCATGTCACGGCTCAAGATTTCCCATACGCTCATTGCCCTTTTCCTCGTGGTGGCCGTTATCGTTTCGGCGCTTGCCGTTGCCTCGCTCGGCGGCATCAAGATGATGAACGACCGCAACAACGAGATCGCCACCACCTGGCTGCCACGCGTCTCGCTGTCGCGTGCACTCGAAACGCAGCTTTCCGATACGCGCATGGCCTTTGCCCGCCACCTGATCTCGTTGACGCCGTTTGAAAAGAAGGCTGCGGAGAAGGTCATCGGCCAGACCGTCGAAGGCTTCAACACGCTCGCAGACGAATACGCAGTACTGATGGTCACGGATGCCGACAAGGCAGCCCTCGACAAGGTGCGCACGTCCTATCAGGCGTACCTCTCCGTCTCCGACGGCATGGTGAAACTCTCGAACAACCTCGAAAACATGAAGGCGCAGAGCGTGTTCAAGGTCGAGATGCGCGAGACCGAAGGCAAGGTCGACGAAGCGATCAAGGAAATGCGCGCACTCAACGTCGCGGGCGCGGATGCCGCCGTGGCAGCGAGCTCGGCGACCCATGACCAGATCCGCATGATCGAGATCGGCGTGATCTCGCTTGCCGGCATCATCGTGCTGGGCGCCATCGTCTACGCCGTGCACGGCATTGCCCGGCCTATCCAGGTCATCACCCGCTCGATGGCGCGCCTTGCAGAGGGTGACACCGACAGCGGCATCCCCTTTGGTGGCCGCAAGGACGAAATCGGCGAGATGGCCCGTGCCGTCGAAGTTTTCCGTCAGGCGGCGATCAGCAATCTGCACCTGGAAGCCGATGCCCAGGCGCAACGCGCCAAGGCCGAAGCCGAACGCGTCCGGGTCACCGAGGAAGCCGAAGCCGCCGCCCAGCGCCGCCTGCAGGAAGCGACGGCCGGTCTTGCAATCGGCCTGCGTCGTCTCGCCTCCGGCGATCTCGCCTTCCAGCTCAACGAACCGTTTGCGCCCGATTTCGAACAGCTCCGCCACGACCTGAACCAGGCCGTCGCCCAGCTGGCTGATACGCTTACGGCCGTATCGGCTGCTTCCGGCAGCATCGACAGCGGCGCTCGCGAGGTCAGCCAGAGTGCAGACGATCTGTCGCGACGCACCGAACAGCAGGCTGCCTCACTGGAAGAAACCGCAGCAGCACTCGACCAGATCACCGTCAATGTCGGCAACTCGTCGAAGCGCACCGACGAGGCCCGTGCGGTCGCCGGTCAGGCCAACGAAAGCGCACGCAAGTCCGGCGCGATCGTTTCGGGCGCCGTCGACGCCATGGGCCGCATCGAGCATTCGTCGAGCCAGATCTCCAACATCATCGGCGTCATCGACGAGATCGCCTTCCAGACCAATCTGCTGGCGCTGAACGCTGGCGTGGAGGCCGCCCGTGCCGGCGATGCCGGCAAGGGCTTCGCCGTCGTCGCCCAGGAAGTGCGCGAGCTTGCCCAGCGCTCGGCCAAGGCGGCCAAGGAGATCAAGGACCTGATCCGCAACTCCACCGTCGAAGTCGAAAGCGGCGTCCGCCTGGTCCGGGAAACCGGCGAGGCGCTGCGCACCATCGAAAGCTTCATCGTCACGATCAACCAGCACATGGACGCAATCGCCGTCTCGGCGCAGGAACAGTCGGCCGGCCTGTCGGAGGTCAACACCGCCGTCAACCAGATGGACCAGGTGACCCAACAGAACGCGGCAATGGTCGAGGAAGCCAATGCGGCAAGCGCGACGCTTGCCCAGGAGGCGGGCCGCCTGCGGGAACTGATTGCCCGCTTCACGCTGGTCGAGGCCACGTACACCCAGACGAGCGGTTCCTCGCGCTGGGCCGCCTGAGGTCTCACACCCTTCGCGCTCAGCGAGAAATTCTTGGGATTGCAAGTGAAACGGCCGCCAGCACTGGCGGCCGTTTCTTTGTCGGCGGCGGACTTACCGTGAAACGGCCGAGGTTTCTGTCGACAAGTGTGACAATTGTAACTATCACTAATGTTACTGCCATTTCACATGGCACCTCATGAAATTCCAGCGACGATCATGAAGAAGACATTCGAAGTATCCGACAGACTGTTCGAGCTTTACCACCGGGTTCACCGGCTGGTGAACGAGTCGATGACCGAAGAAGGCGTGTCGCTGGCGCGCAGCAAGTTTCTCTTCTTCCTGAGCAAGCTCGGCCCCTGTCGCTCGACCGATATCGCCTGTGCGCTGAACTTCGCGCCGCGCACGGTCACCGAAGCGATCGACGGACTGGAACGCGACCGGCTGGTCATGCGCAAGCCCGACCCGGAAGACCGTCGCGCCAAGATCGTCTCGATTACCGAAACGGGCCGCATCGTGCTCGAGGCTGCCGAGCATCCGCGCAAGCAGCTGCTTGAGGAAATCTTCTCGGCGCTCGACGACGAGGAGCTCGACGCGCTCTATGACATCGTCGGAAAGCTGGTCGAGCGGACCGACGATATCCGCAAGCGCAAGGATGAAGAAGAGGCTGCAGAGCAGGTCGCCGTCGCTCGCTAGCAAGCGACGGCTTCAAGCAGAGTTCAAACAGAAAGAGGCCGGGACGTCATGTCCCGGCCTCTTCGTTTTCTCCGGGCGAAAACGCTTACATCGCGTTGATGGCGCCGATGGAGAAGAACAGGGTCTCACCGGAGGAATCGTCGACGCCGTCATTGTCGGTGACGACGTAGCCATTGCCGGCGGCGTCGACGGTGAAGCCTTCCACCTTGTCGACGACATAGCCGTTGAGCGCCTTCAAGTCGGGAACGAGGTCACGCACCTCTTCCTTCTTGACGACCGGCAGCTCGCCGCCGAGCGCGCCCGGCTTCAGTTCGGAGAGCGCGACGCGGTAGATCTTCTTCAGCTTGGCCGCCTGGCCGATCAGGTTGTCGCGCTCGATAACGTAGGCGTAGTCACCGTTGACGGAGATCTCCGACAAGCCGACCCAGCCGTCACCGGCCTTTTCCAGCGGGTAGCGCACGGCGCCCCACTCTTCGCTTTTCGGATTGTAGGACACGAGCTTGACGAAGCCCTTGTCGTCATCCTTCCATTCGCGCTGGACAGCCATCCACAGCGTCTGGTCGTCGCCTTCGCCAACGACCGTGATGCCCTCGAAGCCAAAGCGGGTCTCGCCGCCACGCAGAGCCTCAGGCAGAGCGATTTCCTTCTTGATCTCGCCCTTCTTGTTCACGTGGAAGATGGCGTGGCTGTAGAGCTTGTCGGAATTGCCTTCGGATGCGAGCCAGAAGCCCCCTTCCCCGTCATTGGCGATGCCTTCGATGTCGAGCTTCTGCGCCGGTGCGCCATCGCGGGTGATGGCAAGCGCTTCAGTGATCAGCGCCGGCTTCTGCGTGGCGTCGATGGTGAAGATCGTCGGCTGTGACGCGAAGACCGAATCGTTGACGGCGCGCAGGAACCCTGGCTTGTCGGCGACTGCGGCAAGGCCGGAGAGTGCACCGAAGCCGATCGGCAGGCCGTCCTTTTCGGCGGAGCGGATCTGCGGATACAGGGCCTCGCCCTCGCCGCGCTCGTAGATCATCACGTGCGAACGGGCGCCGCCGTCTTCGCCGAGATCCACCTCGTTGGCGGTGGCAAGCAGGTTGCGATCGGGAATGGCAACCGCACCTTCCGGCGAAATGCCCGACGGCAGCAGCTGCAGCAGTTCGGGCTCTGCACCGGTATCCTTGTAGACGCCGACGATCGATGCGCGCTCGGCAAGCACGAAGAACAGATTGTCGTCGCCGAACTTCGCCGCTTCCAGACCCTCTGGCTCGACGCCCTTGGCCGAGGACCGCTTTTCCGGATAGTGACCGATCGCGGCGACCGCGTGTTCGAAGCTGGCGCCCGCCTCATAGACAACCTTGCCGGTCGTGTCGAAGATCGTGAAGCCACGCGCGCCGCCTTCGTAGTCGCCTTCGTTGGCAACGACGATGCGGTTGTCGTCGAGCCACTTCACGGCGTCAGGCTCGCGCTTGCGACCCGGCTGTTCGTCCTTGAAGGCGATGGCGCCGTTGCGCTTGGTGTCGATGGTCTTGAGGTCGACCGTGCCGGCCGAAAAATGCGTCTTCACCGTTGCGGTCTTGCCGTCGATGATGACGATGTGGTTGTTTTCTTGCAGCGTCAGCGCGATTTCGTCCTTGCCGTTGAAGGAGACGAATTCCGGCTCCGGATCTTCACCGGCGATCTCGGCAAGGCCGGTCAAGGTCACGCGCTTCAGCGAGCCGCAATCGGCAACACCGTCCTTCAGCGACAGGATCACCAGGTCGCCGGCCGGCATCTGCGGGATCTTGCCGTCGTTGACCTCTTCGTCACGCTCGTTCTCGATAGCGATCGCCGCCAGCGTGCGGTCCTTGTTGACGGCAACCGAATCCGGCTGGCCGCCGAGCTCGCAAGTGGCGTCCACCTTCTTCGACGCCAGATCGACGACAGCAAGGATGCCCGACGGCTTGACGAAGCTTTCGCGGGTGTTGACCGCGACGAGCGCCTTGGCGCCGGCGGCGGTGACCGAGGTCGGCTCACCGTCAAAGGCGACAACGCCGGCGGCCTTCGGCGCCTTGGCGTCGGTGATGTCGATCAAGCCGATGCGCTTGCCCGGGCTGTCGGAATACACAAGCGTGTTGCCGTCTTCGCTCGCCGTGATGATCTCGGCGGATGTCGCCGCCTTGCGCGCGTCCCCTTCCGGCAGATTGTCGGCGACCGCGAAGGACGCGACGCGGTTGAAAACGGGTTCGGCTGCGGCCGGGAAAGCGGCAGAAGCGAGAAGGACGGCGGTAAGCGCCGTCATGCGCGATACGATGGTCATGAAATCCCCCATGTGCGAACACTGAAAAACATGGGGGTTCTGCGCGACGGCGATGACAGGCGAATGACAGCCGGCCGGTTTTGCACCATTCAGGTTGTGGCGGCCTGCCGCTCGCGGCGGATCTCGTTGCGCATGATGAAAAGCGATGCGCCAAGGATCAGTGCGGCTCCAAGCCAGAGATATCCTGTCGGCGCATAGCCGAACACCAGCCAGCCGGCAAACACGTTGAGCGGCAGCTTCAAATCGTCGAAGGGCTGGACGTAGGCCGCATCCGCGACCGTATAGGCGAGCGTCAGCAGATACTGGGCAAAAACCGTCAGCACACCCGCAGCCAGGAGCAGCCACAATGCCTGCCCGCTCGGAATTGCGAAGCCCGCCGAGAGCGCAATCGCGCCATTGATCGGCGTCAGCAGCACCAGCAGCCAGATGGTGATCGTTTCCGGGCGCTCGCGGCCGGTGAGGTTCTTGGTGATCAGCGATGACGCCCCCCAAAGCAACGCCGACAGGATCGGCAACAGCGCGGCCCAGGTGAAAGTGTCCGACCAGGGTTCCAGGATGATCATCGCGCCGAGGAAGCCGATGGCGGTCGCAGTCCAGCGGGCCGCGCCGACACCTTCGCCGAGGAACAGCCGTGCGCCGAGGATGATGAAGAATGGTGACGTCATGACCAGGGCGATCGCTTGCCAGATCGGAACGTGCGCGAGGCCGGAGACCCAGGCTCCGACCCCGAAGGCGGCAAGCGCGACGCGCACGACGTGGCGCCAGGGATAGTCCGTGCGCATCGACGACAATCCGACCCGCCACAGGAACGGCAGGGAAAACAGAAAGGCGAAGGCGTATTGCCAGAAGGCTGCGGACGCTGCGGGAAAGCCGAGCGTCATCGTCAGCCACTGGGTGACGACGTTGAGGCCAGCGAAGGCGACACCTGCCAGCACCATGAAGCCGGCGCCGGCCATGGCACGCGAGGAGGAAAAGCCGAGGGAAGTCTGATTCATGTCATGCATCCTGAAACTGGACATACACAAATCAGGACGCATGAGCGCACGGCACAACGCCGGACAACCCTGCCCTTCGTGCCGACGACCATTCTCTTTCATCCGGACTATGACCGTCGGCTCCGGAATTGCACCGGATCTGCTGACCCTTCCCCTGTTTGAAGGAAGGCGCTCGCGGGCTCGAGCCTGCGCCCTTACCGCCGGTGGGGACTTTCACCCCGCCCTGAGAATGGGAGAGCCGTAGAGCAAATGACGCTGAGCTGCAAGGGTCGTCCAAAATGCGAAAGGGTCCGGCTTGCGCCGAACCCCCGAATACCTGGACTGCCGGCCTCGTGTCCGGCCGCCAAGCAAATCTCATCAGCCGTTGACGGCATCCTTCAGGCCCTTGCCGGCCGTGAACTTCGGCACGTTGCGCGCCGGGATGTCAACTTCCGCACCC
>NZ_DASYGZ010000204.1:0-67912 GCF_035999135.1 Ensifer sp.
TGAACCGACGAAACAAATGCATATGCGAACTCCACGACCAAGGCTTGACATTTTCTGCAGCCGAAGACGCCACCACAATTTCATGGTAAAGGGTTTGTTGACCACGTTTCTGTAGATTCGTTGCAATCCGGCAATGCAACAAGCGCGGCCGGATCCGAAACAGGAGCCGCCGACGACTGCCCCCACCGTCAGGCTGGCCCCAGACTGCCACCTTGCGGAGTGATTCGGGCCATGACGGCCGAAGCCCCGCAGAGAAACGGAACCGACAGCCGATGATCAGAAACCGCAGGACGTTTTTCCGTCATATCGCAGCCGCCCTCGTCCTATCCGCTGCCACGCTCGGCACTGCGCCGGCGCGTGCCGATGCCGGATTCCAGAACTGGATCAATGAATTCTACGCGACCGCGGCCAAGGCCGGGATCTCGAAGGCGACCTATCGTCAGGCCTTTTCCGGTGTGAAGTCCCCCGATCAGACCGTGATCGAGAAGGCGAACTACCAGCCGGAATTCAAGCACAAGATTTGGGAATACATCGATTCCCGCGTGAACCCCTACACCAAGCGCGTCGGCCAGGAGATGGCCGCCAAGCACGCGCGCACGCTGAAGGCGCTGGAAAAGCACTACGGCATCGACAAGACCATTCTGCTTGCGATCTGGTCGATGGAATCCAACTACGGCGCCGTGCTGGAGAAGGACGACCGCCTGCACTATGTGCCGCGCGCACTGGCGACCCTTGCCTATGCCGACCCGAAGCGCTCGAACTACGCCAAGAAGCAGCTGATCGCAGCCTTGAAGATCCTGCAGAGCGGTGACATCACGCCGCGCGAGCTGACCGGCTCCTGGGCCGGCGCCATGGGCCACACCCAGTTCATCCCGACGAGCTATCTGCTCTACGCGGTCGACGCCGATGGAAACGGTCATCGCGATATCTGGAACTCCGTGCCGGATGCACTCGCCACCGCCGCCAACCTTCTGAAGAAGAACGGCTGGCAGTCCGGCGAGACCTGGGGCTACGAAGTCGCGCCGCCGGCAAACGCCTCGAAGTACTCCGGCCAGACCAAGACGCTCAAGGAATGGGCCTCGCTCGGTTTCGTCAGGCCGAACGGCAAGGGATTCCGCAACGGCGCAACCCGCGCCGAACTCAAGCTGCCAAGCGGCGGCGAGGGCCCGGGCTTCCTGATGACCAAGAATTTCTTCGTCATCAAGCGCTACAATGCGTCCGACAGCTACGCGCTCGGCGTCGGCCTGCTCGCCGACCAGATCGCCGGTTATCAGGGCATGCAGCAGCGCTGGCCGCGCCCGGACGGCTCGCTCGACATCAGCGAAAAGTTCGAGCTGCAGAACCGGCTGAAGGAACTCGGCTATTACAGCGGCGAGGTGGACGGCAATTTCGGCTCCGGCTCGAAGGCCGCGATCCAGGCATTCCAGTCGCAGAACGGCCTGGCGCCGGACGGACAGCCGACCCAGATGCTGCTGCGCGCCCTGCGCAACTGACACGGTTCCAACCCTACAGCGCCGCGCGTCCGCGAGGACGCGCGGCGCTGTAGGGTTTCGCAATCGCCCCATCCGTGAGACCATGTGTCGACAAGCCCGCTGCACCCCCACTGCACCCTTGCGTGCGGCGTGCCGTGCCATGACGGCGGCACATTGCCGCGCGAACAAAGAGCCATGAACACGATGACGAGCAAGCGCCGCACGCAACCGCGCCGAACGCCCCTCAGGCTTGCGACGACCTGCATCGCCGCTCTGGCGATGTTTGTCGTCAGCCTCCATGCCGGCTTTGCCGCAGCGCAGGAGCCCGTCCCGCGCCGCAATCTGTTCCAGATGCTTTTTGGCGGGCTCAGCCGCGATCGGCCGGTTTATCAAGACCGCTCCTACTTTCCCGACCAGCCGCGCCCGAAACGCCAGCGCCAGCAACAGCAGCGTCAGAAGGGCCAGGGGCAGCAGAAGCCCAAGACGAAGCTTGCCGATACCCCTGCCCCGGTGCCTGAGGTCGTGGAGAAGGCGGCCGACGCCAAGAAGGTTCTGGTCGTTGGCGATTTCATGGCCGGAAGCATCGGAGACGGTCTGAAAACGGCCTTCGAGCAGACGCCCGGCATTGCGGTGGAGACCCGTGCCAACGGTTCGTCGGGCCTGGTGCGCGAGGACTACTTCAACTGGCCGGGCACCCTTCCCGGCTATGTCGCCGAGGTGAAGCCGTCTGTCATCATCGTCAGCCTCGGCGCCAATGACCGCCAGCAGATGCAGATCGCGGATGCCAAGGAAAAGTTCCGCACCGACGCCTGGACCGAGGAATACCGCAAGCGCGTCAACGCGCTGGCAGCGCTTGCCCGCAAGGAGAAGCTGCCTGTCCTGTGGGTGGGCATGCCGCCCTTCCAGTCGGCCGCGATGACCGCCGACATGGTGACCTTCAACGGCATCTATCGCGAAGAAATCGAGAAGGTCGGAGGCCAGTTCGTCGACATCTGGGACGGCTTCGTCGACGAGGGCGGGAAATTCGTGCTGACCGGCTCCGACATCAACGGCCAGCAGGTGCGCCTGCGCGGCGCCGATGGCGTAAACCTGACCAAGGCCGGCAAGCGCAAGCTCGCCTTCTATGTCGAGAAGGACATCCGCCGGCTGCTTGGCGATGCGGCTGCCACCGACGGCAACGTGCCCGGGGCCAACGAACTCAAGGATCTGGTGGTGACCGCGCCGCTCGGCAACGAAGATATCATCAAGACCCAGCCGATCGGCCTGACCGACCCGGAACTGGATGGCGCAGGCGCCCTTCTCGGCAACGCAGCACCCGACAAGGGCACCGGCAAGAGCCCGCGCGATCTCCTGGTCGACAAGGGCGATGTCGCGGCCGCACCCGCCGGCCGCATCGACGACTTCCGCCTGTCGAAGCCCGGTACGGTGATCAGCAACCCGGTGATCCGCAACTGAACAAGCGGCAAATGCCGCGCAACAAAAAGCCCCGCATCGCTGCGGGGCTTTTTTCATGCTTGGGAGAAAGGCATTACCGCGGCAGAGTCGTGGAGCCCATCAGCGCTTCGTCGATCGCGCGCGCCGCCTGGCGGCCTTCGCGGATCGCCCAGACGACGAGCGACTGGCCGCGACGCACGTCGCCGGCAGTCCAGAGCTTCTCCACCGAGGTCTTGTAGTCGCGCTCGTTGGCAACGACGTTGGTCGAGCCACGGCGATCGGTGTTGAGCGTCAGCTTGCCGTCGAGGTCCTTCAGGACGCTGTTGGTGAAGGGGCCGCTAAAGCCGATGGCGATGAAGGCGAGGTCCGCCTTGATGATGAACTCGGTGCCTGCGACCGGCTTGCGGCGGTCATCCACCTGGCAGCACTTGACGCCGATGAGGTTGCCGTCCTCGTCGCCGACGAACTCCAGGGTCGCAACCTGGAACTCGCGGATGGCGCCTTCGGCCTGGCTGGAGGAGGTGCGCATCTTCGTCGCCCAGAACGGCCAGACGGCGAGCTTGTCCTCCTTTTCCGGCGGCTGCGGACGGATGTCGAGCTGGGTCACCTTGACAGCACCCTGGCGGAAGGCGGTGCCGACGCAGTCGGATGCGGTGTCACCGCCGCCGACGACGACGATGTGCTTGCCGCCGGCAAGGATCGGCTGCGACGGCCAGCCAACGCTGTCGATGTTCTCGCGGCCGACGCGGCGGTTCTGCTGGACGAGATAGGGCATGGCGTCATGAACGCCGGCAAACTCGACACCGGGGATGCCGGCGTCGCGCGGCGTTTCCGAGCCGCCACAGTAAAGAACGGCATCGTGGTCGTCGAGAAGGCGCTGCATCGGCATGTCGACGCCGACATTGATGCCGCAATGGAAGGTCACGCCTTCGCCCTTCATCTGATCGACACGGCGGTCGATGAAGTTTTTCTCCATCTTGAAGTCCGGGATACCGTAGCGCAGAAGGCCGCCGGGCTTGGTTTCGCGCTCGTAGACATGAACTTCGTGGCCGGCGCGGGCCATCTGCTGGGCAGCCGCCATGCCGGCGGGGCCGGAGCCGATGACCGCGACCTTCTTGCCGGTCTTGGTGACGGCCGGCTGCGGCACGATGTAGCCCATCTCATAGGCCTTGTCGGCGATCGCCTGCTCGACCGTCTTGATCGCCACCGGCGTATCTTCGAGGTTCAGCGTGCAGGCCTCCTCGCACGGCGCCGGGCAGACGCGGCCGGTAAATTCCGGGAAGTTGTTGGTCGAATGCAGGTTGCGGATCGCCTCGTCCCAGTTGCCGTTGTAGACGAGATCGTTCCAGTCCGGGATCTGGTTGTGGACCGGGCAGCCGGTCGGGCCATGGCAATAGGGGATGCCACAGTCCATGCAGCGCGCGGCCTGCTTCTGCACTTCCGGTTCTGACATCGGAATGGTGAATTCGCGAAAATGGCGGATGCGATCAGACGCCGGCTGGTACTTTGCCACTTGCCGGTCGATCTCGAGAAATCCAGTTACCTTACCCATCGTACTATCCTGAAAGCTTTGCGTCTGAACAGGCGCCTTTGACAAGCGCGCGTGAGGGACCCCCGAACCAGTCTTCGATGAACCGGGAGCCTTGGTCACCGGGGCCTCCTATTCGGCCGCCTCTGCCATTTTCATGCGTTCCATATCCTCGAGCGCACGACGGTACTCGACCGGCATGACCTTGCGGAATTTCGGCCGGAAATCCGTCCAGTGATCGAGGATCTCCTTCGCACGGGGCGAGCCCGTGTGGTGAAGGTGGTTGGATATCAGCTGATAGAGCCGCTCCTCGTCGTGGCGCGTCATGTCGCCGGAGACGTCCACCATGCCCTTGTGCATGATGTCGCCGCCGTGGTGGTGCAGCTTCTCCAGCATGTCGTCCTCTTCCGGAACCGGCTGCAGCTCGACCATCGCCATGTTGCAGCGACGGGCGAAATCGCCCTCCTCGTCGAGCACATAGGCGACACCGCCCGACATGCCGGCCGCAAAGTTGCGGCCCGTTCCGCCGAGCACGACGACGACGCCGCCGGTCATGTATTCGCAGCCGTGGTCGCCCACGCCCTCGACGACGGCCACCGCGCCGGAGTTGCGAACGGCGAAGCGCTCGCCGGCGACGCCGTTGAAATAGCACTCGCCCGAGATCGCGCCGTAAAGCACGGTGTTGCCGACGATGATCGACTGCTCGGGAACGATCGTCGCGTTTTCCGGCGGACGAACGATGATCCGGCCGCCCGACAGACCCTTGCCGACATAGTCGTTGCCGTCGCCCACGAGGTCGAAGGTGATGCCGCGGGCGAGGAATGCCGCAAACGACTGGCCGGCCGTGCCCCTGAGGGTCACGTGAACCGTGTCGTCCTTCAGGCCCTTGTGACCCCAACGCTTGGCAAGGGCGCCCGACAGCATCGCGCCGGCCGAGCGGTCGACGTTCTTGATCTCGGCTTCGATCTTCACCGGAGCCTTGGTTTCAAGCGCAACCTTGGCTTCCGCGATCAGCTTGCGGTCGAGGACGTCGTCGATCGGATGCTTCTGGCGCGTGGTCCAATGGGTCTCTTCCTTCAGAGCCTCCACCTTGTGGAAGATCTTCGAGAAATCGAGGCCGTTGGCCTTCCAGTGGGCAAGCGCGCTGTCCTTTTCGAGCAGTTCGGACGCGCCGACAATATCGTTGAGCTTGCTGAAACCGAGCGAGGCGAGGATCTCTCGTACCTCTTCGGCTACGAAGAAGAAGTAGTTGATGACGTGCTCGGCCGTGCCCTTGAAGCGCTTGCGCAGCACCGGATCCTGGGTGGCGACACCGACGGGACAGGTGTTGAGGTGGCACTTGCGCATCATGATGCAGCCGGCAGCGATCAGCGGGGCGGTCGCAAAGCCGAACTCGTCGGCGCCGAGAAGCGCACCGATGATGACGTCGCGACCGGTCTTCAGGCCGCCGTCGACCTGGAGCGCGACGCGCGAACGCAGGCCGTTCAGCACCAGCGTCTGCTGGGTCTCGGCAAGGCCGATTTCCCAGGGGCTGCCAGCATGCTTCAGCGAGGTCAGCGGCGAGGCGCCGGTGCCGCCGTCGAAGCCGGCAACGGTGATATGGTCGGCACGCGCCTTGGCGACGCCGGCGGCAACCGTGCCGACGCCGACTTCCGAGACGAGCTTGACCGAGACGTCGGCTTCCGGATTGACGTTCTTCAGATCGTAGATCAGCTGCGCCAGGTCTTCGATCGAGTAGATGTCGTGGTGCGGCGGCGGCGAGATCAGGCCGACGCCCGGCGTCGAGTGACGGGTCTTGGCGACCGTCGCATCGACCTTGTGACCGGGCAGCTGGCCGCCCTCGCCGGGCTTGGCACCTTGCGCCACCTTGATCTGCAGCATGTCGGCGTTGACCAGATACTCGGTGGTCACGCCGAAGCGGCCGGACGCGATCTGCTTGATCGCCGAACGCTCGGGATTCGTCGAACCGTCCGGCAGCGGCAGGTAGCGGTCGCTTTCCTCGCCGCCCTCGCCGGTGTTCGACTTGCCGCCGATCCGGTTCATGGCGATGGCCAGCGTCGTGTGCGCCTCGCGGCTGATCGAGCCGAAGGACATCGCGCCGGTCGAGAAGCGCTTGACGATATCGGCAGCCGGTTCGACCTCGTCAAGCGAGATCGGCTTGCGGCCAAGGGCTTCCGCGCTCTTGACCGTGAAGAGGCCGCGGATCGTGTTCATGCGCAGCGCCGAGTTGTTCACCATCTCGGCGAATTCGCGGTAACGGTCCTGAGCATTGCCGCGCACGGCGTGCTGCAGCGAGGCGATTGCGTCGGGCGTCCAGGCGTGGCTTTCGCCGCGCATGCGGAAGGCATATTCGCCGCCGATGTCGAGCGTGTTGGCCAGAACCGGATCGGCGCCGAAGGCCGCCTTGTGGCGGGCAACCGTCTCGGCGGCAATTTCTTCGAGGCCGATGCCTTCGATCGTCGTCGCCGTGCCGAAGAAGAACTGGTCGACGAGCTTCGACGACAGACCGACGGCGTCGAAGATCTGCGCGCCGCAATAGGACTGGTAGGTCGAGATGCCCATCTTGGACATGACCTTGAGGATGCCCTTACCCACGGCCTTGATGTAGCGGTAGACGACTTCGCTGCCGTCGACTTCCTTGGGGAAGTCGCCGCGCTTGTGCATGTCGGTCAGGGTGTCGAAGGCGAGATAGGGATTGATCGCCTCAGCGCCGTAGCCGGCGAGCAGGCAGAAGTGATGCACCTCGCGCGGTTCGCCGGATTCGAGCACGATGCCGACCGAGGTGCGCAGACCCTTGCGGATCAGGTGGTGGTGCACGGCGGCGGTTGCGAGCAGCGCGGGAATAGCCACGCGGTCCGGGCCGACCTGGCGGTCCGAAAGCACGATGATGTTGTAGCCGCCCTTCACCGCCGCTTCCGCGCGCTCGCAGAGACGGTCGAGCATTTCCGGCATGCCTTCGGCGCCGCGCGAAATGTCGTAGGTGAAGTCGAGCGTCTTGGTGTCGAAGCGATCCTCGGTGTGGCCGATCGAGCGGATCTTTTCGAGATCGCCGTTGGTCAGGATCGGCTGGCGCACTTCCAGCCGCTTGGCGTGCGCCATGCCCTCGTGGTCGAGGATGTTCGGGCGCGGACCGATGAACGAGACGAGGCTCATCACCAGCTCTTCGCGGATCGGATCGATCGGCGGGTTGGTGACCTGCGCGAAGTTCTGCTTGAAATAGGTATAGAGCAGCTTGCGCTTGTCCGACATCGCCGAGATCGGCGTATCGGTGCCCATCGAGCCGATCGCTTCCTGACCGGTCGTCGCCATCGGCGACATCAGGATCTTGGTGTCTTCGAGCGTGTAGCCGAAGGCCTGTTGGCGATCGATCAGCGAGACGTCGCGGCGAAGCGCGCGCGGCTCGACCGGCTTCAGTTCTTCGAGGATGAGCTGGGTGTCTTCAAGCCACTTGCTGTAGGGATGCTTCTGGGCAAGCGACGACTTCACCTCCTCGTCGGAGATGATGCGGCCCTGCTCCATGTCGATGAGAAGCATCTTGCCCGGCTGCAGGCGCCACTTCTTGACGATTTTGCTCTCATCGACCGGAAGCACGCCGGCTTCCGAAGCGAGGATCACCCGATCGTCTGACGTGACGATGTAGCGGGCCGGACGCAGGCCGTTGCGGTCGAGCGTCGCGCCGATCTGGCGGCCGTCGGTAAAGGCAACGGCGGCCGGGCCGTCCCACGGCTCCATCAGGGCGGCGTGATATTCGTAGAACGCCTTGCGCTCGGGCGACATCAGCTGGTTGCCAGCCCACGCCTCCGGGATCAGCATCATGACGGCGTGCGACAGCGAGTAGCCGCCCTGGACGAGAAACTCGAGCGCGTTGTCGAAGCAGGCGGTGTCCGACTGCCCCTCATAGGAGATCGGCCAGAGCTTGGAGATGTCGTCGCCGAAGAGCGGCGAGGACACCGACGCCTGGCGCGCCGCCATCCAGTTGACGTTGCCGCGCAGCGTGTTGATTTCGCCGTTATGCGCGACCATCCGGTAGGGGTGGGCAAGCTTCCACGACGGGAAGGTGTTGGTCGAGAAGCGTTGGTGCACGAGCGCCACGGCACTTTCGAACCGCGGGTCGGCCAGGTCCTTGTAATAGGCGCCAACCTGGTAGGCGAGGAACATGCCCTTGTAGACGATCGTCGAGGACGACAGCGACACGGGGTAGAAGTTGCTCTCCTCGCCCTTGTATTCATCATAGATGCGGTTGGAGATCACCTTGCGCAGCGTGAAGAGGCGGCGCTCGAACTCCGGATTGGTGGCAGCATCACGGCCTGCGCCGACGAAGATCTGCACATGGCGCGGCTCGGTCGCGGCAATCTCGGGCGCCTTCGACAGAGATGAATTGTCGACCGGCACGTCACGGTAGCCGATGAGCACCTGGCCCTCTTCGGTGACGACGTCCTTGATCACCTGCTTGAAGTGTTCAACCAGCGCATCGTCCTGCGGCATGAAGATGTGACCGACGGCATATTCGCCGGCCTTCGGCAGGGTGATGCCTTGCTTTGCCATCTCCTCGCGGAAGAAGCGGTCGGGGATCTGCACGAGGATGCCCGCGCCGTCGCCCATCAGCGGGTCGGCGCCGACGGCACCGCGGTGCGTCAGGTTTTCGAGCATGAAGAGGCCGTCGCGCACGATCTGGTGCGACTTCTGACCCTTCATATGCGCGACGAAGCCGACGCCGCAGGCGTCATGTTCATTGCGCGGATCGTAGAGACCCTGTTTTCGCGGCAGGCCAGTCGGGAATGCGGGCGTTTTTTCAGCCGTCGCAACGCTATGTGCGAGGTTGAGCCCAGATTGCTGTGATGGCGAATGATCCGTCATCGTTTTCCCTCCTGTTGAACCCTGCGACCGCCGGGCATGGTACCGCCCGCGCATGGCTCTTCGTTGCGTGCAAAGGCACGCCAAAAAGCCGGGGCACTCATCGTCTCATGATCCTGATCAGGTCGCAAATAAGCACGGCATCATCAGGCACTGATGTCTGCGACCATCCTGACGGCAGGCGATAACAACCGGATGAAATCCGGTGAATCCCCCTGCTTCGCACGCCGCCTGCCAATTTTTTAGGCACTCGCGGCGATTGTTCCGGTCCCTAGACCGAAATAGGACAGCAAACCTGTCCTATTTCATGTGCTCTATGCCAGAAACCACCCCCCTCCGCAAGAGGCATATCAGCAAATAATAGAGAAGATTTTGCCGAACATTACCGGAAGTTTCCGGCTTTTATAATTTAATTTCGGCTTATCGGCGTTTTCTTCCTTTTGGTTTCAAACTGGTCGCCTGTTGGCCTTCTCGCCTCAAACCGCGATTGATCCGGTCAAGAACTCGGTTAAGGTCGGTTAGACCCGTCGAAATGACGGTAAAACAGAGTGAGAAGTGATGATTTTTTCGTCTGACAACTGGGCCGGAGCCCATCCAGCCATCGCCGAAAGCCTCATGACGCATGCCGGCGGCTATGCGTCCGCCTACGGCACCAGCGAACTTGACCGGAAGGTGGAAAAGAAGTTCGCGGAGATCTTCGAGAGAGACGTCGCCGTCTTCTTCGTCGCCACCGGAACGGCAGCCAATTCGCTGTCGCTTGCCAGCGCCAACCGCGCCGGCGGGATCGCCTTCGGTCATCGCGAAGCGCATGTCATTGCCGATGAATGCGGCGCACCGGAATTCTTCGCGCACGGCTCGAGACTGAGGCCTGTCGACGGACCGCGCGGCAAGATGGACGCGGCACGGCTCGAAGTCGAGATCCGCCGCTTCCCGCTCGACAATGTCCATGGTGGCCAGCCAGCGGCGGTGACCCTGACGCAGGCGACGGAAAGCGGTACGGTCTATTCTCTGGCCGAGATCGACGCGATCGCGACGGTGGCCAAGGCGCACAAGCTGCCAGTCCACATGGACGGCGCGCGTTTCGCCAACGCGCTCGTCGGCCTTGGCGCGACACCCGCCGAAATGACCTGGAAGCGCGGCGTCGACCTCGTTTCGTTCGGCGGCACCAAGAACGGCTGCTGGTGCGCCGAGGCGCTGGTGCTTTTCGACCTTTCCAAGGCGCATGAGATGCACTTCCTCAGGAAGCGCGCAGCACAGCTCTTCTCCAAGTCGCGGTTCATTGCCGCCCAGTTCGACGCCTATCTCGCTGGCGACCTCTGGCTGAACCTTGCCCGGCATGCCAACGCCATGGCCGCGCGCCTGGCCGAAGGCATCGCGGCATCGGCCACAAGCCGGCTTGCCTGGCAGCCAGACGCCAACGAGGTCTTCGCAATCATCAGGAAAGACGTGGCGGCGAAGCTGCGCCAGCAGGGCGCGGTCTTTTACGACTGGCCGGTGCCGCACGACCTTGAGGGCAGCCTTGCCGGAGACGAAGGCCTCTATCGTCTGGTCACCAGCTTTGCGACGAAGGCCGACGACGTCGACCGGTTCACCGCGGGCTGCTGAGCACGGTCAGGCCTGCGCCTGCACCGTCCTTAAGTTGGCAAGAATCTCGACCGAAAGCGCCGCACTCAGCTTTCGGTCGACACCCTTGCTTGGCACCAGTACGAATTCCACGTCTTCGAGCGGCGGCAAGGCGCCCGGCGGTATTTCCTTCAGCCCCTGCGGCGCCATGCTGCGCGGCTGCACCAGCACGCCCATGCCGGCCCGGGCAGCGGCCGTCAGGCCGCTGAGGCTGCCACAGGTGCACACGATCCGCCACGGCAGACGGTGCCGATCGAGCACTTCGAGCGCGACGCTGCGGGTGATGCTCGGCGGCGGGAAGGCGATCAGCGGCAGCACCTTGTCGCGCTTGATCCTTTCCGGGTCGCGCGCCAGCCATACGAGCGGCTCGCGATAGACCAGTTCGCCCCTGATATCGCCGAGCCTGCGCTTGGCGAGCACGAGATCGATCTCGCCATTGTCCTGCATCTGATAGAGTACGCCGCTCAGCGCGACTGTGAGTTCGAGGTCGACCGACGGATGGGCACGGACGAAATCTTCGAGCACCGCCGGCAGCCGGCTCATGACGAAATCCTCCGAAACCCCGAGACGCAGCCGGCCGCGCAGGCTGCTTTCGGCAAACAGCGCCCTGACCTCGCCGTCGATCGCCAGCATCGAACGGGCATGGGAAAGCAGCGCCTGGCCATCGGCCGTGAGCGACACTCGGTGCGTGTCGCGCGCAACCAGCGTACGTCCGAGCGAAGCCTCAAGCCTTTGAATGTGCTGGCTGACCGTCGATTGCCCGAGCGACAGTTTTTCCGCCGCGAGCGTGAAACTGCCCATCTGCTCCAGGGCAACGAAGCTGCGCAACTGCACGAGGTCCAACATATTCCATCTCATTTCGTGATAACTGTTATTCCTTGCATCCTGCTTCATAATGAGAGATCCGGGCAAGAGATTTGATAACGAGCCAGTGACCAGCCATGCGCCGCTACCTTCCCGACACGTTCACGATGCTGCTTCTCGCGACGGTGCTCTTCGCGTCCGTTGTGCCGATCTACGGGGACGCAGCCGTCTGGTTCGGCATGGCGACGAAAGTGGCTGTCGGCATGGTCTTCTTCCTGCACGGCGCGCGGCTGTCGCGTGACGTCGTGATCGCCGGTATCCTGCACTGGCGCCTGCACCTGACGATCCTGGCCGCGACCTTCGTGCTTTTCCCGCTGATCGGCCTTGCGATCGGCTTCGTGCCGGACTCGATCCTCCCGCAGTCGCTGTACACCGGCCTGCTTTTCCTGTGCGTGCTGCCGTCGACCGTACAGTCGTCGATCGCCTTTACCTCGATGGCCGGCGGCAACGTGCCGGCAGCGATCTGCTCGGCGTCGGCTTCCAACATTTTCGGCATGTTCCTGACGCCGCTTCTGGTCGGGCTGCTGTTTTCCGCCGGCGGCCACGGCACCGTGACGCTCGACGCGGTGAAGCAGATCCTGCTGCAGCTGCTTGCGCCCTTCATCATCGGCCAGATGCTCCAGCCCTTCATCGGCAACTGGATCCGCGCACGCAAGGGGCTGCTTGCCCCGGTCGATCGCGGCTCGATCCTGATGGTGGTCTATCTCGCCTTCAGCCAGGCGGTCACCTCGGGTCTCTGGCAGACCTTCTCACTGACCGACCTCGGTGTGCTCGTGGTGATCGAAATCGTCGTGCTCGCGGTCGTCTTGGCCGTTACCATGTATGGCAGCCGCCTTCTCGGCTTCGACAAGGCCGACGAAATCGCCATCACCTTCTGCGGCTCGAAGAAGAGCCTTGCGAGCGGCGTTCCGATGGCAAGCGCGATCTTCGCCGGCCAGAACATCGGTGCGATCGTGCTGCCGGTGATGCTGTTCCACCAGATCCAGCTGATGGCCTGCGCCGTGATCGCCCAGCGCTATGCGGCAAAGAAAGCAGCAGCCTCCGCCGTGGCCCTACCGGCGCAGTCCTGATGCAGCAAAAGAACATCCTGACCAACAAAAAACGGCGTCCCCTTGGGGACGCCGCTCTTTGTGGGAGGCCTGTTCGTGCCCTGACCGGGCATGGTGATTAGAGGCTCTGGGCCTCGATCTGCTTGGCTTGCGCGGCAACCGACGCGATCTCGATCCGGCGCGGCTTGGCGGCTTCCGGGATTTCGCGGGTAAGGTCGATGTGCAACAGGCCGTTCTTCAGCGAAGCGGCCTTGATCTCCACGTGGTCGGCAAGCTGGAAGCGGCGCTCGAACGCGCGCTTGGCAATGCCGCGATGGAGAAACTGGCTTTCTTCACCCTTTTCCTCAGCCTTTTCGCCCTTGACGGTCAGCGTGTGCTCACGTGCTTCGATCGAGAGTTCGCTTTCATCAAAGCCAGCGACGGCCATGGTGATGCGATAGGCGTTTTCGCCGGTGCGCTCGATATTGTAGGGCGGATAGGTCTGCGCTTCCCCCGGCTGGCCGAGGCTGTCAAGCATCGTGAACAGGCGGTCGAAACCAACGGTGGAACGGTAAAGGGGCGAGAAATCGAAATGACGCATGGTGTCCTCCTGGGAGCAACTGTTTGCGATGTCTAGTCGGCCACCCCATTCTGGCAGTGGCAGGACCGGTGAACGGACCCGTCGTCGGCGTCCGTGACCCTGATTTGGGGAGGCCGTTTCGCGACTTCAAGACGTGACCGCCGACGATTTTTCTCCGTGAACCCGACATGAACGACCGCTTCTGCTGTCGTTCAGCCGGGCAGGACTAAAACTCGAATCCTGGGCGGCAATGCCCGGGCTGAAGTGACATGTCCCTTCCCCTTCAGCGGCCGGAAACGGTGATCGTCCGGATTTCACCCACCGTTTCCGGCTTTTTTCTTTGACGGCCGACACCCCGCCGCCTATCCCTGATGAAACCGATCAACGCGCATTTTCCGGTTTCGCTCCAATGACCTCGATCCTCCACGCTTCACCGGACAATCCGATCCCGGACAATCATGTGGCGGGCTTTTTCGACGGCGTGGGTGGCCGCAAGATCCGCTACGCGATCTTCAAGACGAAACAGCCGATGGCGCGCGGCACGGTGGTCCTTTTGCAGGGCCGCAACGAATCGATCGAGAAATATTTCGAGACGATCGCGGATCTGACCGCCGCGGGTCTCTGGGTGGCGACCTTCGACTGGCGCAGTCAGGCGGGTTCCGAGCGGCTCTTGCCGCACGCCGGACGCGGCTACGTCGATCATTTCACCGACTATGAGCGGGACCTTAGCACGTTCCTCGAGCAGATCGTTTTGCCCGACACCCGCCTGCCATTTTCGATCGTTGCCCATTCGATGGGCGCGCTCGTCGCGCTATCGCTGGCGCCGACGCTTTCGAGCCGCATCGACCGGCTGGTGGTGCTGGCGCCTTTCGTCGGGCTTGGCGGCCAGGCGCTCGGCGAAAAGAGCATCGCAATCGTCGCAACCCTGATGCGTTGCGTCGGCCTCGGCGCCCTGCCGGCCCATCCCGACAAGGGCAACCGCCCGTTTGAAAAAAATGTGCTGACCGCGGACAGGCGAAGATACCAGCGCAACATCGCGCTGACGGATGCCTATCCGCAACTGCGGCTCGGCCCGCCGACGGCCCGTTGGCTGCGCGAAGCCTTCCGCGCCATTCGCCGCGTCATTCGCCGCGAGCATCTGACGCGCATCACGCTGCCGACGATCATCCTGGCGCCGACGGCGGACCGCCTGGTGCCGCACGCATCCGTCGAGTGGCTGGCCCGCAACTTCCGCGCCGCGCAGATGATCCCGATCGACGGCGCGCGCCACGAACTGCTGCATGAAGCCGATCGCTACCGCGCGCAGGCAATGGCCGCGATCCTCGCCTTCATCATTCCGGAAGAAAGCGACGGGCGCGAAACGACCGCCGCCTGATTGCGCGGACACAGCCCGCGGTCGCGCAAGGCAAATCGACAGGCGCAAGCCCCTCGAGCAGGCCGGCTCAGCCGTTCAGGATTTCGAGCGCCTGGGCGTGCAGTTCGGCGCTGCCGGCCGCGATCACCTCGCCGCCCATTTCCGCCGGCCCACCCTGCCAGTTGGTGATGATGCCGCCCGCCTGCTCGATCAGCGGGATCAGGCCGCCGACATCGTAGGGCTTCAGCCCACACTCGATCACCAGGTCGATGTGACCGGCCGCCAAAAGCGCGAACGCGTAGCAATCGCAACCGTAGCGGAACAGGCGGACCTTGCTCTGAACCGCCTCGTACCGGCTCTTGAGCGCGCCGGTGTAGAGATGCGGCGACGTGGTGAACAGCACGGCGTCCGAAAGCGACGCACAGGCCCTGGTCGAAATCACCTTTTCGCCGTCAGGTCCGCGGTAGATCGCCTTTTCGCCATCGGCGAGATAACGCTCGCCGGTAAACGGCTGGTCCATCATGCCCATGACCGCGTCGCCGTTGCGGTAAAGGCCCACCAGCGTCCCCCAGACCGGGAGGCCGGAGATGAAGGCGCGGGTGCCGTCGATCGGATCGATGACCCAGACATGTTCTCGGTCGAGCCCGACATTGCCATGCTCTTCGCCAAGAATGCCGTGATCCGGGAAATGCGCCTCGATCAGCGCGCGGATTGCCGCTTCCGCCGACTGGTCGGCTTCGGTCACCGGGTCGAAACCGCCTTCGAGCTTGTTGACGACGTTGGTGCCGATACGAAAGCGCGGCAGCGTTTCCGCCTTGGCGGCTTCGGCAAGACGATCGAAGAAGGCGCGGTCGGGCAACATGGCTCTCTCTCAAGGAAGGATGCGGAGGGTTCAACCTGAATAGACGAAAATCGTGGAAAGGCAACGACCTGCCCGTCCGCCAGGCATCCACCGACCGTCTCGTGCCATCGTGCTGCGACGCAGTGACCTGCTCGTTCGCCAAGTCTTAACGGGCGGCATTCGCCCGCCAACTTGTAGTTTCGGGCACCTAAATCGTTTCAAGTAGTGCTTGCGAGTGAAATTTCTTTGATGCGGCGCAAAACTTTTCAGCGCCACAACTTGACATTTGTGCAGTGCAATATTATGGTTTTCGTACAGTCACCTGTGACTGTAAATACCCTCCTTGGGTGTTTCCTCCCTAGACTTGACCGCGCCGATGGCGCGGTTTTTTTTGAAGCTCCCCCACATCATTATGGACGTGTCTGAAGCTCCCGCCGGGCGTCGTTTCGCAGCGATTTGCGACGGTCAGGGATGCGGCACTTCTGCAAGGACTATTCGGCCGCCAGCGGCATATAGGCGCCATAGTCCTCGACGTGGCGGGCAAGCGCGGCGACGAAGGTCGTCAGATCCGCCACGAGCGCGCCGAAGCCCGGCTTTCTGACCAGCGTCGTCTCGTCGACATAGAGCGCCCGGTTGATCTCGATCTGCAGCGCGTGCAGCCCGCGCGTCGGCCGGCCGTAGTGCTCGGTGATGAAACCGCCGGCATAGGGTTTGTTGCGCACCACGCTGTAGCCGAGCTGCTGCAACAGGTCGACGGCGGCGCGCGAGAGCTCGCCGGCGGCACTGGTTCCATAGCGATCGCCGATGATGAAATCCGGCCGCTGGCCGCTGCCGGGCAGATGCACATTGCCCGGCATCGAATGGCAATCGATCAGCACCGACATGCCGAACTGGACATGGGTGCGTGCAATCAGTTTGCGCAAGGTGGCATGGTAGGGCTTGTAGATCGTCTCGATCCGCGTCAGCGCATCCTCGACAGGCAAGCGTTGGCGATAGATTTCCATGTTCTCGGCGACGAGACGCGGGATCGTGCCAAGCCCACCGGCGACACGCATCGAGCTGATATTGGCATGCGGCGGCAACGGGCCTTCGAACATGCGCGGATCCAGTTCGTAAGGCTCGCGGTTGACGTCGAGGAAGGCGCGGGGGAAATGTGCCAGAAGCATCGGCGCGCCGAGGAACGTCGCGTTCTGAAACAGCTCGTCGACATAGTGATCTTCCGACCGGCGTATGGAAAGCGCGTCGAGGCGGGACTGATCGAGAAAACTCTGGGGATAGTACCGGCCGCTATGCGGCGAGTTGAACACAAAGGGAATGCGCTGGATCGGAGGTTCCAGGACCTCGAACAGTTCCCTCTCCGCTATTTCCCCCATCTGAACCCTTTTTTACCATATGCCGTACTTGCAATTGTCATCATGTTGCCAGTTGGCCCGCTCTGTGTCCATAGTGGCCCATCACAGCATCCCGGGGAATTGACGTCCCGCGTTCACGAGATATTTACCGCGTTGCGGTTTGGATAAAACGCCGCAATCTACGCGCAATGAACTGAATTAAAGAGAAGCACGGCCGAATTCATGACTGCGAAAATCCTTCTTGCCGAAGACGACAACGACATGCGCCGGTTCCTGGTCAAGGCACTGGAGAAGGCCGGCTACAAGGTCATGTCCTATGACAATGGCGCCAGCGCCTATGACCGGCTTCGAGAAGAACCGTTCTCGCTTCTCCTGACCGACATCGTCATGCCGGAAATGGACGGCATCGAGCTCGCCCGCCGGGCGACCGAACTCGACCCGGACCTCAAGGTCATGTTCATCACCGGCTTTGCCGCCGTGGCACTGAACCCGGACAGCAAGGCCCCGAAGGATGCCAAGGTGCTGTCGAAGCCCTTCCACCTTCGCGACCTCGTCGACGAGGTCAACAAGATGCTGGCCGCGGCCTAACCACACCGGTTTTCCACAGGCGCGACCTGCCGCGACTGTACTGAATGCGACTTTGAAAAGGACCGCTGCGATCCACAGGGATCTCCGGCGGTCTTTTCGTTTCAATATCTTAGCAGAAACCCCGGAAATCCGGGCCTTGCCGGTGTCGCATCGGCTCGGCTCCAATGGCGAAATTTGCCGCTCTGAAAATTCTGTCAAAAAACCTTCGAAAACCCTATTGACGCGGCAACGGCTTTTGTGGTCTATGCCGCTCATCGGATGGGCGTGTAGCTCAGCGGGAGAGCACTACGTTGACATCGTAGGGGTCACAAGTTCGATCCTTGTCACGCCCACCATTCGAATTCAAAAGGCCTTTCGAGAAATCGAGAGGCCTTTTTCGTTTGGCCGCGATCCCCGCCGTTTCAGCCGGCCGCAACGACCGGCATTCCCTGTACAAAGTTTAATCTCCCCGCGTCATGGAAGAGCGACATCCAGGCGCTAGTTTGCATTGTCGACCCGACCGCATTCGCTGGGCAGTGAAGAAGGCAGATGCCATTCGCCATGGCGCCGACTTGCCTGTTTCATGGCGGGCAATCGGAGGTCGAAGTCATGCACGCAGACCAGCGGGCGGTATCGCTGATGTCACCGATGCCGTCCGGCCATATCTCCCGGAAAGAGAAAGGAACGGACCATGCCTGCCGTCAAGAACATCGTGCTCGTCCACGGCGCCTGGGGCGACGCCTCCCATTGGCGTCATGTCATCCCGCCGCTGCATGCCAAGGGTTATAGGATTGCCGCAGTGCAGAACCCGCTGACATCGCTTGCCGACGACGTCGAGCGCACCCGCAAGCTGGCCGAATCGCTTGACGGCCCGACCCTGCTCGTCGGCCACTCCTATGGTGGCGCCGTCATCAGCGGCGCCGGTCACGCCGCAAATGTCGTTGGCCTCGTCTATGTCGCAGCCTTCGCGCCGGATGAAGGTGACAGCCTCGGCAGCATCTTTGCAAGACGCGACGCGCCCTCCGGTGCCGCCAGCATCCGCCCGGACAAGGATGGATTCCTCTGGCTCGACCAGGCGACCTTCCGCCAGAGCTTCGGGCAGGACCTCAGCGAAACCGACGCCCTGGTGATGGCCGTGGCACAGAAACCGATCGCCGGGCGTTGCTTCGAGGACAAGGCCGGCCCGCCGGCCTGGAAGACGAAGCCGAGCTGGTACCAGGTCTCGAGCCAGGATCACATGATCCCGCCGGAAACCGAAGAGTGGATGGCCGAACGCATCAAGGCGAAGAAGATCATCACGCTCGACGCCAGCCATGCCTCGCTCGCGTCGCATGCCAAGGAGATTGTCGCATTGATCGACGAGGCGATCGCGTCGCTCGGCTAGTTGCCAGAGGCAAAGTGTCGGCACCGGTCGACGCGCCCCCCGGATACAGCATCAGCCGCGATTTGCCGCGGCTGATGCCCTTTCAATCATGAATGGGTCGTGCGCCGTCCTGCGACCCTTGCTCGACGTGAAAACGTGTCGAGATCGATCGCAGCACCTTCCGGAGCGCGGCACACCTCTTCCGGATGACGGTCGCTCGCCTCCACGGCGAAGTGGATGGCCGCGCTTTCGTTGGAAAAGAGGCCGCCGACCACGCCCTTTCGGTCGGAAACGACCCACCAGCCATGCCGGTCGCGACCGACGACGAAACGTGCGCGCGCGCGAAAGCCGCGGCGTATCTGTTGCGTACTGCCCATGATGTTATGGTTCCTGTTGATGATCAGAAGCGCTTAGCCGGCGATCCACGGAATGGCGGCCTGAATGCCGTAAGCAAGCGCAAGCACGATACCGAGCCTGATGCCGATGCCGAGAAAGGCATCGCGAACGGCAGTATCGCTGCCCCGGTCATTCTCCACATGTTTTGCCGTTCTTGCGCGCCGGCAGAGTTCGGCCTGGGCTGCGAGATGAGGAAGGCGTGACATTGATCTGTCTCCTTTGGTGGTGAGGGGATCGCCGCGCCCATCCGAAGCCTGAAAACAAGGGCATCGGGACAGGGCGGCCGAGGACAAAAGCAGAAGGTTCAGCTTGCGAGCGCGATGCGCACGCCACCGCCGATCAGGGTCTCACCCCGGATCTCGGTCAGCGGCTCGAGCGCCGCGCGGATCTCGGCGGCGGTTTCGGGCGCAACCGGCGTCAGCGGCAGGCGCATTTCCGGGCTGAGCGCGCGCACCAGATGCAGCGCGTATTTGATCGGGCCCGGATTGGTCTCGCGTTCAAGCGCGACTAGGAGCGGCCGAAGCCGTTCATGGATGGCAATGGCGGCCGCGACGTTGCCGGTGGTGATCGCCTGATGCATCGCCACGGTCAGCCGTGGCACCACATTGGACACCACCGAAATGGTGCCGTGGCCGCCGCACAGATTGAACGGCAGTGCGGTCTGGTCGTGACCCGAGAGCTGGCGGGTCCGGGTCTTCACGGCCGCCGGAGAAGAGAGGAAACGGCCGATGTCACCGGTTGCATCCTTGATGCAGACGATGCCCGGTAGCTCCGCCAGCCGCTCGAGGGTCCGCGGCGCCAGGTCGACGCCGGTACCCGAGGGCACGTTGTAGACGATGATCGGCAGGTCGACGGCTTTGCTGACCGCCTCGAAGTGGCGAAAGAGCCCCTCCTGCGAAGGCTTGTTGTAATAGGGTGCAACGACGAGTGCCGCATCAGCCCCGAGTGCCTTGGCTTCCGCCGTCAGGTCGATCGTCGTCTCGGTGCTGTTTGAGCCGGTGCCGGCGATGACCGGGATCTTGCCCTCGGCCACTTCGACGCAACGCTCGATCACCATCGTCCGCTCGGCGCGGTTAAGCGTCGGCGCCTCGCCGGTGGTGCCACAGGCAACGACACCCGAGATGCCATGGCGGATCTGCCATTCCACCAGCGACATCAGGCCGACAGTATCGACCTTGCCATCGCGAAACGGGGTGACGAGCGCCGTGATCGCCCCTTCGAGGCGCAACGAATGCATGTTCATGACACGTGTCCTTCAGGTGGGAAGATTGCCGCGGACGGCAGCGCCGGCGGCCAGTTGATGGCCGCGGCAGGAGCGCAGGAAGGCGCCGAGGATCGCAGCCGCCAGATCGGCGTGCCGCGCCTTGAAGGTGATCCGACCTCGAGCGTGCGGTTGGTAGCGCAGCGCGCAGGTCCAGAGCCCGAACTCATGGCCAAGCGTGCGCAGGCAGAGTTTCGCCTGCGTGGTGGATGTCAGGTGTATGACCGCTTCGACCAGCGCGTCGGCCGCCATCAGGTCGCTGAACCGACGCGACGGCCAGTCATCCTCGGCAAGACCCGGCAGTTCCCGAACGATCCGCACGGCCTCCCAGACGTGGTGCTCGCGCAGGCGGCGAACGGCCGTCAGCCGCAAGAGCAAGGCATCCAAGGCATCATGAGGGCGTTCGTCACCTTCCGGCCGTTCATGCGCTGCCTGACTGGACAGGCCGCCGAGGGCGTGAACGGGAAAGCTGAAATCGTGAAGGGGCATGGCACTCGTCCGCAGTCGATGGCGTATTCGATGGCTGAGAGGCTAGCGCCGCCCTGCGTCCGGATTCGATTCCGACTTTCGGTGCCCGGCATAAGATTTCCGTAAAGCTGCCGGATTGGCGCTGTGCAAGGCGCCGGCCCATCGCCAGAGCGCCGTGCGTTCACCCGAACACACAAAGGACGCTCCGGCACTTTGAGGCTAGAGCATCTTTCCGCCCGCAAGTGATTCCACTTGAAGGCAGGATGCTCTAGATTGGCGTCAGGGAGACGGAAACCCCGTAAAACGCGGCCGCGCGGCGTCGAAATAATCTGACGCAAAAGATGACGCGCACGCAATTTTGCGCTAGGTAGCCGCTTCTGTGGCGATCGAGATCGTCGTTTTCCAGTGCAATGCCCCCCGTCCGTGAAGGAACATGCCCATGCCCGCCTATCGCTCACGCACCACCACCCACGGCCGCAACATGGCCGGCGCCCGCGGCCTCTGGCGCGCTACGGGCATGAAGGACGGCGATTTCGGCAAGCCGATTATTGCGGTGGTGAACTCCTTCACCCAGTTCGTGCCCGGCCACGTGCACCTCAAGGACCTTGGCCAGCTGGTTGCCCGCGAAATCGAGGCCGCCGGCGGCGTCGCCAAGGAATTCAACACGATCGCGGTCGATGACGGCATCGCCATGGGCCATGACGGCATGCTCTATTCGCTGCCCTCGCGCGAGATCATCGCCGACTCGGTCGAATACATGGTGAACGCCCATTGCGCCGACGCCATGGTCTGCATCTCCAACTGCGACAAGATCACCCCCGGCATGCTGATGGCCGCACTCCGCCTCAACATTCCCGCCGTCTTCGTCTCGGGTGGGCCGATGGAAGCCGGCAAGGTCGTGCTGCACGGCAAGACCCATGCGCTCGACCTCGTCGATGCCATGGTCGCCGCTGCCGACGACAACATTTCCGACGAGGACGTCAAGGTCATCGAGCGTTCCGCCTGCCCGACCTGCGGCTCCTGCTCCGGCATGTTCACCGCCAATTCGATGAACTGTCTGACCGAAGCGCTGGGCCTGTCGCTGCCGGGCAACGGTTCGACGCTGGCGACGCATGCCGACCGCAAGCGCCTGTTCGTCGAAGCCGGCCACCTGATCGTCGACATCACCCGCCGCCACTACGAGCAGGACGACAACGGCGTCCTGCCGCGCAACGTCGCCTCCAAGAAGGCGTTCGAGAACGCCATGGCGCTCGACATCGCCATGGGCGGCTCGACCAACACCGTTCTGCACATTCTCGCCGCCGCCCACGAGGGCGAGGTCGATTTCACCATGGCCGACATCGACCGGCTGTCGCGCAAGGTTCCCTGCCTGTCGAAGGTGGCGCCCGCCAAGAGCGACGTGCACATGGAAGACGTGCACCGTGCCGGCGGCATCATGTCGATCCTTGGCGAACTCGAAAAGGGCGGCCTCATCAACCGCGATTGCCCGACGGTGCACAGCGCCACGATCGGCGACGCCATCGACCGCTGGGACATCACCCGCACGTCGAGCGAAACGGTCCGCAATTTCTTCCGTGCAGCACCGGGCGGCATCCCGACGCAGGTCGCCTTCAGCCAGGAAGCGCGCTGGGACGAGCTCGACACCGACCGTGAAAAGGGCGTCATCCGCTCGGTCGAACATCCCTTCTCCAAGGACGGCGGCCTCGCGGTCCTCAAGGGCAACATCGCCATCGACGGCTGCATCGTGAAGACGGCCGGCGTCGACGAGAGCATCCTGAAATTCTCCGGCCCGGCCCGCGTCTTTGAAAGCCAGGATGCGTCGGTCAAGGCGATCCTTGCCAACGAGATCAAGGCCGGTGACGTCGTGGTCATCCGCTATGAAGGCCCGAAGGGCGGCCCTGGCATGCAGGAGATGCTCTATCCGACGAGCTATCTGAAGTCGAAGGGCCTCGGCAAGGCCTGCGCGCTGATCACCGACGGCCGCTTCTCCGGCGGCACCTCGGGCCTGTCGATCGGCCACGTTTCTCCGGAAGCGGCCAATGGCGGCACGATCGGGCTGGTGCGCGAAGGCGACATGATCGACATCGACATTCCGAACCGCACCATCAGCCTGCGCGTCGACGAGGCGGAACTTGGCCGTCGCCGCGCCGAGCAAGATGCCCAGGGCTGGAAGCCGACCGAGATCCGCAAGCGCAAGGTGACGACGGCGCTCAAGGCCTATGCCGCCTTCGCAACGTCGGCCGACCGTGGCGCGGTACGCGACCTCGGCGAGCTTTAAGTTTCGCGCAGACAACAAACAACAAGAAGGGGCTGCCGCAAGTCGGGGGCCTTTTTTGTTGCTCGTTTCTGCCCGCAAACTGCGTATCGCTTTGCCGGAGCCCACCCGTCTGCTATTTTAGTCAAACCTAAAATCAGACAGGTGGATCATGACCAACGAGTCCGAACTGCTCGGCACGTGGAAGATGCTGTCCTGGACACGGGAGGTCGTCGCCACCGGCCAGGTGAGCGACGCCATGGGGCCGAGGCCCATCGGCTATCTCTCCTACTTCGCGGATGGCCGCATGAGCGCTGTGGTGGTCAAGCGCGACCGCCCACAGTTGAAGGGGCTCGTGCCGTCGCACGACGAGAAGGCGGCGCTGTTCGATTCCATGCTTGCCTATTCCGGCTCCTACACGCTCGAAGACGGCCGGATCATCCATCACGTCGATGCGAGCTGGAACCCTGCCTGGGGCGTGTCCGACCTGATCCGGCCCTTTTCCGTGGAAGGTGACCGGCTGGTAATCTATGGCGCGCCGGGCATAGACCCGGCGACCGGCGAGGAGGTCATCTACCACCTCGAATTCCGCAAGATGTGACGGACTGCTCGACCGCGCGTGTCAGAGGTGGCGCGTTTCGGCCGGCGCGTGGAACCAGTTGTTGTTGCGCCCGTCCATGTACTGCACCGGCGCTTCGGCGAGCACCGCCGGATCGAGATCGTCGAGGCAGGCGACGTTGACCGAATAATAGGCGCCGCCGATTTCCTCGATGTAGCCATGACCGAAGGCGGCAACCCCGCATGTCCTGCAGAAGCGGTGATGCACGCTGTTGCTGTTGAACTGGTAATCGGCGATGCCGGCCTCGTCGCACTGCAGGCGAAAATCGTCGGGCTTGACGACCGCCCCCCAATAGCGCCGCTTCCAGCAGATCGAGCAATTGCATTTTCCGGTGCCGGCATCGAGATCGATATCGGCCTCGTAGCGGATGGTTCCGCAATGGCAGCTTCCCTTGTACGTCATTTTCATAGCCGTCGCTCCTGCGTGCCGGGCCAGGCTGGCCCCTGTTGCCACCCACCCGGCGCGCGATACGCAGCCGGGTGAAGTTCATGCAGTGCATTTGCCATATTGACAATATGTTGTCAAATTATTTGATTTCCGCGATCTGTCAGAGATGGCGGCACTCCGCGGGCGTTTCGTCCCATCGGTCGTTGCGACCATCCAGATACTGCACCGGCACGTTGGCGAGAACGGAGGGATCGACATCGTCCAGCGTGGCGATATTGATGCTGTAATAGGCGCCGCCGAGTTCCTCGACATAACCATGGCTATAGGAGACGATGCCGCAGGCCGGGCAGAAGCGATGATTGCCGACCTTGGCACCGAACTGATACAGCCCAACCTGATCTTCCGGCGACAGGAGACGAAAATCCTCCGGCTGGACCTGTGCACCCCAGTAGCGGGCCCTGGCACAGAACGAGCAATTGCATCGCGTCGTACCGGCGTCGAGATCGAAAGTCGCTTCGTATCGCAGCTTGCCACAATGGCAACCACCCCTGTAAGTCCTTCTCGCCATGCTCTCTTCTCCCTTGCTGAAATGGCTTGCTGAAATGACCGCATCATGACAACATGATGTCACAATAACATCCACACAACGGCGGTGCAGTCAACATGAAAGACCCTGATCGTACGCCCGCAGGAGACGCCTTTGCGGAGTTCGCCATATCGGTGCTACGACTTGGCGGCCCGCTGACGCAGGCCGGGGACGCACTCGCCAAGCCTTCCGGACAGACGAGTGCCCGATGGCAGGTGCTGGCTGCGGCAAACTACGCCCCGATGTCGGTTGCCGATGCTGCGCGCGCGCTCGGCCTTGCGCGCCAGGGGGTGCAGCGCATAGCCGACCTCTTGGAGACCGACGGGCTGATCGACTACAGAGACAACCCGACGCACCAGAGGGCCAAGCTCATGGTTCTGACGACGGCCGGCGAGACCGCGCTGCACGAAATCAAGGAGCGGCAAGCGACCTGGGCGGACCGCCTTGGCGGCGCGCTCGGCGAAAGACGGCTGCGGCAGGCCTCTGCCCTGATCGCCGAGGTGATCGAGGTGCTCAACGAGCGCCCTGCGCCGGGGGACTGAACGACCGCCGGTCAAGCCAACCTTAGGAGATCCACACGCAGGCGGCCCGGGCCGCCATCGCCGAGCACCGGATCGAGCGCCTCATGCAAGTTGCGCCAGATCGGCACGGCACGCGCCAACAGCGTCTGCCCCTCCGGTGTCAGCCGCAATCGCCGCGACCGCCGGTCGTCGGCATCCGGGACGCTTTCGACCAGGCCGCGCCGCTCCAGCGGCTTCAATGCCGCCGTCAAGGTCGTCCGGTCCATGGCAAGCAGCTGCGCCACCGAACCCATGTTCGGAGGCGCCGGACGGTTGAGCGACATCAGGAGGGAGAACTGTCCGTTGGTGATATCGAGGGGACGCAGCGCCTCGTCGAACCGGCGGGCGATGGCGCGTGCGGCACGCTGCACGTGCAGGCAGAGGCAGGTGTCCTTCACATGCAGGGTCGTGTCGAACGAAACGAGCGGCATTTTTGACATGCCCGATTAATGTTGATATCAACGTAATTAGTCAAGTGCGGTGTTTAGGAGGAGCAGGCATGAGACAGGAACACGCAGTCGTATCGCCTGAGGAGTGGTCCAGCGCGCGCAAGGCGCTGCTGGCGCTGGAAAAGGAGCACACGCACCTGCGCGACAGGGTCAACGCCGCCCGCCTGGCATTGCCCTGGGTGAAGATGGAGAAGACCTATGTCTTCGACACGCCAGCCGGCAAGAAACAGCTTTCCGAGCTTTTTGACGGGCGCAGCCAGCTCGTCGTCTATCACTTCATGTTTGGCCCCGGCTGGGACGCCGGTTGCCCCGGCTGCTCGTTCCTCGTCGACCATTTCGACGGGATGCTGCCGCATCTCAACCATCACGACGTGACGCTGGTCGCCGCTTCGAACGCATCGCTTGCCAAGATCGAAGCCTACAAAAGGCGCATGGAGTGGCATTTCCCCTGGGTTTCGGCCGAGGGCAACGGCTTCAACCGCGATTTCCATGTGGCCTTCTCGCCGGAGGAACTTGCGAGCGGCGCGGTCTCCTACAATTTCACAGAGATCGAAAGCGCCAATGCCCACGAGGAATTGCCCGGTCTCAGCGCCTTTCAGAAGGGCGACGACGGGGCGGTCTACCACACCTATTCCAGCTACGCCCGCGGGCTGGAAGAACTGGCCGGAACGCTGATGCTGCTCGACCGGGCGCCCAAGGGCCGCAATGAGGGCGGGACGATGGATTTCGTGCGCCGCCACGACGAATACGACCAGAAGCGCAACGCCGGCTAACGGGTCCGTCGCGGGCGGAACCTTTCGCCTGCAGACGCGTTCTCATGAAACTCGCGCGCCGGGTCGATGGTCCGTGCCCGCCGGAAAGAGGCCCCCGTGACGGCAGAACCGGAAGAAGCGCATCGCTGGCTCGAGCAGATCCTGGGCGATTGGCAGGTTCAAACCTCTGGCCCAGACGGCAAACCCGATGGCAGCGGAGACTGGACGGAGCACGTGCGTTCGCTTCAGGGCATGTGGGTTGTCTGCGAGGGCCAGGGGACCATGCCGGACGGCAGCTTCGGCCAGACGCTGATGACACTCGGCTTCAGGCCGGAAACCGGCCGCTACGTCGGCACCTGGGTCGGCTCAATGATGCCCCACATGTGGCTTTATGACGGAGAACTCGATGCGGACGGAACGTCGCTGGCGCTTTATTGCGACGGACCGGACTTCGAGAATCCGGGCCGCACGGCGCGTTATCGGGACGTCATCACGCTCATGGACCATTCCCGTCGCCGGCTGAAGGCCGAGGTGCAGACGTCCGACGGACGCTGGAAACACATGATGACGGCGCAGTACCAGCGCCGCGACTGAGAGCAAGGCACACTGAGGGCAAGGCACAAGGCACGCCGCTACGAACCCCCGCACACTGGAGGAAGACAATGGCAGATCACGGCAAATTTGTCTGGTATGAACTGATGACGACCGACATGGCCGCGGCCGAAACGTTCTACAGGGACGTCGTCGGCTGGGATGCGCGCGATGCCGGCATGCCCGGGATCAGCTATACGCTGTTTCATGTCGGCGAGATTCCGGTGGCGGGCCTGATGACGATGCCCGACGGCGCGCTCGAGATGAAGGTGCCTCCCGCCTGGCTCGGCTATGTCGGCGTCGATGACGTCGATGCGACGGCGGACAAGATCGCAGCCAAGGGCGGCAAGGTTCACCGCGCGCCGGACGACATCCCGGGCATCGGCCGCTTCGCGGTCGTCACCGATCCGCACGGCGCCGTATTCTCTATCTTCAAGGGGATCGGCGATCCGCCTCCGGTCACAGATCCGATGACACCGGGCCTTGTCGGTTGGCACGAACTGGCCGCTGGCGATCTCGATACGGCCTTTCCTTTCTATGCCGAGCTCTTCGGTTGGACCAAGGATCAGGCGATGGACATGGGCGAGATGGGTATTTACCAGATCTTTGCCCAAGGCGGCGCGCCAATCGGCGGGATGATGACCAAGCCGAAGGAAGTCCCCTCGCCCTACTGGCTCTACTACATCAATGTCGCAGCGCTCGATGCCTCGATCGAGCGCATCAAGGCCGGCGGCGGCAAGATCGTGCTGGAGCCGATGGAGGTCCCCGGGGGCGCCTGGATCGTCCAGGCGCTCGACCCGCAAGGCGCGTTGTTCGCACTGGTCGGTCCAAGACGGTAATTCCCGGGACGAACGGGTCGCCTCCGGTATCTCTCCCCGGCTTCACCGCGTCTCGACTGTTGGGCGACGTCTTCTTGCGCAACAGTTTCTGAAGTAAAACCGGGGCAATGCAAAGATCAGGCTCGCCTTCCGCAAGAAGGCGGGCCGCTTCTGTTGTTTGAGTGAGATCAGAATTTGGCGTCAATGCGGGCAAACGGAGGGGCCTGCCCTGCGTCTGACGCATCCCTCGGTTGCGGTATCGCCCCTAGTATTTAAGGGTATTTCAAGATTATTTAACATCTTATACGATAAGTGGGGCGGCAAGCACACTGATTTCGGATGGGTTTCTTGTCGTGTACAAGAATTTGTCGCGCCTTGCATGCGATGGTGACGACATGAGTGGAGCAACTTCGCATCAATGAGCAACACAGGCGGCAGCTATGCGTCCCCTCGTGCGGACGTTGCGGAAGCGCGCACGGCCAAGGTGCTGCGTCGAAAGCTCCAGTGGCTGATCGCGATCGTCGTTGCCTGCACGGGCGTCCTTGCGACGGAGATCATTGCCGCGTCCTATAGCGACTTCGTCATCGCCCGCCGCAATCTGACCGAGGTGATGGCCTTCTGCCGTGTGCTTGACGCGGCAAACTATCTGTCGGCCGAGCGCGGGCCGTCCAATGGCATGCTTGGCATTGGTGTGGCGCCCGGCTCGCCGGTCAAAGCCCGCCTTGCCGAATTTCGTGCACGCAGCGACGCATCCCTGGCGCAGCTCGTCGCCGACATCGACAATGCCAGCCGGGCAGAGCCCGCTGATGCGCTTTCGCCGATCCTGGTCGAGGTTCAGCGCCGGCTGGCGCTTGCGCGCGTCGAGGTCGATCGCATCGCCGCCCTTCCCCCCGAGGAACGCAACCTTGCCGAAATCCAGGCGGCCATAGAGGCGATGTTCGGCGTGATCGACGCGCTTCGCCCTGCGATCGACTGGAACATTCAGCGCCTCACCAACACCGACCCTAATCTTGCCGGCATCGCGCTTGCCGCGCAGATGCTCGCCAACCTGCGCGAGGACGGCGGCCGCCTCGGCTCGCAGATCATGGCCCCGGTCGCGGTCGGCAAGCCGCTCGAGGCGCAGAACCTTGCCGACAGTGAGCGCACGCGCGGACGGCTTCAGGAAGTCTGGTCGATCGTCGGCAAGCCCGGTGCGCTTCCGGGTCTCAGCCCGGCAGACATCGGCGATCTGGCGAAGATCGACCGCGAGTTCTTCGGCGAGGGCCTGGCGATGATCGACGGCATCATCGCCGTCGGCAGAAATTCCGGCGCCTATCCCATGACGGCCGAACAGCTGACCGACCGCTTCGTCCCGAAGATGAAGCCGCTCGAGGACCTGCGCCGCTCCTTCATGGATGCGACCGTCGAACGGCTCTCCGCCAATAAGACGCGGGCCTCGATCAAGCTCGCCGTCGCCACTCTTGCCACCTTTGCGCTGTTCCTCGTGCTGCTCGTCCTGATGCGCCGCGCCCGCTCCCTGGTCTTTGAACCGTTGCTTCTGGCGCGTCACAGCATCATCGAACTCGCCAACGATCGCCCGATCTCCCGCCTTCAGGGCAAGGGCGGCGAGGGTGAGATGGGCCGCCTGTTCGATGCGATCGACGTGCTGCGCCAGCGCCTCGACGAGCGTACCCTTTTGATGCAGCACCTCGAGCGCCAGGCCGAAACGGACGAACTGACCGGCCTGCTCAACCGCCGCGCCCTGGAGCTCATCGGCAGCGCCGAGCACAAGAACGGCGGCGATCAGCAAGTCTGCCTGATCCTGATGGACATCGACCATTTCAAGCAGATCAACGACACGCACGGCCATCTGGTCGGCGACATCGTGCTGAAGGAAACGGCGCGCATCATCCGCAATTCCGTGCGCAACTCGGATCTCGTGGCACGCTTCGGCGGCGAAGAATTCGCGGTGATCACCCCCGGCGACAACATCGAGTCCGCGCTGGCCCTTGCTGAGAGGATCAGGTTCAATCTGGCGCGTGAGCCGATCGTCGTCTCGGAGGGCCGCGCCCTGACCGTGACAGCGAGCTTCGGCGTGGCAGAGGGCCGGAGCGCCAACGGCGGCTGGACACGCCTGATCGCGCGTGCCGACACCGAACTCTACCGCGCCAAATCCGAAGGCCGGAACCGCGTCTGCGTCCAGCAGGCGTCCGCATCCCTTGCCCACCTCACGTCGGCGAAATCCGCGCGCGCGTAGCAAGAAAATCGAGCACCACCCGCACGCGCGCCGGCAAGGCCCCGCCCTGACCGCTAAACACCGCATGAAATGCCTCGCTGTCGCCGGGGTTCAGGTGCTCGGCAACCGGCAGAAGCCGGCCGGCGCGCATATCCTCCTTCACGGTGAAAGTCGGCAAGCGGGCGAGACCGACGCCTGCAAGCGCAAGCTGGCGCAAGCCTTCGCCATCGCTGACCCGCACGTGTTCGCTGGGCGGCAGTGCGACCTCCTGCCCGTCCGCCAGCAGCGGCCAGCCGGCGACGGCGCGCGTGTAGCTGTGGCTCAGCCGGTTCATCACCTCGAGATCCGCAATCGTCCTGGCCTCGCCGTGGCGTGCGACATAGGACGGTGCACCGACGATGGTCATCGACGTGGTGCCGAGCTTTCTGCCGATCAGGCTTGAGGTCTTGAGCGGGCCGGCACGTACGGCGACGTCGGCACGTTCCACCATCAGATCGACCACGGTATCGGTCTGCAGGATATCGATCGAAACGGCCGGGAACGCCGACAGGAATTCCGAAAGGACCGGCATCAGCGCATGGGTTGCGTAGGACGCGCTGACGTTCAGCCGCACCCGGCCCTCGGGCGTTTCACCCGCTCCGGCCAGGCGCTCCGCCTCATCGATGTCGGCCAGGATGCGCACGGCGCGTTCGTAGAAGGCACAGCCCTCGGCCGTCAGCTGCAGCCGCCGTGTCGAGCGATTGACCAGCCGGACACCGAGCCGCTCCTCCAGTCTGAGGACGAGCTTGCTGACTGCCGACGGCGTCATGCAGCAAAGCCGCGCCGCAGCGGAAAAGCCGCCAAGTTCCACCACCCTGGCAAACACCGCCATTTCGCCCGAACGGTTTATCGGCAATCGCGACATGTGACTTCAACTCACAAATGATGTTCCTTCATCTGGTCTACATCGCAAATGAAATCGTGACCACCTTCTCGTCATGGGCGGGCGACATCCGCCGCCTGCAACACGGAAAGCCTGCGAGGAGTTGGAAAATGGAATACAGACGGCTTGGATCATCCGGACTGAAGGTATCGGCCCTGAGTTTCGGCGCAGGAACCTTCGGCGGCAAGGGACCGCTCTTCAGCGCCTGGGGCAACAGCGGCGAGACGGAAGCACGCCGGCTGATCGACATTTCGCTGGAGGCCGGCGTCAACCTCTTCGACACGGCCGATGTCTATTCGGATGGCGCGTCGGAGAGCGTGCTTGGCGCGGCGATCAGGGGGCGGCGCGATCAGGTCCTGATCTCGACCAAGATCGGCTTGCCGACGGGCGACGGCCCGAACGACGCCGGCACCTCGCGCGCACGTCTGGTGAAAGGGGTCGATGACGCTCTCAGGCGGCTCGGCACCGATTACATCGACCTCTTGCAGCTGCACGCGTTTGATGCCGGCACACCGGTCGAAGAGGTTCTGTCGACGCTCGACGGCCTCGTTGCCGCCGGCAAGCTGCGTTACGTCGGCGCCTCCAACTTCGCTGGCTGGCAATTGATGAAGTCGCTGGCGGCCTCGGAAAGACACGGCCTTGTGCGCCATGTCGCCCACCAGGTCTACTACTCGCTTGTCGGTCGCGACTACGAATGGGAACTGATGCCGCTCGGCGCCGACCAGGGTGTCGGCGCACTGGTCTGGAGCCCGCTCGGCTGGGGCCGCCTCACCGGCAAGATCCGCCGCGGAAAGCCCTGGCCGGAAGGCAGCCGGCTGCACGACACCGCCGTCTTCGGTCCACCGGTCGACGACGAAAAACTCTACGATGTCGTCGACGTGCTCGATCAACTGGCGGAAGAAACCGGTCGGACAATCCCGCAGATCGCCATCAACTGGCTGCTGCAGCGCCCGACGATTTCGAGCGTCATCATCGGCGCCCGCAACGAGGAGCAGCTGCGCCAGAACCTCGGCGCCGTCGGCTGGTCGCTGTCGCCGGAGCAGGTTGCGCGCCTCGACGAGGCGAGCAGGACGACGCCTGCCTATCCCTACTTCCCCTACTATCGCCAGGAGGGTTTCGCGCGGATCAATCCGCCGATCGTCTGACCGTTGCTCGCACCCGTTGCTTTCGCACGCTCGAGGAGGCGTGCGAAAGCCTTGCAGCACCTTGATTTTCCTCGCGCGCTTTCGCGCTTGCATTCTCAATTTGCATTGCACAAACTTCCCGGAGATGGAGGCGCAAGACCTTCCAAGAAGGGGACCGAATCCGGCATGTCGATCAAGGCCAGTATCTATCACCTGACCCATTACCTCTATGACCGTCCCGTCAGGCTGTCGCCGCAAATCATCCGGCTGAAGCCAGCCGCCCATTCCAAGACCAAGGTCATCAGCAACTCGCTGAAGGTTTCGCCCGGCAATCACTTCGTCAACCTGCAGCAGGATCCCTACGGCAACTATCTCGCCCGCTTCGTCTTTCCAGACCCTGTCAGTGAACTGAAGATCGAGGTCGATCTCGTTGCCGACATGACGATCTACAATCCGTTCGATTTCTTCGTCGAAGAGGAAGCCGAGCACTGGCCGTTTTCCTATCCCGAAGATCTCAGCGACGACCTGAAGATCTACATGACGCCTGAGCCGATGGGGCCGGCACTCTCGGCTTTCATTGCGACGGTCGACCGCTCCCGTCAGCGCACGGTCGATATGGTCGTGGCATTGAACGCCCGCCTGCAGCAGGAAATCGGCTATGTCATCCGCATGGAGCCGGGCGTCCAGACGCCTGAGGATACGCTGACATCGGCCAAGGGCTCGTGCCGCGATTCCAGCTGGCTGCTGGTGCAGATCCTGCGCAATCTCGGCTTCGCCGCCCGCTTCGTCTCCGGTTACCTCATCCAGCTGACACCGGATCTGAAAGCCCTCGACGGTCCCTCGGGTACCGATCACGACTTCACCGACCTGCACGCCTGGGCCGAGGTCTACCTGCCCGGTGCCGGCTGGGTCGGTCTCGACCCCACTTCGGGCCTCCTGACCGGCGAGAGCCACATACCGCTCGCAGCAACGCCGCATTATCGCAACGCAGCCCCCATTTCCGGTGGCTTCTCCGGCGATCCCGACACCCGCACCGACTTCGCCTTCGACATGAAGATCACGCGCGTCGCTGAGCATCCGCGCATCACCAAGCCGTTCTCCGACGAGAGCTGGGAGGCGCTCGACGCGCTCGGCGGCGAGATCGACCGCGTGCTCGAGGACAACGACATCCGCCTGACGATGGGCGGCGAGCCGACCTTCGTCTCGATCGACGATTTCGAGGCGGAGGAATGGAACACCGAAGCCGTCGGTCCGACCAAGCGCGAGAAGGCAGACGATCTGATCCGGCGCCTGCGCGAGCGTTTTGCTCCCGGCGGCTTCCTGCATTACGGCCAGGGCAAGTGGTATCCAGGCGAAAGCCTGCCGCGCTGGACGTTCTCGCTCTACTGGCGCAAGGACGGCGTGCCGATCTGGCGCCGCCCGGACCTCATCGCCGAGGAGGCCGGCCGCCACGACGTCACCGAAAAAGACGCCGAACGGCTGCTGAAGGCGATCGCCGGCGAGCTCGATGTCGCCGCCGACATGGTGGCGCCCGCCTTCGAGGATCCGGCAGAGTGGCTGCTCAAGGAAGCGAACCTGCCCGATAACGTCGATCCGGCCAATTCCAAGCTCAAGGATCCCGAAGAACGCAGCCGCATGGCGCGCGTCTTCGAGCGGGGCCTGACGACGCCGACCGGATACGTGCTGCCGGTGCAGGCGTGGAATGCGCGCGCCACGGGTCGCCAATGGATGAGTGAGAAGTGGAGCACCCGCCGCGGCAAGCTCTTCCTGGTCCCCGGCGACAGCCCCGTCGGCTACCGCCTGCCGCTCGGAGCCCTGCCCTACATCGCTCCGTCCTGGTACCCCTATGTCAACCCGGTCGATCCGACCGTGCCGCGCGACGACCTGCCGGATTTCTCCGAGGAAACCAGCCGGCCGCAACAGGCTCGCTTCCAGGCCGCAGCGGTTCCGGAAACACCGCAGCCTGCACCGCGCGACGAGATCGCCGGCCTTGTGCGCACCGCGATCAGCGTCGAGCCCCGCGATGGGCGGCTCTGCGTCTTCATGCCGCCGACGGCGAGCATCGAGGAGTATCTCGACCTCATCGCCTCGACGGAACGGGCCGCGGCAGCGATCGGCCTGCCGGTGCATATCGAGGGCTACGCCCCGCCGCAGGACGAGCGCATCAACGTCATTCGCGTCGCGCCGGATCCGGGCGTCATCGAGGTCAACATCCATCCGGCAGCCAGCTGGCGCGACTGCGTCGACATCACCACGGCGATCTACGAGGAAGCGCGCGAGAGCCGGCTTGGGGCCGACAAGTTCATGATCGACGGGCGTCACACCGGCACCGGCGGCGGCAACCATGTGGTCGTCGGCGGCGCCAATCCCAATGACAGCCCGTTCCTGCGCCGTCCGGATCTCCTGAAGAGCATGGTGCTGCACTGGCAAAGGCATCCCTCGCTCTCCTATCTGTTTTCGGGCCTGTTCATCGGCCCGACCTCGCAGGCGCCGCGCATCGACGAGGCCCGGCACGATCAGCTCTACGAGCTCGAGATTGCGCTCGCCCAGGTGCCGATGCCCGGCTCGGCGACGCCGCCGCCCCTGCCCTGGCTCGTGGATCGGCTGTTCCGCAACCTGCTCGTCGACGTCACCGGCAACACCCACCGGGCGGAAATCTGCATCGACAAGCTGTTTTCGCCGGATGGACCGACCGGCCGGCTCGGCCTGGTCGAGTTCCGCGGCTTCGAGATGCCGCCGAACGCCCGCATGTCGCTCGCCCAGCAGCTGCTGGTGCGCGCGCTGATCGCCCGCTTCTGGAAACACCCGGTCGACGGCCGCTTCGTGCGCTGGGGCACCACGCTGCACGATCGCTTCATGCTGCCGCACCATGTGTGGCAGGACTTCCTCGATGTGCTCGCCGATCTGCGCACCCACGGCTTTGACCTGAAGCCGGAATGGTTCGAGGCGCAACTTGAGTTCCGCTTCCCCTTCTGCGGCGAGGTGGAGTACGAAGGCGCAAAACTGGAAATCCGCCAAGCGCTGGAACCCTGGCACGTCATGGGTGAACAGGGCGCGATCGGCGGCACGGTTCGCTATGTCGACAGCTCCGTCGAACGCCTTCAGGTCAGGCTCGATACCGCCAATCCCGAGCGTTATGCGGTTGCCTGCAACGGCCGGCCCGTGCCGCTTGCCCGCACGGGCGCCAATGGAACGACTGTTGCCGGTGTCCGCTACAAGGCCTGGCAGCCGGCCTCGGGATTGCACCCGGTCCTGCCGGTCGACACTCCCCTTACATTCGATATCTATGATACATGGTCGAATCGGGCGATCGGCGGATGCATCTACCACGTCGCTCATCCGGGCGGGCGCAACTACGACACGTTTCCGGTCAACGGCAACGAAGCGGAGGCGCGACGGCTGGCGCGGTTCGAGCCCTGGGGCCATACGCCCGGCGGCTATCCGCTGCGTCCGGAAAGCCCGACGATGGAATTCCCGATGACGCTTGATCTCAGGCGTCCGCCAGGAGCGTAAATGGCCAAGAAGCAGACAGCGGCCGCGGACCATCGGGCCACCGATGAGGACCCGGTGTTCGGTTACCGCGCCCTTCCTGATATCGCCGACGAAATGCTTGACCAGGAGGGCAACGTCCGCCCGGTCTGGCAGCGGCTGCTTGCGACGCTTGGACGCCTCGACGAGACCGAGCTTGCCAACCGCTTCGCGCGCGCCGACCGCTATCTGCGCGACGCCGGCGTCTTTTACAGGGTCTATGGCGCCAAGGACAACTCCGAGCGCAGCTGGCCGCTGTCCCACATTCCGGTCCTGATCGACGAGAAGGAATGGGCCGTCGTCTCGCAGGGGCTGGTGCAGCGCGCGGACCTGCTGGAAAAGGTGGTCGCCGACATCTATGGCGAGAACCGGCTGGTGCGCGAGGGCTTGCTGCCGCCGGCGCTCGTCGCCTCCAATCCGGAATTCCTGCGGCCCCTCGTCGGCGTGAAGCCGGCCGATGGCCATTTCCTGCATTTCGTCTCCTTCGAGATCGGCCGCGGTCCCGACGGCAACTGGTGGGTCCTGTCCGATCGCACCGAAGCGCCGTCGGGCGCCGGCTTCGCGCTGGAAAACCGGGTGGCGACCACCCGCGCCTTTTCCAACCTTTATGCCGAGACCCACGTCCACCGGCTGGCAGGCTTTTTCGGTGAGTTTCGCGACACGCTGCAAAGCCGCAGGCTGCACCCGGACGACCGCATCGCCGTTCTGTCTCCCGGCATCGCCAACGAAACCTATTTCGAGCATGCCTATATCGCCCGCTACCTCGGCTTCATGCTGCTCGAAGGCGAAGATCTGACCGTCGTCGGCGGCCGGGTGATGGTGCGCACCGTCGCCGGGCTCAAGCCCGTGGGCGTGCTCTGGCGGCGGCTCGACGCCGCTTTCGCCGATCCGCTGGAACTCAACCAGTCCTCCCATATCGGCACGCCCGGCATCGTCGAGGCGCTGCGCGCCGGTTCCGTCTCGATCGTCAACGCGCTTGGCACCGGCATCGTCGAGACCCGCGCCTTCCTGGCGTTCCTGCCGGCGATCTGTCGCCACCTGCTCGGCGAGGAACAGCTGTTGCCTTCGATCGCCACCTGGTGGTGCGGCCAGAGTGCGGAGCGGCAGCAGGTCGCCGCCAACATCGAGCGCATGGTGATCGGTCCGGCCTATGCGACCCGCCCCTTTTTCGACGACAACGGCCAGTCCGTGCTCGGCGCGGCACTCGACGAGGAGGCAAGGGCCTCGATTGCCGACTGGCTCGACGCCGAAGGCGGCAAGCTCGTGGGCCAGGAACTGGTCACCCTTTCGACCACGCCCGCCTGGGTGCGCGGCCGGTTGACGCCGCGCCCCATGAGCCTTCGTGTCTTTGCCGCCCGCACCCGCGACGGCTGGCAGATCATGCCGGGCGGCTTTGCCCGGATCGGCTCGGGCGACGACGTGGCGGCGATCGCCATGCAAGCCGGCGGCACCGCCGCCGACGTCTGGATCGTCAGCGACCGGCCGGTCGAGCGCACCACGCTGCTACCTTCGGAGGAAAGCTTTACCCGCAACATGCCCGGCAGCCTGCCGAGCCGGGCGGCGGACAACCTCTTCTGGCTCGGCCGCTATATCGAACGTGCCGAGGGGGCGCTGCGCATCCTGCGCGCATGGCACGGGCGTTTCGCCGAAACCGCCAATCCGGACCTGCCGCTGCTCAAGGACGTCAGCGACTATCTCGCAGCCCTTGACATCGACACGCGCCAGCCGGTGCCCGACAGCCTGCTTGCCAACATTTCCAGCGCCCTTTTCAGCGCCGGCAACATTCGCGACCGGTTCTCGCCGGACGGCTGGCTGGCACTGAACGACCTGTCACAGACGGCCCGCAAATTCCACGCGACGGTCCAGGCCGGCGACGATGCGACGCGGGCGATGACCGTGCTCCTGCGAAAGCTCGCAGGCTTTGCCGGTCTCGTGCACGAAAACATGTACCGCTTCACCGGCTGGCGTTTCCTGTCCATCGGCCGCTATCTCGAACGCGGCCTGCACATGACCCGCCTGCTCGGGCACATGTCCGGACCGGACGCACCTGATGGCGCCTACGACATGCTGCTTGAGATCGGCGACAGCGTCATGACCCATCGCCGCCGCTACAATGTCAGCACCGCCGCCCTGACGGTCACGGACCTTTTGGCGCTCGACCCGCTCAATCCGCGCTCGGTGCTCTACCAGGTCAACGAGATCAAGACCGAGGTGGAACTGCTGCCGAACGCGCTGGTCAACGGTCAGATGTCCCCCTTCTACCGCGAGGCCATGCGCCTGCATTCGAGCCTGGCGGTGATGACGCCCGAAGCGTTGAACCTCGAGGTCTACAACCGGCTGGAGCGGGATCTGGAAAACCTTTCCGACCTGCTTGCGCGAACCTATCTCGGGTAAGGGCGACCCAATGCTTTACGACGTCAGCCTGAAGATCACCTACGACTACGAAGTGCCGGTCTCCGGCGGTCGCCATCTCGTGCGCGTGCTGCCGGCCAACCTGCCCGGCCGCCAGCGTCTCGTCGTCGGATCGATCAGCTGTCAGCCGATGCCGGCCGAACGCAGCGAAAGCACCGACTTCTTCGCCAACCCGTTCACCTCGATCCTCTTTCGCGCCTCGCATGCCGACCTGACGATCCGCATGCAGGCGCGTGTGCAGGTGGAGACGCAGGCCCTGACCGCTGATTTTTCGCCGCATCTTGCCGGCCTGCCGGCAGAGCTTGCCAGCTGCTGGTCCGTCGCCGCGGAGGCGCCGCACCACTTCACCGGCCCGAGCCCGCTCCTGCCCGACGTCGCCGAGATAGCGGCCTATGCGAGCGACATCGTCGACGACGCCATGACGATCCGCCAGATCGCCGTGGCGGTTTGCGAACGCATCCATCGCGACTTTACCTATGACGGCGAAGCAACGACGGTGAACACCACGCCGGCGGAAGCCTTCAAACTGAAGCGTGGCGTCTGCCAGGACTTCGCCCATGTGATGATCGTGGCGCTGAGGAGCCTCGGAATTCCCGCCGGATATGTTAGCGGATTCTTAAGGACGATTCCGCCACCCGGCAAGGAGCGGCTGGAGGGTGCGGATGCCATGCACGCCTGGGTTCGCGTCTGGTGCGGCGCAACCGGTGGGTGGATCGAACTCGACCCGACCAACAATATTCCGGCCGGAACCGACCATATCGTCGTCGGCCACGGGCGCGACTACGGCGATGTCGCACCTGTCATCGGCATCCTGAAAAGCTATGGCAGCCAGGAAACCAAGCAGTCCGTCGACGTCATTCCGGTACCGTGATCCGATTTGGCACAGATCGATTCCCGCTTCCGCACAGGACCATGACCGGCGAACCTGCTGTTCGCGCTGCTTTTCCTGAATTCCGTTAAAATTGCAGCGATTACCCAAACGATATCGTAAGCCATCGGCGCTATTGATGCCCTCAAGCTTGCAACGTGTTCCTTTGGGGTGTGCAAAGATGGGAAGACGATACACAGTAGGCCGGTCCCTTGTAGCGATGCTCAAGGACCGGGGTGGCAATTTTGGCATTATGGCTGCGCTCGCAACGCCGTTGATCCTGGCGGCCGGCGGCGTCGCCATTGACCTCGCCGGCATGGTGACGACCAAGACTCAGATGCAGGACGCAGCCGATGCCGCAGCCCTTGCGGCCGCTTCGTCGCTGGTCACTAAAACTCCGCCGACGACTGAGAAGGCCAAGGAGATTGCGCTTGCATTCCTCAAAGGGCAGGCCAGTGCCACGTCGGTCGACAATCTGGGCGGCGACGCTGGCGCGGGCACCGCGTCGGCCAAGTCCGATCCCAACGCGATCGACCCGGTTTCCGTGAAGGCAACCGTTGATATCGTCGAGGGCAAGAACGGCCCAACCGGGAAAACCTTCAAGGTTACCGTGCTCAACAGACAGACGATCCAGTTCAACGCGATGACGCGCCTGCTTGGCCAGAAATCGATTGATATCGAAACCCTCGCCACCGCCGAGAGCGCCACCGAAAGCAAGAACGCGCTCTCGATGTATCTGGTGCTCGACCGTTCCGGCTCGATGGCTTGGAAAACCAATACGCAGGACGCCAAGAAGACGTCATGCCCGAACTACACCGAAGCGAACTGGAGCAAGTATCCGAACCTGAAGGCGACCAGCCCCTGCTATGTCACGAAGATCGACGCACTGAAGACCGCCGTCAGCGATCTTCTCAAGCAGCTGAACACCGCCGATCCGAACACGGTCTATGTGCGCACTGCCGCCATCTCCTACAACTCGGCGCAGGATACGGCCGGGACACTCGATTGGGGCACCAAGGGAACCTCGACCTACGTCAATGCGCTTGCCGCAACTGGCGGCACCGCGTCTGGCAATGCGTTCAAGACAGCCTATGGCCGCGTGACCGCTGCAACCGAAGATACGGCCCACAAGGACAAGAACGGTCAGGTTCCGACGAAGTACATCGTCTTCATGACCGATGGCGACAACAACAACACGAGCGACGATACGACGACGCTTTCGTGGTGCGATACGGCGCGCAAGAACAATGTGCAGGTCTACACCGTCGCCTTCATGGCGCCCGACCGCGGCAAGTCGCTGCTCAAGGCCTGCGCCACCACCGACGCGAACTACTTCCAGGCGGAAGAAGCCGCCGATCTGATCGCAGCCTTCAAGGCGATCGGCGAGCGGGCATCGGCCATGGCGACCCGCCTGACCAAGTAGTCTCGCACGCCTGATATCATTGATGCCGCCCGGCTCTCCCGGGCGGCATTTTGCGTTTGTGGGGTACGCGTTCCCCACCGCTTGAGACAAGTCTAATCCATTTAAAAACATCTGTTGCAAGCGCTTCGGATCGATGCATAAATTGCCTTTATCCCCGGTCGGGTCCGGCCTGCGATCTCCCAACGCAAAAGGGTAAAGACAGTTTCATGATGAACAGGCTCTCCACCAACGACGTGCCGCAGCCCGCCCCAAGGTCGTCCGAACCTAGCCAGCTCGCTGTCGAAATCCTCGAACGCCTGAAGTACCGCATCGGCAAGGATCCGAAGGTCGCCAAGCCGCATGACTGGCTGACGGCGGCGATCCTGGTTGCCCGTGACCGCATCACCGACAAGTGGATGGACTCCACCCGCAAGACCTACGCGACGGGCGCCAAGCGCGTCTATTATCTCTCGCTCGAGTTCCTCATCGGCCGCCTGATGCGCGACGCCATGACCAATATCGGCCTGATGGACGAGATGCGCGATGCGCTCGCCTCGCTCGGCGTCGATATCGACGTCGTCGCCCAGCTGGAGCCGGACGCAGCCCTTGGCAACGGTGGCCTCGGCCGCCTTGCAGCCTGTTTCATGGAATCGATGGCGACCGTCGACGTCCCGGCCTATGGCTACGGCATCCGCTACATGCACGGCCTCTTCCGCCAGCAGATGGCCGATGGCTGGCAGGTGGAATTGCCTGAAACCTGGCTTGCCCACGGCAACCCCTGGGAATTCGAGCGGCGCGAAAGCTCCTATGAAATCGGCTTCGGCGGCGTTGTCGAAACCGCCAATATCGACGAGGAAATCCAGCGGTTCGTCTGGAAGCCGGCCGAGCGCGTCATCGCCACCGCCTTCGACACGCCCGCCGTCGGCTGGCGGGCAAAGCGGGTCAACACGCTGCGGCTCTGGACCGCGCAGCCGATCGACCCGATCCTGCTTGCCGCCTTCAATGCCGGCGACCACATCGGCGCGCTGAAGGAAAGCAACAAGGCGGAAAGCCTGACCCGCGTTCTCTATCCCGCCGACGCGACGCCGGCCGGCCAGGAACTGCGGCTGCGCCAGGAATATTTCTTCTCGTCCGCCTCGCTTCAGGACATTCTGCGCCGCCACCTGCAGCAGTATCCGGATTTCACCTCGCTGCCCGACGCCGTCGCGATCCAGCTCAACGACACCCATCCGGCGATCTCCATTGCCGAGCTGGTGCGGCTCTTGACCGACCTGCACGGCCTTGATTTCGAGCAGGCCTGGGACATCACCCGCCGCACCATCTCCTACACCAACCACACCCTTCTGCCCGAAGCGCTCGAAAGCTGGCCTGTGCCGCTGATCGAGCGGCTGTTGCCGCGCCACATGCAGATCGTCTATGCGATCAACGCCAAGATCCTGATCGAGGCCCGCCGCCAGAAGGGTGCGACCGACGACGAGATCCGCAACATCTCGCTGATCGACGAAAGTGGCGAACGGCGCGTGCGCATGGGCAATCTCGCCTTTGTCGGCTCGCACTCGATCAACGGCGTTTCGGCGCTGCACACCGAGCTGATGAAGGAAACGGTGTTTGCCGACCTGCACAAGCTCTATCCCGACCGCATCAACAACAAGACCAACGGCATCACTCCGCGCCGCTGGCTGATGCAATGCAATCCGGGACTCTTCGGGCTGATCCGCGAGGCGATCGGCGACGAGTTCATGGACAATACCGAGGCGCTGCAGGCGCTCGACGCGTTCGCCGGCAAGGCCGAGTTCCAGGAGCATTTCGCCGCCGTCAAGCGCGCCAACAAGGTGCGCCTCGCCCAGGTCGTGCAGAGCCGCCTCGGCATCCGGCTCGATCCGTCGGCGATGTTCGACATCCAGATCAAGCGCATCCATGAATACAAGCGCCAGCTGCTCAACATCATCGAGGCGGTGGCACTCTACGACCAGATCCGCTCGCATCCGGAACTCGACTGGGTGCCGCGCGTCAAGCTCTTTGCCGGCAAGGCGGCGCCGAGCTATCACAACGCCAAGCTGATCATCAAGCTCGCCAACGACGTTGCCCGCGTCGTCAACAACGACCCGGCCGTGCGCGGCCTGCTGAAGATCGTCTTCGTGCCGAACTACAACGTCTCGCTCGCCGAGATCATGGTTCCGGCCGCCGACCTCTCCGAACAGATTTCGACCGCCGGCATGGAAGCGTCCGGCACCGGCAACATGAAGTTTGCGCTGAACGGCGCCTTGACGATCGGCACGCTCGACGGCGCCAACGTCGAAATGCGGGACTGGATCGGCGAGGAGAACATCAAGATCTTCGGCATGACCGCCGAAGAGGTGACGAGAGCCCGGGCCGAAGGCCACAATCCGCGCGCCATCATCGAAGGCTCGCGCGAGCTGTCTCAGGCGCTGCAGGCAATTGCCTCGGGCGTGTTCTCGCCGGATGACCGCAACCGCTTCTCCAGCCTGGTCGAAGGGCTCTACAATCACGACTGGTTCATGGTCGCCGCCGATTTCGAGGCCTATGCCAAGGCCCAGCGTGAGATCGACCACCTCTGGACCACGCCGTCGGAGTGGTACGCGCAGGCAATCCGCAACACCGCACGGATGGGCTGGTTCTCATCCGACCGCACCATCCGGCAGTATGCCGGGGAAATCTGGAGAGCTGGATGACGCCTTCGGCCGGCAAGGACCCGGAACCCGCAGCTTCAGGTCTGCTGTCAGCGCCGGATATCGCGGCCATCCTTGCGGGCACGCACGACGACCCCTTCGCGGTGCTCGGCATACACCCGAACGGCAAAGGGCTCCTCGCCCGCTGCTTCATTCCCGACGCCGAGACCGTGGCGGTCGAAACGCTCGCCGGCAAGGACCTGGGCACCCTTGAACGGCGCGACGATGCCGGTTTCTTCGAAGGGCCCATATCGCTCAAGAAACCGCAGCCCGTGCGCTACCGCGCGCGCAACCAGGGCGGCGAATGGGTCGTCGTCGATCCCTACAGCTTCGGTCCCGTTCTTGGTCCGATGGATGACTATTACATCCGCGAGGGCTCGCACCTCCGGCTCTTCGACAAGATGGGCGCGCACCCGATCGAGCATGACGGCGCGCACGGCTACCACTTCGCCGTCTGGGCGCCGAACGCCAGGCGTGTTTCGGTGGTGGGCCAGTTCAACGACTGGGACGGCCGACGCCACGTCATGCGGCTGCGTACGGATACCGGCATCTGGGAGATCTTCATTCCCGGCGTCGAGGGCGGAGTTGCGTACAAGTACGAGATCCTCGACCGCAACGGCACGCTGCTGCCGCTGAAGGCCGATCCTTTCGCGCGGCGCTCCGAGCTTCGCCCCAACACCGCCTCGATGACCACGCCGGAGATCGCCCAGGCCTGGGAGGACGAGGCGCACCGCAAGCACTGGGCCTCGACCGACGCGCGGCGTCAGCCGATCTCGATCTACGAGGTCCACGCCGGTTCCTGGCAGCGTCGCGACAATGGCGACATGCTCTCCTGGGACGAGCTTGCCGACCGGCTGATCCCGTATTGCGTCGACATGGGCTTCACCCATATCGAGTTCCTGCCGATCTCGGAGTTCCCGTTCGATCCGTCTTGGGGCTACCAGACGACAGGCCTTTATGCGCCGACCGCCCGCTTCGGCGAGCCGGAAGGTTTCGCCCGCTTCGTCAATGGCTGCCACAAGGTCGGCATCGGCGTCATTCTCGACTGGGTGCCGGCGCATTTCCCGACCGACGAACACGGGCTACGCTGGTTCGACGGCACCGCGCTCTACGAGCACGAGGACCCGCGCCAGGGCTTTCATCCCGACTGGAACACGGCGATCTACAATTTCGGCCGCCAGGAAGTACTGTCGTTCCTCGTCAACAACGCGCTGTACTGGGCGGAAAAGTTCCATGTCGACGGCCTGCGCGTCGATGCGGTCGCATCGATGCTCTACCTCGACTATTCGCGCAAGCATGGCGAATGGGTGCCGAACGAATATGGCGGCAACGAGAACCTCGAAGCAGTCCGCTTCCTGCAGACCATGAACACCGAGATCTACGGCGTCCAGAAGGGCATCCTGACGATCGCCGAGGAATCGACCTCCTGGCCGAAGGTCTCCCATCCGGTTCACGCCGGGGGGTTGGGCTTCGGCTTCAAGTGGAACATGGGCTTCATGCACGACACGCTTCAGTACATGTCGCGCGAGCCGGTGCACCGCAAGCACCACCACAACGACCTGACCTTCGGTCTGCTCTACGCCTTCAGCGAGAACTTCGTGCTGCCGCTCTCCCATGACGAAGTCGTGCACGGCAAGGGCTCGCTGATCGCCAAGATGGCCGGCGACGACTGGCAGAAGTTTGCCAATCTGAGGGCCTACTACGCCTTCATGTGGGGCTATCCGGGCAAGAAGCTCCTGTTCATGGGCCAGGAATTCGCGCAATGGCGCGAATGGTCCGAGGAGCGCGCGCTCGACTGGAACCTGCTCGAATACCACCTGCACGAGGGCGTGCGACGCCTTGTGCGGGATCTCAACGGCACCTACCGCGCCAAGCCGGCGCTGCATGCCCGCGACTGCGAAGGCGAGGGTTTCGAGTGGCTGCTTGCCGACGACCGCGACAACTCGGTCTTTGCCTGGCTGCGCAAGGCGCCCGGCGAGAAACTGGTCGCCGTCGTCACCAATTTCACACCCGTCTATCGGGAAAACTATGCCGTTCCGCTGCCGGTCGAGGGTCGCTGGAAGGAAATCCTCAACACCGACGCGGAAATCTACGGAGGAAGCGGCAAGGGCAACGGCGGCGCCGTCTTTGCCAAGAAAAATACGACAGGAGCGACGATGGCCAGCATCACACTGCCGCCTCTGGCGACACTGATGCTGGAGCAGGAATAGCAGCCAATTTCGAGGGCCGCGAGGCGTCTGCGAAAGCCGCCTCGACGACCCCGAGGTCAATGTTTGGGGAGGACAAATGGTGGAAAAGCGTACGCAACCTCTGGCACGTGATGCCATGGCCTATGTTCTCGCTGGCGGCCGCGGCAGCCGCCTGAAGGAACTGACCGACCGGCGGGCAAAGCCGGCCGTGTATTTCGGTGGCAAGGCCCGCATCATCGACTTCGCGCTGTCGAATGCGCTCAACTCCGGTATCCGCCGCATCGGCGTCGCCACCCAGTACAAGGCGCATTCGCTGATCCGGCACCTGCAGCGCGGCTGGAACTTCTTCCGCCCCGAGCGAAACGAAAGCTTCGACATCCTGCCCGCCAGCCAGCGCGTGTCCGAGACGCAGTGGTACGAGGGCACCGCCGACGCCGTCTACCAGAACATCGACATCATCGAGGACCATGGCGTCGAGTACATGGTCATCCTCGCCGGCGATCACATTTACAAGATGGACTATGAATTGATGCTGCAGCAGCACGTCGATTCCGGCGCCGATGTTACCATCGGCTGCCTCGAAGTGCCGCGCATGGAAGCGACCGGCTTCGGCGTCATGCATGTCGACGAAAAGGACCGCATCATCGCCTTCGTCGAGAAGCCTGCCGATCCGCCGGGTATTCCCGGCAATCCGGAGATGGCGCTTGCCTCGATGGGCATCTACGTCTTCCACACGAAGTTCCTGATGGATCTTCTGCGCCGCGACGCCGCCGATCCGAAATCGAGCCGCGACTTCGGCAAGGACATCATCCCCTACATCGTCGACAACGGCAAAGCCGTCGCCCACCGTTTCGCCGAGTCCTGCGTGCGCTCGGATTTCGAACGCGAGGCCTATTGGCGCGATGTCGGTACGATCGACGCCTATTGGCAGGCCAATATCGACCTCACCCATGTGACGCCGGAACTCGACATCTACGACAGCACCTGGCCGATCTGGACCTTCGCCGAGATCAAGCCGCCGGCGAAATTCGTGCATGACGATGAAAACCGCCGCGGCTCGGCGACCTCGTCGCTGATCTCAGGTGACTGCATCATCTCAGGCGCGGCCCTTAACCGCAGCCTGTTGTTCACAGGTGTCCGGGTGAATTCATATTCCCGTCTGGAGAATGCCGTAGTTCTTCCCGATGTGAAGATCGGTCGCCATGCGACGCTGCGCAACGTGGTCATCGACAGCCGTGTCGTGATCCCCGAGGGCCTCGTCGTCGGCGACGATCCGGTGCTCGACGCCAAGCGTTTCCGACGTTCGGAAAACGGCGTCTGCCTGATCACGCAGACGATGATCGACAAGTTGGGATTATAGGCACTCCATGAACGTCCTGTCCGTTGCGTCCGAAGTCTATCCGCTGATCAAGACCGGGGGGCTCGCCGATGTCGTCGGCGCGCTGCCCGCAGCGCTTTTGCCGCACGGCGTCAAGACGCGAACGCTGGTGCCCGGCTATCCGGCCGTGCTGCAGAAGCTGAAAAAGAAGAAGAAGGTTGGCAGCTTCGACAACCTGTTCGGCAATCCGGCCACGGTTCTTGCGGCGGAGATTGACGGGCTGGACCTCCTGATCCTCGACCAGCCGGCACTCTACAATCGAGACGGCGGCCCCTATGTCGATGCGACGGGCCTCGACTATGCCGACAACTTCCGCCGTTTCGCAGCACTTTCGCTTGCGGCCGCCGAAATCGCCGCCGGCGACATCGTCCCCGGCTTCAAGCCCGATATCGTCCACGTCCATGACTGGCAGACGGCGCTGACGCCGGTCTACATGCGCTTCGGCCGTGCCGCCGCGACACCGACGGTCATGACCATCCACAACATCGCTTTCCAGGGCCAGTTCGGCGCGTCCGTCTTTCCCGAACTTGCGCTTCCGCCGGAAGCCTTCTCGATGCAGTTCGTCGAATATTACGGCGATGTCGGCTTCCTCAAGGGTGGCATGCAGACTGCGAATGCCATCACCACCGTCAGCCCGTCCTATGCTCAGGAGATACTGACACCCGAATTCGGCATGGGGCTCGAAGGCCTGTTGAAGAGCCGCGTCGCCGACCTCTCGGGCATCGTCAACGGCATCGACGCCGATGTCTGGAACCCCCAGACGGACCCGCACATCGCCCAGACCTTCAGCGCGACGAGCCTGAAGCAACGCGTCCTCAACCGGCGGGCGCTCGAAGAACGCTTCGGCCTCGAAAAGGGCGACGGCCCGATCTTCTGCGTCGTCAGCCGCCTCACCTGGCAGAAGGGCATGGACCTCGTTGCCGAAGTGGCGGACGAACTCGTCGCTCTTGGCGCCAGGCTGGTGGTGCTCGGATCGGGCGACGCGGCCCTTGAAGGCGCGTTGCTTGCGGCCGCTTCCCGTCACCGCGGCCATATCGGCATGGTCACCGGCTACAACGAACCCTTGTCGCACCTGATGCAGGCGGGTTCCGACGCGATCCTCATCCCGTCGCGGTTCGAGCCCTGCGGGCTCACCCAACTCTATGGCCTGCGCTATGGCTGCGTGCCCGTCGTCGCACGCACCGGCGGCCTTGCCGACACGATCATCGATGCCAACGAGGCCGGCCTTGCCGCCAAGGTCGCCACCGGCTTCCAATTCACGCCTGTCAATGGCGACGGGTTGCGGCTTGCGATCCGGCGCGTGCTGCGTGCATACAGCGAGCCTAAGGTCTGGTCGAAAATCCAGACCCAGGGCATGAAATCGGACGTTTCCTGGGCCACAAGTGCCGAGCGATACGTCTCACTATATTCCGGTCTTCTCGGGAAAGGTTAAGTCAGCATGATAAGAACGGTCACCACAACCCCCTACGGCGACCAGAAGCCTGGCACGTCAGGGCTGCGCAAGAAGGTCCCGGTCTTCCAGCAGAAGAACTACGCCGAGAACTTCATCCAGTCGATCTTCGATGCGCTCGAAGGCTTTCAGGGCGAAACGCTTGTTATCGGTGGCGACGGCCGCTACTACAACCGCGAGGTCATCCAGATCGCCATCAAGATGGCGGCGGCCAATGGTTTCGGCCGCGTGCTCGTCGGCCGCGGCGGCATCCTCTCGACGCCGGCCGCCTCCAATGTCATCCGCAAGTACAAGGCGTTCGGCGGCATCGTGCTTTCCGCCAGCCACAACCCGGGCGGCCCGACCGAAGACTTCGGCATCAAGTACAATATCGGCAATGGCGGCCCGGCGCCGGAAAAGATCACCGATGCGATCTTCGCCCGCAGCCAGGTGATCGACAGCTACAAGATCTCCGATGTCGCCGACATCAACCTCGATGCCGAGGGCACGCAGGACATCGACGGCATGACCATCACCGTCATCGATCCGGTCGCCGACTACGCCGAACTGATGGAAAGCCTGTTCGACTTCGGCGCCATCCGCAAGATGATCGAAGGCGGCTTCCGCGTCGTCTTCGACGCCATGAGCGCCGTCACCGGTCCCTATGCCAAGGAGATCATCGAGAAGCGCCTCGGCGCACCGAAGGGCTCGGTGATGAACTTCATCCCGCTGCCCGATTTCGGCGGCCATCACCCCGACCCGAACCTGGTGCACGCCCGCGCGCTCTACGAGACGATGATGGCGCCCGATGCGCCCGATTTCGGCGCCGCCTCCGATGGCGACGGCGACCGCAACCTCGTCATCGGCCGCGGCATCTTCATCACGCCGTCCGACAGCCTGGCCATGCTTGCCGCCAACGCGCACCTGGCGCCGGGCTATGCCAAGGGCATCGCCGGCATCGCCCGCTCGATGCCGACCAGCGGGGCTGCCGACCGTGTTGCCGAGAAACTCGGCATCGGCATCTACGAGACGCCGACCGGCTGGAAGTTCTTCGGCAACCTGCTCGACGAGGGCATGGCGACGATCTGCGGTGAGGAAAGTGCGGGCACCGGCTCAAACCACGTGCGTGAGAAGGACGGTTTGTGGGCAGTGCTGCTCTGGCTCAACATTCTCGCCGCGCGCAAGGAAAGCGCTCTCGATATCGTTGAGAAGCACTGGGCGACCTACGGCCGCAACTACTATTCGCGCCACGACTACGAGGAAGTGGACAGCGACGCCGCCAATGGCCTGATCGCCAACCTGCGCGACCAGCTCGCGACGCTCCCCGGCAAGTCCTTCGGCGCGCTCAAGGTCGCAACCGCCGACGACTTCGCCTACAACGACCCGGTCGACCACTCCGTCAGCAAGAACCAGGGCATCCGCATCCTGTTTGAAGGCGGTTCGCGCGTCGTGTTCCGCCTGTCGGGCACCGGTACCTCGGGTGCGACTTTGCGCGTCTATATCGAGCGCTTCGAGCCGGACGCGACACGTCACGGCATCGACACCCAGGAAGCCTTGGCCGACCTGATCGCCGTTGCCGACGACATCGCCGGCATCAAGACCCGCACCGGCCGCACCGAGCCGAGTGTCATTACCTGAGAGACCGAAACGAGGGCCGCTTGATGCGGCCCTTTTTTCCGTTGACCGAGTACCCCCCTCTGCCCTGCCGGGCATCTCCCCCACAAGGGGGGAGATCGATTTGTGGCACGGCTTTGCCCGAAGACGGCATTGACGTTGCTGCAGCCCATCACCCGTGAACCGAGACATGGGTTTTCTGGTTGAACAAGAGGTTGCCACAGGCCGATCTCCCCCCTTGTGGGGGAGATGCCCGGCAGGGCAGAGGGGGGGTACGCCCCATACGACTTCGACGCCACGAAGGAGCCCGCCGCCATGCCGACGATTGCAACTCCACCCCTCGGCGCCACCGTCACCTCCGAAGGCACCACCTTTTCGGTGTGGTCGCGCAACGCCGCCCGCGTCGATCTCTGCCTGTTCGACAAATCAGGCGCGAAACAGCTGCGGCAGCTGCCGATGGCGCGAAACGGCGACTTGCACAGCCTGACGGTCACTGACGCCCCAAAGGGAACGCGCTACGGCTTTCGGGCCGATGGCGTCTATTCGCCTGATCACGGCCTCTGGTTCGACCCTTCCAAGCTGCTCGTCGATCCCTATGCCGTCGAACTCGACCGGCCTTTCCAGCATGATCCGCGCCTGACGATCTTCGGCGAGGACACCGCCCATCTCGTGCCCAAGGCGATTGTCTGCGACGCAAAGTCCGCCAAGGCGAAGTCCCCTCTCTTCAGGGCCGGCGGCCTGATCTACGAGGTTGCCGTCAAACCCTTCACCATAAAACATCCCGACGTTCCCGAGGCCAAGCGTGGCACGGTGGCAGCCCTTGCCGAACCCGCGGTCATCGAGCACCTGAAACGCCTCGGGGTTTCGGCGGTCGAACTGATGCCGATCGTTGCCTGGATCGACGAGCGCCACCTGCCTCCGCTCGGGCTGAAGAACGGTTGGGGCTACAATCCGATCGCGCCGATGGCCCTCGATCCGCGGCTGGTGCCGGGCGGCATCAAGGAGCTGAGGAAGACCGTCGCGGCGCTGCGCAAGGCCGGCATCGGCGTCATCCTCGATCTCGTCTTCAACCATTCCGGCGAGAGCGACCGCTTCGGCACGACGCTTTCCATGCGCGGCCTCGACAACCTCACCTACTATCGCCATGTCACCGACCGGCCGGGCGAACTCATCAACGATACCGGCTGCGGCAACACCATTGCCTGCGACCATCCTGTGGTCGAGGCGCTGATTCTCGACAGCCTGCGCCATTTCGTGCGCACCGCAGGCGTCGACGGCTTCCGCTTCGACCTTGCCTCGATCCTTGGCCGCGACATGGGCGGCTTTCATCGTGACGCCTCGCTCTTCCAGGCGATCTCGGCCGATCCGCTGCTTGCCGACCGCGTGCTGATTGCCGAGCCCTGGGACATCGGCCCCGGCGGCTATCAGCTCGGCAACTTTCCCGCCCCGTTCCTCGAATGGAACGACCGTGCCCGCGACGATATCCGCATCTACTGGCGCGGCGACCGCCACGCGATCGGCGCATTGGCGACAGCCCTTGCCGGCTCGTCGAACAGTTTTTCCCGCTGGGGCGAGGAAGGCACGCGGACCGTCAATTTCATCGCCGCCCATGACGGCTTCACGCTTGCCGACATCGTCTCCTATGCCGGCAAGCACAACGAGGCCAATGGCGAGGAAAACCGCGACGGCCACAACGAGAACCACTCCTGGAACAACGGCGCGGAAGGGCCGACCGCCGATCCGGAGATCCGGGCGGCCAGGCGTCATGATGTCTTGGCGCTTCTCGGATCGCTGTTTGCAACCCGCGGGACGATCATGCTGACCGCCGGCGACGAAGGCGGGCGCAGCCAGAACGGCAACAACAACGCCTATTGCCAGGACAACGCCATCACCTGGCTGGACTGGACCACGATGGACGACGACATCGTCGCCCACACCGCGGCGCTGTCGGCATTGCGCGCGCGCTTCGGCATCTTCGAGGAAACCACATTCCTGACCGGCAACGGCGATGTCGAATGGCGCCGCCTCGACGGGCAGATGATGACGACAGGCGATTGGGAGCATCCTGCCACGGACAACCTGATGATGGTGATGACCACCCGGGACCGCCAGCAGAAGCGGCAAGCGCGCCTTGCCATCGTCATCAACCGCAGCCATGCACCGCATCCCGTCAGGCCCCCTGACAGCATTGGCGGAAAATGGCAGGACGTGCTGGCGAGGCCCGAAATCCCCGGCCATGTCGCGCCCCGCTCCGTCACTTTCCTCGTCGAAATTTTCTAAGGCTTTTCCAGCGCTTGCAGGTTGCAGCGGGCCGGCCTATATCGATCGGGGGGCTTGTTTCGGGGCGTTCATATGCTTGAAGACATTTCACTTTCTGAGATCAAGGCGCTGGTCGGCCAGGAGGTCGGGGTTTCCGACTGGATCACGGTCAGCCAGGAAACCATCGACAAGTTCGCCGAGGCGACGAGCGACTACCAGTACATCCACGTCGACCCGGTGCGGGCCGCCGCCGAAACGCCCTTCGGCGGCACCATCGCGCACGGTTTCCTGTCGCTCTCGCTGCTGTCGGCGATGAACTACAATTGCCTGCCGAAGATCCGAGAGCAGACGATGGGCATCAACTACGGCTTCGAGAAGGTGCGGTTCATCGCCCCGGTCAAGAGCGGCGCCAAGGTGCGCGGCCACTTCACCATGGCCGATGCCCGCTTCCGCGGCGCCAGCATGCTGATGATCACCTATGAGGTCAGCGTCGAGATCGAGGGCGAGCGCAAACCGGCTTTGACGGCCACATGGCAGACGATCATCCAGTTCGATCCCAAGGATCGGCCGGTGGACGCGTGAGCCGGCCCGAGAACGCACCCGGTGGATACCACGGTCACCATTGAGCCGGCCGACGGACGCTTCGCAAGCGCGTTTGCAGGCTGCGACTTTTCCTTCGAGGTAACGATAGAGGCGCTGCCGCCGTTCAGCGGCCCTGGTCTTGGCGCTGTCGCTCCCGTCGAACCTTACATGAAGAGCTATGAGGCCGACGCGAAGGAGTTGATGGACGCATCCGCAGAGGCGGATGCCGCCCTCTTTACCGCGCGCGTCGATGGCAGGCTTGCCGGTTACATTGCGCTGTCAAAGGCCTGGAACGGCTTTGCCGAAGTTGACGATATCGCTGTCGACCGCGCCGCTCGACGTGCAGGTGTTGCCAAGTCGCTCATGGACCAGGCCGTTGCTTGGGCGAAACAACAGGACCTGCCGGGGATCCGGCTCGAGACACAGTCGAACAATGTCGCCGCCTGCCGCTTCTATGAGCGCTATGGTTTCGAGCTTGCGGGCTACGACAGGCATCTCTATTCGGCACTGAAGCCGGGAACCCGCGAGATCGCGCTCTATTGGTATTTCCGGCTCGCGTGAGAATCGACAGCCGGGAAACGCCGTGAGCCCTTCCCGGCTTTTTCACTCAGTGACCGGCGTCGGCAGCGCCTTCGGACAAGAGCCCGAAGACGAAGGGCGAGAACGACCGCCAGCACTCGACGCGGAACTGATCCTCGCCGGTGCGGAAGAGGATGATCTCCGCCTTACCAAAGATCGTACGCGAGCAGCCTCCAACCGGGAAGATCGGCAGCGACAGGTCCTGCGGGCAACCGCTGTTGATGGCCACGTCCGCCCCCGGGCCGCTGACGATGACGGCGACGTTGCGATGCGAAATGTCGACCGCCGAATGCAGCGTGCCGCTGGACGCAGCCGCCGCCATCAGGTCGGCTTCGCCTTCATCGAACACCAGCCACTCGTCGGGGCCGATCCACAGCGCGTGACGCTGGCCCGACGAGGCCGAGGTCTTCGGTCGTGTCGGGAGCGTGACGCCCAGTGCGGCGGAAAGCGCATGCAGCGCATCGGGGCCGGCGCGCAGCGAGATGCGCGTCGCGGCCGGTGCCGGCGTCAGGATCGCTTCGGCCGAGCCGCCGCGTGCGTTGAGCGCCGCCTTGCGGCTAACAGTAACCTGGTCAGCCATGGAGACGGCCCCCTTCCTTGTCAAAGAACACCATGTCGCTCACTTCGACGGCGATGGTGCGATCGGTCATCGGCACGTAGAGCGTCTGTCCCAGCCGCTCGCGGCCGCCGGCGACCATGGCGAGCGCGATCGAACGGCCGCAGTTCTCCGACCAGTAGGACGACGTCACGTGGCCGAGCATGGTCATCGGCTTCGGCTGGTTCGGATCGGCGACGATCTGTGCCCCCTCCTCCAGCACCACCTTCGGGTCCTTGGTCAAAAGGCCGACGAGCTGCTTGCGGCCGTCCTTGACGAGATCCGGGCGTTTCAGGCCACGGATACCGACGAAGTCGGCCTTCTTCTTCGACACCGCCCAGGAGAGACCGGCATCGTCAGGCGTCAGCGTGCCGTCGGTATCCTGGCCGACGATGATGTAGCCCTTCTCGGCGCGCAGCACGTGCATGGTTTCCGTGCCATAGGCGCAGGCGCCCATCGGTTCGGCCCGTGCCCAGATCGCTTCCCAGACGGCCTGGCCGTAATCGGCAGGCACGTTGACTTCGAAGCCGAGCTCGCCGGTGAACGACATGCGGAAGAGCCGGGTCGGCACGCCGCAGATCTTGCCCTCGGCCACGCTCATATGCGGGAAGGCCTCGTTGGAAAGGTCGATGCCTTCGACGAGTGGCGCGATGATCTCGCGCGCCTTCGGGCCCTGCACGGCGATGACGGCCCATTGCTCCGTCGTCGAGGTCAGCCACACCTTCAGATGCGGGAACTCGGTCTGCAGATAGTCTTCCATGTGGTTCATGACGCGCGGCGCACCGCCGGTTGTGGTCGTCACGTGGAAACGATCGTCGGCCAGCCGTCCGACCACGCCGTCGTCATAGACGAAGCCGTCGTCGCGCAGCATGATGCCGTAACGGCAGCGGCCGGGCTTCAGGTTGTCCCAGGCGTTGGTGTACATCAGATTGAGGAACTGAGCCGCATCCGGGCCGACGACCTCGATCTTGCCGAGCGTCGAGGCGTCGAAGAGACCAGCGACCTCACGCACAGTCTTGCATTCGCGCGCCACCGCCTCGTGCATGTCTTCGCCTGCCTTTGGATAGAACCAGGCGCGCTTCCAGTTGCCGACATCCTCGAACTCGGCGCCATGCGCCTCCTCCCAGGCATGAACCGGCGTCTTGCGCGCCGGATCGAACAGCGACCCACGCGAATGGTTGACGATCGCGCCGAAGGTTACCGGCGTATAGGGCTGACGGAAGGTCGTCAGGCCCACCTGCGGGATCTCCTTGCCGAGCGCTTCGGCGGCGATGGCGAGACCATGCATGTTGGAAAGCTTGCCCTGGTCGGAGGCCATGCCGTTGGTGGTGAAGCGCTTGATGTGCTCGATCGAGTGCATGCCTTCGCGCACCGCCAGACGGATGTCCTTGGCGCAGACGTCGTGCTGGAAGTCGATGAAGGCCTTGACCGTCGTGTCCGGGCCGGCGCCTTCGGCAGCGCCGATCATGCCGCCGGTCCAGCCGAAGCGGTTTTCACCCGAAAGCGTCACCTGCGTCCCGCCTTCGGAGCCGGCGGCACGGGCGGTCAGTTCGCCGGCGGCGAGCGCCTCGTCGATGGTTGCCTGCAGGTCGTCGGTGCCGTTGCAGGCGCCGATCGACAGGCAGTCCTGCAGATAGGTGCCGGGCAGGAAGCGCTCCGTCGCCTTGTCGAACTTCACCTTGCCACGCGATTGCGAGAAGAGGTGCACCGACGGCGTCCAGCCGGCCGAAACCAAGAGCGCGTCGACGGCAAACTTTCGCGCCGAGCCGCCGCCATTGCGGGCGACGCTGATCGAATTGACGCGGAGCTTGCCGCCAGCCTTGATGACGGAATGGCCGGTCAGCACCTCGATGCCGAGCTTGCGTGCTTCGGCAAGAACGGCTTCGCCCGGATTTTCGCGGCAGTCGACAATGACCGGAACCGAAACGCCGGCGCGCTTGAGATCGAAGGCGGCTTCGTAGGCGGAATCGTGAGCGGTATAGACCCCGACCTTCGAGCCGACCGAAACGCCAAAGTGGTTGAGATAGGTGCGGCCTGCCGAAGCGAGCATGATGCCCGGACGGTCGTTGTTGGCAAACACCATGTGGCGCTCGATCTGGCCGTTGGCAAGGATCACCTTCTTGGCGCGCACCTGCCACAGCCGCTCGCGCGGCAGCGACTTGTCGAGGGCAGCAAGGTGATCGGTGACCCGCTCGACCAGGCCGACGAAATTGTGGTTGTAATAGCCGAAGCCGGTGGTGCGGGTGAGCAGCGTGACATTGTCCATGGCGGCAAGCGCCTTGGCGGTCTGCTGCGCCCAGTCCCAGCCGTCCTTGCCGTCGATCGTCGTGCCGCTCTCGTAGCGAAGCGCACCGCCGACTTCCGGCTGCTCGTCGCAGATGATCACCTTGGCGCCGGCCTTGGCCGCCGCAAGGGCTGCGGATAGTCCGGCAACGCCGGCACCGATGACGAGCACGTCGCAATGGGCATAGCGGCTCGCATAGTGGTCCGGATCGGCTTCCGTCGGCGCAACGCCGAGACCGGCGGCGCGGCGGATGAAGGGTTCATAGATCGCGTGCCAGGCAGCCTTCGGCCACATGAACGTCTTGTAGTAGAAGCCGGCGGCGAAGAACGGCGACATCAGGTCGTTGAGACCACCGACGTCGAAGGCGAGCGACGGCCAGCGGTTCTGCGAACTCACCTTCATGCCGTCGAACACTTCCTGAACCGTGGCGCGCACGTTCGGCTGGCGGCGGGCGGCATCGCGCGAGACGTCGAGCAGCGCGTTCGGCTCCTCGGCGCCGGCGGACAGAATGCCGCGCGGACGGTGATACTTGAACGAGCGGCCGACGAGATGGATGCCGTTGGCAAGCAGGGCCGAAGCCACCGTGTCGCCCTCGAGCGCCGTCAGCGTGCGGCCGTCGAAGGTGAAACGTGCCGTGCGGGCCGGTGTCAGGCGGCCGACGCCTGGAATGCGGTTGGCCCCCATCATTTTGCGGCTCCCTTGTCCTGCTCGTTCTGAAGAATGGCGGCGACGTCAGGCTTCGGCTCGCCCGCCTTGTAGGTGGTGTAGAAACGATCGCTAACCGTGTCGCGGGCGGCGTTGAAGAACCGGCCGCAGCCGTGGATATGGCGCCAGCGTTCGAAGATCAGACCCTTCGGGTTCTGGCGCAGGAAGAAAAATTCCTCGAACTGTTCGTCGGTGATGTCGGCGATGTTTTCCGGGCGGACGATGTGGGCGTCGCCGGCGCCGCGGAACTCGAGCTCGGAGCGCTCTTCCTCGCAATAGGGGCAGTAGATCAGAAGCATCTCGAAATCCTCAGTGCGCAACGGCGGCAGCAGCCGCCTCGTCGATCAGCCGGCCGGTGCGGAAGCGCTCCAGCGTCAGCCCTGCGGCCAGACGGTGCGGCTCGCCCTTGGCGATCAGATGGGCGAACAGATGAGCCGAGCCCGGCGTCGCCTTGAAGCCGCCCGTACCCCAGCCGGCGTTGAGGAACAGGCCCGGAACCGGCGTGACGCCCTGGATCGGCGAGCGGTCCTGGGTGACGTCGACGATGCCGCCCCATTGCCGCATCATCTTGACCCGGCGGAACATCGGGAAGAGCTCGCAGATCGCATCGAGCGTATGGGTAATGATCTGCAGGCCACCGGTCTGCGAATAGGAATTGTACTGGTCGGTGCCGGCGCCGATAACGAACTCACCCTTGTCGGACTGCGAGATATAGGCGTGCACCGAGTTCGACATGACGACGCAGGGGAAGATCGGCTTCAGCGGCTCGGACACCAGCGCCTGCAGCGGCTGGCTCTGCAGTGGCACGCGCACGTCGGCCATCTGCATCAGGACGGAAGTGTGGCCGGCAGCGGAGATGCCGACCTTCTTGGCGCCGATATAACCGCGGTTGGTGTCGACGCCGATGACCCGGCCGGTCTCGTCGCGACGGATGCCGGTGACTTCGCAGTTCTGGATGATGTGGACGCCACGGTCGGAGGCGGCGCGCGCATAGCCCCAGGCAACTGCATCATGGCGCGCGGTGCCGCCGCGGCGCTGCAGTGCTGCGCCATTGATCGGGTAACGCGCGTTCTTGGCGATATCGAGCGGCGGACAATAGGCCTTGGCCTGCTCCGGGGTCAGCCACTCGTTGTCGATGCCATAGAGACGGTTGGCGTTGATGTGTCGCTTGAACGACTGCTGGTCATGGATGTTGTGCGACAGCATCATCACGCCGCGCGGCGAATACATGACGTTGTAGTTCAGGTCCTGCGACAGGTTTTCCCAGAGCTTCAGCGAATGCTCGTAGATGTCCATGCTCTCTTCATAGAGATAGTTGGACCGGATGATCGTGGTGTTGCGGCCGGTGTTGCCGCCACCGATCCAGCCCTTTTCGAGCACCGCGACATTGGTGATGCCATGCTCCTTGGCAAGATAATAGGCAGCCCCCAGGCCGTGGCCGCCACCACCGATGATGATCGCGTCGTACTCTTTGCGCGGCTCGGGCGACGCCCAGTGCGGGCCCCATCCCTTGTGGCCGCGCAGCGCCTCGCGCGCCACGGCGAAAACAGAATATTTGCGCATCGGCCTCAAACTCCATGAACCCCGGTGATCATTTCCTGGGCGTTAGAAATCGCAAATCCGAGACCTGCGCAACGTTTCTTTTGCGACGCAATTGAGTGGACTTGCGCGCAGTTGCGACATGGCTACGGATCGGTTACGCGCCTTGTGCGAGAAGCTGTGCCCGGCATGTATCTCAGGTTTTTTCAGCACCTCCTCATGTCGTCGCTGGACTTTCGCCTGACGATCTGTTATCCGCTCGCCTAATCGTAAAGCTTCCAGCTTAGCGAATGTCATTTTTTTGCCTCCGCACCTGACGGAGCTGCAAATAACTCGAACTAAGGAACGGGATTCACGTGCAGGTACTTGTCCGCGATAATAATGTCGATCAGGCGCTCCGCGCTCTTAAGAAAAAGATGCAGCGCGAAGGCATTTTCCGCGAAATGAAGATGCGTGACTACTACGAGAAGCCGTCCCAGAAGCGCGCCCGCGAAAAGGCCGAAGCCGTTCGTCGCGTTCGCAAGCTGGCACGCAAGCGTGCACAGCGCGAAGGCCTTCTGGCCCGCTGATTTGTCGTTTTTTCGACGCTATCCGATGTAAGTCGTGGCGGGGGCGATATATCGCCGCCGCCTTTTTTTGGTATGGACATCTTTTCCGCCGACAGGCTAGCGTGAGGAACGCTGCCGGAGACGGATAGCCGACCGGAGCGTTTGGCCGGGCGGATGCCGCAGGCCTGATCAAGGCTCGGCTGCGGAGCCCCGGGGAGTATCGGCGGCTTCAGGAACAGAAAGCCGATGGCTTTCGTGACCTTGTCGATTTGAGGGATCAACCTTTGACACTTGCTGCCATGACTGCGGACGTCTCCGGTTTTAATGTCCACGAGGCGTCTCGCCGCCACCAGCGCAAGCCAAGGCTTGCCGCCATGCTGATCCTGGGTTCGGCCCTTCTGCTTGCAGGCTGCACGACCGACGGTCCGGATTCCGTGACCAACAAGGTCGAGCGCGAACAGGGCTCCCAGGAGAACATCGCCTCGCTCTCGAGCGTCATCGCCTCCAATCCGAGCGACCCGGAAGGCTACAACGTGCGCGGATCGGCCTATGGCCGCGCCGGCGAGTACCGCCGCGCCATCGCCGATTTCGACCAGGCGATCCAGCTGAACCCGCGCTTCTACCAGGCATTTGCCAACCGGGCGCTCGTTCACCGCAACATGGGCAACACCCAGGCAGCCCTTGCCGACTACAACATGGCGCTGCAGCTCAACGCCAACTACGACGTCGCCTATATCGGCCGCGGCAACCTCTATCGCCAGGCCGGCCAGCTCGATTCCGCGTTCAACGATTTCAACAAGGCGATCCAGCTCGACACGACCGATCCGCGCGCCTACCACAATCGCGGCCTGATCTACCAGGCGCGCAACCAGCACGGCCAGGCGATCGAAGACTTCTCGACCGCGATCTCGCTGTCGCCGAGCTCGCCGGAGCCCTACAACGGCCGCGGCATCTCCTATGTCGCTCAAGGCGATGACGACAACGCCTTCTCGGATTTCAACACCGCCATCAACCTCAACGGCAAGGTCGCTGAATCCTGGGCCAACCAGGCGCTGATCTACGAGCGCAAGGGCGACAAGGCCAAGGCCTCCAAGTCCTATTCGCACGCGCTGCAGCTCGACCCGAAGTATGAGCCCGCCCGCGCCGGCCTTGCCCGCGTCAAGGCATCCTGAGGCTTTCCGATCCCAAACTGCCAAACGCCCGCGAGCACGTCGCGGGCGTTTTCGTTTGTGCAAGGCAGGCGCGCAACGCCACAGATGCTTCGGAACATTCCCCGCCATCATCCGTTTGACAGAGGGTTAAAAACGGAGATTGAGCCATGATCAAACGAACCCTCGTCACGGCGCTGGCACTGGCCGCGCTCGCCACAGGGCCGGCCGCAGCGCAGAACTATGTCGCTCTCGGCCGCCTCGTCTGCGGCTCCGAAGGCGGTACCGGCATGATCCTGACGTCAACCAAGAACCTGATGTGCACTTTCACGCCGGTCAATGGCGGCGCGAAAGCCGTCTATGCCGGCACGATCCGCAAGATCGGCATCGACATCGGCAAGACCGGCAAGAGCACGATGATCTGGGACGTCTTTGCCAAGACCGGCACCCAGGTCAGCGAATTTGCGCTGGCCGGCGAATATTACGGCATCGGCGCCGATGCGAGCATGGCCGTCGGTGGCGGCGCCAAGGTGATCGGCGGCGGCACCAACAAGGCCTTCATGCTGCAGCCGGTCAACGTCCAGATCCAGGAAGGCCTCAACGTCGCGGTCGGCATCGACGAACTGACGCTGGCACCGGCCGGCTGATCCGCTGCAAAGCAGCCTTCCAACATGAAAACGCCCGCCGGAAGGCGGGCGTTTTGATGTTTTCCATCGTTTCAAACTCAGGCGTGCAGCGCCTTGACGATGTCTTCGGTGACTTTCTTCGCGTCACCGAGAAGCATCATCGTGCCGTCCTTGTAAAACAGCGTGTTGTCGATGCCGGCATAGCCCGAGCCGAGCGAGCGCTTGACGAACAGGCAGGTCTTGGCCTTGTCGACGTCGAGGATCGGCATGCCGTAGATCGGCGACGACTTGTCGTCGCGGGCCGCCGGGTTGGTTACGTCGTTGGCGCCGATGACGTAGGCGACGTCGGCCTGCGCGAACTCAGAATTGATATCCTCGAGCTCGAACACCTCGTCATAGGGCACATTTGCTTCGGCGAGCAGCACGTTCATGTGGCCGGGCATGCGGCCGGCGACCGGATGGATCGCGTACTTGACCTCGACACCCGCCGCCTTCAGCTGGTCGCCCATTTCGCGCAGCGCATGCTGCGCCTGGGCAACCGCCATGCCGTAGCCCGGCACGATGATCACCTTGGAAGCGTTGGCCATCAGGAAGGCCGCGTCGTCGGCCGAGCCCTGCTTGACCGTACGCTGGACACCGTCGTCGCTTGCGGCTGCCGCCGTCTCGCCGCCGAAGCCGCCGAGAATGACCGAGATGAACGAGCGGTTCATGCCCTTGCACATGATGTAGGAGAGGATCGCGCCGGACGAGCCGACGAGCGCCCCGGTGATGATCAGCGCCAGGTTGCCGAGCGTGAAGCCGATGCCGGCGGCCGCCCAACCCGAATAGGAGTTGAGCATCGAAACGACCACCGGCATGTCGGCGCCGCCGATCGGGATGATGATCAGCACGCCGAGGACCAGTGAGAGGACGACGATCAGCCAGAACATGGTGGTGCTCTGCGTCAGCACCAGCATGACCACCAGCACGACGAGCGCGATCGCAAGGCCGGCATTGATGGCATGGCGTCCCGCAAGCAGGATCGGCTTGCCGGACATGCGGCCGTCGAGTTTCAGGAAGGCGATGACCGATCCGGTAAAGGTGATCGCGCCGATGGCGACACCGAGCGACATCTCGACCAGCGCCTGAGCGTGGATGTCGCCGACCGTGCCGATGCCGAAGCTCTCGGGCGCATACATGGCGGCGGCCGCCACCATGACGGCGGCAAGGCCGACAAGCGAGTGGAAGGCGGCGACCAGCTGCGGCATCGAGGTCATGGCGATGCGGCGCGCGATGACGGCACCGACGCCGCCGCCGATGGCTAGGCCGAGCACGATCAGCATCAGTCCGCCGAAGCTCGGCTTGGCGAGCAGCAGCGTCGTGACGATGGCGATGCCCATGCCGACCATGCCGTAGGTATTGCCCTTGCGGCTGGTGGTCGGATGCGAGAGGCCACGCAGCGCCATGATGAACAGGACGCCGGAGACGAGATAGAGGAAGGCTGCGAAGTTGGCGTTCATCAGGCCGGCCTCACTTGTCTTTTTTCTTGTACATGGCGAGCATGCGCTGGGTGACGAGGAAGCCGCCGAAGATGTTGACGGAGGCAAGCACCAGCGCGATGAAGCCGAAGCCGGTCGCAAGACCGGAGGCCGAAATGCCGACGGCCAGCAGCGCGCCGACGACGATGACCGAGGAGATGGCATTGGTGACCGCCATCAGCGGCGTGTGCAGCGCCGGCGTCACCGACCAGACCACGTAATAGCCAACGAAGATCGCCAGCACGAAGATCGCCAGGCGAAAGACGAAGGGATCGATCGCACCGCCGGTGGCGCCATGGGCAACGGCGCCTGCCGCGTCCGGCACATATTCAGCCGCAGTGCGAACCGCTTCCACGGCCCGGTCGAGATCGGCGAGCGCCTTGTCGAGAAGTTCATTCGCCATCACTTGTCCCCCTTGCTGGCGCCGAAGTTCGGATGCACGACCTGACCGCCATGGGTCAGCGCCGTCGCCTTGACGAGCTCGTCTTCCATATTGAGCGCCAGCGCCTTGGTTTCCTTGGACACCATCGTCTCCAGGAAGGTGACGAGGTTCTTGGCGTAAAGGCCCGAGGCGGATGCCGCGATGCGGCCGGGCACGTTCAGATGGCCGATGACCTTGACGCCCTCGACGTCGGCAACCTTGCCGGCCTCCGCCCCTTCGACGTTGCCGCCACGCTCGACGGCAAGATCGACGGCGATCGAACCGGGTTTCATGCTTTTCAGCATGTCACGGGTCACGAGCCGCGGCGCCGGACGGCCCGGGATCAGCGCCGTGGTGATGACGATGTCCTGCTTGGCGATATGCTCGGCGACGAGGCTCGCCTGCTTGGCCTGATACTCCTTGGACATTTCCTTGGCGTAGCCGCCTGAGGTTTCGGCCGCCCTGAATTCCTCGTCCTCGACGGCGATGAACTTGGCGCCGAGCGAGGCCACCTGCTCCTTGGCGGCGGGGCGCACATCGGTTGCCGAAACCACGGCGCCGAGACGGCGGGCCGTCGCGATCGCCTGCAGGCCGGCAACGCCGGCGCCCATGACGAAGACCTTGGCGGCCGGAACCGTGCCTGCCGCGGTCATCATCATCGGCAACGCCCGGTCATATTCGGAAGCTGCGTCGATCACCGCCTGGTAGCCGGCAAGGTTTGCCTGGCTCGACAGCACGTCCATCGACTGTGCACGGGTGATGCGCGGCATCAGCTCCATGGCAAAGGCCGTCAGTCCAGCATTCGCCATCTCGGCGATCACCGCTTCGTTGCCATAGGGATCCATGATCGCGATGACGATCGCACCGGACTTGTAGCCGGCGATCTCGGCCGCCGTCGGCCGACGCACCCTAAGGACCACGTCGGCCGTCCCGGCATCGGCACCTGAGCCAATGCGGGCGCCCGCCTTCTCGAACTCAGCGTCCGGAAAACGCGACAGAAAACCGGCGCCCGCCTCGATGACGACATCGAAGCCGAGAGCTTTCAGTTTCTTCACGCTATCCGGCGATGCGGCCACGCGACCCTCGTTCGGGTCCGTTTCCTTGGCGACAAAGACAATCTCGCTCACAAATCCCCCTCCCGGCCGCAATCGAGCCAGGGCCGGAATGCGGGCATTCTCTCCGACTGCAAAGCGGGCGACCCGATGGGCCAGCACGCCCCATGCTTCAGGCACAAGCGGTGCCCGGCACATCTCTTCTGGAGCAGGCCGTCGTCTGGATGCGCGAACCTTGGCGGCTCGCCAGCAGTTGAGCCCTGCGGCTCGCTAGGCCTGCGTCCATTCCTCCCTCACGCCGTGAGGATATTCCGCCCTGCCCCGTTCATCGGCATCCGGGCATCAAGCCACAGCGTCGGCGCCTCCAGCCGACGGCATGCAACTTCGTCCGGGCGCAAGGCCCGGCTGCCAGGGAGCAGCTTCAGGGCGCCCCCTCAGCGTTTCTCGTGCCGGCGCCGGTTAGCGCAGGAAGAAGAAACCGGCGACGTTCAGCAGAATGAAAAGGATGAGCGAGGAGAAGAAGCCCATCGTGGTGAAGAACAGGGCGGCCATGGCGATCAGCAGAGCCACGCAGAAAAGCGTTAGGTACTTCGATGCACTGAGGAACATGAGGTAGGTCTTCTCGTGCTCCGGATAGTCCATCGGCGCGCCCACATCGACCGGTCCGGAATGATGCTCAGCCATCGTTCAAAATCTCCCTGAATGCCACGGCGCGACCCTTGGTCATCGCCGCCCCTTATCGAAGCACGGGTCAGCGAAAATCGCAAAAACCCTTATAGCTGCCCTTACACAATGCGCGGGGCCGGCGCAACGAAAACCCGTGCTTTAGCAGCGCCTGATGGGGCGATATGTCGCGCCCGGCCGCAAAGGCGGCGCGCACGCACGCCAACCTTCCCGACGGGAATTTGGGCGCTGATTACCGGAACACCGAACTGCGATAGGAACGGCCATAGCCGGTCTGCGCCATGCGCGCGGTTGGCAGGATCGTCAGCGGTGCGAACGGCACTTCGCTGCGGTCGGCAAACATCATGCGGCGTTCGAAGGGCTCGGAATCGAAGATCGGATAGCGATCGAGGATGGACGGCCGCTGGCCGCGCACCTGTGCGACGAGCAGGGCACCGTCGGCATTGTAGACCCCGAGGTTCTCGCGCTTGGCGACAACGGTCTCCGACGCAAAGATCCGCTTGTAGAACGCGGCGTGGCGCGGCCGGCAGGCGGTCAGGCATCGGTCGGCAGAAAAGTACTCGCAGGCCATGGCGACCGGGCGCAGCGTCAGGTAGGGAAGCGCCCGCATCTCGTCGCCGATCACGTCGGGATCGACCGCCAGCCGACCCGGATCGACCAGCACCATTCCGGCATCGAGGAACGCATCGATCTCCGGAGCGAAGATCATGCCCGAGGTGCTCGCCCTGTGCTGCGGCGTCACATGATGAACGCGAACGGTGCTGACGAGGCTCTCGTCGAGGTAGATGCCGAAGACATAGGCATGGCTGTCGAAATCGAGGTCGTCGATGAGCGTCGAACCGCTCATTTCCATCAGGTTGACCGACTTGTAGGACTTGTAGCGCAGCCGCGCGATATCCTCCATGTCCTCGCCGGTCTCGACCCGCCGATATTCGACACGATCGAGCAATTGCATCAACTTTTCCGAAAAACGCCCAGGCTCCGCCTGGTGACCCATCTCACCCATACTCAACACCTCATGGTTAACAAATCGTTAACCTATTGAGCGCGAAGGGGGCTGCAACCATAAAACGAAACAGTTCACCGTTAACTTTTCGTTAACCATGATTTCTGCGCAAAATCTGGGCGGAGGGGCGGCTTGACGGCCCTGAAGCAGAATGGATTTAGGCTGCGACTACAAGGGCTTGCGGGAGGGGTAAGCCGTGCCGGAATGACGCAGGTGCAGACCGGGAGCGATCAGGCGATGCGCTTGCTCGAGGGCTTTGTGCCCCGCTTTGGCACGCCATTCTTGCAAAGCGTTGCAATGGCCGAGGCCGGCATGGGCGCCGCGAAGACGAAGCCCTGTATCAGATCGGCACAATTGTGCTCATTGATCAGCTGCAACTGATCCGCCGTCTCGACCCCTTCGACGACGATGCGCAGGCCAAGGGCCCGGGCAAGATTGGCGGTGCCACGCAGAAGCTTGAAGCGACGCGAATCTTCGCGGATGTTGCGCACGAAGGAGCGGTCGATCTTGATGATGTCGACCGGCAGGGCATCGAGATAGCTGAGGCTCGAGTAACCGGTGCCGAAGTCGTCGATGGCGATGGTGATGCCGAGGCCGCGCAGCTCGCGCAGGATGGCCTGCACCTTGAGCGGCTCGTCCATCAGGCAGCTTTCCGTCACTTCCAGGTGCAGCCGGGAAGCTTCCAGGCCGGTTGCCTGAAGCGCATCGGTCACCATGGTGACGATCTCCGTGCTGCGCAGATCGAGCACGGACAGGTTGACCGACACCGACACGTCACTTGGCCAGTGCATGCAGTCGCGGCAGGCCTGGTCGAGCACGAAACGCGTGATTTCCGTGACCAGCCCGAGCTCTTCGGCAAGCTGGATGAACACGTTCGGCGGCACCGGCCCGCGTTCCGGATGCGTCCAGCGCGCCAGCGCTTCGCAGCACTCCACGCGCCCGCCGCTCGGCGCGAACATCGGCTGATAGGAGAGCGTCAGGCTGCGCGCGTTGATCGCCTCGCGCAGGTCCGCCTTCAGCTTCTGGCGGTCGACGTAGCGCGCATCCATTTCCGGTTCGAAGGCGGTGCAGCCGCCGCGGTTGCGCAGCTTGGTTTCCGAAAGCGCAAGGTCGGCCTTGATCTGCAGGTCCTCGAGCCTGAGCTCGGCGTTCGACGTCACGACGAAGCCTGCGCTCATCGTCATGTTGAATGGGAAGCCGGCGGCCAGGTAGGCGCCGCGCAGGTCCGCATGCAGCCCTCGCATCCGCTCTTCCAGGTCGGCGCTGCTTGCCTTGTCCGGCCCTGCATTGGGGAAGAACACGACGAACTCGTCACCCATCAGCCGTGCGGCGATCGCGTCGTCCCCGGCAAGCACCTTCAGCCGCGCGGCAATCGCCTGCAGCAGCTTGTCGCCGACGATGTGCCCACGCATGTCGTTGACGTGCTTGAACTCGGTGACATCGAGAACCATCAGGCCAACCGGCCGCTCGGCCTTGTCGTCGGCGCTGAGCGCCGAAAGCACGAGTTCGCCGAAGTAATCGCGGCTCGGCAGCTCGGTCAACTTGTCGAAACGCACCATATGCAGGATCTGTTTTTCCGCCTGCACGCGCGCCGTCACGTCTTCGAAGATCAGCACGGTGTCGCCATTGTCCCGGCGGCTGGCTGAAAACTCGAGATGCAGCTCCTCGCCGACCGGAATGAGCACCTGCGGCCGCCGGCCCTTGAGCAGAAGATCGAGCTGGCGGGAAATCGCCTTGGTCTTGTCGGCATCGAGCCGCATCCGGCGTGCCCCGCGGCGGATCACGTCGTCGAGCAGCCAGTCTTTCAGCTCCGCCTTGTCGCCGAGCGCCAACAGTTCGCAGGCGCGCTCGTTGGCAACGACCACGCGTCCGTCGCCGTCGAGCATGAACAGGCCGTGCGTCATGTTGTTGAGCGCGGTGTCGAACTGGCCGGCTATCGTTGCGATCTCGCGCGCGGCCAGCACGTTCTCATAGAGAAAGGCGCGCACATTGTTGGCCATCATCCAGGTGGAGAGAATGAACGGCAGGATCAGCACGGCAAGCGCCAGCATGAACACGTCCTGCAACGTGATCAGACCGATGACGATCGGCAGGCACGCCGAGGACGACAAGAGCAGAACGGCCCGCTCCGAGCCGTAATTGCGTCCGACAAGCGAAATCATCGAGGCGAGCGTCACCGAGATCGTCGCGAGCTCGGAAAAGGAATCCCGACTGACGGCGATGGCGTAGCCGCAGGCAATGCCGCAGGTCAGCGTGACGCTGACGCCCCCGACAATGTAGCGGTTCTCCCACTTTCGCACCGTCGCCCGGTCGGCATCGGAGAAATCCTGCCGGTCGAAGCGCGCCATGTCGAGGTTACGCAGCGCCCACAACAGGATGATCATGCCCGAGCAGGCAAGGTAGAGCGGATCGGCGGTCTTGAAGTAGACAAGCAGGAACGTCACGACATGCGAAAGCATGCCGATCACCAGCGTTTTGCGATGTTCGTAGAGCGAGCTCACGGATGACAGATACACGTCAGTCGGAAGAGCGCTCTGTCCAAGTCGCATCATGAACCAAGCTCCGGTTTACCGGATTGTTAGGGGTGATGACTTA
>NZ_DASYGZ010000021.1:0-1864 GCF_035999135.1 Ensifer sp.
GAGAGCCTCCAGGACCGCCTTGGTTCCATATTGAATGGACTGACCGGCCGCGGCGCATTGTCGGAAGCCGATGTTTCCGCTGCGCTCCGCGAGGTTCGCCGTGCGCTGCTCGAAGCCGACGTCGCGCTCGACGTCGTGCGCGGCTTCACGGAAAAGGTTCGGGAAAAGGCTGTCGGCGCCGAGATCCTGAAGTCGATCAAGCCCGGCCAGATGGTCGTCAAGATCGTCCACGACGAGCTCGTCGAGATGCTCGGCTCCGAGGGCGTGACGATCGATCTCAATGCGCCCGCACCGGTCGTCATCATGATGGTCGGTCTGCAGGGCTCGGGTAAGACCACCACCACCGGCAAGATCGCCAGCCGGATGAAGACAAGGGACAAGAAGAAGGTCCTGATGGCGTCGCTCGACACCCGTCGTCCGGCCGCCCAGGAACAGCTTCGCCAGCTCGGCGTCCAGACCGGCGTCGATACGCTGCCCATCATTGCCGGCCAGTCGCCGACCGATATCGCTTCGCGCGCCGTCCAGGCTGCCAAGCTCGGCGGCCATGATGTCGTCATCCTCGACACCGCCGGCCGTACCCATATCGACGAGCCGCTGATGATCGAGATGGCGGAGATCAAGCGGAAGTCCAATCCGCATGAGATCCTGCTCGTCGCCGACGCGCTGACCGGCCAGGACGCCGTCAATCTCGCCCGCAACTTCGACGAACGTGTCGGCATCACCGGCCTGGTGCTCACCCGCATGGACGGCGATGGCCGCGGCGGTGCTGCCCTTTCGATGCGTGCGGTTACCGGCAAGCCGATCAAGCTCATCGGCGTCGGCGAAAAGATGGGCGAACTCGAGGAGTTCCATCCCCGCCGCGTCGCCGACCGCATCCTCGGCATGGGCGACATCGTCTCGCTCGTCGAGAAGGCCGCCGAAAACATCGACGCCGAGAAGGCGGCCGCCATGGCCGCCAAGATGGCCAAGGGCAAGTTCGACCTCAACGACCTCGCCGACCAGCTCGGCCAGATGCAGAAGATGGGCGGCATGGGCGGAATCATGGGCCTGATGCCCGGCATGGCCGGCATGAAGGACAAGATGGCCGCCGCCGGCCTCGATGACAGCCTGTTCAAGCGCCAGCTCGCCATCATCTCGTCGATGACCAAGGCCGAGCGCGCCAATCCGGACCTGCTCAAGCATTCGCGCAAGAAGCGCATCGCTAGCGGCTCCGGCACCGATGCCGCCGACATCAACAAGCTTCTGAAGATGCACCGCCAGATGGCGGACATGATGAAGATGATGGGCGGCAAGGGCAAAGGCGGCATGATGAAGCAGATGATGGGCGGCCTTGCCAACAAGATGGGCCTTGGCGGCCTCGGTGGTGGCGGCATGCCCGATCTGTCGAAGCTCGACCCGAAGCAGCTCGAAGCCCTGCAGAAGCAGGCGGAAGCAGCCGGCCTGAAGCCGGGCGGCATGCCCGGTCTCGGGGGCGGTGGTCTGCCGGGTCTGGGTGGTGCCAAGCTTCCGGGTCTCGGCGGCGGCTTCCCCGGCCTTCCCGGCCTGCCGAAGAAGAAGTGAGGATCGCTAAGAGATGATTGATCCCGAAATCAAACAGGAATTGGCGGGTTACCGGCAGTCGATCGACAACATCGATGCCGCGCTCGTCCACATGCTGGCCGAACGTTTTCGCTGCACCCAGGCAGTCGGCGTTCTCAAGGCCAAGCATGATCTGCCGCCGGCCGACCCGGCGCGCGAAGAATACCAGATCGAACGCCTGCGCCGCCTGGCCAAGGATGCCAATCTGGATCCGGATTTCGCCGAGAAGTTCCTGAACTTCATCATCAAGGAAGTCATCCGGCATCATGAAGCCATCGCCGCCGAT
>NZ_DASYGZ010000093.1:0-12375 GCF_035999135.1 Ensifer sp.
ACGGCGGCGACGCGCGCTGATTTTCTCAGATCAACAGAAACTGCAAGAACCATCGGATATTCCCGTTCCACTCTGCGGGCATGGACCCCGCCAGACATGCGCTTTTAGAGCAAGTTACCTTGAGACCGCAACGTCATGATCAGTGATTCATGCAAATTTGTGGCAGCCCCATCATGAAAATGCCGGCCTCTCGGCCGGCGACTGGAGGAGATGACATTTTTTTTGTTATGCGGACCAGGGCGCGAAGCCCGGAGCAGCAACTGCAACCATATCGCGCGCGCGAGTACGCTGGCGCGGACTTGCGGTTTCAACGACCTCGTAGGCCGAGGGATCGCTGAGCAGCGCCTTCAATGCGTTGGCGTTCATCTTGTGGCCGCCGCGATAGGAGCGGTAGCAACCGATGAACGGCGCACCGGCCAGCGACAGGTCGCCGACCGCGTCGAGCGTCTTGTGACGCACGAACTCGTCCGTGTAACGCAGGCCTTCGACGTTGATCACCGTGTTGTCGTCGGAGATGACGACCGAGTTTTCGAGCGACGAGCCGAGCGCAAAACCGGCGGCCCACAGACGCTCGACGTCGCGCATGAAGCCGAAGGTGCGGGCGCGCGACAGTTCGGCCTTGAACACGGCAGGCGTCATGTCGCCCTTCCAGGCCTGGCGGCCGATCAGCGGGCAATCGAAGTCGATCTCGACCTCGAAGCGCATGCCGTCATAGGGCGTGAACTCCGACCAGGAGGCGCCTGATTCGATGCGCACCGGCTTGACGATACGGATGTAGCGACGCTTGACCGCAAGGGCGCGAACGCCCACCTGCTCGATCGCATCGATGAAGGGTTCGGAGCTGCCGTCCATGATCGGCATCTCGGCACCGTGCACTTCGACCGTCAGGTTGTCGAGGCCGAGTGCGTAGATCGCCGCCATCACATGCTCGATGGTCGCGATCGAAGTCGCCGGCGACATGCCGAGAACGGTGCAGAGGTCGGTGTTGCCGACCTGCGAAGAAACTGCCTTGAACTCGCTTACCCGGCCATTGGCAAGCACGCGCTGGAAGACGATGCCCGCATCGGCTTCGGCCGGATGGAAGGTGATCGACACTTCCGCGCCGGAATGTACGCCAATTCCCTTCAGCGTTGCCGGGTTTGCAATCGTCGTCTGAAACCCGAGGAGTTCGATACCCATTCTCGTCACTTTCAATACTTGTGGCCGTTGGCCAAAACAGTCTGGCGGACGCCGCACGCTTCAGGGCACAGATAAGATGCCCGAGAGTTTCGGCGCAAAGGCCGATCCTCCGCGTTTCGAACAGACAGCGCTGGATCGAATCGCATGCGTCCCCAATTTCGATACTGAAAATAGGAGTTTGGAGGCACCATTCCAAATCACTGTTCGTTTCGCTTTGTTACGCATTTGCGACGGTCCGTAACATTCACTCAAACAACTGAAAATGATGAAGAAAATGCAAAAATGCCCGGGCAGTTGCCCGGGCACTCGGCAAGGTGAAGGAACGGGCCTTCCAATCAGTTCGACTGACGGCGCAGGAACGCCGGGATTTCGAGCTGATCATCTTCTTGCGGGCGCGCCGCCTGCGGCGAAGCGCGACCGTGATCGTCAAGCTGGCCGCGACGCGGCGCATAGAGGCTCGCTTCCGGCGAGAGCGGCCGGCGCTGCTGCGAGGCAGCGCTCGGAGCGGATGCCGTCATGTCGGCGGCAGCCGTCGTCTGTTCTCGGTCACGCAGGCCGAGCGAGCTGGTGATGCGGTTCAAGAGACCCATCGGGCCGCGTTCTTCCTGGATCGGCGCTGCCGGCTGTGCACGGCGGTCCATCTCGGCCTTCACGACCGGCGGAAAATCTTCCACCTTCGGCATGCGGACCTGTTCCGGCTGCTGACGCATGACCGGAGCGACGGGTTCCTGGCGCATAACCGGCTGCGGCTGAGCCTGAACCGGCTGCATCTGCGGCTGCGGCTGACGCATGACCGGAGCGGCTTCTACCGGTGCAGCCCCGGCGAAAAGCTTGCTCTGGGGACGAAAGTTGTCCTCATGCGCCGGCTGAACCGGAGCCTGGACCTGTGCCTGGGCGGCGCGGGTCGCAATGTCGAGCTCGCGCTCCATCTCGGCTTCGCGGATTGCTGCGGCGATGTGATCGACGGAAGCCTGCGGCTGCACCGGCTGCTGGACCTGCTGGGCAATCGGCTGCTGTATCACCGGCTGGTGAACCGGAGCCGGCTGGTGCTGGGCGACAGGCTGGTGCTGCGGGGCAGGAACTGCGGCCGCCGGACGCACGACCGGCTTTGCTGCTACCGGACGAAAGTCGGCGGAACGACCCGCCACCTCCGCAGCCGTGCGGTCGATGCCGGTGGCGACGACCGAGACGCGGATGAGGCCTTCGAGGTCTTCGTCGAAGGTGGCGCCGAGGATGATGTTGGCATCCGGGTCGACTTCTTCGCGAATGCGGGTGGCTGCTTCGTCGAGTTCGAACAGCGTCAGGTCACGGCCGCCGGTGATCGAGATCAGCAGGCCCTGGGCGCCCTTCATCGAGGTTTCGTCGAGCAGCGGGTTGGCGATCGCGGCTTCGGCTGCGGCCAGTGCACGGCCTTCGCCCGACGCTTCGCCGGTGCCCATCATGGCGCGGCCCATCTCGCGCATCACCGAACGGACGTCGGCGAAGTCGAGGTTGATCAGGCCTTCCTTGACCATCAGGTCGGTGATGCAGGCAACGCCCGAATAGAGAACCTGGTCGGCCATCGCGAACGCATCGGCAAAGGTCGTGCGGTCGTTGGCGATGCGGAAGAGGTTCTGGTTCGGGATGACGATCAGGGTGTCGACCGACTTCTGCAGTTCGGCGATGCCCTGGTCGGCGAGACGCATGCGGCGTGCGCCTTCGAAATGGAACGGCTTGGTGACGACGCCGACCGTCAGGATGCCCTTGTTGCGGGCGGCCTGGGCAACGATCGGGGCAGCACCCGTGCCGGTGCCGCCGCCCATGCCGGCGGTGACGAAGCACATGTGGGTGCCGTTCAGGTGGTCGATGATCTCGTCGATGCACTCTTCGGCGGCCGCGCGGCCGACTTCCGGCTGCGAACCGGCGCCGAGACCTTCGGTCACGGCAACACCCATCTGGATGATGCGTTCGGCCTTGGTCATGGTCAGTGCCTGGGCGTCTGTGTTTGCGACGACGAAGTCGACGCCCTGGAGGCCTGCGGTGATCATGTTGTTGACGGCGTTGCCGCCACCGCCACCGACGCCAAAGACGGTGATGCGGGGCTTCAGCTCGGTGATATCCGGCTTCTGCAAGTTGATAGTCATAGTCCCGTTCCTTCTGTTTTCTGGCCGCCTTGCCGAGCCGGCCAAATCCTTCAAAGTCTTAAGTTGCCTTCACCCGGCCCCGTCCCTGTCGGCGCCGGTCTTCACTCAAAAGCTTTCCTTCAGCCACTGGCCCATGCGGGCGATGCGGCCGTTGCCGGCGCCGAGCGCCGAGAACATGCCGCCGTGAGAGGCATGGGTCTCGAGGTCGGCGACCTGCGGATAGATCATCAGGCCGACCGCCGTCGAGAAGGCCGGACCCTTGGCAGCCGCCGGCAGCCCGGAAACTCCGAGCGGACGGCCGATGCGAACATTGCGGGCGAGGATGCGCCTTGCTGCTTCCGGAAGCCCGGTCAGCTGGCTGGCGCCACCCGTCAGAACGATGCGCTTGCCGACGATCGGGCTGAAGCCCGAGCGCTGGATGCGATCGCGGATGAGTTCAAGCGTCTCTTCGATGCGGGCGCGAACGATGCGCGAGACGAGCGCGCGCGGCACATGCGTCGGCTGGTCGCGGTCGTCCTCGCCGATCGGCGGAACCGAAACGATGTCGCGTTCGTCGGCGCTGTTGGGGAGCGCCGAGCCGTGCACGACCTTCAGCCGTTCCGCGTCTTCGATGCGGGTCGAAAGACCGCGCGCAAGATCGGTCGTCACGTGATGGCCACCGAGGCTGACGGCGTCGGCATGAACGAGCTTGCCTTCGGCGAAAACCGAGATCGTCGTCGTGCCACCACCCATGTCGATCGCGGCACAGCCGAGCTCGACCTCGTCGTCGACCAGAGCGGCAAGGCCGCTGGCGTAGGGGGTTGCGACCATGCCCTCGACCGAGAGATGCGCGCGGTTGACGCAGAGTTCGAGGTTCTTCAGCGCTGCCCGTTCGGCGGTCAGCACGTGCATGTCGACGCCGAGAACGTCGCCGAACATGGCAAGCGGATCGCGGATGCCGCGCTCGCCGTCGAGCGAGAAGCCCGTGGGCAGCGAGTGCAGGATGGCGCGGTCGGAGCGCAGCGACTGCTGGCCAGCGGCCGACAGAACCTTGCGCAGGTCGTTGGCGTCGACTTCCTGGCCACCGAGATCGATCGTCGCGGTATAAACGTCGCTCTGCAGGCGGCCCGCCGAAACGTTGACGATCAGGCTGTCGATGGTGAGGCCGGCCATGCGCTCGGCGGCATCCACCGCCAGCCGCACGACGCTTTCGACTGCATCGAGATCGGCGACGACGCCGTTCTTGACGCCGCGGGATTTCTGGTGGCCGATGCCGATGATCTCGACGCTATGCGTGCGGTTCGGCAGGATCTGGCTTTCGGCGCGCGGCGTCAGCCGGCCGATCATGCAGACGATCTTGGTCGAGCCGATATCCAGCACCGAAACAACATGAGACCGCTTGGAATTAAGCGGCTTCAGGCGTGGCAGGCCAAAGCTGGAGGAACCGAACAGACTCATATGCGGCCTTCTTTCTTCTTTTCGGTCTCCTGCGCCTTCAGCATCTTGTCCCTCGCCTTCAAGGCAACTTCGCGCCGGGTCACTGCGTCCGGCGTCAACTGAACTGTGGTTCTGTCTTCGAGCCTCAGGTCCACGGCGGCGATGTCGCGCTCGAGGAGCTGGTGCCCGCTTTCCATTTCGGAGAGCACTTTCATCGCCCGGGCGACGTCGTGTTCCGGAAGCTTGACCACGATGCCGTTGTCGAGGCGCAGGTCCCAGCGGCGGCCGGCCACGCGCACGAAGGCCTTGACCCGCGAGCGGATCTCCGGCCAGCGGGAAAATTCGTCGTAGAAGTCGGCAGCTGCCGTCTCGGCGTCGCGGCCGACAAACAGCGGCAAAGCGGCAAACTTGTTGTCGCGCAACGGCGCGATCACGCTGCCGCTGCGTTCGATCAGCGAAAGATCCGAGCCGTGCTGCCAGATGCCGAAGGCCTTGCGCTCGGTGAGGCTCACTTCGATCGTGCCGGGGTAGACCTTGCGCACCGTCACGCCCTGGACCCACGGCATTTCCGCAATCAGCTTGCGCGCCTCGGCGATATCGAGCGCCACCAGCGAGGTGGTGCCGTCGAGGCCGAGCTGCTGCAGGATGTCGATCTCGGAGGTCTGGTCGTTGCCGGAAACCTTGACGTCCTCGATCGCGAAACCCGCGGCCGTGGTCGAGGCCTGGGCGAAATTCTGTGTGTGGCCGCCGAGCGACATGCCGTAAAGGCCGGTCGCCGCAAAGAAGGCGAGCGCCGAGATCGTGCCGGTATAGGCCGGGAAGCGAACGCGCCCCGCACCAAGGCTGACGAAGAAGCGAACGACGCGACGAAGCGGCCGCGGCAATACGCGCGCGCCGTCGACATCGACGGCGACGTCGCCATCGAGGTGACGAACCCTCCTGCCCCTTCTGCCCCTCAACGCAAACACGATGCGTCCTCCACCATCCAACTCAAAAACTCGCCGAAGCTGTAGCCGGCATGCGCGGCCATCTCGGGCACCAGGGAGGTTGGTGTCATGCCGGGCTGGGTGTTGATTTCCAGCCAGATCAGTTCGCCCTGACCGGAGGAACTGTCATCGAAACGAAAGTCGGATCGGCTGACGCCGCGGCAACCGATTGCCTGATGCGCCTTCAGAGCGAGTGTTTGTATTTTTTGGTAAATATTTGGTGAAACCTGCGCCGGAATGACGTGGCGCGAGCCGCCTTTTACGTATTTGGAATCATAATCGTAGAAGGCATGGCCCTGCGGAATGATTTCCGTCACGCCAAGGGCCGTATCGCCCATGACGCCGCAGGTCAGCTCGTGGCCCGCGACGTAACGCTCGACCATGATTCGGTCGCCGTAGCGCCACTCGTTCGACGTCACGACCTGCGGCGGATGCGACTGGTCTTCCTTGACGATAACGACACCGAAGCTCGAGCCTTCGCTCACCGGCTTGACGACATAAGGCGGCTTCATCGGGTGCTTCGGACCGAAGGAGCGGCGATCCATCACCAGCGCGTCGGCGACCGGAATACCGGATGCGGCGGCAACGTGCTTGGCCTGCGCCTTGTCCATGGCGAGCGCCGAGGCCAGTACGCCCGAATGGGTATAGGGAATTTCGAGATATTCCAGGATGCCCTGGATTGTGCCGTCCTCGCCGAACGGACCGTGAAGGGCATTGAAGGCGACGTCCGGACGCAGGGCCGCCAGCACTTCGGCAACGTTACGATCGACGTCCACCCGCGTGACGCGATAGCCGGCAGCCTCCAGCGCATCCGCACAGGCAGCCCCGGACGACAGGCTCACCGGTCGCTCCGAAGAAAATCCGCCCATCAGGACAGCCACATGCTTGCCGTTCATTCAAACCCCCAGACAATACGCCAATATCGCAAGGTTTCCTTGCGTCTGGCTGGTTCCGGGCTTTTCGAGTCACCGGCGCCATGGGGCCACTAGAGCGTCATTATGGTTAACGAACCGTTTACTTTCGTTAACCTTAGTCGGGAAATGAAACGGGTCACGCGCGCATAAGCGCATGGACGACAAGGCATTTTAGCGGGAGATCAAAGGGTTGCGGAGCAATCCTGAATCTAATGCATAAAGAGAAGAAAAAATGAAAAAACCCGCCGCAACGAGCGCGGCGGGTTTCTTGCATGACCGGCCTGAAGCAGGATCAGTCGTCGTCGCCGACGATCTTCCAGACGATGCCGGCGATCGCCGCGCCGATGATCGGCGCCACCCAGAAGAGCCACAATTGCTGGATCGCCCAGCCACCGACAAACAGCGCCTGCCCGGTCGAACGAGCCGGATTGACGGACGTGTTGGTCACCGGGATCGAGACCAGGTGGATCAGCGTCAGCGCCAGGCCGATCGCGATCGGGGCGAAGCCGGCGGGCACGCGGCCATGGGTGGAACCGAGAATGATGAACAGGAAGAAGAAGGTCAGGACCACCTCGGCGACCAGCGCCGCCGTCAGTGAATAGCCGCCCGGCGAATGCTCGCCATAGCCGTTGGCGGCAAAGCCGCCGAGCTGGAAATCGGCCTTGCCGCTGGCGATCACGTACAGCACCGCGGCGGCCGCGATCGCGCCCAGCACCTGCGCGATGACATAGCCGATAAGGTTCGACGCCGGGAACTTGCCGGCGACCGTCAGCCCGACGGAAACGGCCGGATTGAAATGGCCGCCGGAAATACCGCCGACCGCATAGGCCATGGTGAGCACGGTCAGACCGAAAGCGAAGGAAACGCCGAGCAGGCCGATGCCGACCTCAGGAAAGGCAGCCGCCAGAACCGCGCTGCCGCAACCACCGAAAACGAGCCAGAATGTACCGAGAAATTCCGCAGAAAGCTTCTTGAACATGCATTCGCTCCTGAAAAACGAAGCCGATCGCTTCGGCGCCGAGAGTTTGCCACAATTTGATTCCGGTCAAGCGCGGTTGAGCGGTGGGACGGAGTACTCGCTTGCGACGAAATTCACCCTCAGCATCGCAGGTCGGCAAAGGGTTCGGCGACGACCTGATGATCGTCCTCATAGATGACATAACCGATCCTTGCGGCCTTCAGCAGTTCGATGGCGACCCCATGCCGCGTCAGCAACTCGGCCAGTTCGAACGCCTTGTCCAGATGCTGCCGTGCCGTCGGCTTGAACCAGCTGAGCCCCTTGGCCTGTCGCCAACGGTCGTTTTTCGACTTCGTGCGATTGAACCGCGGCGGTATTTTCAGGTTTTGGCGAAACCACGCCAGCAGATCCTCCAATTGACCATTTGAAAAGGCATCAAGGTCCGAGCTCCCCCGTAGCGCATAGGCGGCGACGAAAAAGCCTTCGCGCGAAGCCATCCCCTTCACCGGAAAACCGTGAACAAATCTCATAAACATGCCTTTTGCTAACGCAACTTTTAATAGGCATCAACACATGAAAGCACGCAGTGTTCGCAATTGCCTAAATGACAGCACATCGCGCCAATGCAGCCGACAAGCCATGCGGCGGCGGAATAATGCTGCGCACCCCGGCCGAATCGTTCGCACTTCTTACGATCTCAGGGTTCCAACAGGCGAAAACTTGCGTTAGAACGCCCCGACCGCCTCCCAAGACGGCATGACAATCATATCAGGAATGACAACAATGACAGACGCGACACACTCCCTGTCGCCGAAGGATAGCGCGTTGCAGACGCCGGCAGTGAACTCCCCTGCCCGGGTGCTGTTCGCCAGCCTCGTCGGCACGACCATCGAATTCTTCGACTTCTACGTTTACGCCACCGCCGCGGTGCTGGTGTTCCCGCACCTGTTCTTCCCGGCCGCCGATCCGACCTCGGCAATGCTGCAGTCCTTCGCGACCTTCTCGATCGCCTTCTTTGCCCGCCCCTTCGGCGCGGTGATCTTCGGTCATTTCGGCGACAAGGTCGGCCGCAAGGCGACGCTGGTCGCAGCGCTGATGACTATGGGCATCTCCACCGTCGTCATCGGTCTTCTGCCGACCTACGAGACCATCGGCGTCGCAGCACCGCTGCTTCTCGCGCTGTGCCGCTTCGGCCAGGGTCTCGGGCTCGGCGGCGAATGGGGCGGCGCAGTGCTGCTTGCCACCGAAAACGCGCCTGAAGGCAAGCGCAGCTGGTACGCCATGTTCCCGCAGCTCGGCGCCCCGATCGGCTTCCTGCTGTCGGCCGGCACCTTCCTCATCCTCGGCGAAGTCATGAGCAACGAAGCCTTCCTCGCCTGGGGCTGGCGCGTGCCCTTCATCGCCAGCATCCTGCTCGTCGCCGTCGGTCTTTATGTTCGCCTGAAGATCACCGAAACACCGGAGTTCCAGAAGGCCGTCGACAGCCATGAACGCGTACAGGTGCCGATCGCCGAGATCTTCCGCTTCCACAAGCGCAGCCTGGTGCTCGGCACGTTCGTGGCGCTCGCGACCTTCGTGCTCTTCTACCTGATGACGGTGTTTTCGCTCTCCTGGGGCACGGCCAAGCTCGGCTATTCGCGCGAGCAGTTCCTGGTGGTGCAGATGACCGGCGTCGTGTTCTTCGGCCTGATGATCCCGGTCGCCGGCATCCTGTCGGACCGCTACGGTCGCCGCCTCGTCCTGATCCTGTCAACGATCGGCATCGGCGTCTTTGGCCTGTTCATGGCGCCGCTTCTTGCCGGCGGCCTCGGTGGCGCCTTCCTGTTCTCGATCATCGGCCTTGGCCTCATGGGCCTCACCTACGGCCCGATCGGGGCAGCCCTTGCCGCGCCGTTCCCGACCTCGGTGCGCTACACCGGTGCGTCCATGACCTTCAACCTCGCCGGCATCTTCGGCGCGTCGCTGGCGCCCTACATCGCCACCTGGCTCGCCACCAACTACAGCCTTAATCACGTCGGCTACTATCTGCTCGCCGCCGCCGCCATCACGCTTTTGTGCCTGCTGCTGTCGACGGAAGACGAGGTTTCGGCCTGATATCGGACTGGCCGCGCCCGGCGCGGCCAGCAACGAACATGAAGGGCCGCAGCGGCGACGCTGCGGCCCTTTGCGTTTACGATGCAGCCCAGCCCCCTCCCGAGTTTCAGTGAGGCCAACGCCCTCTCTTCCCGTCATCCTCGGACTTGACCCGAGGATCGATTCCCATGCCAGGCTCATCTCACGGCTGGACCATGGATGCTCGGGTCAAGCCCGAGCATGACGGAGGATGAGCGAACGCCATCACCCCAAGCAAAAAGGGCCGCAGCGTTTCCGCCACGGCCCTTCTCAAATAGTGTATCCGCTCAGCCTTACGCGATGCCGCGGCCGAGGAATTCCTTGATCTCGTAGCCCGGCATGAAATTGCCGATACGCTTGATCTCCCATTCGAGCCGAACGCCCGAATGCTCGAGCACGCGCTGACGCACGGTTTCGCCGAGATATTCGAGCTCGTAGCCGCTGGCCTGGCCGGTGTTGATCATGAAGTTGCAGTGCAGCGGCGACATTTGCGCACTGCCGATCATTAGCCCGCGGCAGCCGGCCTCGTCGATCAGCTTCCACGCCGAATGACCCTCGGGGTTCTTGAAGGTCGAGCCACCAGTCTTCTCGCGGATCGGCTGCACCGTCTCGCGATGCTGGCGCACGGCGTCCATGTCGGTGCGGATCTTGTTTTTGTCCTCGGCATACCCTTCAAACACCGCATGGGTGAAGATCAGATCCTTCGGCGCCGACGAATGGCGATAGTCATAACCCATGTCAGCATTGGTCAGCACATGCTGGTTGCCCTGACGGTCGACAGCGTGGACTTCGACCACCCGCTCGCGGGTCTCTGCGCCATTGGCGCCGGCGTTCATGCGCAACGCGCCGCCGAGCGAGCCCGGGATGCCATAGTAGAAGTAGAAGCCGCCGATGCCGTGGTCGAGCGCCATGGCCGCGATGTTCTTGTCCGGGCAGATGGCGCCCGCCTTGATTCGGTTTTCGCCGACAAGCTCCAGGTCACCAAAACCCTTGGCCGAGAGGCGGATGACAACGCCGGGGATGCCGCCGTCGCGCACCAGGAGATTTGAGCCGACGCCGACGACCGTGATCGGCACTTCGGCCGGGACCAGCTTCAGGAAGGTGACGAGATCGTCCGTGTCATGCGGCTGGAACATCAGCTCGGCAAGACCGCCGGCGCGGAACCAGGTGACGCGATCCATCGGCGCATCCGGTGTGATCCGGCCGCGCACCGCGCTGACACCGCTTCCGAGCGCATCGAGTAGTTTCTGACCGTTGACCTGTTTCATGCTCAATTTCCTGAATTATCCGCGAGTTCCTTTGGCAGGGCAGCAGCCCAGTAGGTGATGCTCCCAGCCCCCAAGAGAACCACAAAATCGCCGGGCTGTGCAATCTTGCTGACAACCGGCGCGATCGCCTCCGGACCGGAGACATAACGGGCGTCGCGATGACCGCCGGCCTTGATGCGATCCACCAGCTCCTCGGCGGTTGCGCCGGGGATCAGATCCTCGCCGGCCGCGTAGACGGGCGCAATCAGGATCGTGTCGGCATCGTTGAAGCAGGCGGAAAAATCTTCAAACAGGCTCGAAAGGCGCGAGTAGCGGTGCGGCTGGTGCACGGCGATGATTCGGCCCTGGCAGGCTTCGCGCGCCGCCCTCAAGACCGCCTTGATCTCGACCGGATGGTGGCCATAGTCGTCATAGACGCGCACGCCGTTCCATTCGCCCGTCAGCGTGAAGCGACGCTTGACGCCGCCGAAGGAGGCAAGCCCCTTGGCGATCGCCTCCGGGCTGACGCCCAGGCGCTGGGCAACCGCGATGGCGGCCGTCGCGTTCGAGACGTTGTGGCGGCCCGGCATCGGCAGGCGCAGGTCCTTCATCGTGATCACCTGACCGGTACGCCGGCGGCGGATCTCGATGTCGAAGACGGAGGTGGCGCCGTCCATGCGGATGTTGTGGAAGCGCACGTCGGCCTGCGGGTTCTCGCCGTAGGTGACGACCTTGCGGTCCTCGATCTTGCCGACCATCGTCTGCACTTCCGGATGGTCGAGGCAGAGCACGCCGAAGCCGTAGAAGGGCACGTTCTCGACGAACTGGCGGAAGGCGGCGCGCACGGCGTCGAAATTGCCGTAGTGGTCGAGATGCTCAGGGTCGATGTTGGTGACGACGGCGACGTCGGCCGGCAGCTTCAGGAAGGTGCCGTCGGATTCGTCGGCCTCCACCACCATCCACTCGCCCTCGCCCATGCGGGCGTTGGTGCCGTAGGCGTTGATGATGCCGCCGTTGATGACGGTCGGGTCGAGGTTGCCGGCTTCAAGCAGCGCCGCGACCATCGAGGTGGTCGTCGTCTTGCCATGGGTGCCGCCGATCGCGATCGCGTTGCGGAAGCGCATGAGCTCGGCCAGCATCTCGGCGCGGCGCACGACGGGAAGGAACTTTTCGCGGGCGGCGATCAGTTCCGGATTGTCCTTCTTGATCGCCGTCGACACGACGATCACCTCCGCCTCGCCAAGGTTCTCGGCCTTGTGGCCGACAAAAACCTCGATGCCCTTGGCACGCAGCCGCTGGACATTGGCGCTGTCGGACTGGTCGGAGCCCTGCACCTTGTGCCCGAGATTGTGCAGCACCTCGGCAATGCCGCTCATGCCGATGCCGCCGATACCGATGAAATGGACCAGCCCGATGGTTTTCGGCATTTTCATGAGCGTG
>NZ_DASYGZ010000101.1:0-47091 GCF_035999135.1 Ensifer sp.
TTCCGGCGCACAGGCAGCTGACGCAATCGTCGCAGCCGAGCCGGAGCCCATGGAATACGTTCGCGTTTGCGACGCTTTCGGCACTGGCTACTTCTACATCCCGGGCACCGAAACCTGCCTCAAGATCGGCGGCTTCATCCGTTTCCAGACTGATTTCGGCCGCGACGCTGCCGACAACAAGTGGAACCAGGAAGACTACGAAGTTGCTCCGGGCGTAGACGGTCAGTCGACGTCTGACTGGGATGCCTTCTCGCGCGCTTACATCTCGTTCGACGCCAAGAGCGACACCGAGTACGGCACGCTCACCGGCTTCTTCGCTGCTGAATTCAACGCCGACAACGACACCGACGATGGCGACAGCCTCATCGACGTTGACGAAGCCTACATCCAGCTCGGTGGCCTCAAGGCCGGCTTCTTCTACAACTGGTGGGATAAGGGCCTGAACGGCGAAACCGACTCGCTCGGCAACGTCACCGAATTCAACTCGATCGCCTACCTCTATGACGGCGGTTCGTTCCAGGCCGGTATCTCGATCGACGAACTCGAAGGCGCTTCGACGAAGGCTAACGGTGTTGGCGTTTCGGGTATCGTTTCGGCTTCGCTCGGCGGCGTATCCTTCGACCTGCTCGGCGGCTACGACTCTGAATTCGAAGAAGGCGCAATCCGCGCTCTGCTCTCGGCTGACCTCGGCCCGGGCGTCTTCCAGCTCGCTGGTATCTGGGCTTCGAACCCGAACGCTTACTGGGCAAAGTCTGAGTGGACCGTTGCTGCGTCGTACCGCTTCAACGCCACCGACAAGCTCGCCATCACCCCCGGCGTTCAGTACTTCGACAACCTCGCATCCTCGATCACCGACTTCGGCAACGACGATGCATGGCGCGCTGGCGTAACGCTGGACTACAAGATCACCGAAGGTCTCGCGACCCGCGTGTCGGTCCAGTACGAAGATGCTGACAACCGCGACGACCAGGTATTCGGCTTCGTCCGCCTGCAGCGCGACTTCTAATATCGTGTGACTTCGGTCAGAAGAGAGAAGCCCGGCTTTCGAGCCGGGCTTTTTCGTTTGCAGGTCCGTGTGGAGCGCGAGGCCTGTCTCGGCGAACCGGCAGCCGCAGGGTCGTTCCGCGCTACCGTTGAAATCACAGAATTCCGCGCGCCGCCGCATCCGCTCCGGCAGTCCGGGATTTCCGGGCGGATGGCTGTTGGCGGCCGACACGAAAGTGCGTAGCGATCTTTCAGATCAGCGCTGCGTGTCTTAAGTCGTTGATATGGTGGATGTCTTTATCGCAAGGCCACGTCGCTCTCGAACACATGTTCTATGCGATGCTGTCGGCAAAGGCCGTCACGGCCTGACGGGGACCGTCAAGGTGCAGAAGAGGGGCATGACCCTGGCCAAGCGCCGTGTGCGCCAGGATTTTTGGGTTCCGCCGCCTCATGTCGTCGAAGATGGTCTGAGAGAGCAGCTTTGAGTGCTCGCCTCGAACGACCATCAAGGGTCTTTCCGCCAGCGCCTCGAGCTGGGGCCAGAGTGTGGGTAGCGACGTCTCGCCTGTCAGGCCGCGCAACGGCAAGGCGATCGCCGGGTCAAAATCGGCGCAGGGGATGCCGGCTTCATCGCGATAGATCGCCCTTGCCATTTGTTCCCAGTCGGACGCGCCAAGGATCGGAAAGTCGGCACCATGTACGGTTCGCAGATAGTTGGGCGCCTCGGCCCAGCGTGTCGGACCATGGGGCGCGTTGAGGTAGTCCCTGATTGCCAGCAATCCCGCGATCTCGATCACGGGGCCGATATCGTTGAGCACGGCTGCGGCAATCAGGTCGGGGGCCACCTCGATGAGCTGGTGCAGGATCAGCCCGCCCCGAGACGTGCCGATGAAGCAGGCCCTTTCGATGCCGAAATGGGCGCAGGCCGTGACGACGTCGCGCGTTTCGACGGCGATGCTGTAGTTGCTTTTATCCGGGTCACGCGCCGCGTTGCCGCGCCCGCGGTAATCCAGTGAGACAACGGGGTGGCTACCTCCGGATGAAGAGGTGAGGAAGAGGGCGAGCGCGTGAAAATCGCGGCTGTTTCGCGTCAGGCCCGGCAGGCAGACGACAGGTATCGCCGTTGAAATTTCAACCGGTGCGTATCTGCGGGCATAGAGCTGCAAGCCGTCATTTGCCTGAAATCGGTGCTCCCGATACTGCTCCATTCCAACCCCTCCATACCGCTCTGTTGCCGATCCTAGCCGATGATGGCCGTCGGACAAGCGCTTCGGTTGCGGTTTGGCGAAGGGATGGGGCAGATGTCCTTGCGCAGCGCGCTCCGAACAGCGCGGTGCACCGCGCGTTTCCCGTTTCCCATAGCCATCGCTACGGGAAACGGATGGGTGAGACGATCAATACGGCGAGTAACATTGACGCCGGGGGCCACCATAGGGCTGATAGCTGTTGTCGTAGGCGCGATAGGACCGGTAGCGCGCATAACACCAGCGTGTGTGGGAGTTGCCGCCCACGGCCCGAGGCTCGTTGTAATATCTCGGCTGGTTGATCAGGCCGCCGATGATTGCGCCTGCGGCGAGGCCACCGATGATCGCACCGACATTGTCGTTGTCATCATCGTGATAGTACCGGCGATAGCGGTCGCGGTAGTGACCGTCGCGATAATACCCGTCGCGATAGCGTCGTTCGTTCCGTACGGCGCCGCGGTTGCCGCAATAGGGAAGGGCGCAACTCGAACGGCTCTTGCGTCCTTCGCCACGCTCATAGGGGAATTGAACCTGCTGGACATCGGTCGTACGCGAAACGACCACGGGAGCGCCAGGGAAGGCAAAAGCAGACGGAACGCTGCTCAGTGCAGTCACCAGCGACAGGGCAACCATTGTTAACGTCTTCATAGTGCTCACCATTTCCTTCCGAGGAAGTTCCAAGCTCTGGGAAGGAATGGTTGAGCGCGTCGTTTGTGCCGTCCCTCACGATCACGTTTACTTGATCGTGAGGGACGCGAGAATTACCGTCGGCCCATTCTCAGGTCTTCGACGATATCCGCTTTCTGCCCGAGCCGTGATTTGTATACCTGGTAATTCTCCATGACCCGCTGCACGTAGTTGCGTGTTTCCTGGAAGGGGATGCGTTCGATCCAATCGACGACTTCGTCGATCGGCCTGCCCCGCGGATCGCCATAGCGGTCGAGCCAGTCGGGTACGCGGCGCGGACCGGCATTGTAGGCGATGAAGGTGAGGATGTAGGACCCGCCGAAACTGCTGATCTGTTCGCCGAGATAATGCGCCCCGAGCGTTGCATTATAGCCCGCATCGGTGGTCAGGCGTTCCTGCGAATAGGCAAGCCCATATCGGCCGGCCACGCCCTTGGCCGTGCCTGGCATCAGTTGCAAGAGGCCACGCGCATTGGCGGTGGAAATGGCTGCCGGATTAAAGGCGCTTTCCTGGCGCGCAATGGCATAGGCAAGCGCCTTGCCGGAACCGTCGATATTGGCGCTCGGCGGAATGACGCCGACAGGAAAGGCAAGGGCAGCGACATCGATCCCGCGCCCGAACGCAATCTTGCCCACCTGCAGCGACAACTGATGATTGCCGCTTTTTTCCGCGCGCGCGGACAGCAGGGCCAGTTCACCGGGGCTCGTCAATTCATCGGCGAGCGCGCGATAGATGCTGTCGGCGCGCCACGCATGGCCGGTGCTTTCGAGCCGCGTTATCGCCCGCACCGCTTCGCGGTTTTCGAACTGCATCCGGTCTTGAGGCGCGGGTGCGGGGTAGGCGACGTTCAGCGTCTTTCGGCCAAGTCTTGCGGCCGCGAGCTGGCCATAGAACGTTCCAGGGTAACGCGCCGCATTGGCGAAATAGGCGCTGGCGTCGCCCGGTCCGCCGGCCTCTGCCGACCGGCCGAGCCAATACCAGGCGCGTGACGCCGAGAGCGGGCGATTGGAGACGTCGAGTATGCGCCGGAAGTGGCGCTCGGCGATCGCCGGATCCTCCATGCCGCGGAGAGCGAACCAGCCGGCATGGAATTCCGCGTCGACAATGTCGGTCGCCTCGGTTGCCAAATGGCCGGCCGCGACGCGGTAGGCACCGCGAAAGTCGCCGAGGTCGAGAAGACCCCGGCTGATGATACGCTGCTCCACCCACCATTCGCCGGGATCGACGAGCGCCGATGTATCCCTGGGCATGCGGCCGAGAAGTTTGGCCGCCTCCTCGTACTTCTTTTCCTTGCGCAGGTATTCGATCTGAATGAAGAGAAAAGCCGGATCCTTGCGCCAGGCGTTGTCGATAGCGGCAATCAGCGCGGCAGCGTCGCCGGCCCCGCGATTGACGGCAGCCCAGGCGCGGTAAAGTGATTGGGCCTTGCCGAGGTCCCCGAACCGTTCCGCTTGCTCGACCCGGTTGCGATAAAGCAACATCGCCATGCGCCTCTGGTGGTCGCTCGCGGTCAGCAGTCCGGAAAACTCGCCGAGGATCGTCGTTTCGAGATCCTTGTCGAGGGCTTGTTTTCGCCAGACTTCGCTCAGCCGCTTCGCCGCCGCCTCGCTTTTCCCTTGAGCGACGAGTGCGCGAACCAGGATGACGGTCCCTTCGGTCGTTTCCGGCTGCGTGTCGCCAAAGGCGGCCAGCACGTCGGCCGCCGGCGGGTTTTCGCGATAGAGCGCGCGCTCGGAGTTGGCGCGCAGGGATTTGAGACCCGGCCACCCCTGAAGCTCGCGTTGGGCGTCGGCGATCTCGTGGGACGGAACGCCGCGCTGTCCGGAAACGGCAATGGCCCAGGTCAGGATATGCCGGTCGAGCGTGCCTTCGCCCATGGCGTTGCGGATCGCTATCGCCTGGCTCGGCTGCCGGTTGGACAAGGCATCGAGACCCAACTTCAGCTCGCTGCTGGTGATGGCCGGAACTGCCGGAATGGCGCTTGTCGTTTCATCTGTCGCAACCGGGGTTGCGGCACCGTGACTGGCGGGCTTGCGCGCGGGAACCGGTACGCGATCGGGAGTTTCGGAACTTGATGCAGCCGAGGGGAGAAATGCCGCGCTGATGATGACGGCAACAGGCAGAAAGATCGATCCGCGCATCAATGGCCCCGTGTTCCCCGCATCTTGCATTCACTACACTTCCGGATGGTCTCGGGCGAGACTATTGGTCGGCATCAATCATGGCAATTGCACCTTCTCACGCCGTTCGACCTTGGTCGAGGACGCCGACTATGTGGGCTGAACGCCAAGCTTTTGCGCGAAAACCGGCATGAAATGCCGTGTCACAGTGCTTGCCGCGGCCATCTCACATGATTATGGTGCGGCAGTTTTCTAACCGTCGATTACGGCCAAAGCATGAGTGCATAGGTGCTCTTTGCGCCGTCAGGAGTTGTGCATGTTCAAGGGTTCCATTCCCGCTCTCGTAACACCGTTCACCGCCACCGGCGCAGTGGACGCGGATGGTTTCGTCGCGCATGTGGAATGGCAGATAAAAGAGGGCAGCCACGGCCTCGTGCCCGTCGGCACGACCGGCGAATCCCCGACCCTTTCGCACGACGAACACAAGAAGGTCGTCGAGCTCTGCATCGAGGCGGCCGCCAAGCGGGTGCCCGTCATTGCCGGCGCCGGTTCCAACAACACGACGGAAGCGATCGAGCTTGCACAGCACGCCGAAAAGGCGGGCGCCGATGCGATCCTGGTGGTCACGCCCTACTACAACAAGCCGACCCAGAAGGGTCTGTTCGCACACTATGCGGCGATTGCCGAAAGCGTGAAGGCTCCGATCGTCATCTACAACATTCCCGGCCGCTCGGTGGTCGACATGAGCGTTGAAACGATGGCAGCCCTCAGCAAGGCCTATCGCAACATCATTGGCGTCAAGGATGCGACCGGAAAGATCGAGCGCGTGTCGGAACAGCGCATGGCCTGCGGTCCTGATTTTGTTCAACTTTCCGGCGAAGACGCGACAGCGCTCGGGTTCAATGCCCACGGCGGCGTTGGTTGCATCTCGGTGACGGCGAACGTGGCGCCGCGCCTCTGCGCGGAGTTCCAGGAAGCGACGTTGGCAGGCGACTTCGCCAAGGCGCTCGCCTATCAGGACAAGCTGATGCCGCTGCACAAGGCGATCTTCATGGAGCCGGGCCTCTGTGGCGCGAAGTATGCGCTGAACCGCCTTGGCCGCATGAGCCGTGCCGTGCGTTCGCCGCTCCTGTCGACGCTTGAGCCGGGAACCGAAGCGGCGATCGACGCGGCACTTCTCCATGCAGGATTGATGAACTGATGGCACCCAAAGGAAGCCAGCGCACGGTCAACAAGGTTGTGGCGGAAAACCGCAAGGCCCGCTTCAACTATGAGATCGTCGACACCTACGAGGCCGGTCTGGTTTTGACCGGCACCGAGGTCAAGTCGCTGCGCGAAGGCAAGGCCAATATTGCCGAATCCTATGCGACCGACGAGGGCGGGGAGATCTGGCTGATCAATTCCTATCTGCCGGAATATCTGCAGGCGAACCGCTTCAATCACGAGACCCGTCGCCGTCGCAAGCTGCTCTTGTCGAAGCGCGAGGTCAACCGGCTGCAGGGTGCCGTCAACCGTGAAGGCATGTCCCTGATCCCGCTCAAGATCTACTTCAACGACCGCGGCAGGGCGAAGCTCGAGCTGGCGCTCGGCAAGGGCAAGAAGCTGCACGACAAGCGCGAGGCCTCGAAGGAGCGCGACTGGAACAGGCAGAAGAGCCGACTGCTGAAAGATCGTGGCTAGCGTTCCCGCCTTCAAGTGCAAACGCTTGATGGCCTAAGATACTCGAAAACGTGAGATACAGGGTGCGCGCTGGCTTGAGCTGGCCGATCATGCACCGGCTCGACCGTTGTCACAGGCGCAAGGTCAATCAGAACGGAAATGGGTGGAGTGTCGGGGCAGGGCCTGCCTGACGATGCGACCCGCTTCGCTGGCCACCAAGGCGGCCCGGCAATCAAATTTCGGTATTTTCAGGTTTCGAAAGAATCTCTGGCCTGGCGCGGAACGATTCCGGCGCTTCGGCGTTTACCCCTAAATTTCAACGGGATCTGCGACGGGCTCGCTGTGTCTCGGGGTACGTTCGGAGGGTTCACGGCCGATTTCGGCGCGAAGCGTGGCAAGGTCGATGAAGTGATCGGCCTGGCGGCGCAGGTCGTCGGCGATCATCGGCGGTTGCGTCGACATTGTGGAAACGACGGAAACCTTGCGGCCGCGGCGCTGCAGCGCTTCGACGAGGGTGGTGAAATCGCCGTCGCCGGAGAAGATAACGAGATGGTCGACGGTTTCCGATTGCTCCATGGCGTCGATTGCAAGTTCGATGTCCATGTTGCCCTTGATCTTGCGGCGTCCAAGTGAATCGGTGAACTCCTTGGCAGGCTTCGTCACGACCTTGTAACCGTTATAGTCTAGCCAGTCGATCAGCGGACGGATTGACGAGTATTCCTGATCTTCGATCAGGGCGGTGTAGTAGTAAGCGCGCAGCAGGTAGCCGCGCTTTTGAAACGCCTTCAGGAGTTTGCGATAGTCGATGTCGAAGCCAAGGCTTTTCGACGCCGCGTAGAGATTGGCGCCGTCGATAAAAAGTGCGATTTTTTCGCGGGGGTCGAACATCGTCGTTCCTTTGTCAATGGCGGCGCATCAATACCACCTGCCAGCGGTGCGCAAAAATAAGTCGTTTACATTAATAATTGCTGATATTGCAAATAATGTAGCTTATGTATTGCATTATTCCAGCCGATCGCCCGCGAATATAGCTAGTTTTAGCAGTTGCTATAGGTCGTCCACACCCCAGCTCCGCCTTTTCTACCGGACGTTTCCGCCAGTCGATCCGCGTTGCAACCAGGGTGTGTGGCGTAGGTCTCCAACCCGTCCGGATCGCATTTTATCACGAAGTATGACGTTACGTGAGCACCACTTGAAGGAAAAACTTGAACTTGGCTTGTTTTGATTGTATCCGGGCGGCTAAATCCAGAAATCGGAGCCGACGGGGCCGTTGCTAGACGGCCGTTCCGGTTTCGAGTCGTCAATCCGTGCAGCGGCGATTGCCGCCGCGCTCCGAGCCCAAAAGGACAGGCAATGGCCCGCGTCACCGTCGAAGATTGCATCGACAAGGTCGATAACCGTTTCGAACTCGTTCTGCTTGCCAGCCACCGCGCGCGCCTGATTTCTCAGGGCGCCGCCATCACTATCGATCGCGACAACGACAAGAACCCGGTCGTTGCCCTTCGCGAGATCGCGGATGAAACGCTTTCTCCCGGCGACCTCAAGGAAGACCTGATCCACTCGCTGCAGAAGCATGTCGAAGTGGACGAGCCCGAGCCGGATCCGGCTTCGCTGCTGCAGACGGACGCCGAGACGACGTTTGCCGAAGTTGCCGAAGACGAAGACCAGCCGGAAGCCATCACCTTCGACCGCATGTCGGAAGAAGAACTGCTGGCCGGCATCGAAGGCCTGGTTCCGCCGGAAAAGAGCGACGACTACTGAGATCCGTCGCGGAACGCCCGTTCCCACGTGTTTTCAAAGGAGTGCGCCACTCGTATGATTGGCGCACTTTTTTATTGATTTCGTCTGCAGCGCCGCGCGTCCTGTCAGAGCAAGTGTCGCTGTAGCACTTTGGACTGCAGCATGTTTCCTTCAGGCCCGATTAAGGAAACATGCAGTAGAGCCGGACGAGGAAGTGTGTGCGGATTTCCGCCCGCATCCCGCTCTCTCTTGTGAGTGACGATCGCGTTCATGATTTTGAGGTCGCTTCGGCCTGAAATCTTCCTGATCTAGAGGACCGCCAGCGAATGATGCGCCAATACGAGCTCGTTGAGCGCGTGCAGAAGTACAAGCCCGACGTCAATGAAGCCTTGCTCAACAAGGCTTACGTCTATGCGATGCAGAAGCATGGCCAACAGAAGCGGGCAAGCGGCGATCCCTATATTTCCCACCCGCTGGAAGTCGCCGCGATCCTGACGGAGATGCGGCTCGATGAATCGACCATCGCCGTTGCACTGCTGCACGACACGATCGAGGACACGACGGCAACGCGCCAGGAGATCGACGATCTCTTCGGCGAGGATATCGGCGCACTCGTCGAGGGGCTGACGAAGATCAAGAAGCTCGATCTCGTCACCAAAAAGGCCAAGCAGGCCGAGAACCTGCGCAAGCTGCTTCTCGCCATTTCGGACGATGTCCGCGTGCTCCTGGTCAAGCTTGCCGACCGGCTGCACAACATGCGTACCCTCGACCACATGTCGGCGGAAAAGCGCGCCCGCATTTCCGAAGAAACGATGGATATCTATGCGCCGCTCGCCGGCCGCATGGGTATGCAGGATATGCGCGAGGAGCTGGAAAACCTCTCGTTCCGCCACATCAACCCCGAAGCCTTCGAGACGGTCACCCGGCGGCTGGAAGAACTGTCCCAGCGCAATGAGGGGCTGATCAAGAAGATCGAGGACGAACTGCGCGAGTTGCTTCAGGCCGAGGGTCTGAAGGCGGCCCAGGTCAAGGGGCGGCAGAAGAAGCCCTACTCGGTCTTCCGCAAGATGCAGTCGAAGTCGCTGTCCTTCGAGCAGCTTTCCGACGTCTGGGGCTTCCGCCTCATCGTCGACGACATTCCGTCCTGCTACCGGGCGCTCGGCATCGTCCACACCCGCTGGCGCGTGGTGCCCGGGCGGTTCAAGGATTACATCTCGACGCCCAAGCAGAACGACTACCAGTCGATCCACACCACGATCGTCGGCCCCTCGCGCCAGCGCATCGAGCTGCAGATCCGCACGCGTCGCATGAACGATATCGCCGAATACGGTATCGCTGCACACTCGCTCTACAAGGACGGGGAGGGGAACGCCTCCGATACGGCGCTGTCGCCGAATTCCAATGCCTATTCCTGGCTCAGGCGCACGATCGAATCGCTTGCCGAGGGCGACAATCCGGAGGAGTTCCTGGAGCATACCAAGCTCGAGCTCTTCCAGGACCAGGTCTTCTGCTTCACGCCCAAGGGCCAGTTGATCGCGCTGCCGCGCGGCGCGACGCCGATCGACTTTGCCTATGCCGTGCACACCAACATTGGCGACACCTGCGTCGGGGCCAAGATCAACGGCCGCATCATGCCGTTGGTCACTCGTCTCAACAACGGCGACGAAGTGGAGATCATCCGCTCGGGCATCCAGGTGCCGCCGCCGGCTTGGGAAGAGATCGTCGTCACCGGCAAGGCGCGTTCGGCGATCCGCCGGGCGACCCGGGCTGCCATCCGCAAGCAATATGCCGGTCTCGGCTACCGTATCCTCGAGCGCACCTTCGAGCGCGCCGGCAAGACGTTTTCGCGCGAGGCACTGAAGCCGGCGCTGCATCGCCTCGGCCAGAAGGAGGTCGAAGACGCGATCGCTTCGGTTGGCCGCGGCGAACTCTCGTCGCTGGACGTGCTGCGCGCGGTCTTCCCAGATCATCAGGACGAACGCGTGACGGTGAAGCCGAGCGCCGACGACGGCTGGTTCAACATGCGCAGCGCCGCCGGCATGGTGTTCAAGCTGCCCGGCCACTCCAAGGATGCCAACGGCTCGGTCGAAGGGCCCGAGGCTTTGCCGATCCGCGGGATCTCCGGCAATGCGGAGGTGCACTTCAGCCCGGCCGGCGCGATCCCCGGCGACCGCATCGTCGGCATCATGGACAGGGACAAGGGCATCACCATCTACCCCATCCAGTCGCCGATCCTGCAGAAATTCGATGAAGAGCCGGAACGTTGGATCGACGTGCGCTGGGACCTGGACGAGGCCAACAGCAGCCGCTTCATGGCGCGCATCGCCATCAGCGCGCTCAACGAGCCGGGAACACTGGCGGAACTGGCCCAGGCGATCGCCACCAGCGACGTCAACATCCGCTCGCTGTCGATGGGGCGCGTGGCCGCAGACTTCAGCGAATTGCAGTTCGATCTCGAAGTCTGGGACCTGCGTCAGCTCAACCATCTGATCACGCAGCTCAAGGAACTGCCGAGCGTCTCGCTGGTGAAGCGGCTGTTCGAATAAGCGGCCCGCGCCACGCCGGCACGCTATCGCCCGCAGATGCCTCCAAAACAGGCATGGGCGCATGATAAAACGGCAAGCCATGTCGTGGGAGCATGGCTGCCGCTACTTCCTGGAACTGGTAGAAAAGGGGGCGCTAAACTATCTTCAGCGTCGGGAGGTAAACAAAGAGGTTTGCCATGTTCAATCAGTTGAAGAAAATCACCCGCGCCCTGCGCATCCCTACTCAGGAAGAGCGTGAGCTCGCCTATCTCAACAATTCGGTCGATCGTATCGATCTCGAATACCGTCAGCGCCAGATCGATCGCGGCCTGTTCCGCAACTACTAAGTCGATCGCGTCCCGCCTTGTGGCGGGATGCTGAAGCCATGCGCTCCGTGAATGGCTTGTGTGCGACATATGCGCGGCGCGGTCGCGGGTTGCAAGCGAAGGGCATGACGCCTATCTTGCGGCCAGCAAACAGGCGGACGCGCCCTCTTGTGCCGGCTGACGGTGTCAAGACGCGGTCATGACGGCATAATGTTATTCAGACGCAGAAAACCGGTCACGATTTCCGAAAGACTTCGCGCGTTCCTTTGGCCGCGCAAGGGTCTTTCGCGCGGGCCGCGTTATATCGCGCTTCGCATCCTGCGCCTGTCGTCGACGCCGCACGCGATCGCCGTCGGTGTGGCAGCGGGTGCTGCATCCTCCTTCACGCCGTTCTTCGGGCTGCATATCATCATCGCGGTCGGGATCGCCTTTCTGTTTTCGGGCAACCTTGTTGCCGCGGCAATCACGACGGCGCTTGCCAATCCGGTGACGATCCCGATGATCCTCACCGCCTCCTACGAGCTCGGGATTGCGATCCTGGGGGTGGAGAGCGCGCACGCCGCAAGCAGCGCCGATGTGATGCGAATGGTCGAACATTTCGACTTTTCCGCTCTCTGGGGACCGGTTTTCAAGCCGATGCTGATCGGCTCCTTGCCCTTGTCGGCCGCAGGTGCCGTCATTTCCTATCTCGCCGCCTATCAGGCGGCCCGTCTTTTCCAGAAGCGGCGCCAGGCGCGCGTCAAGGACCCCGGATCCTCCACATGATCATTGGCATCGGCAGCGACCTGATCGATATCAGGCGGATCGAAAACTCGCTTTCGCGCTTCGGCGAACGCTTCATCCAGCGCTGCTTCACCGAGGTGGAGATTGCAAAGTCCGAGGGCCGGAAGAACCGTGCGGCGTCCTATGCCAAGCGATTTGCCGCCAAGGAGGCCTGTTCGAAGGCGCTGGGCACCGGCCTTGCCCAGGGCGTCTTCTGGAAGGACATGGGCGTCATCAATTTGCCCGGCGGAAAGCCGACGATGAAGCTGACCGGTGGTGCGGCGGAGCGGCTCGAGCGCATGTTGCCGCCGGGGCATCGGGCAGCCGTTCACCTGACCATCACCGATGATTTCCCCCTGGCGCAGGCCTTCGTGATTATCGAAGCGCTGCCCGTTGCCCCGGTTGAGGGAACGGTTTAGAGCATTTCGCTGGAAAACCCGGGCCCGGGCGATTGAAGGGCAGGCGATCTGCATCATATGAGACCGGAATGCTGGGCAGGGTCGAGACTGCGGACCAAAGATAAGAGCAAGCCCCAAGAGGGTGTTGCGATGATAAAGGAAAACAGACGCGTGGCAGAAAAGACAGAAGCGAAGCAGAGCGGCCTCTGGGAGAACGTGAAGGTCGTGATCCAGGCGCTGCTCCTGGCCGTCGTCATCCGGACGGTCCTCTTTCAGCCCTTTACCATTCCCTCCGGTTCGATGATGCCGACGCTGCTTGTCGGCGACTACATCTTCGTCAACAAGTTCGCCTACGGCTTCTCCAAGTATTCGCTGCCGCTCTCGCCGGATCTCTTCTCCGGTCGCATCTTTGCAAGCGAGCCGAAGCGCGGCGACATCGTGGTCTTCCGCTTCCCGCCGAACCCGGACATCGACTACATCAAGCGCCTCGTCGGCCTGCCGGGCGATCGCGTTCAGGTGCGCAACAGCATCCTCTACATCAACGACAAGCCGATCGACCGCGTTCCCGATGGCGGCTTCCGCGCCGACGACCAGTATGACACCGGCGGCGACGTTCCTGTTTACCGCGAGACGATGGACAACGGCGTCTCCTACGACACGCTCGATCAGTTCCCGGACTCCCGTGGCGACAACACGCGCGAATTCATCGTGCCTGCGGGTCATTACTTCATGATGGGCGACAACCGCGACAACTCCGCCGACAGCCGCTTCGATGTCGGCTTCGTGCCGGCTGAAAACCTCGTCGGGCGCGCCAGCATGATCTTCTTCTCGCTTGGCAACGACACGTCGTTCCGCGAAATCTGGAAGTGGCCGGCGAACCTGCGCTACGACCGTCTGTTCAAGGCGGTCGAATGATGAAGTCGCGGTCGCTGAGCACGGAGGACCGGGCCAAGCTCGAGGCTGTGATCGGCTATCAGTTTGCAGAAAAGGAGCGCCTCGATCGGGCGCTCACCCATTCCAGCGCCCGTAGCGCCAAGGGCTCGAACTATCAGCGGCTCGAGTTTCTCGGCGACCGGGTGCTTGGGCTTTGCGTTGCCGAACTGCTGTTCCAGACGTTTCGCGATGCGAACGAGGGCGAGCTTTCGGTCCGGTTGAACCAGCTCGTCAGCGCCGAAAGCTGCGCCAAGGTCGCCGACGACATGGAATTGCATCAGTTCATCCGCACCGGCTCCGACGTCAAGAAGATTACCGGCAAGGCGATGATGAATGTGCGCGCCGATGTGGTAGAGTCGCTGATCGCAGCGATCTATCTCGACGGCGGCCTCGAGGCGGCCCGCGGGTTCGTGATGCGCCACTGGAAGGACAGGGCTGCGCGCGCCGATGGTGCGCGCCGCGATGCGAAGACCGAATTGCAGGAATGGGCCCACGCCAAGTTTGGCGGGTCGCCCACGTACCGGACGGATGACCGGTCCGGTCCCGATCACGATCCCCGCTTCACGGTCACCGTGGAGGTGGCGGGTGTCGCGCCGGAGACTGGGACCGACAGGTCCAAACGCGGCGCCGAACAGGTCGCTGCGACGAAATTGTTGGAACGCGAAGGCGTGTGGCGGAAGACTTCTGCCGGAAATTGACGGAAAAAATGACGGACATGGAAAAAGATACGGCCGCCGAAGGCGCGCCGACCCACTCGGGCTTCGTGGCGCTGATCGGCGCGACCAATGCAGGCAAGTCGACCCTGGTCAACCGCCTGGTGGGCGCCAAGGTTTCGATCGTCAGCCATAAGGTCCAGACGACGCGCGCTATCGTGCGCGGCATCGCCATCCACGACAACGCCCAGATCGTCTTCATGGATACGCCCGGCATCTTCAAGCCGCGCCGCAGGCTCGACCGCGCCATGGTGACGACCGCGTGGGGCGGCGCCAAGGATGCCGACGTGATCATGTTGCTGATCGATAGCGAGCGTGGCCTCAAGGGCGATGCGGAAGCGATTCTCGAAGGCTTGAAGGAAGTCCACCAGCCGAAGATCCTGGTTCTGAACAAGATCGACCAGGTGCGGCCCGAGGACCTGCTGAAGCTTGCGGCGGCTGCCAACGAGACGGTCCAGTTCGAGCGCACCTTCATGATCTCGGCGCTGAACGGCTCGGGCTGCAAGGATCTGATGGATTACCTGGCAGAGACTTTGCCGGAAGGTCCCTGGTACTATCCGGAGGACCAGATCTCCGATCTGCCGATGCGCCAGCTTGCAGCCGAAATCACCCGCGAGAAGCTGTTCCTGCGCCTGCATCAGGAACTCCCCTACGCCTCGCATGTCGAGACGGAGAAGTGGGAAGAACGCAAGGACGGCTCGGTGCGCATCGAGCAGGTGATCTACGTCGAGCGCGAAAGCCAGAAGAAGATCGCACTCGGCAAGAACGGCGATGCGATCAAGGCGATCTCGACCGCTTCGCGCAAGGAGATCTCGGAAATCCTCGAGCAGCCGGTGCACCTCTTCCTGTTCGTGAAGGTGCGCGAAAACTGGGGCGACGACCCCGAGCGGTTCCGCGAGATGGGACTGGAATTCCCGCGGTAAATTCTCGCGCGTCGACCTGTTGCGATACGATATCGGCACCCGTGCAAACGGGTGCCTTTTTGTTACCGGCCTCACGCGCCGGATAAGTGCTTTCGCATGCAGCCGTTCCGGATGACGCAGCGACCTTGGCGCATGCGGTCAGCCACGCCCGGCTTCTGCCGCTTGACGCCCCTTCAATGCGGGTCCGATGGTCTCGACACGATTGGTCCAGACGTAGCCGGCAAATCCTGGCGGCACCAGATCGAGATCTTCCGTGGTGTCGATGCCGGTGGAGAAGTCACCGCCTTGATAGGGGCCGATCAGGATGATTTCGCTGCCGGCCGCTTTCATGCGCTGGGCGAAACGGTCGGGCCAGCCCCAAAGGTAGGGCGCGTAATTTCCAGGCACGATGACAAACGTGTTTCTGCAGGCCTCCGGCACCAGGCCGGTCCATCCATAACCGAGATAGTGGGTAAAGCAGGCCATCACCGACGACCGGTCATAACCGCGCATGCCCTCGATCGTCTTCTGCGCCTCACGCGTCGGGTTCTCGCCGCCATAGACCCCGAAGACGGCTGCGCGCCATTCCGGCTGAGCGTCAAGAAGGGCGGCCAGCGCCGTTCCTTCCTCGGTGCGCCGGCTCTTGAAGTTGACCAGAAACTTGCGGTCGGGCAGGGCTGCCAGGACCTCGTCAAGCGTCGGCATCTGGCCAACCCCCTTGCCGCGGAAGGGATAAGTCTTGCCGCCGTCGGCCGTGTAACCGTAGCCGATATCGAGGGTTTTCAGCGTTGCCATCGGCGTCTCTTCGGTCACGCCCCTGGCTTCCGTGCGGCAATCCAGCGTCCAGTCATGGAAGATGGCGAATTGCTTGTCGGGGGTCAGGTGCACGTCGAGCTCGACCACGTCGGCGCCGGCGTCGAAGGCCGCCTGCATCGAGGGAATGGTGTTCTCGAGATGGGCGTGCTCAGGCGGATTGATGATCGTCGCCGTGCAGGTGTCGTTGCCGACATTCGCCTTCGCATAGGTCTGGTGGACGCCGCGGTGTGCAAGCAGCTTTGCAGGGCCGCCGGGCGGGGTGGCAAGCAATGATGTGTTCAGCAGCCAGACGATGGCGGCAAAAAGGGCAATGACGGCAAGGACTTTCTTCATCCCGATTCTCCTCTTCAGAATCCGGATTGCCCGACATTGTGGCGCGACGATGTTGCTGCACGCGTGGCGTGCGTTTCGCGGATTGCGAACAATGTGTCACCCGTGCGCACAATTGACCCACGCGGCACCGGCGTGAGAGGTAGCGGTCGCTGATTTTGCGATCGGGAGAAGTGAGATGCCGCAGCTTGTCGAGGGAAAATGGGTCAAGGGTGATGTGGCGGCCAGCGAGATGAAGGGCGGTGCGTTTCATCGCGAGCCCACCCGTTTCCATCGCTGGATCACGCCGGATGGCGAGCCCGGTCCCGAAGGTCAGCAGGCCTTGCCGGCCGAGGCGGGCCGTTACCGGCTGTTTGTCTCCTATCTGTGCCCCTGGGCGTCGCGCACCATCGCCTTTCGCAATCTCAAGGGCCTGCAGGACATCGTCGGCCTCACGGTTTCAAATCCGGAGCTCGGTGAGGACGGCTGGGTCTATGACGGGCCAGTGGACGCAGGTGCGCGTATCGGGAACATCCGCTTTCACCATGAACTCTACGTCGCCAGCGACCCGACCTACACCGGCAAGGTATCGGTACCGGTTCTCTGGGACATGAAGGACGGGCGGATCGTCAACAATGAGTCCGCCGACATCATCCGCATCCTCAACTCCGCCTTCGACGATCTGACCGGCAACAGGCTCGATTTTTATCCGCGGGCACTGCGTGCCGAGATCGAGCGCTGGAACGGCCCGATCTATGAGCGTGTCAACAACGGCGTCTACCGCGCCGGTTTTGCCAAGACGCAAAGCGCCTATGAGGAGGCGGTAGCGGGCCTGTTCGGCATGCTCGACGAATTGGAACGTCACCTTTCGGCCAACCGTTACCTTGCCGGCAAGCATCTGACGGAAGCCGATATCCGCCTTTTCGTCACGTTGGTCCGCTTCGACGCGGCCTATCACGGCGCCTTCAAGTGCAATGTCCGCCGGATCGAGGACTATCCGGCCCTGTCGAACTATCAGCGTGAAATCTACCAATGGCCGGGAATGCGCGAGAGTGTGCGCATCGACCACATCAAACGCGGGTACTACGGCATTGCGCACATCAATCCGACCCGCATCGTGCCCGCCGGCCCGATCCTCGACTTCGATCGTCCGCATGACCGCGCGCGCCTTTGGGGGGAAGGCGTCCTTGCCGCCTGATTGCTTCCACCAGCATTTGCTAAGGAAACAAATTTATGAGGGGCCATTAAGAACCCATTGTCGATCGGTCGGAACTTCCTAAGTTAATGGAAGTTCTGATGGATAGGAGCCCGACGGGGTTTGGCCTGACGACGAACCGGTCGCTGATGCGCGTCGAAACTGAAGCGTCGGCCGGATGGTCGCAAGGCTAGGCCGGAGCCGGTTCTCGTCGCTCCCGGACGCGCCCGCATCCCCTCCCGTACGCGCGCGCATTTCTCTGGAAGCCCCGAAAGAGCCGACCCATCGCATCTCCTGTCCGCCAGGGCATGTCGGTCGTCTGGTAGGGGTGAGACATGAACGCAGCCTTTTTGACATTGCTTCGCCGCCTGGTTCGTCGCGGCAACCTGACAGTCACTTTTTCGTCCGGTGAACGGCTCGTTTTCGGCGACGAAAGCGGCAAGTCGGCGGCGATCCGGATCGTCGACCCGGAGGCGGAAGCGGCAATCGTTCGTGATCCGGCGCTTCGTTTCGGCGAGTTGTACATGGACGGGCGCGTCCTGATCGAACAGGGCGATATCTTTGACGTGCTATCGATCGTAAAGGAAAACGGCATCGAGAACGCGGCGAATGCCACCAACACGATGACCGCCCTCTGGCATGTGCTGCGTCAGCAGCTGTTGAGCCGCCTGCCGGTCAATCGGAACAGGCGCAACGTCGCCCATCACTACGATCTCGACCGCAAGCTGTTCGACCTGTTCCTTGACGAGGACTGGCAATATTCCTGCGCCTATTTTCAGCCCACGGGAATATCGCTCGATGCCGCCCAGCTTGCCAAAAAACGGCACATCGCCGCCAAGCTTTTGCTTCAGCCTGGACAAAAGGTGCTCGAAGTCGGCTCCGGCTGGGGCGGAATGGCGATGTATCTCGCCGAATCCTCTGGTGTCGAGGTCACTGGCATCACGCTGAGTGCGGAGCAGCTCAAGGTCTCGCGTGACCGCGCCGAAAGGCGCGGCCTGTCCGACCGCGTGCGGTTCGAACTACAGGATTACCGCAGCCTGCAAGGCCGGCAATTCGACCGCATCGTCTCGGTCGGCATGTTCGAGCATGTCGGCATCGGCAACTACGGCAACTTCTTCGGCAAGATGAAGGAGCTGTTGAAGCCGGATGGTGTGATGCTGCTGCATTCGATCGGCCAGGTCTACAAACCCTGGGCAACCAATCCGTGGATCGAGAAATACATCTTCCCCGGCGGCTACATACCGGCCCTTTCCGAAGTTCTGCCATCGGTCGAACGCACGTGGCTTCTCGTCAAGGATGTCGAGATCCTGCCTATGCACTACGCCTGGACGCTCAGGGCCTGGCGCGAGCGCTTTGTTGCCCGGCGCAAGGAGGTGCTGAAGCTCTATGACGAACGCTTCTTCCGCATGTGGGAGTTCTATCTGGCGGCGTCCGAGACCGCCTTCCTCTATGACAAGCATTTCATCTTCCAGCTTCAGCTGTCGCCATCGCTCAATACTGTTCCCGTCGCGCGCGGCTACATCGAACAGCGCGAGCGGCAGCTGATCGAGTTCGAGAAGCGCCGGCCACCGCTTGAGCCGGTCAACACCTGGGACGTGAAGCCGGAAGCCGAGCCCGTCGAGCCTGCCATGGCGTGCTGAGCCGATGGTCGTTGCGCCTGTATGCGGGACGGCCGACCCATCTTCTGTGGAGTTCCGGTTTTCCCGAGACGGCCTTCACTTGGCCTTCAAGGTCTGCGCCTTTATGGTCGCCGACCAAACAGCAAAGACGGAACTCCCCATGGCAAGCCCTGCAAAACCCATCGCCGCCATCATCGCCGCCGAAATCAAGGCAACGCCGTCGCAGGTTGTTGCCGCGGTCGAGTTGCTCGACGAGGGAGCAACGGTGCCGTTCATCGCGCGCTACCGCAAGGAAGTGACCGGTGGGCTCGACGACACGCAGCTGCGCAACCTTGCGGAGCGCCTGACCTATCTGCGTGAACTTGAAGCGCGCCGCGCCTCGATCCTCGATTCGATCCGCGGCCAAGGCAAACTGACGGACGAGCTTGAAGCCAAGATTGCCGCAGTCGACACCAAGGCCGAGCTCGAAGACATCTATCTGCCTTACAAGCCAAAGCGCCGCACCAAGGCGGAGATTGCCCGTGAGCGTGGTCTCGGCCCATTGGCCGAGGCGATCCTTGCCGACCGTTCTGTCGCGCCCGCGGACCGTGCGACCGCCTTCCTGACCGCCGAGGTGGCCGACGTGAAGGCGGCGCTCGAAGGCGCGCGCGACATCATCGCCGAAGGCATGACGGAAAATGCCGATCTGCTCGGGCGCCTGCGCACCCATATGAAGGGGGCCGCCTTTCTGCGCGCCAAGGTGGTCGACGGCAAGCAGGAGGCGGGCGCCAAGTTCTCGGACTATTTCGACCATTCCGAACGCTGGGCCACGACCCCTGGCCATCGCGCGCTTGCGATGTTGCGCGGTTGGAACGAAGAGGTTCTCTCCGTCGATATCATCGTCGACCAGGACGACACCTCGCCGGTCAAGCCGGTCGAGCGCATGATCGCCGCCGCCTACAATGTCGGCGCGCATCTTCCGGGTGACAAGTGGCTCGCCGAGATGATCGGCTGGACCTGGCGGGTGAAGCTCTCCATGTCGCTGTCGCTCGACCTGATGCGCGAACTGCGTGAACGGGCCGAAGAGGAGGCGATCCATGTCTTTGCCCGCAACCTCAAGGACCTGTTGCTTGCCGCACCCGCAGGGTCGCGCGCGACGATGGGGCTCGATCCGGGCATCCGCACCGGCGTCAAGGTCGCCATCGTCGATGGCACCGGCAAGCTGCTCGAAACCACCACCGTCTATCCGTTCCCGCCGAAGAACGACGTGCGCGGCACCCAGGCCGAGCTCGCGTCGCTCATCCGCAAGCACAAGGTGGAACTGATCGCCATCGGCAACGGTACCGGCAGCCGCGAGACGGAAAAGCTGGTCGCCGACATGTTGCAGCAGCTCCCGGCGCCGAAGCCGACCAAGGTCATCGTTTCGGAGGCCGGCGCATCCGTCTATTCAGCCTCGGAAACCGCGGCGCTCGAGTTTCCGGGCCTCGACGTCTCGCTGCGCGGCGCGGTCTCGATCGCCCGTCGCCTGCAGGATCCGTTGGCGGAACTCGTGAAGATCGAACCGAAATCGATCGGCGTCGGCCAGTACCAGCACGACGTTGACCAGTCGAAGCTCAGCCGCTCGCTCGACGCCGTCGTCGAAGACGCGGTGAACGCCGTCGGCGTCGACGTCAACACCGCTTCGGCGCCCCTGCTTGCGCGCGTGTCCGGTCTTGGCAAATCCTCGGCCGAGGCGATCGTTGCCCATCGCGATCAGACCGGTCCCTTCGCCAGCCGCAAGGAACTCTTGAAGGTGCCGCGGCTCGGTGCACGCACCTTCGAGCAGTGCGCCGGCTTCCTGCGCATTCCCAACGGCAACGAGCCGCTCGACGCCTCCTCTGTCCACCCGGAAGCCTATGGCGTTGCCAAGAAGATCGTTGCAGCCTGCGGGCGGGACGTGCGCGCCTTGATGGGTGACAGCGTCGCCCTGAAGAAGCTCGACCCGAAGACCTTCGTCGACGAGCGCTTCGGATTGCCGACCGTCAAGGACATTCTCGCCGAACTGGAAAAGCCGGGCCGCGATCCGCGCCCGAGCTTCAAGACCGCGACCTTCGCCGACGGCATCGACGACATCAAGGATCTGAAGGTCGGCATGCAGCTCGAAGGCACCGTGACCAACGTTGCAGCATTCGGCGCTTTCGTCGACATCGGCGTGCATCAGGACGGCCTCGTACATGTGTCCCAGCTCGCGGACCGCTTCGTCAAGGATCCGCACGAGGTGGTCAAGGCAGGCGATGTCGTGACCGTGCGCGTGACCGAGGTCGACGTCCCCCGCAAGCGGATCGGCCTAACCATGCGTAAGGACGGTGGCGCAGAGCAAGCCCGCGAGGCAAGGACGAGCGCGCCCGCCGGCGGCAATCGTGGCGCGCAAACGCGTCAGCAAAAGCCGCAGCAGCCATCCCAGGGCGCTTTCGGCGCGGCCCTGATGGAAGCGATGAAACGCAAGTAGTGATTTGCGTTGGCCGGGGCGCAACGGGCCCCGGCTGGCACGCTTTATAAATTAGATAATTGTAATAATAGCGCCTTTCGACCATACTGTCCGTATGGCGGTTGCGCGCGCCGTGCATCTCGCGCGATGCCGCTGTCAAAGCCGGTCGCCGACGAAAGGTCAGCGGAGCCTCTTCCTCCGCCGAGCGTCCGGCGAAAGGAGTTGCGTCATGGTTCGCAAGGCGATCCGCAGTCTGGCGCTGGCCGCACTTCTGACGGCCGGAGTGACGGCTGAGCCGGTTCCGGCAGTTTCCCAGGCACCGATGAATTGCGCCGACCGATCCGAAGTGATTGCGTTTCTGGCCGGGCAGTATCGGGAGAAACCGGCCGCCACCGCCCAGATCAATGCGCAGGCTATCATGGAAATCTACGCCGCCGACAACGGCAGCTGGACGCTGATCGTCACCGATGTGAACGGTCGCAGCTGCGTCATCCTTGCCGGCAAGAGCTGGGAAGCCCTGCCGGCGCTGCCGGTCCCGAAGGCATAGGCCCAGGAGAGGAGAGGAGGGTGCTTGGGCGCCCCCGATTGCGGCCAGTCTCTCAGAGCGACCGGCCGACGCTCGAATAGGTGAAGCCGTGCTTCACCACCTCGTCCTGGCGATAGATGTTGCGCAGGTCGACGAGAACGGGCGTCTTCATCACCGTCTTCAAACGGCGGAAATCAAGCGCGCGGAACTCGTTCCATTCGGTGACGATCACCAGGGCGTCGGCTTCGTTGGCAGCCTCATAGGGATCGCCGGCATAGTCGATGCCGTCGATGATCTTCCTGGCGTTCTCCATGCCCTCGGGATCGTAGCCGATGACGTGGGCGCCGGCATCCTTCAGCGTCTGAACGATCGCGATCGCCGGGCTGTCGCGCATGTCGTCGGTGTTCGGCTTGAAGGTCAGGCCGAGGATCGCGATCTTGCGGCCACGCACGTCACCGCCGGCAGCCGCAATCACCTTACGGCCCATCGCCCGCTTGCGGTTGTCGTTGACCGCAACGGTCGTCTCGACCAGCCGCACGGGGCTGTCGTGATCCTGCGCGGTCTTCACCAGCGCCAGCGTATCCTTCGGGAAGCACGATCCACCGTAGCCGGGGCCTGCATGCAGGAACTTGGACCCGATGCGGCCATCAAGGCCGATGCCGCGGGCGACGTCCTGTACATTGGCGCCGACCCGTTCGCAGAGGTCGGCCATTTCGTTGATGAAGGTGATCTTCATCGCGAGGAACGCGTTGCCGGCATATTTGATCAGCTCGGAGGTCCGGCGGGAGGTAAAGACCAGCGGCGACTGGTTGAGGTAGAGCGGACGGTAGACCTCGGTCATGACGTCGCGTGCCCGCACGTCGTCACCGGAAAGACCGATGACGATCCGGTCCGGCCGCTTGAAGTCCTCGATGGCAGCGCCTTCGCGCAGGAACTCCGGATTGGAGACAACGGCGAAATCGGCATCGGGATTGGTCTCGCGGATGATGCGCTCCACCTCGTCGCCGGTGCCGACCGGCACGGTCGATTTCGTGACGATGACCGTGAACCCCTTGAGGTTCTCGGCGATCTCGCGTGCGGCGGCGTGGACATAGGAGAGATCGGCGTGTCCGTCGCCGCGGCGCGACGGCGTGCCGACGGCGATGAAGATGACGTCGCTGTCGGCAACGGCGGCGACGAGATCGGTCGTGAACGTGAGCCGACCCGAGGCGACGTTGCTTGCGACCAGCTGTTCGAGGCCCGGCTCGAAGATCGGAATGCGCCCCTGCATCAAGGCGTCGATCTTGCTCTCGTCCTTGTCGAGGCAGACGACGTCATGACCGAAATCCGCAAAACACACGCCGGAAACAAGGCCAACATAGCCGGCGCCGATCATCGTGACTTTCATAGGCTCTTTCCCTTGTTGTGTTCCACAGCGAGCTCAGACCATAAAACGTGCAAATGCGTATTTTTGCAATTGCTTATGCGCTCGGGTGTACACCCATTTATGCCCGCTTGCCGTCAAGGCAAGCGTTCCGTCAGCAAGTATTTGAGTTCAAAATAGGTAGGTCCGATTTATCGGCGCGTACTGAAGTAATCCTTGTACCAGGCGGCAAAGCGCGCGACGCCCTCCTCGACCGGGATCGCCGGCTTGAATTCGGTCAGCGCTTCCAGGAGTTCGGGCGAGGCGTAGGTTCGCGGGACATCGCCCTGCTGCATCGGCAGCATGTTTTTGAGCGCCGGCTTGCCCACGGCCTTTTCGACGGTTTCGACAAAGGTCATCAGCTCCACCGGTTGACCGCCGCCGATGTTGACGACGCGGAACGGCCCCTGGCGCGACAGCGTGTCCTCGGCCTTTTCGGCGGGTACGCGGTTCTCCTCGGCGGGCGCCACGTGCGACAGGCGGAGGATGCCTTCCACGAGGTCGTCGATGTAGGTGAAGTCGCGGCTCATGCGGCCTTCGCCATAGATATCGATTGCCTGCCCCTTGTGAATGGCATCGACGAACTTGAACAGCGCCATATCAGGCCGGCCCCAGGGGCCATAGACGGTGAAGAAGCGGAACGCGGTCGTCGGCACCTTGTAGAGATGGGCATAGCTGTGCGCCATCAGCTCCATCGATTTCTTGGTGGCGGCATAAAGCGTCATCGGTTCGTCGGCGCGATCGGTTTCGGCAAACGGGATTTTCTCGTTGGCGCCGTAGATCGAGGACGTCGAGGCGAGCATCAGGTGCTTGGGTTGAAGTTCGCGCGCAAGCTCCAACACGTTCCAGGAGCCGATGAGATTGGAATCGACATAGGCCTTCGGATTTTCGAGGCTGTAGCGCACGCCCGCCTGAGCGGCGAGGTGAATGATGACCTCGGGTTCCGCGAGTTCCGCCGCCCGGTGAAGCGCGTCCCTGTCCTCGAGCATGCCGACGACGGCCTTGAAGCCGTTCGAGCGCTCGAGGATCGCGTGCCGATGCTCTTTCAGGGTGACGTCGTAGTAAGGGGTCATGCCGTCGAAGCCGACAACGAAATGTCCTTCGTCGATCAGCCTCTTGGCGAGATGAAAGCCGATGAAGCCTGCGGTACCGGTGATGAGATAGCGCACAACAATATCCCCGAGTTGCCTGTCGGCCGTTCATACGAAGAAAGCGGATCGATTGAAAGCCGAAACGACGATTCTGGTTACCGGTCGAGGTCCTGCTTGAGCGCCGACAGGACCGACATGGCGTGGCCGGCATACTGGCTGATCCAGCGATCATGAATGGCCTGAATGGGCAACGCATTCAAATGGTTCCAGCGTTCGCGCCCCTCGCGCCTCACCATCACGAGTTCGGCCTCTTCGAGAACCTTCAGGTGCTGCATCACCGTGCATCGATCAAGGTCGCCGAACTGCTCGCACAGCATGCCGGTCGTCTGCGGGGCAAGCTTCATGGCGTCGAGCATCCTGCGGCGAAGGCCGTTGGAGAGCGCCTTGAAGACGAGATCGTCTTTCGAATCGGTTGACATGTTATGTTTTTATAACATATTCTGACCGGGCTCAATAGGAGGAACACGCCATGCCCTTCGAATTCCGCGTGAATGGGCGGATCGATCGCCCCGTCGCCGAGGTCTTCGACGCCGTTGTCAATCCCGACCAGCTCAGCCGCTACTTCGTGACGCTCGGTGGCATCAGCGGACCGCTGGTCGCCGGCGCCACGGTGATCTGGTGGGGAGAGGTGCCGATCATTGTCGAGGAGGTTGCCGCCAACGAGCGCATCGTTCTTCGTTGGGATGCCATGGTTGGCAAGGGCGAGGAGCCCTACAAGACCCGGGTGGAGATGCGCTTCCAGCCGCTTGAGGATGGCGCCACCATGGTGACGATTGCCGAAAATGGCTGGCGTGAGAACGAGCAGGGGCAGAAGAGCTCCTACATCAACTGCGAGGGCTGGTCGCAGATGCTTGCCTGCATGAAGGCCTGGCTCGAACACGGCATCAACCTGCGTGAGGGCTACTATGTGAGCGAGCTCTCCGGAAAACCGGCCCTGGAGCCGCAGGTCTAACGCGGCCGGGGGCCGCCTACAAGGAACCAACAGGTCGACAACGACCCGCACCGACAGGACGTCGTGCGGCAACAGGAGCGTGTGCAATGACGAGAATCACGGGCGGTATCAACATCGCGATGAAGGTGCCTTCGCATCAATTTGACGCGGTCGTCGCCTTCTATCGCGACACGATCGGTCTGGAGCCGATCTCGGAAAAGCTGCCGGCGATCGGCTTCAGGCTTGGGCCGAACCAGCTGTGGATCGACGAGGCGTCGAACTACAGCCAGGCCGAGGTCTGGCTCGAGCTCTTTGCCGACGACCATGCCGCAGCACTCGGCCGCCTGGCCGCCAGCAACGTGGTCAGGTGCGACCATGTGGAGGAACTTGGAAAGGACTTCCGCGGAGGCTGGATCATGAACCCGGCCAACATCGTGCACATGGTTCGTGCGCCGGACGCCTGGTAAGAATCCTGCCCTCGAGCGGAAGGGCCCGAGGGCAGGACATGAATTTATGGGTGCTCCGGTCTCAATAGGCCGGCGGCAGGCCGCCATTGCCGACCGAGGCCATCGGCACGCCCGCGGCCGGCGTGCTCATGGCCGGCTCGCTCATCGGCGGTTCGGCCTGCAGCACGACGACACGCGAATCGAGCGGGACGCGGCTGTAGAGGTCGATGATATCAGGGTTGAAGAGGCGGATGCAGCCGCTCGACACGGCGGTGCCGATCGACCAGGCTTCGGTGGTGCCGTGGATGCGGAACAGCGTGTCCCGGTTTCCCTGGAAGAGATAGAGTGCGCGCGGTCCAAGCGGGTTGCGCACGCCGGGTTCCATGCCGCCAGCAAGCGGTCCGTAGCGCTCGGGCTCTCGTGCCACCATGTCCTGCGTCGGCGTCCAGCGCGGCCATTCGGCCTTGCGGGCGATGCGCGCTTCACCTTCGAATTCCAGGCCGGCCTTGCCGACGCCGATGCCGTAGCGCATCGCCATGCCGCCATCCTGGACGAGGTAGAGGAAGCGGTTCCGGGTGTCGATGACGATCGTGCCCGGCGGCTCGTGAGTCTGGTAGGCGACCTGCTGGCGCAGGTAGCGCTTGTTCACCTTGCTGATGTCGATCGCGTCGAGCGGGAACTTCTCGTTTGGCAGCGCTCCGTACATCGCCACATAGTATGGATCCGGTCCCTTCGGCTTGACCGGTCCCGGGGTGACGCAGCTTGCGAGCGTCGAGGTGGCGAGAAGAAGGGCGAAGAGCTGCGCCAGGCGGCCGGCGCTGTTCCGGGACACACACATAATGAAATATCTTGATCCTGCTTATTGTCATTTCGGGCGGGAGGCACGGCTTTGCCGCGCTCCCGTTCTAATGTCAAACATGGCATCGGGGCGGCGACAGCATGTCGCAAATGAGGTAACCGGCAGGTGTAACCGAAAGGCGACACTCGCTCGCACCCGAAATCCGACGGCTCCGCTGTTCATCACATGCACCATCATCGCTTGATCCGGCTTTGGCGGCGGGTGTATGCCATTGGGATGCAATGGAGCGACCAGGCCATCATTCTCGGGGTTCGGCGGCACGGCGAAAGCTCGGCCATTGCCGAGGTCATGAGCGCCGCCCACGGCCGGCACCTGGGCATGGTCCGTTCGGGGCGGTCGCGCGCCATGCAGCCGGTGCTGCAGCCAGGCAACTCGGTGGAGGTGACCTGGCGCGCGCGGCTCGACGAGCATATGGGCGAATTCCGCATCGAGCCGGTGGAACTGCGCGCTGCCCGGCTGATGGAAACGGCGACCTCGGTCTACGGCATCCAGGCGCTCGGCGGGCTCTTGCGCCTGCTGCCGGAACGTGACCCGCATCCGCATCTCTACGAAGCGCTGACCGTCATCGTCGATCATCTCGCCGATCCTGCCGATGCCGGTGAATTGTTCGTCCGCTTCGAGCTGGCCGTTCTCAACGATCTCGGCTTCGGCCTCGACCTCACCGAGTGCGTGGCAACCGGCGCGCGCACCGAACTGGTCTATGTCTCGCCGAAATCGGGCAGGGCCGTCTGTCGCGCCGCCGGCGAGCGTTACGCTGACCGCATGCTGGCGCTGCCGGGCTTCCTTTCCACCGAAACACGTCGGGCTGCCGATCCGGACAGCCTGACGGAGGCCTTTCGCCTCACGGCCTTCTTCCTTCACCGCCATGTCTATGAACCGCGTGGTCTTGACGTCTCATCCGCCCGCGACGGTTTCGTCCATGCGGCGCTCAAGGCGCTCAAAGCCCAGGCCTCGGCCGCCTGACACCAGGAGTTCCAGATGCTTGAACTTTATCCCGGAATGCCCGTATCCGGCATCGGCGTCCTGCCGCTTGATCGCGTTGCTCGCGATGGCGGCCTGAAGGCCATGCAGGATCTCTTGAGCGGCGAACTGCCGGCCCCGCCGATGTCGGCGACGCTGAAGTTCGGCCTGGTGGAGGTCGAGGAGGGCAGGGTGATGTTCCGGGGATTGCCGACCGAAGAGCATCTCAACCCGCTTGGCACCGTCCATGGCGGATGGACGGCGACGATCATGGATTCGGCCCTCGGCTGCGCGGTCTTCGCCACGATCAAACCCGGCGAAGCCTATACGACGATCGAGTTCAAGCTGAACCTGGTGCGCCCGCTGCTGCCGGGCATGGGCGAAGTCTTTTGCGAGGGGCGCATCGTGCATCGCGGGCGCACGATCGCGACGTCGGAGGCCTGGCTGCGGGACGGCAACGGCAAGCTGTTGGCCCATGGCACGGAAACCTGCGCGATCTTTCCGATCGACAATCTGCGGCGCTAAGCAACTCCAGGAAAAGTGCGTAGCGGTTTTCCGTCCGGAGTTGCGGTACGAAAACCAACTCCAGGAAAAGTGCGTAGCGGTTTTCCGTCCGGATTTGTGGCACGAAACCAACTCCAGGAAAAGTGCGAAGCGGTTTTCTGTCCGGAGTTGCGTCACGAGAAACCAACCCCGCAACGAAAGACGCCGCGCACGAATGCGCGGCGTCTGTCTGCCAATCGCCGCCTTTGTCAGCCGATACGGCCGCCACCCTGTTTGGTCACGGCAACGACGGCCGGGCGCACCGGCATGTCGTCCTTGAAGTCCGGCCAGCGGGTGGCCGGGGTCTCGTAGGTCGCAAGACCCGCGTCGCCTGGATGCTGGACCGCGAGGAAGAAGGTATCAGATGTCGGGTTGAAGCAGGGGCCGCACATCTCGGCGCCGACAGGCACGCGGAAGAAGAGCTTCGATGTGCCGCGCGCGGCACCATCCGTGTCGACCGCCCAGATACCATCGGTGCGACCGGTGTCCTTCTCGTTATTGCCGTCGGTCGCCACCCACAGACGGCCCTCGGCGTCGATCGCACAATTGTCCGGCATCCCGAACCAGCCGTTCTTGGTGGTCGCCGTCGAGAACGACGCGCCGACGTCGGCAACAGCAGGGTCGCCACACTTCAGGAGCACGTCCCAGCGGCTTTTCAGCGAGGCAAAATTGCCATCCGTCTCGGTGATCTCGACGATGTGGCCGAAGGCGTTCTTGGCGCGCGGATTGGCGGCGTCGACTTCTTCTGCCTTGCGCTTGGTGTTGTTGGTCAGCATGACATAGACTTTGCCCGTGCCGGGGTTCGGCTGAATGTCTTCCGGCCGGTCCATCTTGGTGGCGCCAAGGGCGTCTGAAGCAAGGCGGGTGTTGATCAGCACGTCGGCCTGCGATGCGAAGCCGTTGGCCTCCGTCAGCGGACCTTCGCCATGGGTGAGCGGCATCCAGGTGACGGTGCCGTCTTCATCGAACTTGGCGACATAAAGCGTGCCCTCGTCGAAGAGATCCATGTTGGCGGCACGGTCGTCCGGGTTGAACGTGCCCTTGGTCACGAACTTGTAGACATAGTCGTAGCGCTCGTCGTCACCGGAATAGAGCACGACGCGTCCGTCCTTGTTGACGATCGATTCGCAGCCTTCATGCTTGTAACGGCCAAGCGCGGTGCGCTTCTTCGGCACGGAGGTCGGATCGAGCGCATCGACCTCGACGATCCAGCCGAAGCGATTGGCTTCGGTCGGCTCCTTGGCGACATCGAAGCGGTCGTAGAAGGAAGCCCATTCATACTGGCCGCCGGGCGCGCCGAGGCGTTTCAGCTGCTTGTATTCCGGGTGGTCCTCGGCGATCTCGCCGCCAAAATAGCCGTTGAAGTTCTCCTCGGCCATCATGTAGGTGCCCCAGGCAGTGACGCCACCGGCGCAGTTGTTGAGCGTACCGAACACTTTTTTTCCGGTCGGGTCGGACGGTGTCTTCAGGCGGTCGTGCCCAGCCGCAGGTCCCGTGACCTGCATTTCGGTGTTGGCTGTGATCCGACGGTTGTACTTGCCGTCGAGCACCGGCTGCCACTTGCCGTCGACCTTGCGGATCTCGACGATGGTGCCACCATGCGCAGCCATCTCGATATCGACCAGCTCCTTGCTGTATTCGCCGAGGACGACCTTCTCTTCCTCGACCTCCTTGCCGTCCTTCGTCACCTTTTCCTTCACGATCGAGGCGAAGGCGGGGAACATCAGTTCGGCATTGGTGTATTCGTGATTGACGACGAGCAGCCCGTGGTCGGCGCTGCCCTCGAGTGGGATGAAGCCGACATAGTCGTTGTTGTAGCCGAACAGCTTTTCCTGGGCGGCCGCGGTCTGGTTCTTCGGGTCGAAATCCGGGCTGTCGGCGAAGATCTTGTCGCCCCAGCGCAACAGGATATCGGCGTCGTAACCCTCGGCAACGTGATGCTTTTCGTCGATGCCGACCTCGATCTCGGTGAAGTCGAAGCGCGAACCGTCCTCGGCGCGTGCTTCGTCGGCCGTCAGCAGCGCGAGCGGGCTGACGGTCGTGGAAATCGCCGCAACCGCGAGCGAGCCGCCGATGAACGAGCGACGCGAGAAACGACGATGGATGATGTCACCCATCGTCGGGTTGGTGGAACAGTTCTGGCCAATGTCTTCCAGCTCTTCCCTGCGCCCCGTCAGCGTCTTGAATTCGGTTTCTTCGGTCGGTCCGAGGTGCGTGTCCATGATCGGCTCTCCTGGTTAAACGTGGAAACCACCGCGGCCGGACCGCGGTGCTCATCCGCCTGTACCAGTCGCGCGGTGACAGTTCTGCGACATTTCCGTGAAGAGATTGCAGCGCTCGCCCGTCTATGGATTTGGTGAGCGCACAAAAGTCTGTATGGTTGCGCCTGCCGGCGATTGCGACTGCCAGGGGAAAACATGTTCGAACTCATTGCTTTAGCTGCCTTTGTTCTCGCCCTCTCCGCCCATTTCGGCGGGCGGAAGGCGGCCGAGCGGATGGAGCGCGAGCTCGCCGCGCTGAAGGCGGAGCTCGTCGGGCTCAAGGCGTCGGGAGGCGAAGTCGCAGCACCCGCCGAGGCAGACGAAGGCCTTGCCACCGCACCGTCGGCCGCCGCAGAGACCGCCGATGAGGCAGCCGTGCCGTTGTCGGCAGACGGTGCGCGTGGAGAGGCGCATCTCGTTGGCGACGCGATCGAGAACGAGGAGGCGGGCTCTGCCCACGACGCGGTGCCGGAAACGGTGCCCGTTGCAGCCATGGCGCTGGGTCCGAGCGAGAGCCTCGAAAGCAGGCTCGGCGCGCGCTGGGCGGTCTGGGTCGGTGGCGTTGCCCTGGCTCTCGGCGGCGTCTTCATGGTCAAGTATTCGATCGATGCAGGGCTTCTGAGCCCCGCCGTTCGCCTGACACTCGCCGCCCTGTTCGCGCTGCTGCTGCTTGCAGCCGGTGAGGTCATTCGCCGACGCGCCGTGCCCGTGATTGCCGATGAATTCCGGAACGCGATGATCCCCGGCATCCTGACCGCCGCTGGCGCGGTCACGCTGTTTGGCGTCGTTTATGCCGCCCACGGCATCTACGATTACATCGGCACCACAACGGCCTTCCTTCTCCTTGCCGTGATATCGCTTGCAACGGTCGGCCTGTCGCTGCTGCACGGCCAGGCGCTGGCCGGCCTCGGCCTGCTCGCCTCGCTGTTGACGCCGGCTCTCGTTTCCAGCAACGAGCCGAGCCCCTGGGTTCTCTTCGGCTTCCTGTCGGTCGTCTGGCTCGCGACCCTTTTCGCCTCGCGGGTGCGGCACTGGACCATCGTTCCAACACTCGCCAATGTCGGCGTCGGGCTCTGGGGGCTCGCCTATGTCGCGCTCAGCTCTCCGTTCGAACCGCGGCCAGTGGCTCTTGCCTTGCTCGTCATCATCGCCGGGGTCGGTCTTCTTTGGCCCGGCGGCCGCGAAGCTGAGCTGGTCGTCGATGTGCCGGAAACGCCCGAGACACCCGAAGGATCGGAAACGACCGCACGCCCCCGTCCTGTCGCCGGACCGTGGGAGCGCCTTTTCATGCCGCCCCATGCGGCGATCTCCATTTCGGCGGCCATCACCGTTACCGCGCTGGCCTTGCTGCTGATCAGTCCGGCGGTTGCCGCGATTCGCTATCCTGTGAGCGAATTCACTGTCGTGATTGTCGGGCTGGCGATCCTAGGCGCATTGCGGCCGACGGCCGTTTATCCGGCTCTCCTGTCCGCAGTCGGGGCGGTGACCGGCGTCTGGAGCTTGACGGCGCTGAGTGGCGTGCTCGCCTATCTCGACCCTTCGCTGGCTGACGCCCTGCCGGCCATCGTGTTGCCGGGCAGCACCGCCATGGTCACGGCGATGCTGCTTGCGGCGTTGTTTGCCGTATTCGGTGGTTTTGCGCTGGTGCGCCGTCTTGCCACGCATCCGCAATACGCGATGCTCTGGGCTGGTATTGCAGCGACCGTTCCGGTCGCCCTGGTCGCCATGTCGTTCCTGATGACCGGCAATTATTCCTTCGACCTGCCGCATGGGCTCTTCTCGCTCGTGGCCGGTGCCGCGTTGCTCGGTCTTGCCGACTGGCTCTACCGGCGCGACGGCGAAACGCATGTGGTGAACGTTGCAGCCGGGCTTTTGATTGCCGGATCCTTCGCCCAGTTCGTCCTCTTCCTTCACGCCTGGACCGACGGGCTGGTCACGACGCTTACAATCGCGGTGCTCGGCACGGCCTATGCCTTCGCGACGCGCCTCCGCCACTGGCCGATCCTGCCCTGGATGACGGGTGCGGCGGCGATCGTGGTTCTCGGCCGCATCGCCTGGGAGCCGACGATCGTCGGGGCCGGCAATCTCGGAACGACGCCGGTCTTCAATGCACTGTTGCCGGGTTACGGCATTCCGGCGGCCCTGCTCGTTGCGTCAGCCTACTTCCTGAGGGCCTGGCCGGATACGCGTGTGCGCAATCTGCTACAGGCGCTCGCCAGTCTCTTCGTGCTCCTGACGCTGGCGATCCTCGTGCGCCATGCCATGAACGGCGGCGTGCTCGACAGCTCGGTGCCGACCCTTGGCGAACAGTCGATCTACACGCTGCTGGCGATCGGCGCCTCGGCGATCTTCCTCAGCCTCGACCTGAGATCGCCAAGCCCGGTCTTCCGCTATGGCGGCATGGGCCTCGGCGTACTGTCGATGCTGTCGGTGCTTTCCGCCCACCTTGTCGGCCTCAACCCGTATTTCAGCGGCGAGCTCCTCGGGCGGTTCCCTTTCTTCGACCTGCTGCTGATCGGCTACCTGCTGCCAGGCATGGGCTACGCGGCGCTTGCCTGGTATGCCCGCGACAAGCGGCCGCTTGCCTATGTCTCGGCCCTTGCCGTCAGTGGCGCGGTTCTCGCCTTCGTCTGGGCGAGCCTGTCGGTGCGCCGTGCCTGGCAGGGGGAAAACATCGCCGACTGGAAAGGCTTCCTGCAAGGAGAGACCTACACCTACTCGGTCGTCTGGCTGTTGCTTGGGGTGCTTCTCCTGATGCTTGGCTCGCGCTTCCACGCAAAGACCATCCGCATCGCCTCGGCGGTGCTTGTCTTCGTCGCCGTGTTGAAGGTGTTCCTGATCGACATGTCGAACCTCGAAGGCTTCCTGCGGGCGCTGTCCTTCATCGGCCTTGGTGGTGTACTGATCGGTATCGGTCTCTTCTACCAGAAGATTCTCTCCGGTATCGGTGCCGCGCCAAGGGCGCCGGCGACCCCGGCCGAACAGCCATAGGAAATCCCCGTGACGCATGTCTTGAAACTGGCGGCAGCGTTTGCGCCGCATGAGGATCTCGCGGCCGCCTTGCTGCCCCACGCCTTTGCCGCCGACGATGGCTCCCACGACGCCGCGCATTTGATCCGCGTCTGGAAGAATGCCACCCGCATCCAGGCTTCAGAGGGTGGAGATCAGCGCCTGCTGGCGGCGGCCGTCCTGCTGCACGACTGTGTGTCGGTCGAGAAGAATTCGCCGCTTCGCCGGGAGGCGTCGCGGCTCGCCGCGGAAAAGGCCGATGGCATTCTGCGCGCGCTCGGCTGGGACGACGCAGCGATTTTCGCCGTCGGCCATGCCATCCTCACCCACAGCTTCTCCGCCAACATCGCCCCGGAGACGCTGGAGGCAAAGATCCTGCAGGACGCCGACCGGCTCGACGCCATCGGCATGGTCGGCGCCGCCCGCTGCTTCTATATCGCCGGCCGCATGGGGAGCGGCCTTTACGACCCGCTCGATCCGCTCGCAGAGGCGCGCGATCTCGACGACAAGGCCTTCGCCATAGACCATTTCGAGACCAAGCTGTTCCGGCTTGCGGACGGATTCAAGACCGCGGCGGGCCGCCAATTGGCAACCGAGCGGGAAGGGCGGCTGCGCAATGTCCTTGCCATGATGCTGGACGAAATCTGACGCACGGCCGGTATAGGTGCGCGGATTGCACCGGAACATTTCTCCGTTTCCATCCGGCAAAGAAATGATCTAGGCCTTTCAACGGATTGCGATGGCCCGATGAATCGGATCGTCAGGCGCATGAATCAGTTTCTGAAGACGGGGGAAGTGTCCATGAAGGTGACCGGTCTCAACATCCATCCGCTGAAAAGCGGCCGTGCGATTGCGCGCGATGCGGTTCTCGTCAATCTCGATGGATTGGAGGGTGACCGGCGCTTCATGCTGGTCGAGCTCGACGGACGCTTTATCACCCAGCGCGAGTTGCAGCCGCTGGCCCAGGTCGAGGCCAGCCATATCGAAGGCGGCGTGTTTCTGAAAAAGGGCAGGGACGAGATTTCCGTGCGCTTTGATCCAGATCGCCGGCAGACGGTCGTTGTCTGGGGCAGCGAGGTCGATGCGGCCGTGTCCGACGAGGCCACGAACGAGACCCTCTCTACCTGGTTCGGCCGTCCGGTCAAGCTTGCGCACATGGATCAATCGGCCGAGCGTCTTGTCGGCGCCGATTGGGCAGGGTCAGCCGCACCCGTCGGATTTGCCGACGGCTTTCCGATCCTGATCACCACGACCGGGTCGCTCGCCGATCTCAACCGGACACTTGCCGACAAGGGCCAGCAAGCCGTCGGCATGGATCGCTTCCGCACCAATATTCTCGTCGATTGCGACGACGCCTGGGAAGAGGATTTCTGGGAAAGCGTCGAGATCGGCGGCATCACCTTCGATCTCGTCAAGCCCTGCGCCCGCTGCATCATGACGACCCAGGACCAGGTAACAGGCGAGCGCATCGGTGGCAATCCGATCCAGGGACTGGCCGAAAAGCGCATGTCGGCCGACCGTCGCGTGCCCGGCGTGCTCTTCGGCTGGAACGCCGTGCCGCGCAACGAGGGTACCCTCAGGCTCGGCGACGAGGTCAAGATCATCGGCCGTCGCGGTGAGCGCTGGCCGATGAAAGTGCGCGCTTCGGCTTAAGCAAGGAGCGCTCCTGGGCGCTCAGACCCAGGGCGTGATCCCGAGCAGTTTGGCGCCGAGATCCGAAAGGCTGGCGGCGGAGGCATTCTGCTTCTCCCACTCGCGCGGGTCGCCCGGGAAGGCGTCACGCTTAGGGTGGTCGAGCTCGCGCCAGAGCCGCACCCGTTCCGCGCGCTCGGCCGCATTGTCCCAGTCCGCTGGATGCATCGAGATGTACTGCGCCATGCGCACGCGGCCGTCGGAGTGGTTCGGCCGCACGCCATGGGCAAGCAGGCTGTTGAAGATCAGGAGGTCGCCGGCCTCCATCTCGATGTTGACCGCCGAGAGGCCTGTCATGTCGGGGTGCATCGGGTCGCGATCAGCAGCCTGCGTCTTCTCCCACGCTTCAAAGTTTTCGAACAGTTCCGGCACGCACTGGAACCCGCCGACGTCACCGTCCTGCTTTTTCAGGCTCAGCACCCCCTGGACGCCGATCGGCGGCGGGCGGATCGAGGTGTCGACATCCCAATGGATGAAGCCGTTGGGATTGCCCTTCACCTTTTTCGGCGGATTGAGATTGGCGCGGTCGATCGTCACCCAGAGGTCTTCGCGATCCCAGATGTCGACGAAGGCGCCGTAGATGCGCGGCTCCTGCCGGTTGTCCCAGAGATATTGGTGATTGTAGATTTCCAGCATGCCGGTGTTGTTGAGCTCCTTCATCTTGTGCTCGCGGCGCTGCGGCGTGTACCAGGTCGAGGGATCGGCCGGGTCCTTCTCGTCGAAGCGCCAGAGCAGGTCGACGAGGCGCTCGACATTGGCGGGCGGTACAGCCTGGCGCACGATGACATAACCCTTGGTGGTCCAGTGCTGCCAGTCGGCCTCCGACAGCACGCGCAAGGGCAGCCGCTTCGTGATGTCCTTCAGTTGAGTTTCGAGATGGGCTGCTGTGGGGTGGCTGTCTCTGAGCGCCTGCATCAATGTCTCCTCGCCGGAAATGTTCTGTGGTCGATGGAGAAATCCTAGCGTCGCGAACGGCGCTGTGTTGCATCGAACAGGCAATAACAGATACTATTCTGGCGTCTGTCGCGGGAGAAGTGCAACATGAAGGCCATTTTGCAGAAGATTTCAAGGCCGACCAATGCCTCGTCGATCCTGCTCGACCGCCGTCTCGACGATGCCATTCCGTTTCAGTGGCACCATCATCCGGAGTTCGAACTGACGCTGACGCTGAATTCGCGCGGCCAGCGTTTTATCGGCGATCACATCGGCGCCTATGACGACGCCGATCTCGTGCTCGTCGGCTCGAACCTGCCACACACCTGGCATTCATCCGGCAAGGCCGACGAAGGTGAGCCTCATGTTGCGCTGGTCCTCTGGTTCCACCCGGATTGGGTCGAGCGTCTGGAAGAGGGCTTCGTCGAGCTGGCGGGCGTGAAGGCGATGTTTGAGAGGTCGGCGCCCGGCTTGCAGTTTTCGTCCGAGATCGCCGCAAAGGTCCGGCCGATCTTCGAAGGGCTACGAAAACTGCCGGCGGAGGAACGATTGCCTGACGTGCTGTCGCTGTTGACGATGCTTGCGCGCGAGCGTGAGGTCCTGACCCTGTCGAGCCGTGTCGTCACGCCGTCAGGGCGCAGCGTCGACCGTGGGCGCCTCGATCGGGTTCTGGACCACATTCATCTCCACTATGCCGAGAACCCGTCGATGGACGAACTCGCCGATCTTGCCGCCCTTAGCCTGTCCGGCCTGCACCGGCTGTTCCTGCGCCACCTCGACATGCCGGTCTCGGAGTATCTGATGCGGCTGCGGATCGGTGAAGCCTGCGCACTGCTGTCCGGATCCCGACGATCGATCGCCCACATCGCCGATGCAGTCGGTTATCGCTCGCTTGCCAATTTCAATCGACAGTTCAAGGCAGTGAAGCGCATGACGCCAAGGCAGTTCCGGAGCCACTTTCTGAGCGCCCCCTGAACCAGGCATCAATTCCGGTGATTGCCCGGTCAATTTAATTGGCTTTTATCTGTTTTAGCCAACGCATAGGGTGTCTTTCGTTCAATCGGAGATATCCCATGTCCGCTGTTTCCGGGGCATCCGCGCCGTCCGCCGCTCGCCAGGAGATGCCCTGGCTGATCATTGCGGCCGGCTCGATCGTCGCGATGCTCACCTTCGGTCCGCGCTCGGCGATGGGCTTTTTCCAGCTGCCGATGCTGGCCGATACCGGCTGGGACCGCACCACCTTCGGCCTTGCGATGGCGCTCCAGAACCTCTGCTGGGGGCTGAGCCAGCCCTTCTTCGGCGCGATCGCCGACAAGTTCGGCACCTGGCGGGTGCTGACGATGTCGGGGCTCCTCTACGCCGCAGGCCTCATCATCATGGCGCATGCCAATGCGCCGATCTGGCTGCATATCGGTGGCGGCGTGCTTGTCGGCATGGCTGTCGGCTCCGGTTCGTTCGGCATTCTTCTTTCTGCCTTTGCCCGCAACGTCACGCCCCAGCAGCGTTCCATGGCTTTCGGCATTTGCACGGCGGCGGGCTCTGCCGGCATGTTCCTTTTTGCGCCGCTGAGTCAGGGCCTGATCTCTGCCTATGGCTGGTCCGACAGCCTTGTTTATCTTGGCGTCATGATGCTGCTGGTCCCGCTCGTCGCCATTCCCCTGCGCGGCAACTCGTCCTCGGGCATCCAGTCCGAGGCGCAGTACAAGCAGTCGATCGGCGAGGCGCTGAAAGAGGCGCTCGGACACAAGAGCTACCTGCTCCTCGTTTCCGGCTTCTTCGTCTGCGGCTATCAGGTCGCTTTCATCACCGCGCACTTCCCCGCCTATATCGGCGATATCGGCATCGATGCGCGTTATGCGGTGATCGCGCTGGCGCTGATCGGCTTCTTCAACATCATCGGTTCCCTGTCTGCAGGCTTCATCGCCCAGCGTTACTCAAAACCCTATTTCCTGGCGCTGATCTACATCGCGCGCTCGGTGGCGGTGACCGCCTTCCTGCTCCTGCCGCAGACGCCGACCTCGGTGATCGTCTTTGCCATCGTCATGGGCCTGCTCTGGCTGTCGACCGTGCCGCCGACCAATGCGCTGGTCGCCATCATGTTCGGCACCCGGCACCTCGGCCTGCTCGGCGGCATCGTCTTCCTCTCGCACCAGGTCGGTTCGTTCCTCGGCGTCTGGATGGGCGGCTATCTGTACGACCACTTCGGCTCCTACGATCCGGTGTGGTGGCTCGGCGTGGCGCTCGGCGTCTTCGCAGCGATCGTCCACTGGCCGATCGAGGAGAAGGGCGTGGCGCGCCCGGCGATGGCCTGAACGCCCACAAAAATCGGAGCGCCGCGAAAAGCGGCGTTCCATTCTTGAATTCTGTCACAAAACTTTCTAAATCAACCCATGCGGCTTTGCCGCTTTTGTTTTGGTTCTATTATGCTCAAGTTGAGCATAATAGAAAAGCCGCCCAGGAAGAGGGGCGGAGAGGAGACTTCGATGACGCAGCTTGATTCCCGCACGCAAGGCGTGGCGAACCCGGTTTTTGTGAGCGCCGCAGAGCGCTTCGGCATTATCGAAAGACCCGAACTTGCATTCACGCCGGCCGTCGCGCGCGAAACGGAGCACCTCTACCAAAAGGTCAAGGATTTCATTCCGGCCATCGAGTGGCCGGTCTATGCGCCCTACGTTCACGCCATCAACAGGCTGAAGAAGGAGCGCAATGCGGTCATCCTGGCGCACAACTATCAGACGCCCGATATCTTCCATTGCGTCGCCGACATCGTCGGCGATTCGCTGCAACTGGCGCGTGACGCCGCCAAGGTCGATGCCGAGATCATCATCCAGTGCGGCGTGCACTTCATGGCCGAGACTTCCAAGCTGCTGAGCCCGGAAAAGACGGTGCTGATCCCCGACGGCAAGGCCGGATGCTCGCTGTCGGAATCGATCACCGGTGCCGACGTGCGCCTGTTGAAGCAGCGCTACCCCGGCGTTCCCGTCGTCACCTACGTCAACACGTCGGCCGACGTGAAGGCTGAGACCGACATCTGCTGCACGTCCTCGAACGTGCTTGCGGTCGTCGAGAGCTTCGCATCCGACACGGTACTCTGCATCCCGGACGAATACCTGGCGATGAACGTGGCTCGCCAGACCAACAAGAAGATCCTGACCTGGAAGGGACACTGCGAGGTGCATGAGCGCTTCACCGCGGCCGAGCTTCTCGCCTACAAGGAAGCCAATCCGGGCATCGAGATCATCGGCCATCCGGAATGTCACCCGGATGTGATCGCCGTCTGCGACTTCGCCGGTTCGACCGCCGGCATGATCAACTACGTCAAGGACAACCGGCCGTCGAAGGTGCTGCTCGTCACCGAATGCTCGATGGCTTCGAACATTCAGGCCGAGATCGAAGGCGTCGAGTTCGTCAAGCCGTGCAATCTCTGTCCGCACATGAAGCGCATCACGCTGCCGAAGATCCTCGACAGCCTGCTCACCATGACGGAGGAGGTTCTGGTCGATCCTGGCATCGCCGATCGCGCCCGCCTTGCGGTCGAGCGCATGGTGAACCTCAAGCAGTAACAATTTCTGCCGGTCCACGCGTCCGGCTCTGGCATGCGCATTGGAGGAGAATGAAACATGCTGACCGACCATTTTCGCCCGCAATCCTTCAACGGGATTGACGACATCGTCATCGTCGGCGGTGGTCTGGCCGGCCTGTTCTGCGCGCTGAAGCTCAGCCCGCGGCCAGTGACGATCCTCGCGGCCGCGCCGATCGGCCATGGCGCGTCGTCCGCCTGGGCGCAAGGGGGTATCGCCGCGGCCATGAGCCCGGGCGACACCTTTGAAAAACACGTGGCCGACACGCTTGCCGCCGGCGCCGGCATCGTCGACGAGAAGATGACGCGCATGATGGTGGCCGAAGGCCCCGCCCGCATTCACGACCTGCTCGATTACGGCGTGCCCTTCGATCGCGACCTCGAGGGCAAGCTGGTGCTCTCGCGCGAGGCGGCCCATTCCGAGCGGCGTATTGTCCGCGTCAAGGGCGATATGGCCGGCAAGGCGATCATGGAGGCGCTGATCGCCGCCGTGCGCAACACGCCGTCGATCCGGGTGATCGAAGGCTACGTGGTCGAGGAACTGGTGCGCGAGGGCCGGTTCATCTCCGGCGTCATCGCCAGGCCCGATGCCGGGCAATCGAAGAAGCGCGTGTCGTTTCCGGCCCGCGCCGTCGTGCTTTGCTCCGGCGGTGTCGGGCACCTCTACGCCGTGACGACCAATCCGTGGGAAGCCTGCGGGCAGGGGCTCGGCATGGCGGCCCGCGCCGGCGCGATCATCGCCGATCCGGAATTCGTGCAGTTTCACCCGACCGCGATCAACATCGGCAAGGATCCGGCGCCGCTTGCCACCGAGGCGCTGCGCGGCGACGGCGCGCAGCTTGTCAACGCTGCCGGTCATCGCTTCATGCTCGACATCCATCCGGACGGCGAGCTTGCGCCGCGCGACATCGTCTCGCGCGGGGTGTTTGCCGAGGTACAGGCCGGTCGCGGCGCCTTTCTCGATTGCACCAAGGCGGTGGGCAAGCATTTCCCCGAGATGTTCCCGACCGTCTATGCCTCGTGCATGGCCGCCGGTATCGACCCGGTCACACAAGCCATCCCGGTGGTGCCGGCGGTGCATTACCATATGGGCGGCGTTCTCACCGACGCCGAAGGCCGAACCTCGATCGATGGGCTTTGGGCCGCCGGCGAAGTGACGTCGACCGGTGTGCATGGCGCCAATCGCCTCGCGTCCAACTCGTTGCTGGAGGCCGTGGTTTTTGCCGCCCGCATCGCCGAGAACATCAAGGGCAGCCTGCCAACGCCGCAACTGACGCAATGGGGTGACAATGCCGGCGAGAACGACGATCCCGTGACGGTGGAGGACAGCCCGCAGCTGAAAGTGCTGCGACAGCTCATGAGCGACTGCGTCGGCGTGATCCGCACGCGGGAAGGCCTCGTGAAGGCGATCCGCGAGATCGAGCAGCTGGAGCGCAACAACAGCCGCATGCGCTTCACCAACATCATCACCACCGCCAAGCTGATTGCCGTCGGCGCGCTGCGCCGCGCCGAAAGCCGCGGCGGCCACTTCCGCGCCGATTGCCCCAGGGAGCAACCGGAGTGGCGCCGCCGCACCTATCTCACGCTCGCCGAGGCCGATCGCCTGGCACGGGAAGTGGCGGAAACGGAGCCGGCATAAGCCGGCCGGCGTGCCTATGAGCGAAATCAAGGACGAACAGCCGATGACAGCAGCCCTCCGCCCCGAATTGCCAGCGCTGATGATCGAAGACCAGGTGCGGGCAGCCCTGACAGAGGATCTGGGCCGTGCCGGCGACATCACCACGCTGTCGACCATCGGGCCGCAGCTGACGGCAACGGCCGGCATGAATGTCCGCGATGCAGGCATCGTCGCCGGCCTCGATCTCGCCCGCGCCGCGTTTCGCCTGGTCGATCCGTCGATCCGATTCGAGGCGCTTGTCGCCGACGGCGACCGGGTGGCGGCGGGAACGGCGATCGCGCGCATTTCCGGTCGCGCACGCGGCGTCCTCTCAGCCGAGCGGGTCGGCCTCAATTTCCTCATGCACCTCTCGGGCATCGCCACCTATACGGCGAAGTTCGCCGATGAGATCGCCCATACGCGGGCCAAGGTCTGCTGCACCCGCAAGACCATTCCGGGCCTCAGGGCGCTCGAGAAATACGCGGTGCGCCTCGGCGGCGGTTCCAACCACCGCTACGGCCTCGACGACGCGGTGCTGATCAAGGACAACCACATTGCCGTCTCGGGCGGCGTCGCGGGAGCCGTCCACGCGGCGCGAGCCTATTGCGGCCATCTCGTCAAGATCGAGATCGAGGTCGATGGCCTCGACCAGATGCGCGAAGCGCTGACGGCGGCCCCCGACGTCATCCTGCTCGACAACATGGGCCCGGACCGGCTTGCCGAGGCGGTCGGCATCAACCGGGCGCACTGGCAGCTTTCTGCCGACACCTACGCGCTCGATCCCCGTCGCACGCGCCTCGAGGCATCCGGCAACGTGAACATCGATACGGTGCGGGCGATCGCGGAAAGCGGCGTCGACTACATCTCGACCTCGAAGATCACCATGGCCGCCCCGACGCTCGATATCGGTCTCGACGTGGCGATAGAGGGCTGACGGGCCAGGCAGTGGAGGCGAAGTTCGAAAGCACGCTCCTTTTGGAACGGCGTGCTTTAGCGGATCAACGCTGCATGATGAACGGGCAGGAAAAGCGCTCGCCGACGGTGATCTGCGTGCCGCAGTCGTAGCGGCAGGTCTTGAACTGTCCGTTGGTGTCCTGGCTGTTGAGGTTGCAGATCGTCGTCTGCGGCTGCATGCCGCCGTCCTGCTGGTTCTTGAAATAGTCGGGCATCTTCGGCTTCTCGTCGACACCCGATTGAGGCGTGCCGAGCAGCGACGTCAGTAGGGTCAGTGCGAGCAGCATGGTTGTCACCTCGGCTATTTGCGGCAGACGAAAGCGCGTCTGCGCGGCATAACGCATGTAGGGCGGAATTCGCGAATTATTAGACGCCGCGCCGATTTTCGGCGTCAGGCTTGCGCTATCACCGACCGCCGACCTTGAGCCCAGGGGCGGGACGCTCGTCGAGGATCTGGCGGCGGAAACGAAAAAGTGCCGCCGGGCGACCGCCGGTGGACGATAGCGTCATGCCCGTCGGTTCCACCAGCTCGGCACCTTCGACGAGGCGTCGGAAGTTCTGCTTGTGCAGATGGCGCCCCGAAATCGCCTCGACGGTTGCCTGCAGGTCGGTCAGCGTGAACTCTGGCGGCATGAGCTCGAATACGACGGGTCGGTACTTCAGCTTTCCGCGCAACCGCGCGATTGCGGTCGCGACGATGCGCCGATGGTCGTGGCGCATCGCCTGGCCAACGGTCAGAACCTGCTGGCCGTCGCCGTGGCCGTCAAGCACTGCTTCGGGCACCAGACCTGCCTCATAGAGCAGCTCGTAGCGCTCAAGCACCCGCTCCTCGTCCCATGGAAAATCGTCAAGGCCGAAGGCAAGGCGAATGCGCGCACGACGGCGGACGATGCGCTCGGCCTGTCCCTCGCCGGAAACACCGTTCTCCCAGCGGGAAAGTGCTGGAAGGATCGCCTGGTCGAGCACTACAGGGCGTCCCTGGCGCCAATCCTCCCAGGGCAGATATCCGTACCAGTCGCGCCAGTGCGCACCGGCTTCGGCCAGTCGTTCTGTATTTTCGGCATCTGTACGGGTCAGCGCCAGGTAGCCGACGGAGACCATGTGCTTGCCTTCCTCGCCCGGAAGCCGCTGCCGGCCCCGGTCTCCGAAGGTGTACAATTGTTCGATATAGCCGAGTTTCAGCGCCGTTCTCTTTTCCACACGGTCGCGCAGGCTCGTCTCGAAGGTGCGGTGCTGCGCCGGGTCGAAGGGACCGAAGGGCAGGCTGTCGCGCGCATCGCCATCCGTTTCGCTGACCGCGAGGATGCGCGGGCTGCGCTGGACGACGGCGACGATCGCAGCGTTGAGACCGATTTCGATCGCCGTCGGCTGCATCTCAGGTTGCAACGGCTGCTCCTGCGGGCAGAAGCGGCAAGACAAAGGGCGCATTGCCGTCGGTGTCGGCGCCGCGGCCGATCGCTCGCACGGCAGCGATCAATCGCCCGTCGCGTTCGAGCACCGCATCGCCGATCTCGACGAGCCTGCTGTTCGGCGTCGCAAAGGGCGAGGCTTGCCGCAGGCGCTCGACCAGCGCCCGGTCGTCCTGATCCGGATCGGCCGCAAGGGCGGCGATCAGCGCCGCGGCGGGCGATCGCGACACGCCCATCCAGCAGTGGACGAGCAGCGGCCGCGCGCGATCCCATTCACGGGCGAAGGCGACGATCTGCCGGACATGGTCTTCCTGCGGCGCGACGAGATCGCCGGTGCCGGCAAAGGTGATGTCGTTCATGCCGAGCGTCAGATGCCGCGCCTTGGCAATGACACCCGGGCGATGAAAGTCCTGACCCTTGGCAACCAGACTGATCATCTCGGTGCAGCCGTGGCGGACGGCCATTTCGGCGATGCGGGCAAGGGGCGAAACGATGATCACGGGCATCTCACACGTCCGCATGGACAGGTGTCCGCCCGGCTTCCAGCACCAGGAAGCGTTCGGTAAACAGCCGTTGCGCCTCGACTGCCGGGACGGGCTCGATCAGCAGGCTCTCGCGGGTGATCCCGCGCGGCTGGCCGAAGAACTTGCGCGCCTCTTCGACGGAAAAACCGGCAAGCACCGTCGCCTCGAAATAGGCGGCGACATGGTCGGCCTTCTTGATCTTGTCCTTGAGTTCCTTGGAACAATGCGCCGGCAGGCCGAAGCGCAGGTGAATGGCGCTTTCCAGCCGCTTTTCCACCGACTTGTAGCCGCCGCCAACCACCGCCTTGAACGGCGAGATCATGTCGCCGATGACATATTCCGGCGCGTCGTGCAGAAGCGCCAGCAGGCAGTCGTCGGAGTTGCATTTGTTGCTGCGGCGAAAGATGTCCTCGACCATCAGGCTGTGCTGGGCGACGGAGAAGGCATGGTCACCGGCGGTCTGGCCGTTCCACCGCGCCACGCGCGCCAGGCCATGGGCGATGTCGCTGATCTCGACGTCGAGCGGCGAAGGGTCGAGCAGGTCGAGCCTGCGGCCGGAAAGCATGCGCTGCCAGGCGCGGGTCGTCGTCACGCGCTTGCCTCGTCGGCACTCGTCGGGAAGGTGAGGCCGGTCCATTCGGGCAGCACCATCGTCACGGGCACGTCGCCCGCAAGCAGCGGAACCGCGTTTGCCATGGCCTCGCCGGCCTTGTCGATGCGCACGATCGCCAGCGCAGATTTACCCTGAACCGTGCCGAGCGCGCCGATGGCCTTGTCGTTGGCGGTGATGGTCGTTCCGGTCGGCGGCAGCGCCGTTTCAGCCGTGACGATCACGACCCGACGGCGCGGCGTGCTGCGATGCTGCATGCGCGACACCACTTCCTGGCCGACATAGCACCCCTTCTTGAAGGAAAGGCCGCCATTCTTGTCGAGCAACACGTCGTGCGGGAAAGCGTCCTGCGATGCGAAGTCGAGGCCGGCAACCGCAATGCCCGCGCCGATCCGCAGCCGTTCGAGCGCAGCCGCATCCGTCGCGTCGCCCGCACGGTCTCCGCCATAGGAACGGAAGACCGCAGCGCCCGCCTTCTCGAAGCGATGATCGCGGTAGCTGCCCGGTGCCGCCTCCTCGCCAAAGGTCACGTCGATCGCCGGGGTCGTGTCGAGGGCAAGGTCGACGGCCGCGCGCAGCTTGTACATGGTCAGCCGCTTCATCAGTGCTTCGGCCTGATCGCGTGCCGTTTCCAGCCGGAAGCCGTCGCCGTTGCGCGAAACAAGGAAGTCGAAAACGATCTTGCCCTGCGGCGTCAACAGCGCGCCGGGTTTGGCCTCGTCCGGCGCAAGCCCGTCGAGGTCGGTGGTGATCAGTCCCTGAAGGAGATCTTCGGCATCCTTGCCGGAGACGGCGACAAGCGCGCGATCGTCGAGGCGGACTGTTGGCATCGTTCGATTCCTGCTCGGCGGGGATCCCGCTCTACTTTTCAACCGATCACGCTGGTGAAGCCCGGGACGATTCGATCAGGGCGCCGTGGTGATCTCTTGGCGAAGAGGTAGGATGTTCAGCCGCCAACGGCAAGCAGGTCGCCGGCGCTCAGTCGCCGGCGATGAAGAATTTCCACTTGCCGTCGGGCATGATGCCGACGCGGTAGAAGTTGTAGCTGCCGAATTCTTCCATGTCGGCGAAATCGCCGGCTGTCACCAGCCGGAACAGGTCGACCTTTTCCGGTGCTGTCAGCGTCGAGAGTTTCTTCTCGGCGAAGTAAGGCCAGACATAGGCTTCCTGCGGCGTGCCCTTGTCGACCAGAACGAAGCCGGTCGACAGCACGTCGAGCAGGATCGCCAGGATCTCGACGCCTTCCTGGTCGCCCGAAAGACCCTTCAGGATCGCGACCGGGTCTTCGTCGCCGGTCACGCCGGTCACCTGGGTCTGGGTCGGGCCCTTGCCGAGCAACGGACGCAGGCGCTCCATGTCGCCGGAAGCCGCGGCTTCGACGATCAGCTCACGCATCCTTGCGACGGGGGCCGGGATCTTCGAAACGTCGGTCAGGACCTCCACAGGCCCATCCGCTTCCGGCTCTTCGGCGGCGGGCGCCTCATCCTTCGCCGTCGTCGCCGATTTGTTGATCAGCGGATCGGGCATCGGGATTTCGAGTGGCAGCCGCTCTTCTTCGTCCGGTTCTTCCGCCACCGGTTCGCTGACGACGGGCGGCGTCGCCTTCTGCTGCGGGTCGCTTGCGGGCTGATCGCCGGGCACAGGCTGCGGCGCGCCTTGCAGCTCGCTGAGTGCGAAGGCAGGGGAGAACGCTGCCGGCGTTGTCGAGGCGACACCAGCCAGGAGCAGCGTGACGAGGCGAACCGGAACGGTCCGGTTTGCAAGATTCCGAATCATCGGGCAGTCCTGATTACTGAAGCGTGCGCTGGGGCGAGAATTCGCCGGCGAGCACGCGCTCGCGAAGCGAGTTGAGCATCGCTTCCGCACCGTCTTCGCCATGAAGCCGAACGGTTTCCCGCATGGCGAGCGCGATGGCCGCATCGGCGATGATTTCCGGCTCGATACCGTCAGCCATGCCATCCGCCCAGGCTTCACTCTGATGTTCGAGCGCAGCCTGCATCTTCTCGTGGACGATCATGTCATCGATGTCGGTCAGGCTTGGTTCCATCATTCGTTCCATGCGACTTCCATTGTGCAAGCGGTTCATTCTATGGCCGTCCGGCTGAATTCTAGCTGAACGCCCGGTACGGACTCGCCACTTCTTACCACTCTCTTAACGAACTTAGCAGCCTTTTCCCGAAACGACACGGGGTCGTGAGAAAAGAGGTTAATTTATTGCTAATTTCCAAAGCGGGCGACGATTTCTGACGCAAGTGTTGCGCCTTCG
>NZ_DASYGZ010000111.1:0-1845 GCF_035999135.1 Ensifer sp.
GAGACTTCGTCCTTGAAGCGCTTGAGGGTCTTGAGCTTGCCTTCGTGGATAACGACGTTGTCGCGAACCAGACGGACGCCGACGCCACGCTCGACCTTGCCTTCGGTGACGCGGCAACCCGCGACCTTGCCGACCTTGGTGATGTTGAACACCTCCAGGATCTCAGCGTTGCCGAGGAAGGTTTCGCGGCGCTCGGGCGAGAGCAGACCGGACATCGCCGCCTTCACGTCATCCACCAGATCGTAGATGATGTTGTAGTAGCGGATTTCGATGCCGGCACGCTCGGCGGCCGAACGGGCCTGCGAGTTGGCGCGAACGTTGAAGCCGATGATCGCGGCGTTCGATGCCTCGGCGAGCGAGATGTCGGACTCGGTGATGCCGCCGGCGCCGGAATGGACGATGCGCGCACGCACTTCGTCGGTTCCGAGCTTGTCGAGGGCACCGGCGATGGCTTCGATCGAACCCTGCACGTCGCCCTTGATGACCAGCGGGAACTCCTTGAGACCGGAGGTCTGGAGCTGGGTCATCATCTGCTCGAGCGAACCGCGCGAACCGGACTGACGGGCAACCTGCTTCTCGCGGGCGAGACGCTGGCGATACTCGGAGATCTCGCGGGCACGGCTTTCGTTTTCGACAACAGCGAACTTGTCGCCAGCAGCCGGCGTACCCGACAGGCCGAGAACCTCGACCGGCATGGACGGACCGGCTTCCTTGACGTGTTCGCCCTTGTCGTTGACGAGCGCGCGCACACGGCCCCACTGGTCACCGGCAACGATGATCTGGCCGGGACGAAGCGTGCCCTTCTGGACGAGCACGGTCGCAACCGCACCACGACCGCGGTCGAGCTCGGCTTCGACGACCGTACCTTCGGCCGTCCGGTTCGGATTGGCGCGCAGGTCGAGGATTTCCGCCTGAAGCAGGATCGCTTCGAGCAGCTTGTCGAGGTTGGTGCCGTTCTTCGCGGAGACTTCCACGTCAAGCACTTCACCGCCCATGGATTCGACGAAGACTTCGTGCTGCAGCAGTTCGGTGCGAACCTTCTGCGCATTGGCCGTCGGCTTGTCGACCTTGTTGATCGCCACGATGATCGGAACACCGGCCGCCTTGGCGTGGTTGATCGATTCGATCGTCTGCGGCATCACGCTGTCGTCAGCCGCAACCACCAGGATCGCGATGTCGGTCGCCTGGGCACCACGGGCACGCATGGCGGTGAACGCCGCGTGACCGGGGGTGTCGATGAAGGTGATCTTGTTGCCGTTCTGCTCGACCTGGTAGGCGCCGATATGCTGGGTGATGCCACCGGCTTCGCCGGCAACCACGTTGGCATGACGGATGGCGTCGAGCAGCGAGGTCTTGCCGTGGTCGACGTGACCCATGATCGTGACGATCGGCGGACGCGGCAGCATTTCCTCGTCGGAATCGCTGACGTTGAAGATGCCCTCTTCGACGTCGGATTCCGAAACGCGCTTGACCGTGTGGCCGAACTCGCCGGCGATGAGTTCGGCCAGGTCGGCGTCGATCAGATCGCCGGGCTTCATCATCTGACCTTCCTTCATCAGGAACTTGATGACGTCGACGGCGCGCTCAGACATGCGCTGCGACAGTTCCTGAATGGTGATGGTCTCCGGCAGGATGACTTCGCGAGAAATCTTCTCGCGGGTTTCCTGCATCTGGCTGCGCTTGAACTTTTCCTGGCGGCGACGCATGGCCGACAGCGAACGGGCGCGCTGGCCGGCATCCTCGTCGGCAGCGGTGGACAGCGTCAGCTTGCCCTGGCGGCGACCATCGTCGCCCTTCGGGCGGGCCGGAACCTTGGCGGGCTCGGGACGTACGACCTTGCCGCGC
>NZ_DASYGZ010000127.1:0-62793 GCF_035999135.1 Ensifer sp.
TGGGAAAAGGGACGGAAGCAAGTCAATGAGCGGTACAGAAAACCAGATGACAGGCGCGGAGATCGTTCTCCAGGCACTGAAGGACAATGGCGTCGAGCATATCTTCGGCTATCCCGGTGGCGCCGTGCTTCCGATCTACGACGAAATCCACCAGCAGGACGATATCCAGCACATCCTCGTTCGCCACGAACAGGGTGCCGGCCACATGGCCGAAGGTTATGCCCGCTCGACCGGCAAGGTCGGCGTCATGCTGGTCACATCCGGTCCGGGCGCGACCAACGCGGTGACGCCGCTGCAGGACGCGCTGATGGATTCGATCCCGCTTGTCTGCATCTCCGGCCAGGTTCCGACCTCGCTGATCGGTTCGGACGCCTTCCAGGAATGCGACACCATCGGCATCACCCGGCCGTGCACCAAGCACAACTGGCTGGTTCGCGACGTCAACGATCTCGCCCGCATCATCCATGAGGCCTTCCGCGTCGCCCAGTCCGGCCGTCCGGGCCCGGTCGTCGTCGATATCCCGAAGGACGTGCAGTTCGCGACCGGCACCTACACGCCGCCATCGGCCGTCCCGACCCAGAAGAGCTACCAGCCGAAGAAGCAGGGCGATCTGAAGAAGATCGAGGAAGCGGTCGAACTGATGCGCAATGCGCGCCAGCCGATCATCTATTCCGGCGGCGGCGTCATCAATTCGGGTCCCGAAGCTTCGCACCTGCTGCGCGAGCTGGTCGAGCTCACCGGCTTCCCGATCACCTCGACGCTGATGGGCCTCGGCGCCTATCCGGCCTCGGGAAAGGCCTGGCTCGGCATGCTCGGCATGCACGGCACCTACGAGGCCAACATGGCGATGCATGACTGCGACGTCATGGTCTGCATCGGCGCGCGCTTCGACGACCGTATCACCGGCCGCCTCAATGCGTTCTCGCCCAATTCCAAGAAGATCCACATCGATATCGACCCGTCGTCGATCAACAAGAACGTGCGCGTCGACGTGCCGATCCTCGGCGATGTCGGCACGGTTCTGGAAGACATGGTTCGCCTGTGGCGCGCCGCCTCCAAGTCGGTCGACAAGGCACGCCTGTCGAGCTGGTGGGAGACGATCACCAAGTGGCGCGCCCGCAACTCGCTCGCCTATGCGCCGAACGACGACGTCATCATGCCGCAATACGCGATCCAGCGGCTCTATGAGCTGAGCAAGGACCGCGACACCTACATCACCACGGAAGTCGGCCAGCACCAGATGTGGGCAGCCCAGTTCTTCGGCTTCGAGCAGCCGAACCGCTGGATGACCTCGGGCGGCCTCGGCACCATGGGCTACGGCTTCCCGGCCGCGATCGGCGTCCAGGTCGCGCATCCGAACAGCCTCGTCGTCGATATCGCCGGCGACGCCTCGATCCAGATGTGCATCCAGGAAATGTCCTGCGCCGTTCAGTACGGCCTGCCGGTCAAGATCTTCATCCTCAACAACCAGTACATGGGCATGGTGCGCCAATGGCAGCAGCTGCTGCACGGCAACCGCCTGTCGCACTCCTATACCGAGGCGATGCCTGACTTCGTCAAGCTGGCCGAGGCCTATGGCGGCGTCGGCATCCGTTGCGACAAGCCTGGTGAACTGGATGCTGCGATCCGCAAGATGATCGACACGCCGGCGCCGGTTATCTTCGACTGCCGCGTCGCGAACCTTGCCAACTGCTTCCCGATGATCCCCTCGGGCAAGGCCCATAACGAGATGCTGTTGCCCGACGAAGCCACGGACGAAGCGGTCGCCAACGCGATCGACGCCAAGGGCCGTCAGCTGGTCTGAGACAGGTAGAGGAACCAATCGACATGAACGCACACCTTCAACCGACCGGCTCCGCCTACTTCATCGCCAAGGAGACCGAAGTCGCCGAAACCCACACGCTTTCGGTCCTCGTCGACAACGAGCCTGGAGTCCTTGCCCGCGTCATCGGCCTGTTTTCGGGCCGCGGCTACAACATCGAAAGCCTCACGGTTTCGGAAACCGAACACGAGGCGCACCTGTCGCGCATCACGATCGTCACGCGCGGCACGCCGCACGTGCTCGACCAGATCAAGAACCAGCTCGAACGGCTGGTTCCGGTTCACCGCGTCGTCGACCTGACGGTGCGCGCCGGCTCGCTCGGTCACGACCGTCCGGTCGAGCGTGAACTGGCGCTGGTCAAGGTGCATGGTTCTGGCGACCACCGCGTCGAGGCGCTGCGTCTTGCCGATGCCTTCCGCGCCTCGGTCATCGACGCCAACATCGATCACTTCGTCTTCGAGATCACCGGCAAGCCCTCGAAGATCGAACAGTTCATCGCCATCATGAAGCCGCTCGGCCTCATCGAAGTCTGCCGCACCGGCATTGCGGCCATGAACCGCGGTCCGCAGGGCATGTGACTCTAAGAGAGGGGCGGCTCACAAGGCCGCCTCTTTCGCTTTCTAGCTACAGCTCACGCTGGGTAGCATTTCACGCTTCCGGTGGGATTGCCCTCGGGCCCTGGTCGTCTTGTCTTAGCACGTTGATACGGTTGCCCCTCACCCTAACCCTCTCCCCGCGGGCGGGGAGAGGGGACTGCGTTGCGCTTGCTGGGCAGTCCGTAATCTCCAGGGACCAGAGCTACCGTCAGCGTCGCTGCTGTTCGCCGGGTGGCCGCCGCGCGTTTCCTTCTCCCCGCAGGCGGGGAGAAGGTGGCCGTCAGGCCGAATGAGGGGCAGGCGGTCAAGGTCGATGACACTGGCACTCTGTTGACTTCGTCACCGTTTCTCGCCGACTAATTCCGCAAGGATTTGTGCAAGATATCAGGTGCCGGATGAATTCCACGACGATGCAGGCCTTCGTTCTGACCCGATACGGCGGACCTGACGCTGCCGAGCTGCGGGACGTGCCGCGTCCACGCCCTGCTGGTGGCGAGGTTCTGGTTCGGGTGCATGCCGCCGGTCTCAATCCGGTCGACTACAAGACGCGCGAGGGCATGCTCAAGGTCGTCCAGCGCTATCCGCTGCCGGCCGTCATGGGTAATGAGATTGCGGGCGTGGTGGAGGAACTCGGAAACGGCGTCACCGCGTTCAAGCCGGGAGACCGGGTCTTTGCGCGCATGCCGAAGGGCGCCATGGGCGGTCTTGCCGAATATGCCGTCGTGCCGGAGCAGTTTCTGGCGAAGATGCCGGCATCGATCGATTTCAACGCGGCAGCCGGCGTGCCGCTGGCCGGCCTTACCGCCTTGCAGGCGCTGCGCGACGAGCTTCATGTCGACCGGGGCAGCCGGATCTTCGTCCCCGGCGGTGCCGGCGGCGTCGGCACCTTCGCCATCCAGCTGGCGAAATGGCTGGGCGCAGAGGTGACGACCACGGCATCGCCCCGTGGCCGGGCGCTGGTCGAAGAGCTCGGCGCGGACACCATCATCGACTACACGAAGGAGCACTTCGAAGAGCAGCTGCGTGGGATGGACGGGGCCTTCGATCTGCTGGGCGGCGAAACGCTGATGAAGTCGTTCGCCGTGGTCAAGCGCGGCGGCAGGGTGGTGTCCATCGCCGGCATGCCCGAGCCTGAGACGGCGCGCAAGGACCTCGGCCGCGGCCTGTTCTTAAGCACGCTTTTCTGGTTCGCGTCCTACCGGATCCGCGCCGTCGCCAGCAAACACGGCGTCGCTTACCGTTATCTCTTCATGCATCCGAGCGGACCAGAGCTTGCCGAGCTTGCGGCCCTCATCGACGCCGGGACCATCCGACCGGTCATCGACCGGGTGTTTCCTTTCCAGGATACCGCTGCGGCCTTCGACTATCTGGAAACGGGCCGCGCCAAGGGCAAGGTGGTGGTGGAGATCAAGGGCGCTGTCGCCTGAGCGGCGTCTGCGACTTCCTTCTCACCGCAAGGCGGGTCTGCTGCCCTCAAAGGCCCGGAATGCCTTTGGTTTGCTGGGCGATAAAATCACAAAATCGCCGGACGCGAAGGGGCATCATCTGGCCGAAGGCGTGCACTATGTTGAGAGGCTCTGACGGCAGGTCCAGTTCGGTTGAAACATCGATCAGGCGGCCGTCGTTCAATTCGTCCTCGACCACGCAACGCATCAGCAATGCCGCGCCCAGACCGTGAAGCGCTGCGGCGCGCAACGCCTGCCCGGTGTCGCAGTCCACGCGTCCCTGGGGTGCGAAGTGTTGGCCGTCGGCAAAGACTACCGCGCTCGGATGGCCATGGACTGTGTAGCGGGCGAAGGGCAGAGCCGACGCTTCGTCCGGGGTGCGCGGCTTGCCGTGTGTTTCGACGTAGGACGGAGACGCAACGATCGCCATTCTGACATCCGCGAGCTTTCGCACCCGCAGTTCTCCTTGCGCGCTGCCGCCCACCCGGAACACCACGTCGTAGTCTTCCCGGATCAAATCGACCTGCCGGTCGGTAAGCCCCACCTCCAGTTTGATGGCTGGGAAGGACGGCGCGAAATCTCGAAATATCGGCGTCATGAAGAAGCGGGCCAGTTCGCTCGGCATGCTGAACCGAATTCGACCGGCGAGCGCTTCCTCGCCAGCCGCAGTTTCGTCCGGCGTATCGAGTTGGCGAAGGAGAGGAGAGACTTTATCGAACAAAGACTGTCCTTCGAAGGTCAGGACAAGCGCGCGCGTCGATCTCAGGAACAGGCGGGCCCTGACCAGGGTCTCCAGCCTTCCGACGCTTTTCGAAACGGCTGACGGAGATGTCCTCAAGACCTTCGCCGCAGCGCTGAACGAGCCGGTCTCCACGGTCCTGACGAAGGCGATCAGGCCGGGCGTCTCGTTCAACAGATTGGGCATCTCCACCTCGCAGGCACATGTCATGTGCTCATGAACCCGCTTATGCGCCGTCCCGAGCACCCCTATCTCCATGACACCTAGCATGGAGACGAAAATGAAAACACTTCAAGGAAAGGTCGCCGTCATTACCGGCGGCAACAGCGGCATCGGAAAAGCCACCGCAAAGCTCTTTGCCCAGGAGGGCGCTCAGGTCATCATTACCGCTCGACGCCAGGACCTGATCGATCAGGCCGTACGGGAAATCGGTTTCGGCGCAATCGGCATCCAGGGTGACGTGGCCGACCTTGCCCATCACCGGGCCGTCGCTGGCAAGGTCGCCGAACGCTTTGGTGCGGTCGATATCTACCTTGCCAATGCAGGTGTGATCGACCTCAAGCCGACCAACGCCATCTCCGAAGAGGCCTATGACCGGCATTTTTCCGTCAACACCAAGGGCGTCTTCTTCGGGGTTCAAGCCATTGCTCCGATCATGAACGAGGGAGGGAGCATCATCATCACCAGTTCGCTGGCGGCAACCAAGGTCCTGCCAAACCATACGGCCTATGCCGGTTCCAAGGCTGCCGCTGCGGCGTTCGCCAGAAACTGGGCGATCGAGTTCAAGTCGCGGCGCATTCGCGTCAACGTTCTCAGCCCGGGACCAACGGACACGGAAATCCTCGGAAAGCTCGGAATCTCCGAGGCCGAGCGTGGGCCGTTTCTCGAGCATATGGCCGAGGCGATCCCGGCGGGACGGCTCGGCACGTCTGAAGAGCTTGCCAATGCGGCACTCTTTCTTGCTTCGGATGCAGGGCGCTTCGTCAACGGCATCGAACTCCACGTCGACGGCGGAATGTCGCTTGTCTGACGGATAGCGGGTGGCACCGGACCGCCGCCAAGGCGTTCCGGTGCGCCGTCGTCGATATTGTCACGATTGCGCGTGCGGCATGCGCAGTCGGGCTGCGCGGCGCAGCTGCGCCCAAACGCGATCGCGGACCCCGCCTCAGATCATCTCCAGCGACCGTTTGCGCTTCGGCGGCGGGAAGGCGCGGTCGAGGTCGGCGAGGTTTTCGGTCGTCAGCTGCAGGTCGATCGCGTCGCGGTTTTCGCGGGCGCGGGCCGCAGAGCCAGTCTTCGGGATCGAGATGACGCCGGCGCGGGTCTTCAGGAAAGCGAGCGCGATCTGCGCCGGCGTTGCCTGGTGCGCCTTGGCGATGTGGACGAGATCGGGGTTCTTCAGCAGCCGGCCCTCGTCGAGCGGCGAATAGGCCATGGTGGCGATACCGCGGCTCTGGCACCAGGGCAGGAGATCGAACTCGATGCCGCGACGCGAGAGGTTGTAGAGGACCTGGTTGACCGCGACGTTTTTCCCGTCCGGCACCGACAGCAGTTCCTCCATGTCGTCGACATCGAAATTGGAAACGCCCCAGGCACCGATCTTGCCTGCTTTCTTCAATGCCTCAAGGGCCGCGACCGTTTCTGACAGTGGATAGCCGCCGCGCCAGTGCAGCAGATAGAGATCGACATGGTCGACGCCGAGGTGTCTGAGGCTGCGCTCGCACGCGGCCTCGGTGCCCATCCGGCTGGCGTTAGACGGCAGCACCTTGGAGACGATGAAGGCGTCGTCGCGCCGGCCGCGCACAGCTTCGCCGACGACGCGCTCGGACGCGCCGTTGCCGTACATCTCCGCCGTGTCGATTAGCGTCATGTCGAGATCGAGGCCGAGCTGCAGGCTTTTCACCTCGTCGGCCTTGCGCGAGGGCGCGTCGCCCATGCGCCACGTGCCCTGGCCAAGAACGGGGACCTGACGGCCATCGGGAAGGGCGGTCGTGGGGATCGGATCGTGCATGATTTCCTCCTTGCGGCCGAAATTGCCGACGGCCGGCGCGCCTTCCAACAGACGCGACGGTCGCTATAACACTTTGAAGCGCCGCATGTTTCCATCCTCAAGGTGGAAACGCTTTCACGAAACACGCCGCAGCGGACAATCTAGCGCAGCGCATCGTTCTTTCGAGCCAAGCTCTCATCAACCGGCACGTCGCCCGCGTTCCTTCTCCATGCGCTGCAGGATGTCGACGAAGGCGCGCACGCGGGCCGGCCGGAAATGCGAGGGCGGATAGACGACGTGGATGCCGCCCGCAGGCAGGGCCCAATCGGCAAGCAGCCTGATGAGGCGGCCCCCGGTGATATCGTCGCGCACCTGATAGTCCGGCAGCACGGCAAGACCGATGCCGGCGACGGCGCAACAATGGGCGGAATCGGTGCTGTCGGCGGTCACGATCGCCTTGCCGAGGACCGTCGCCTCTTCGCCGGCACGGGCAAATGTCCACTCCAGCGGCGTCTTCAGGGCGCGATTGGCGATCCATGCTGCCTCGGCCAGATGTCCGGGACGCGAAGGCCCGCCGAGTTTTGCGGCAAGGGCGGGCGAGGCGACCACATACTGCTCGAAGGTGCCGATGCGCTTTGCCCGCTCGCTGGAATCGGTGAGCCAGCCGGCGCGGACGGCGAGGTCGAGCCGCTTTTCGATCATGTCGAGCACGGTATCGTTGAAGCTCAGATCCACCCGCATGGCTGGATAGACGCTGAGATAGGCGGCGACCGCGTTGGTCACGACCTTGGCGCCGTAGTCGAGCGGCGCCGTCAGCGTCAGCGTGCCGCTCGGCACTTCGGTTTCGGCCGAGACAGCACCAACGGCTTCGTCTGCATCGCGCAGGATCAGGGAGCAGCGCTCGTAAAAGCGCTGGCCGGTGGCCGTCGGGCTCAGCCGCCGGGTGGTGCGCACGAGCAGCGTCGTTCCCAGCTCCCGTTCGAGCTGGGCCACCTGGTGGCTGACGGCCGCCTTGGCGAGGCCCAGCCGCTCGGCAGCGGCGGTAAAGGAGCCGCTTTCGACTACGGCGACGAAGTGCGACAGGCGATTTAGATTGACGGTCATCGGGTTCTGTTGGTCATTGTCTGAGGTTTTCAGACAATCTGTTCGCGTCGACCGGCTTTTTCAAGAGGCCGACGCCCGTCATTTTGCCGGGCCTGTACCAACAATGCTCCCAAGGAGGCTTCATGCAGATCCAGTTGACCCGGCGCACCGCCCTCAAGACGGTGGTTGCGGCCGGCGCCGCCGTCCTCACCCAGCCGATCGGCAGCCGCCTTGCCGCGGCTGCCTCGACGCTCGAGTGGCGCTATTTCCAGGCGGACGAGGCGGGCTTCGACCGAACGCCGGTGCTGCTTTCGGGTGAGAACGAAGCGATGCTGATCGATGGCGGCTTCACGCTTTCGGACGGCCGCGCGGTGGCCGAGGCGATCAAGGCGACGGGCAAGCGGCTGACGACCATCTATGTCAGTTGCAACGACCCGGATTTCTATTTCAGCCTCAAGCCGGTCGTCGAGGCGTTCCCGGATGCCAAGGTGATCGCGGCTTCGGCAACTGTCGAGGCGATCAAGGCCAATGTCGAAGGCAAGCTTTCGACCTGGGGGCCGCAACTGAAGGAAAACGGCCCGCAGACGCTCGCCGATGTGGTGATGCCGCAGCCGGATGACCGCACCTCGCTGACGCTCGAAGGGGTCGAGATCGAGATCGTCACGATCGAAGGCATGAAGGACCGGCGATATCTCTTCGTGCCGGCGCTGCAGGCGATCTTCGGCGGCGTGCTCGTCTATTCCGGTTCGCATGTGTGGGTCGCCGACGAGGCGACGGTCGAGGGCCGCGAGAAATGGATCGCGGCGCTCGACGCCATGGCGGCCCGCAAGCCCCGGATCGTCGTGCCGGCGCACAAGACCGCGACGGGGCCCGAAGGCATCGAGGCGATCCGCTTCACCCGCGATTATCTCGTTGCATTCAACGAGGCCGCGGCCACTGCCAAGGACAGCGCCGAGCTGGTCGCCGCCATGACCAGGCACTATCCGGATCTGCCGGGTCTCTCGTCGCTTGAGCTCGGCGCCAAGGTTGCCAAGGGCGAGATGAAGTGGGGCTGAGGCCAGCCATCATCGATGGACACGTGGGGCGGCGTGGCGCGTGCTGCGCCGCCTTCGCAGTTCCGTGCGCACTTGCACGCGCGGAACGGCCGACAATTGGAATGCTATTGCTTGAGAGCGCTACAGGAAGTTGTCACCATGACAACTTCGCGGCTGGTTCTCGCGAATAGGTCAACTATGTTGACCTAATTCCAAGGGAGGAAGCCATGCAGGCCGATACGCTTCTGGCGTTGTTTTTGTTTGCGTTCACCACATCGATCACACCGGGTCCGAACAACATGATGCTGTTCGCATCGGGTGTGAATTTCGGCTTCCTGCGCACCGTTCCGCACATGCTCGGCATCGGCGTCGGCTTCTTCGTGCTTCTCATCGCCGTCGGTCTCGGCCTTGGCGCGCTGCTGCATTCCGTGCCGCTGCTCTATACCGCGCTGAAATTTGCCGGTGGCGCCTATCTCATCTGGATCGCCTGGAAGATCGGCACGTCGCGCTCGCTTGCCGAAGGCAAGGCCGGTGCCGAGCCGATGAGCTTTCTTGCCGCGGCCGCCTTCCAGTGGGTCAACCCCAAGGCCTGGGTCATGGCGGTGTCGGCGATGGCCACCTATACCAGCAGCGACAGCTACCTGATGAGCGTCTTCGTCGTCGGTATCGTCTTTGCGCTCGTCAACGTGCCGAGCGTTTCCACCTGGGCCGGCTTCGGCTCGGCGCTCAGGCAATGGCTGTCGGAACCGTCGCGGCTGAAATGGTTCAACATCACCATGGCGGTGCTGCTCGTCGTCAGCCTCTGGCCGATGCTAAAATAGGGCAAACTGCGGCTTCACCAGCATCAGCCAGAAGATACCGGTGACGGCAAGGAAGGCCGGAAAGCCGCAGGCAAACCAGATGGCATAGAGCCGGTCGAACGCCGGCGGCAGCGGCGCATCGTTTGCCGTTGAAATCCGGGCGAGATCGCGCAGCCGCAGCTGGATCCAGACGACCGGCAACCAGAACAGGCCGGTAACCACGTAGAGGATCAGCGACAGCACGATCCAGCCTTCGCTCAGCGACCAGCCGACGCTTTTGGCGAGCAGATAGCCGGTGATCGGCTGGATCACGACGGCAGTCGCGGTGAAGATCGTGCCGGCGATCACCACGGTGCCGGCGACATGGGCGATCAGCCGGGCGTCGCGCGTGCGCCTGGCCATCACCATGAAGAAGGCGATGCCGGCGCCGGTGCCGAAAAGCACGGCGGCGCCGATGACGTGGGCAAGGCGCAGCAGATCCTCCTGAAGCATCAGCGTTCATCCAGAATGGCAAGCGTTGCGAGCGTGGCAAGCAGCGACGGCAGGACCTTGACGAGGGGGCCGAGCGGATCGGCCCAGAGCTGAGGCTCGACGAGGCTTGCCGCTACGAGATAGCCCACCGACAGAACGAGCATGCCCAGCAGCGCCCGCCTGGCAAAGGGACGAACGAGCACGGCGATGCCGAGCGCGATGTCGGCAAGGCAGGTGGCAAGCGTCAGCGCCGTCGCCGGCCCCTCGGCCAGGAACCGCAGGAAATGTTGTCGCGCGTCGCCGAAGGCAAAGAGCGGAACGATCCCCGACAGCAACCAGAAGAGCGACAAGCCGGCGATCATCAGCGGCTTCATGAGGTAAAGCCGGGCAAACCAGAGATCCTGAACGCCCGATGGATTGGCTGAAAGGCTTTGGGTGGCCGACAGGAATGGCCCCGGTGCCTTTGGCGCACCAGCAGCCGAAACCCCGCCGGCCATCACCGAAAGCGCTGTCGAGCGCAGGGGCGAACGCCAGCCGAACCGTCCGGCGATATCGGCAAGGAAACCGACGGGCGCTGCCAGTGCTGCGGGCAGCGAGACGACCCTGGCAGCGGGCAGACCGAGCCATTGCCGGTGCAGCGCCACGAGATCGGCAAGTGCTGGTCTTTCCGGGTGACCCAGCACCAGATCGCTGCGTTCGGGCAACAAACCGGCGACGGCGGCGCTGACCGCCTCGGCAACATCGCTCATGGCAACCGTCTCGACGCGGGCATCGCCGTGAACGAGCGGGATGGCAAAGGGCAGGGCAGCCAGCGCACGCAGCAGTGCCGAGCCTCCATGGGCATTGCGGCCGAGCACGAGTGCCGGCCGCAAGATGACGTGTGGCACGCCGCTTTCCGCCAGCGCCTCGTCGGCACGGAACTTGGTGGCGAGAAAGGCGCTGTCGGTGCCGGCGCCACCCAAGGGCGCCGAGATCTGGACGATGCGCACCGACGATGGCTGTGCCGCGGCGTAAAGCGCCAGCATCGCCCGTTCCTGGGTCGCCGCGACATCGTCGGCCAAGCCATCCTGCAGTGCGCCGGCGCAGTTGACGATGACGTCATGCGCCGCGACGAGCGGTTGCCAGTCGCCAGCGCCGTGCATCCGGGCGAGGTCGATGGAAAGCCAACGCACCTGCGGCCATTTCACCCCTGCGCGGGCAATATTGCGGCCAAGGCCGGTCACGATGTGCCCGTCACTTGCCAGCCGATCGAGGAGGGCCGAACCGATGAAACCGGTCGCGCCGAGAATCAGAACCTTCATGGTGCCAGAATAGAGGAGGCGGTTGCGCGCGACACCACCCGTATCGCCAAAGTTTAGCTTTGGCAGGACTTGTCATGGTGACAATTCTGGCCGTCGGTCGCTGACGAAATCGATTTTGATTCCAGCATTTATTCGCTACCACTATCGCCAGAGTGAGGAGGCAGCGTCCACCGCACCGCAAGGGTGTGCCGCTGCGAGGAGCCAGGCAATGTCCGAACACCATCATGGCCACGATCACCACGATCACGACCATCACCACCACGACAACCACTTCACCGACATGGAAGCGCGGGTGAAGGCGCTGGAAACGGTGTTGACGGAAAAAGGGCTGATCGATCCGGCGGCGATCGATGCGATCGTCGAGACCTACGAAACGAAGATCGGGCCGCGCAATGGCGCCCGCGTCGTCGCCAAGGCATGGGTGGATCCGGAGTTCGCCGAATGGCTGAAGCGCGATGCGACCGAAGCGATCGCCAGCCTCAGCTATACCGGGCGCCAGGGCGAGCACATGCGGGCGGTGTTCAATACGCCCGGCACCCATAACCTCGTCGTCTGCACCCTCTGTTCCTGCTATCCGTGGTCCGTGCTCGGCCTGCCACCGGTCTGGTACAAGGCGCCGCCCTATCGCTCGCGCGCCGTCATCGACCCGCGCGGGGTGCTCATCGAGTTCGGGCTTTCGCTTCCCGAGACGACGCGCATCCGGGTCTGGGATTCGACCGCCGAGCTCAGGTATCTGGTGATCCCCGAACGCCCGGCGGGGACGGAAGGCTTCAGCGAGGAGGACCTGGCAGCACTGGTGACGCGTGACGCCATGATCGGCACCGGCCTGGCGCTCGCGGCGGAGGTGCTGCGATGAACGGCCCGCACGATCTCGGCGGCGCCCATGGCCTCGGTCCGGTGGCGCCGGAAAAGGACGAACCCTATTTCCACGGCGAATGGGAGAAACGGGCGCTGGGCGTCACGCTCTCCTGCGGCGCCTTCGGCGCCTGGACGATCGACGAAAGCCGGCATGCGCGCGAGAGCCTGCCGCCGGCGACCTATCTTTCCGCCAGCTATTACGAGATCTGGACACGGGCGCTGGAAACGCTGCTGACGCGCCACGGCTTCGTCACGCAAGCCGAGCTCGATGGCGGGCACATGCTGGAAAAAGGTGCGAGCCCGAAGCGGGTCTTGAAGGCCGACATGGTGGCGGGGGTGCTCGCCAAGGGCGGCCCCTGCGATCGTCCGGTCGAAGACAAGCCACGCTTTGCCGTCGGTGACCGGGTGAAGACGAAAAACTTCCATCCCGAAACCCATACGCGGCTGCCCCGCTACGCCCGCGCCAAGGTCGGCCGGGTGGAAGCGGTGCAGGGTTCCTTCGTCTTTCCCGACGACAACGCCCATGGCCGCGGCGAAAATCCGCAATGGGTCTATACCGTCGTCTTCGACGGGCCCGAGATCTGGGGCGAGGGCGCCGACCCGACGCTCACGGTTTCGATCGATGCCTGGGAGAGCTATCTTGAGCACGTGTAAGGTGACGTCGCCGCTGGTCGCCTCCGCCGAACTGCCGAAGTCGCCGGAGGGCGATCCGGTGTTTGCCGAGCCCTGGCAGGCGAACGCCTTTGCCATGACCATACGCCTGCATGAGAAGGGCGTGTTTTCCTGGCCGGAATGGGCAGAAGCGCTGTCGGCCGAACTCTACAAGCCCGGCCGCAAGGCTGACGCCAGCGACTATTACGACTGCTGGGTGGCCGCCCTTTCGCGCCTCGTCACCGAGCTTTCGCTCGCCTCCGGCCGCGAGCTGGACGACCTGACCGAGAGCTGGCAGCGGGCGGCGGAAGCGACGCCGCACGGCAAGCCGATCGTGATCGAGAACGATCCGCTGAGGTAGGGGGGCGAATTTGCCCCTCATCCTAACCTTCTCCCCGCAAGCGGGGAGAAGGAACGTGGCCTGCGGGGGCCTCAGCACCTGGCGTCACCGTCGGCTGGTGAGTGCTGATAGAGACCCAGTTGGATGTCGGGCAGGCGCCACACGTTTCCTTCTTGCCCCCTGCTGCTGGTGGGAGCAGGCTGTGGTGGTTCTGATCGCTGAGAGCTGAGATCGAGTGTTGGCTCGGCGAGGATTGGCACTGGCCCCGCCTGCGGGGAGAGATGTCCGGCAGGACAGTGAGGGGCACGCGCTCACCGGGCGGATGAGGGAGAATCCCGTTACCGGGCCGAATAGCCGCCTCGGTGCAGCAACAGGTGGCTATCCAGAGCGTTCGTCTCAATCGTAATAGGCCGACTGATCCAGATCGGAGAGCAGATCGGGACCGACGGGCCTCCAGCCGAGCAGGGTACGCGTGCGGGCACTGGAGGCGGCCATGGTGCCGCCGGCCATGCTGGCGAACCAGCCGAAGTGCTCGCGCGGGCGGGCTTCGACGGGCAGGCCGAGCCTGCGGCCTATGATCTCCGCGATCTGCCGGAACGGCACCGCCTCGTCGGCCACGGCGTGATAGACGCCCTCTGTCGCACCGCTTTCGAGCGCCAGGCGGTAGACCCGAGCAGCATCCTGGCGATGGACGCCCGACCAGCAGTTTGCACCGTCTTCCAGATAGGCCGAGACACCTGTCTGCCGGGCGAGGCGCACGAGGATGGGGACGAAGCCGTGATCGCCGATGCCATGGACGGACGGCGCGAGCCGGACCGTTGCCGCACACACGCCGCGTTCGGCAAGGGCGCGGGCCGCGGCTTCGGATTTGCGCGGGACCACCGGGCCTGGAAGATCGCATTCGGTTGCGCCGCGCGGCAGGCCGGCGAGGCCGGAGGTGACGATGAACGGGCGGTTTGAACCCGCAAGCGCCTGACCGAGAAGCGCGATGACGCGTTGATCCTCGGCCGCGCTCTCCATGAAGCTTGAAAAATCCTGATCGAGCGGGCCATGGACGAAGTCGTGCCTGAACGCTGTGTGGATCACGGCATCTGCGTTTCGGGCCGCTTCCGTGAGAACGCCCGTGTCATCGAGACTGCCTTCGACGACGCTGGCGCCGGTTGCGGCGAGCGCACCCGCTTTCTCCCTGGAGCGCGTCAATCCGGAAACCCTGTGCCCTGCTTCGATCAGATCCTTGACCACGGCGGATCCGACCCAGCCGGTCGCGCCCGTTACGAATACGTGCATTGATTTTCTCCTTGATGTGGCCGCCCTCAAGCGGGCCATGGGTCGGTTCCGGTCAGATGAGGCGCATCGTCACGTCGATGTCACTTGCGAACGCGGTCGAGATGTAGGTGTGGGGAACCGCGCGGATGTAGTCGAGATAGTCAGGGCAATGGTCGACGTTGTCGGCGATGATCAGGGCGCCGGGCTTCAGCCGAGGCTCGATCAGCTTGAAGACGTCAAGGTAGATTGACTTGGCGCCATCGAGCAGAACGAGGTCGATCCCGTCAGGGAGCTCGGCAAAGGTCTTGAGCGCATCGCCTTGCCGGATCTCGACGAGGTCGAGCAGGCCGACTTCGGCAAGGTTCTGTCCTGCGCGGATCACCTTCGACGGTTCGAATTCGCTGGTGATCAGCCGGCCGCCGCCGTTGTCGCGCAACGCCGCGGCGAGGAAGAGGGTCGAGATGCCGAAGGACATTCCGAACTCGACGATCGTGCGGGCGCGGCTGGAGCGTGCCAGCATGTAGAGGAGGTTCCCGGTCTCGCGCGATACCGGAAGCCAGAGGTCCTTGAGCAGCCCGTAAAGCTGCAGATACTCGGTCTTGCTTTGCAGCAGGCGCCGGCTTTCGTCCCGTGACAGTTGGTCCATGGCTGGACCGGTGGCATTGTCTGCCTCCTCAAACAGGCGATCGAGAAGACCCGCAAGGGGCTGGCTGGTGAGCGTTGTCATCGGAAATTCCTTCCTTTCTGGCATGGCTTGCTTTCGGGAGGAAAAATACGAATAATCCGTCGTGTTTTCTAATCGCATTGCAGGCCGCCGGGATGAGTGACGACGCAAGTGCCCGTATTTCTTCAAGAAAAGTGCCAAAGCAGACCCGCTCGAACGAGCTGGTGAAGGCCATTCTCCAGGCGGCTGTTCAGGTTTTGCAGGAAGAGGGAGCACAGCGCTTTACCACGGCGCGTGTGGCGGAAAGGGCGGGCGTCAGCGTCGGGTCGCTCTACCAGTACTTTCCCAACAAGGCGGCAATCCTGTTTCGCCTGCAAAGCGACGAGTGGCGTGAGACGTCAGGTCTGCTTGCGGCAATCCTCAGCGACCGGTCCCGGCCGCCGCTCGATCGGCTGCGGTCGCTGGTTCATGCGTTTCTCCGGTCCGAATGCGAGGAGGCCGCCGTTCGCGGCGCCCTGAGCGACGCCGCCCCGTTTTATCGGGATGCGCCGGAAGCCCATGAGGCCAAGGAGGCCAATGATCCGCTCATCGATGAATTCATGCTGGAGCTGCTTCCACTGGCGGCGGCCGGGACGCGGCGCCTTGCCGGCGACCTGGTCATGACGACGATCACCACGGTCGGCAAGGACTTTTCCGAAACGCCGCGGTCCGATGAGGAGATCGGGGCCTATGCGGATGCGATGGCCGATATGGTGTCGACCTACCTGCGCGCCCATGGCGCCGGTGCGTGAGGCCCGTCCTGTCAAGAAATGAAGGCGCGCGGCGACTGCTGTCGAAGCGCCGACCCGCGGATGCGGGCACCCTCAGCTCTTCGTCGCCTCGCTCTTTTCGAACTGGCGGTAGCATTCGTCGGCCACCTGCTGCAGCAGCGCGCGCGGCACCTCGCCGGTGACGGCGTAGCCGATCGGGCCGTCGATCCAGTAGAAGGTCTCGACGCCGTCGCTTTCATCGATGCGGAACGAGGTTTCGCGGTTGTCGGCGTTTCGGCCGAGAAGCACGGTCAGCCGGCGGCCGCTTCCGTCTTCGTACATGAACATGGCGCCCGCCTTGTCGTTGACCGGAAGCAGCCGTCCGCCGACAAGCGAAAAGCCGAGCGCCGACAGGTCGGGGATGGTCAGCGGATGGTCGAGACGCTTGCCGAGCCAGGTGGCGAGATGGGTCTGTTCGTCGGCGCCGACCTCGACGGCGTGGCGCACTTCGCTCGCATAGACCAGGAAGGCCGACTGGGCCTGTCGCGGCAGGCTTTCGGCGATTTGGCTCGGCCGTGCGCCGCCGGACGGCAGCAGCGAAGGCGCATAGAGGCCGGTGAGGCCGCCGGCGACAAAGAGCGCAAACCCGGCGGCAACGGCGCGGACGAAGCCGGCGCGCGATCGGGTCGCCCGGTCCTGGCCGTCCGGCTCCTGCCGAGCTTCTTCTGTGCCACTGCTCCTTGAAAGGCGCTCGCGATCGCCGGCGTCGCTGCGGGCATAGCCTGCAAACAGCGCCCGAAGTTCCACCGCCTGCGCACGCCATTGCCGGACCTCTTCGGCACGGGCGGGGTTCTCATCGAGCCATCGCTCGATCCGCACCCGCTCGCGCGGGCCAAGCGCGCCGTCGACATAGGCGTGCAGGTCGTCTTCGGAGACGGCGTTGAAGTCTTCCGTCATTTCGGTCTCCGCATGCTGATCACATTGTCGTCCTTCATGGCTTCGGCAAGCTGGTGACGCGCGCGCGACAGTCGCGACATGACCGTACCGATCGGAATGGCCATCATCTCGGCCACGTCCTGGTAGCGATACCCTTCGATCACCACCAGCATCAGCACGGAACGGTTTTCCACCGAAAGGCCGTTCAGCGCCCGTTCCAGCCGCGACCGCTCCAGCGGGTCGCTCTCGCGGGTTTCGGCCTCCAGTCCCAGGTCCTCGTCGAGGGCCACCTGCGGATGCATGGCGGTGTAGCGGTGCCGGTTGCGGCCAAGATTGGTCATGATGGTGAACGCCCAGGCACGCAGGTTGATGCCGCGCCACTGCGCGCGGCGCGCAAGCACCTTCTCGACGCAATCCTGCAGCAGGTCCTCGCCATCGGCGTCCGAGCGCACCAGGCTGCGCGCATAGCGACGCAGCGCCGGCATCAGGGCCAGCACATCCTCTTCGAACCGGTCGGATGCGGGGGTATTCCCCGCATCCGCATGTCCGCCATTACGGCTTGGCGACATTCCATTCGCCCTTCTTCAAGCCATCGCCGGTGATGTCACCCATCTTCTTGTCCTTGACGAAGAAGTAGAGCGGCATGCCGTCCTTGGCCCATTGCTTGGCGCCATCCTTGCGATCGACGATGGTATAGGCGCCGTCCGCCTTGGCACTCGCCTCGGCCATGAACGGCGGCCAGTTCTTGGCGCAATCGTCATAGCACATGGACATGCCGCCATGGTCGTCCTTGTAGGTGTAGAGCGTCATGCCGTTTTCGCCGGCGAGCACCTTGCCCTTGGCCGTGTCGACCTCCTTGACCGGGGGCGCGGCGAAGGCCGCGGATGCGGCAAGGCAGATGGCGATCGTCAATGGCAACGTTCTCATGGCAATGGTCCTTCCTCAAGTTGGTTTGGCCTCTTGGCCTGACAGCAGAAGCGGGCGAATGCCTCCTCGTCCCGTTCCGCGAGAGCCGCATGGTTGCAGATCCAACCGTGAGACACGGCATTGCCGGGTTTTATTCCCGGAGAACTGGTGAGCGGACGGGACGCCGGATTTGGTGCCATCGGGCGCGGCGGCGACCGTCGGTTCATCGTGGCACAGGGCGCGAACGGGTTGAAAACAAAACACAAAACCCCGCCGATTTGCCGGGGTTCTCCGTCTGGGCGTTGTGCTATCGTTGGCCTTTCAACGGGCGGAATGGTGCGAGATATGCCGAACTTGTTCACAACCTCCGATCTGGAGGTCATCCGGCATCAGCATGAAGAGTGGTGCCGCGAAACGAATACCGACCCCAACAGCCGCAGCGGTGTCGCGATGGCGCACACCTTGCTCGCCAGATATTCCGGCGCCCCGGCCCGATCGAACGAGCCGGACGAGGCACGCCCCGCTGAAAGGCGCAAGCACGCGAGCAAGTGACTGGCGTGCGCTAGGCGGCTTGTGCGGGCGTGCGCGTCCGGACAGGCACGGCCGGCGATCTCGGCATCGCCCGCATCCTCAAACAAGGAGCAATGGCAGGCCGCGTCATGCCCGATCAGCGACGAAACGGGCGAGCGCCGGACCGATCATGGTGATGATCAGGAGCCGGGCCGTCTGCAGCGCCATGACGAAGGAGAGGTCGACATTGCTCGAGGCGGCGATGACGGCGATCGAGTCGAGCCCGCCGGGGCTGGTGGCGAGATAGGCGGTCAAAGGGTCGATGCCGACCACCTTGATCAGGAGCAGCGCCAGCAGGCCGGAAAACGAGATCAGCACGACGATCGAGATGATCGTCGGCACCAGCGCGCGACGGGCGTGGATCAGGATCTGGCGGGTAAAGCCGAGCCCGATGTTCCAGCCGAGCAGGGCGAAACAAAGGGCCAGCAGCCACTGCGGCAGCGTGGTGGTCATGACACCCGAGACATTGAGCACGGCGCCGACGAGGAAGGGCAGCAGGAAGGCGCCGGCGGGCACGCGCAGCAGCCGGCCGGCAAGGGCCGCACCGAGACCGACGGCGATCGTTTCGAGGAACAGCAGGCCGTCGATCGGCGCAAACCAGAGAGTAGCCTGCTCGGCCTCCGCGCCCGTGACCCACATATGCGCGACGACGGTTGCGGTGCTCGCGACGAAGATCACGCGCAGATACTGCATGAAGGCGACGAGGCGGGCATCGGCGCCATAGGCGTCGGCCATCAGGAGCATGGTGGAGGCGGCGCCCGCCGACGATCCCCAGATCGCTGTCGTGCCCGGCAGGATGCGCATGCGGGTGATCACCCAGCCGCACAGCGTGCTGACGGCGATGACCGAAAGGATGACGCCGAGAAACAGCGGCCAGTTGCCGGAGAAGGTCGACAGCATGCCGGGCGTCATGGCGCCGGCAATCATCATCGCCAGCACGAACTGCACGCAGAAGAACAACTGGCGGGGAAGGCGGATCGTGCCGCCATTCATGCCGATGAGAACGGCCGCGAGCATCGGTCCCATCAAAAGCCCGGCCGGCAGCCCGATGAATTCGAAGAACGACGCAAACAGGATCGATATCGCCGAAAGCAGGCCCCATTGCAGAAACGGCGCCAGCCGTCCGATGCCGATCTTGTCCGGGGAGGGCGGCGCGGCTGGCTTGTCGGTCGTCACGGGGGCATTCTCCGGCATGGTCCCGAAAAGGCGGCGCGGCCGGCCCCGACGGGATAAAGCAATGGTCTTCGTCGAAACGCCATCACCTACCGCTCGTTAGCAACATTGCATCTGTTCGTTCAAGGGCTTGCGTGCCGGCAGGGCAAGAAAGTGCCACAGGCAGTCGTCGGCCGGAGGCAGCGACAGGCCGGGAACGAGAAAAAAACGTGAACAAACGGCTCAGGCGCCCGGCGGCGCAGCGGCCCGGAACATCAGCCGCATGGCATTGATTTCGCGTCGAAATAATCTGCATGTCGGATCGTCCTCCGCTTCGGCGCGCCGGTGTTGCGCCGGGCGATCCGCAAATCCGGGCTTGCGCCTCCCGCCCGAATCCTGACACTCAGCCTCATGCAGTTCGCACCGCAACAGGACGAGGCCCTGAAGGCCGTTTCGCAATGGCTGAAAGAGGGCCGATCGCCGCTCTTCCGGCTGTTCGGCTATGCCGGCACCGGCAAGACGACGCTTGCGCGTTACTTCGCCGAGCACGTCGACGGCGAGGTGCTGTTTGCCGCCTTCACCGGCAAGGCCGCACAGGTGCTGCGCTCCAAGGGCGCCAGCAACGCCAAGACGATCCATTCGCTGATCTATCGGCCGCGCGGCGAGGAGGAGGTTTCCGACGAGGAGACCGGCAAGACCTCGATCGCGCCGATGTTTTCGATCAACCGCCAGAGCCCGGTCGCGAAAGCCGCGCTGATCATCGTTGACGAATGCTCGATGGTCGACGAGGCGCTCGGCAAGGACCTGATGAGCTTCGGCACGCCGATCCTGGTGCTCGGCGACCCCGGCCAGCTGCCGCCGGTTTCGGGCGGTGGCTATTTCACCAACCAGGAGCCGGATTACCTGCTGACGGACATCCATCGTCAGGCGCGCGACAACCCGATCATCCAGCTGGCGATGCAGGTGCGTGAGGGCAAGGAGATCATGCACGGCGATTATGGCACCACCCAGGTGATCGGCCGGGGCCAGGTGAACCAGGAACTGGTGCTTGAGGCCGACCAGGTGCTGGTCGGCACCAACAAGACCCGCCGGCGCTACAACCAGCGGCTCCGGGAGCTCAAGGGCTTCACCAGCGAGTATCCGCAATCGGGCGACAAGCTCGTCTGCCTCAGGAACGATCCGGCCAAGGGCCTGCTCAACGGCTCCTTGTGGCAGGTGATGAGCTCGTCGAAAGAGACGGTGAAGCCCGGCATCAACCTGATGATCCGTCCTGAAGAAGACGACATGGACCGGGGTGCGGCCAAGATCAAGCTGCTGAAGGCGGCCTTCGAGGATGTCGAGGGCGAAATTCCCTGGTCGACCCGCAAGCGCTATGACGAGTTCGACTTCGGCTACGCATTGACGGTGCACAAGGCGCAGGGCTCGCAATGGAACAATGTCGTGCTTTTCGACGAGAGCTGGGCCTTCCGCGATACCCGCGAGCGCTGGCTCTATACCGCGATCACGCGGGCGGCGGAGCGGCTGACGATCGTTCGCTGAACGCCTGACGAAGGCGGAGGAGGGTGGCAGTGCCGATCAGCAGGATCATCCTCTACGCTCACGATGCCGAGGCGACAGTCCGCTTCTATGAGACCCACTTCGGCTTTCGGGCATCGCATGCGGCCGGCGACCGCATCGTCGAATTGATCCCTGAGGGTGGCGGCGCCAGCCTGATGATCCACCCGGCGTCCAAGGGACAGAAATGCGGCCAGTCGCTGGTCAAGCTGGTGTTCGATGTCAGGGATGTCGTTGCCTTTTGTGACCGCAGCGCTGTCGCGGGGCTGGTCTTCGGAAGCATCCACCACGCCGACGGCTACCAGTTCGCCAACGTAAAGGATCCCTCGGGCAACCCGATCTCGGTGTCGAGCCGCGCGTTTCGAAATGCGTGACGGTGCTGCACGCAGGTGCTTGCAAGACGATCGACGGAGCCTGGCCTTGCTTTACCTTTTGGTCGCCATCCACAGCGTGTGGCGGGCGCCGCCGCGTTTGCCGTTGGCGCGCACGTTGACCTCGTCGGTGGCAAAGCCGACCTCGCGCAGGCGGCGGGTGAAAGCGCTGTCGGGGGCTGACGACCAGACGGAAAGAACGCCGCCGGGCCGCAATGCGGCTTGAGCGGCGCGAAGGCCGGTGTGATTGTAAAGGCTGTCGTTGGAGGGGCGCGTCAGGCCATCAGGACCGTTGTCGACATCAAGCAGGATCGCGTCATAGGCGGCCTTCTTCGAGCGGATCAGCGCGCCGACATCACCGACATGGATCTCGACACGCGGATCGTCGAGCGTGCCCTTGTGCAGGTCCGCCATCGGCCCGCGCGCCCAGTCGACGACAGCCGGCACCAGTTCGGCAACGGTCACGCCGGCATCTGCCGGCAGAACGCCGAGAGCCGCCCTAAGGGTAAAACCCATCCCGAGGCCGCCGATCAGCATGCGCATGTTCTTGCGGCCGGCGATGCGCTCGTAGGCAAGCGTCGCAAGCGCCTCTTCCGAGCCGCTCAGACGACTGTTCATCAGCTCGTTCGAGCCGAGCATGATCGAGAATTCCTGGCCGCGGCTCTTTAGGCGCAGTTCGTCGCCGTCGCCGGGAACGGTTGCGCGGGCGAGTTCTATCCAGGGTAACATCGTTGATCTCACTTCCGTGGTTTCGGCGCCTCCTAACATGAGCGAGGCGCTGAAGACATCCCGTTGTCGCGATCTGTGGAGAATTGATCTGGCGCGCCTGTGGCTCCCGGGACGGTGGGGTACAGCGCCGTTTCGCTGCGAAGGGTCGTCAGTGGACCGGTTTTGCGACCGGGGCATGATGGGGCCACGGGGCGACGTGTGCCGGAGCCGCGGTCCTAGTCCGCCGAAATCATGCCCGAGAGCACCGCCTTGGCGATCGCCTGGAAGCGGTTGTTGGCGCTGAATTTCCGGATGATGCCGGCTTCGAGCGTCAGGGCTGCCGAGACCTCCATGTCCATCAAGCCGGCGATGCGCGACGCCGGATAGCCGTCGGCCATGAACGTCAGGCACTCGCTTTCGATCGGCGAGAGGTGGACATGCTGATCGTCGTCTGCCGCCGTATCGCGGGGGTCGCCGTTTTCGAGCAGTTCGGTAATGCGTTGCATCTGCCGGCGCAGATTGGCCTGCTGCGCGGCAAGCTCGCGCCGACGCGCGAGCAGCGCCTCGCGAAACAGCCGGTCGGCCTCCGCCTGGTCTTCCGTGGCAGCAAAGCCGGCCAGAAGCTCCAGGATCGCGGCAATCGGCATGTCGATCTCGCGGCAGGCGTTGATGACTGCCATGCGGCGGATGTGTTCTTCGCCATAAACCCGCATCGGCCCCATGCGGGCGGCGGTCAGAAGGCCCTTCTCCTCGTAGAAATGCAGGGTGCGGTGGGTCACGCCGAAGGCATCGGCCATGTCGGCGATCGCAAGCGGCGTGGCGGGGTCGTGGTGGGGAAGCGGCAGGTTGGGCAGGAAGCCGACGCGATCGGTTGAGGCCAGCACACCCTCGTATTTCCAGTGGTCTCGCGGCATATCGATAATCCCCGGTCTACAGGCCGCACACCTGTCCGATGCGCTGTCTCTGCAACGTTTGAATTTCTGCATTTTTCCTGGACCGAGATCGACCCAGGGCAAAGCGCAATCCGCCTTTGGAAGCGGTGGCGATCGCCGGGTCTCAAAGGTGCGGACGGGGTCCGCGCGGGTGAGGCACTCGTTGACCGTCAACGACAATACCTGCTGCTCGGTTGGGGCATCCCGCGTCGCCAGCGCGGTTGACTGAAGGAACAAAGATGCTTGCCTGACGAGCAACCAGGCATTCATTCCCAACGCATGCGTGTACCGTATACGCGAATCGCTAATATGACCAGTCTTTAATATGGCAGGGATCGGGGTCGCAAATAGGGCAAGGCGACGATCTTGACGCCCCGGGAGATGCCGGAATGCCGTCCCCGACGGGGCCAAACGCCCCTGTGTGGGCAGGGCTTTTCCTTGAAACCGGTGGGCTGGAGCGCTGTGCGTTCAGATGAAATGCACGGCGCTCAGCTGTCGGTTCAATGTCCGATGACCTTGAGCGGGCTGTTGGCGCTCAGGATGAACAGCGGCTCGTCGCCGCGCAGCGGCGAGAGCTTCTGCTGGCAGGTCCAGGCTTCCTGGAAGGCATCGCGGGTCAGCTGCTTGCGATAGCGCTGGGTGGATGCCATGCAGCCCATCAGCGGGCTCTCGATCTGCTCTTCCCGCGCATGCTCATAGATCTCGCCGTCGAGCGAAAACAGTTCAGACGCGAGCGACATGCTCTCGAACAGAAGATCCGGTTCGGTCTCGAGCTTCTTCCAGCTGATGAAATCCTGGCGCAGCGGCACGTTCTCGCCATCGTGCGACAGGGTTACGCGGATCCCCTGCGACGGCGCGTCGTACCAGGTGACCTGCACGGTGAAGGAGAGCGCGGAATTGCGCGAGACGGGCCGGCCGGTATCGCCATCGGTCGCGCGCGCCAGTGTCTTGTGCCGCTGCGCGGCGAGCCGGAGTGCGGTCGCAAAGGCCTTCGCGTCGCCATTCTCGGCGCCGGCCAGCTTCACCGACACCGAAGGCAGGACCCGTTCGGTGGCGTGGCGCACGTTGAAGAGCTTGGCCTGGGCGTCGAGGTCGAGCGTCATCTCCTGCGACGGCATCGGCGCAAACAAGAGGAGCGGCAGCACGGTCAGCACCGACAGCGGCGAGGAAAGCGGCGCGGGCGGCCAGGCCGGACGTTGTCCGATAAAGCGACGCTTGGCAGGCTTTGCCTGGCGCGCAGCGGGCAGGGCAGTTTCTTCGACTTCCGGCCGCACCGGGCGATATTCCGGAACATAGGTGCCCTTGGGAATGGTGATGCGCCATTCCTCGTCGGCGCCGTCGCCTTCGTAAAAGGCCTTGAGCAGCTTGCGCAGCTTGCCCGCATGCACGCGCACCAGCGGATCGCTGTCGGCGTTGAAGGCCTGCGGACGATCGAAGACGTCGATGGCGATCGAGTACCCCTTGAGCTGATGGCCTTCGCCGATCATTTCCTTTTCGACGACATAGGCGAGGAACGCCCTCAGGCGTTCCGAGCGCGCGAAAGCCTTGCTTTCGAGGATGCGACGGAGCGTCCGTCGTATCGTCTCATCGCAGGGTCTTTCGACCGTCATCATCGGTGTTTGCTCCAGGGTCATGTGATCAAAAATCTAAGAAAAGCGATCGAGGCGCGGGCCAGAGCCAGTCGATCTGATTCGGAAACTTAGGCCCAAAAAAGGTGGTTGTCAGGGGTAGTAGACGCCAAATTTGAGTTTTTTCTGAAATAAACGTAAAAATTGCGTCCATTGCCCCTTGAAAAATCGTCGCAGTGACCTCGCACGCTGGCGCGAGCGATGGTCGGGGGTGAGATTTCGCCCCTTCTGCTTGAGCTTTCCTGCATATTAGAGAGAGCGATTGTCAAGATTCGATCAAGACAAGGCGGGCAAACGACCCGCGCTCAATCGTCGCGCCTTGCGTGTCGGTACTCCTTGGAATTGCTGCATAATCGCACTGCAAACCGTTTCTGATTTTCTGAATTATGCAGTAGAACATTGCATCCACATTGCCTGCATCCGGGCCGAACTCGGCCCCGTCTCTGGAAAGTTCAGACATGCCTGCAAAACTGTCCGTCAATCTGAATGCCGTCGCCATGCTGCGCAACCGCCGCGACTTGCCCTGGCCCTCCGTCACCGCACTTGGACGCATCGCTTTGGAGGCAGGGGCCGCCGGCCTCACCGTGCATCCGCGACCCGACCAGCGCCACGTGCGTTTCAGCGACTTGCAGCCGATCCGTGAGCTGATCGACGGGGCATTTCCAGACACCGAATTCAACATGGAAGGCTATCCGAACGATGAGTTCCTCGGCCTCGTGGAGACGCACCGACCGGAGCAAGTGACGCTGGTGCCCGACGACCCGGCGCAGGCGACCTCCGACCATGGCTGGGATTTCCGCAAGAACCACAATCTGCTCGGCCATGTCGTCGGTCGGCTGAAGAGGCAAGGCTTTCGCGTGTCCCTGTTTGCCGACGGCGACGAGGACAGGGAAGCGCTGGTGATCGCCAAGGAAACCGGCGCCGACCGCATCGAGCTTTACACCGGTCCCTATGGCGGCTGCTTCGACGATCCTGAAAAGGCCGAAAAGATCGCGGGCGAACTCGGCCGGACGGCGGCGATGGCGGCTGAACTCGGGCTTGAGGTCAATGCCGGGCACGACCTGACGGTCGCCAACCTGCCGCTGCTTGCCAGCCACATTCCCAACCTTGCCGAAGTGTCGATCGGACACGGTCTGACGGCCGACGCGCTGGAATACGGCATGGCCGAGACCGTACGCCGCTTCCGCCGCGCCTGCGGACAGGAGGTCTGAGGCTTAGCTGCGCCCCTTGCCGTCAGCGCCGGGGGCGCCCAGCTTCGCCTGAACGATGCCATGAAAGATCTGTTCGTCGTCACCCATACGCAGTCGATCCATCACGTCGAGGGCAGGGTGGGCGGCTGGTACGACACCTCGCTGACGGAGCGCGGTCGGCGCGACGCGGCCGCAACGGCGGAACGTCTGGCGGTGCTTGCCGGCGGCCGGGACGTCGAGATCTTTACGTCGGATCTTCGACGCGCCTGCGAAACCGCCGGTATCATCGCCGCGCGCCTGTCGTGCCCGGTGACAGAGACTGCGGCGCTTCGCGAGATCAGCTACGGCGACGCGGGCGGCAAGCCTCAAGCCTGGCTCGACACGCGCTATCTGCCGGCCCCGGATCACGACAGGCTCGATCATCCCTGCGGTATCGACGGCGCGGAAACACGCCGCGACGTGGCGCTCAGGGTCTTTCCCTCCATCGATGCCATCATCGCGAGATCCTGTCAGACGCAGATCATCGTGACCCACGGCTTCACGCTGACGCTGGTGATCGCCGCCTGGATGAAGGTGCCGATCGAGGCGACGGGGTTCCTGAGCTTTCCGGCGAAATCCGGAAGCATCACGCATCTGCGTCAGGACGATTTTTTCCGCAATCGCGCCGTTGTCGGCCTGGCGGATGTTTCGCACCTGCAGGACTGACGGCACGCCCGGCCGAGCGTTGCCGGTGAGATGGCGGCGCGCGACCGCAAACCGATCCGCGGGGATCGCAAAATTGCGGTGATCTCGCGCGTCACGCGTGCAAATCCAGGGCAGGGATCGGGCTGTTTCATCGTTTCTTCGAAACAGGGACGCAGTCCATCTCTTTGAAAGAACGCAGTTCCGGACGGAAAACCGTTTCCCGTTTTTCCTCGGATTGCTTTATAGGTCGAGCTCATCCTGTCCCATACTGTGCAACCGATGACATTTCAGCCCAGTTTCCGCGAGCGCATCGTGCTTTACGCGCTCTTGACCTCGCTCACCTCCATCAGCATCGACGCGCTGTTGCCGGGATTGCGCCAGATCGGCGCGGAGGTGGGTGTTCAGCCGCCGCTGTCGACCCAGCACATCATCTCGCTTTTCATCTTCGGCATGGCGTTTGGCGAACTTCTGCTCGGGCCGCTCTGCGACGCGATCGGACGCAAGAGGGCGCTGGTTCTCGGGCTTGGCGTCTATGCGCTCGGAACAATGATCGCGATGCTGGCCGGCTCGCTCGAAATGGTCATTTTCGGCCGCTTCCTTCAGGGTATCGGCGTGTCAGGACCGAAGATCGCCACGCGGGCGATGATCCGCGACCAGTTCGAGGGCGATCAGATGGCGCGCGTCATGTCGTTCATGTTCACGCTCTTCATTCTCGTGCCGATGCTGGCGCCGAGCCTGGCCCAGGGCATCATCGCCGCCTTCGGCTGGCGCAGCATCTTTGCCGTCTATCTCGCGGTGGCCGCCATGCTCGGGCTGTGGCTGGTGCTGCGGCAGCCGGAAACCCTGCCCGCCGACAGACGCATTTCCCTTCGTCCGCGGCTTCTTCTTTCAAACGGGCGTCGCATCCTGTCCAGCCGTCGCGTGGTGCTCTTGATCGTTGCGACCGGGCTCGTCTTCGGCGCGCAGCTCCTCTATCTCAGCACCGCCGCCGACCTCTTCCTCGACGCCTACGGGATCGGCCAGACCTTCCCGCTCTATTTTGCGATGCTGGCGACCGGCATCGGGCTCGCCTCGTTTCTCAATGCGAAACTCGTGCAGCGCTTCGGAGCAGAGCGGATGGCGCACCATGGTTTCATCGGCCTGGCGCTTGCAGGGCTTGCAATGCTCGCCACGGCCGCGGTCTGGGCCGGCCGCCCACCACTCTTTTTGCTGATGGTGCTCGGCTTTGCCGCCTTCTTTGCGATCGGCGTGCTGTTCGGCAACCTCAACGCCATGGCAATGCGCTCGCTCGGCGCCGTCGCCGGGCTCGGCGCCTCGCTGATCGCTTCCGGATCGAGCCTGATCGCGACCCTGTTTGCGGTCGTGCTCGGTGCGTTTTACGACGGCACGGTGCTCAATCTGTCGGCCGGCTTCTTTCTTGCCGGCGGCGGCGCGCTGGTTCTCTCGCGGATCGCGCTGCGGTCGGACGCCTCGCCGGTGGAGGCGATCCGCTAGCCCACCTGCCGTCAAGGGCCATCGCCCAAGGGCGGCAGGAGTGTCTTGAAACAAGGTGCCGGCGCGTTGCACGCTCGCTGGACGCACGGCGCTTACGGCAGCGCGAAATCCGGGCGGACCGTGCAGCAGGCGCGGCCCCTGCGCACGGTCCGTCCAGACACCCCAGGGGAACAAGCCCCAAAGGGATCTGCCAAAGAGATCCGCCAAATCTGCCAACGCATGGTCGCGATCCCTCGTTTCGCGTCCCGCAACCCCGTGCATTGATCAGTGCAGGTCGTCGCCGCCCATCCGTTGCATCCGCAACGGCAGGCCTAGCCGTTGTAGACGACCGAAATCTTGTTGCCCGAGGGGTCGCGCATGTAGGCGGAGTACCAGTCCGGCCCATAATGCGGGCGTGGCCCCGGTTCACCCTCGTCCGCCCCGCCATTGGCCATGGCGGCCTGGTGGAAGGCATCCACCTCCGCGGGGGATTTGGCCATGAAGCCGACCATGGCGCCGTTTCCGGCGCTTGCCGGCTCGCCGTCGAAAGGCTTGCAGACCCAGAGCACGAAGCCCTTGCCGGTTCCGCCTTCGGAATAGGCGCGCCAGTCTGGGAAATCGACATGCTTGCTCCATCCGATGGTCGCAAGAATGGCGTCGTAGAAGGCATTCGATCGGGTACAGTCCAATGCACCCACGGTCACATAAGCGCTCATGATGTTCCCCCATTTCGGCGGCGGTGAAGACAGGGGAATTCATAGCGCATGGATCGGAACAAAACAAGAACAAAATTGCCGCGGCGGCAGGCGGAACGCTGAGGAAGGAGGACCGGCATGTTCCTCTTGCCGGTTCAAGAGCCCGGCTCGAAACGCCGGGCCCCTGCATATTTCGCGCAGACTCAGCCGGCCAGTCGCGCCTTGCTCGCTTCAAGGAATGCCGCGAGCTTTGCCGGTGCCGCGCCCGTCAGCGTCGTGACGTCCGCGGTCGCCATGTCGATGTGGCCTTCGCGGGTGTTGGTGTCGAAGGAGACGACGATCGGGATCAGGAACTCGGGCAGGCCCGCGCTCTTCAGGCCGCCGGCGAGCGCCTCGTCGGAGACATGCACCACGTCGAGCGGCTTGCCGGTCGCCGAGGCGACGAGGGCGGCGATCTCGTCGGTCGTACGCAGCTCTGCGCCGGTCAGCGTGTAGGTACGGCTCTCGTTCGTGGCGGAGGCGAGTGCTGCGGCCGCCGCCTTGGCGGCATCGGCGCGGGCGATGTGGGCGAGGCGGCCTTGACCGGACGCGGAATACCAGTGACCGGTCTCGAGCGCGTGCGGCAGCGCCATGAACAGGTTCTCCATGTACCAGCCGTTGCGCAGGATCGTGTAGGGTATGCCGGTCGCCTTGATGGCGTTTTCCGTGCCGAGGTGGTCGGGGGCAAAGGGAATGACGGAGGTCTCGGGGCTCGGCATCGAGGTATAGAGGATGTGCTTTGCGCCGGCCTTTTGGGCGGCTGCGACGGCAGCGAGATGCTGCTTCAACCGCTTGCCCGGCTGGTCGAGTGCATCGGTGGAAATGATCAGGATCCGGCCGGCGCCGGCAAAGGCCGCCTCGAGCGAGGCGGGGTCGTCGAAGTCGGCGACGCGGGCCTGTACGCCCTTGGCCGTGTAATCGGAGAGCTTGGCGATGTCGCGGCTGGTGGCGATGATGCGCGCGGGTTCGACGCCGGACGCCAGCAGCACATCGAGCACCAGCTTGCCGAGTTGACCGGTTGCGCCGGTGACGAGCAATGTATCGGACATGGACTTTCCTTTTCCTCTTTAAACCGGGTCGGGATACTCGGGCGGCTGCCTCTACATTCCTTTCCCGTCTCGATGCCGCCGCCTTGGGAGGGCGCGGGATATGGTCTCTTTTTGAGACTTGCTCTTATCGCGTAATCTCGGTACAGCGTAAAGGAGGCAGTTTTTTCTCTCGTGGTTACGGAAAGGGTACCGCCTATGAACAAGCTGACAGGCGAGGTGAAGGGCAAGCGCGTGGCGATGGTCTGCGGCGTTCCGATGGATATGGAAAACTGCCCGGTCCGCGATGTCATGGACAATATCGGCGGCAAGTGGAACTCGCTGATGATCCTGTCGCTCGCCGATGGCCCCTTGCGCTTCTCGCAGCTTCGCCGGCTGATCCCAGACATTTCCCAGCGCATGCTGACCCAGACCCTGCGCGACCTGCAGCGCGACGGCTACCTCCACCGCACCGTCTACCCGACCCAGCCGCCAAGCGTGGAATACGCACTGACCGACCTCGGCCGCTCGCTGCTCGGCCTGCTCAAGCATTTCGTCGACTGGTCGGTGGAAAACCACGGCGCGATCCGGGCTGCGCGCACGGAGTATGACGCGCAGGCGTGAGGCGTCACGTTTGCGGCGACGCCAGCGGGTCCAATGGGCGGCGCTTGCAATTCTTCGCTGTCGTTCCGTCCATCTTTGGCTGCGCTTGCCCCTATGCTCGGATCTGCCCCTCTCTTGGGGTTTAACCCGAGGACTTACCCTCTCCCCGCAGGCGAGGGAGAGGGGACTTGGCCTATGGCGGCGCAACCAGTCGGGGTTGCCGTCAGATCGCGCCGCGTTCGACGTTGGCGACGCGAAGCGAGCGCGTGCCGCAACGTTCGTTCTCCCCGCTTGGCGGGGAGAAGATGGCCGGCAGGCCGGATGAGGGGCAAGCCGCCACGGGCAGGTGAAGGGGCATCATTACGCGGATGAGGCGTAGCGCTACGACAATTGGCTCACGTTGCGTCAAGCGCGACGCCATGTCCCGGTGCCGGCATCTTGCGGTAGCCCATTGATTTTCCCTATGGTTTGTCGGCAGACGAACTTCGGCGCTTCGACCGACTGCGCCATGCCCGAGGAACCATGAAGACACTCAAGATCGGCATTGCGGGCGCCGGCCCGGCAGGGCTCGCAGCGGCACTGATGTTGTCGCGGCGCGGTCATCAGGTGGAGATTGTCGAGCGTTTCGACGAAGCGTCGCCGGTCGGCTCGGGCCTGATGCTGCAGCCGACGGGGCTGAGCGTGCTCGACACGCTCGGCCTGCTGGAGCCGATGCTTGCGCTGGGCAGCCGGATCGACAGGCTCTATGGCGCGGATGCCAAGTCCGGCCGGACCGTGCTCGACGTGCGCTATGACGCTCTTTCGGGTGGCCGCTTCGGCTTGGCGGTGCAGCGGGCAGCGCTGTTTCATACGCTGCACGACGCCGTGGTTAAGGCTGGCCTGCCCCTTCGCACCGGCTGCACGCTGACAGATATCAGGCTTGTCGGCGACCGGGCGGTCCTTCTCGACGCGAGCGGCCGAGAGGCGGGCGCCTACGACCTTGTGATTGACGCGAGCGGCACGCGCTCGGCGCTGGCGGCCGGCTCGCCGCGCGCACCCAAGGTGCGCGAACTTGCCTATGGCGCCTTCTGGGCGACGCTCGACAGCGACGGCCTCCACCATGACCGCCACGCGCTCGTGCAGCGCTACGACCGGGCGAAGGTGATGATCGGCATCCTGCCGGCCGGCAGGGCTCGGGAAGGCGAGAAGGGGCGTGTCGCCTTCTTCTGGAGCCTGAAGGCCGCGCATCTGGACGCCGTGCGGCAGGAGGGCCTCGATCGCTGGAAGGCGGTCCTCCTCGGCTATTGGCCGGACTGCGCGCCGTTGCTCGACCAGATCGACGACTGGGAGCAACTGACATTTGCCCGCTATGCCCATCGCACCATGCACCCGCCGGTGTCCGGGCGGATTGCCTTTATCGGCGACAGCGCCCATTCGACCAGTCCGCAGCTCGGACAGGGCGCGAACATGGCATTGCTTGACGTTGCGGCGCTGGCGCACGCGCTCGACCGGGACTCGGATCTTGACGCGGCGCTTGCGGCTTATGCGGCGGCACGGCGCAACCACGTGCAACTGTTCCAGCTTCTGTCGCTCGCCTTCACGCCGTTCTACCAATCGGATTCGGCGGCTCTCGCCTGGGTGCGCGATCGGCTGGTGGCGACCGTCGCCCGCACGCCGCCGATCAGGGCGCTGCTTGCCTCTATCGTCTCGGGCACGCTGATCGATCCGTTCCGCTCGGCGGGACTTTCCGAAAGCGACTGGCATGCGGTTCGTGCGGCTCCGGATGCGCGCGGGCATCTCGGCGCCCGTGCGATTCCCACCTGATAGGACGCGCGAATCCTGTATCAAGCGGGGCAACCAGAAATCAGCCGGAAGGTTTCGATGACAAACAGCGTTGCGGCCATTCTCGTTCACGTGCCCGATCCGGAAGCGGGGCTTGCCTGGTACGCGCGCGCGTTCCCCGAGGCCGAACGCCTGTGGCTCGAAGCGTTCGATTTCAGCTATCTGAGGGTCGGCTCGATCGATCTCGAAATCGTCCAGGCCGACGAGAAGGTGGCAAGCGGCCCCGCCGGGTCGGTCGTCTATTGGACGGTCGAGGATCTCGACCGTTCCCTTGCCCATTTCGAAGCGCTGGGAGCGCATCTTTATCGTGGTCCCATGGCGATCCAGGAGGGGCTGTGGATGTGCCAGGTCCGCGATCCCTTCGGCAATTGCATCGGCCTTCGCGGGCCACGGCCCGGATGAGATGGAGGCTGAATGTCGAAGACACCTGTCACATGCGAAATCCGTTACCGCATCGATGAAAGCCGGATGGCGGAATTCGAGGTCTATGCGTCGACCTGGGTGGCGCTCATCGAGCGCCACGGTGGAACCCATCACGGCTATTTTGTGCCGCGCGAAAAGCCTGAGGGCGTCGGCACGAGCTTTCCGGGCGTGGGCGAGGAGGGCGCCGGCGATATCGCCGTGGCGCTCTTCACCTTTCCGGACGAGGTGGCCTATCGTCGCTATCGCCATGCCTTGGGCACGGATCCGGACGGCGTGGCGGCGAATGCGCGTTACGCCGCCGATCCGCCGTTCGTGAGCTACGAGCGCATCTTCCTGCAGCCGCTTGCGCGAACAGACTAGCAGCGACGGGGCGCCCGTTCGCTCGATCGATCAAGGCGCAGGGTCGCGCCTGCCGTTCCCAAAAAGAGTCGGCAAGTTGCCGTATCTCGCTGTTTTTCCGGGATGATCTCGATCGCTCAGGCAGCCTTTGCTTCCAGCCCCTGAAGAGCGCGCGTCAGTGCGTCGTAGCAGACAGGGTCAAGGCCGGTTCCGACATCGGCGGCCATGATCGCCAGTGCCTTTGCTGCCGGCATCGCGGCACGGTAGGGCCGGTCGGCCGTCAGCGCGTCAAAAATGTCGGCAATCGTGACGATGCGCGTTTCGAGATCGAGATCGCTGCCGGACAGGCCGCATGGGTAGCCGCTGCCGTCGAGCTTTTCGTGGTGGTTGCGGGCGATGGTGGCGAGCCTGCCAAAGGCATCGATCCGCTCCAGGATGGCCGCGCCGAGATCCGGGTGGTTCTTCATCGCCGACCATTCCTCAGGGTCGAGCTTGGCGGGCTTGTCCAAGACCTCGTTGGACACGCCGAGCTTGCCGATATCGTGCAGCAGCGCGCCGCGCACCAGCCAGCGCTTGCGCGCCCGGCTGAGGCCGAGCTCGGTGGCGATCAGGTCGGTAAAGAGCGCCACGCGCTTGCTGTGGCCGCTAGTAAAGGGGCTCTTGGCGTCGATCACCTGGGCAAAGCCGTCGGCGATATCGTCCAGCAGGCCGTCATCGACGTCGCGGGAAAACCCGGCCGGCTCGAGCGCGAACACCCGCGTGTCGAGCTTGGGGTCCTCGAGCGCCGACCAGAACGCGGGATCGGCGGCGATCTCTTCAAAGGCGGAAGCGAGCGCGGGGTCGAACCACTTTCCGGCCCGGCGGCGCAGTTCGCGACAGGCGGCCTTGCGCCCGGCGGTTATGTTGAAGACATCGACCACCTGGGCAACGAGCGCGATCCGCGCGAGCAGCGAGATCTCCGCGCCCTTGCGCCCGAGCGGCTGGCCGCGTCCGTCCCAATGTTCGTCGAGATCGAGGATCGCTTGCGCCACCGGTTCGGAAAAGCGCATCCGGCGCGCGATCTCCGCGCCGCGTTCGCAGCGCGTTTCGATCAGCTCGCGATCGATCTTGCCGCCGCTCATCGCCAGGTTCAAGACCGTGCGGAGCTTGACGGCAAGGCCGGAGCGCACCGCCGTATTGGCGGCGATGAAGCCGAGCACCTGCGTGAAGCTGTTGTCGATCAGCTTGGCGTTGCGCTTGAAGTCATGGTCGCTGGTGGCAAACAGTTTGCAGATGCGGGCAGCGTTGCTGCTGCAGCCTAGGTCCTTCAAAAGCAGGGCATAGTAGAGGTCGTGCCTCTCTGCGTCGGACAGCTTCAGCCTTTCGCCAAGGTGCATGCCGATCCAGCAGCAGCGCACGCTGTGGCCCGCCGGCTGGCCGTCCGTCAGGTCGAGCGCATAACTGAGCGCGCTGACGATCTCCGCGAGCCGCAACTGTTGCGGCTGACGCTCTTCCCCCGATGTCGCTGCCATTGTCGCGCGATCCTCCATCCCTGCACGCTTTCCTTAGCTGACAAGGCGTTAAGGTCGGCTTAGTGCGTGGCAGGCGAGGCCGTGGGAGCGGAAAATGGCCCGCGCACAAGGTCGCGGACCAGGCATATGAGAGGCCTGGACGGGCCTCCGTGGTGCGCCGGGTGTGGCTTGAGCCTGTCTCAGGCGGCGCGGCAGAAATCCTGCCGGCCGAGGGCGAACGCCACTGCCGCGTCCGCATGGATTGCGGTGGAATCAAAGCCCGGGAGTGGCAGGGCGCGCGGGTCGAGCGTCAGGCAGATCTCGGTGCAGCCGAGGATGACGGCATCGGCGCCTTGGACTTCTGCCTTGTCGATCAGGTCGATCAGTGCCCGGCGGGAGGAGCGCAGGACCTTGCCGGCGCAAAGCTCGTCGAAGATGACGTTGTGGGTGAGCGCGCGGCCATCGGCATCCGGCACCATGATGTCGATGCCGTGGCTCCGCATGCGCTCGGCGTAGAAACCGTGCTCCATGGTGTAGCGGGTGGCGAGCAGCAGCGGCTTGCGGCTGCCTCCGGCCTTCAGGCGGTGGGCGGTCTCGTCGATGATGTTGAGCAGCGGAATGTCGATCGCGGCCTGCACCTTGTCGGCGATCAGGTGCATGGTGTTGGTGCAGATCAGCACGCAGTCGGCGCCAGCAGCTTCAAGACCGCGGGCGACAGCCGCAAGTCGGCTGGCGGCCTCGTCCCAGCGGCCGGCCTTCTGCAGGTCGACGATCGACTGGAAGTCGACGGAGTGCAGCAGAACCTCGGCAGAATGCAGGCCGCCCAGCCGCTCGCGAACCGCCTCGTTGACCATACGGTAATAGACCAAGGAGCTTTCAAAGCTCATGCCGCCGATAAGACCGATCTTGCGCATCACCATTCTCCTTGCCCGCTGCTGTCGCGTCCGTAAGGGCGCTTGTTCGATGGGCGGAACTATGCCGCAGGCGACGCCGGAATGGTTCGCTTTGATCAGTGCATGGACCGAATTTAGCGCGAAAAATTTGCGCATTTATGGAGATATGCGCAAACATATGGCTGCGATGGCGTTGAATGCAGGAGGGATCGGCGTGCTTGATGACAGGGACAGAAAGCTGCTTGCGCTCATGCAGCAGGACGGCAGTGTCGCGGTCGGCGAATTGGCGGAGAAGGTCAATCTCTCGCTGTCTGCCTGTTCGCGCCGGATCCAACGGCTGGAGGAGGCGGGCTACATTGCCCGTCGCATCGTTGTGCTCGATCGCGAGCGCATGGGTGTGCCGACCACCGTCTTCGCGCTGATCAAGACCGCGCACCATTCCGACGAGTGGATTGAAACCTTCCGCAAGGCGATCAGCGACATCCCTGAAATCGTCGAGGCCCATCGCCTGACGGGGAACTATGACTATATCGTCAAGGTCGTGCTGCCGCGGGTCGAACACTACGACGTGGTCTACAAGCAGATCGTGCGCAAGGTCGAACTCTTCGATGTGTCCGCCTCGATCTCGATGGAAATCCTAAAGAGCGGCACCGCGGTGCCGGTCGACTATGCGGTGTAGGATGTAATGGCGGGTCATGACCCGAGCCCGACTGAGGGCCGTGACTTTGCCGCTGTACGGCTGGTGGTCGATCTGCACCGATGGGCTGTTCAAGATGCCTTCGGGCGCTCAGGGCCAAAGCGGGCGGCATAGTCGGAGGGCGATATGCCCTTGCGTCGCTGGAAGGAGCGGCGCATGCGTTCAGCGCTTCCAAAGCCGAACAGGAATGGTGCCCCCGCGACCGTCGCTTCGCCCCGCTCCAGGGCGTCGCAGGCGGCTTCAACCCGCAATTCCTCGATGAACTGCGCCGGACTTGCGCCCATCGTCTCGGTGAAGAGGCGTGAGAAATTGCGTTCGCTCATATGCGCCATGCCGGCAAGACGGGGAACCGAGAGATCCGCCTGAAGGTCGGCGCGAACCGCTCCCAGCAAGGTGTCGAACCGATCGCTTCGACTGTTCATCTGCTGGTGAAGAGCGGCGCTGAACTGGCGCTGGCCACCGGTGCGCTTGACATAAAGCACCAGCGAACGGGCGAGCCTCAGCGCCTCGTCGCGGCCGAGGTCACGCTCGACCATCGCCAGGGCCATGTCGATGCCGGCGGTCACCCCGGCCGAGGTCCAGACACCACGGTCCTCCTCGTAGATCGAATCCTCGCGCACGTCGATCTCCGGGAAGTCCTGCCGGAACCGGGCGCAATCCTCCCAGTGGGTGGTCGCCCGCCGTCCATCCAGATGTCCGCCACGCGCGAGAATGAAGGCGCCGAGGCAGATCGAGCCGAGGCGGCGGCTCCGTGGCGCCATCTCGGCGAGAAAACCGAGCAGTGCCGCCGAAGCCGCTGCCTCAAGCGCACTTTGTCCGCCGGAGACCAGCAGCGTGTCGGGCGGTGCCGATACCGCATGCGAAAATGGCAGCGTTTCGAGCGCGAAACCGGTGTCAGTGAGAACAGGGCCGCCGGCTTCCGAGAGGAGCGAGATGGCATAGGCCTTTGCGCCCGATGGCAGGCGCGCGTCGTTGAAGACCTGCAGCGGCCCGGTCACATCGATCAGCTTGGTGCGGTCGAACAGCACGATGGCGACGGTTCGGACGGTCTCTTCGGGTTTGGCGTAAAAAGAGGGCATGTTGTCATTTATGCCAGTCGCTTTTCGTGGGAGCAAGAAGGCAGATCCCAACTGCTGCCCCTTGGAGCCGGCCATGCTTGAACTCAGACCGAATTGCGAACTGTGCGACCGCGACCTGCCACCGGGCTCGGTAGATGCGCGCATCTGCTCCTACGAGTGCACCTATTGCGCCAACTGCGTCGAAACGGTGCTTCACAATGTCTGCCCGACCTGTGGCGGCGGGATTGCGCCCCGGCCCATCCGGCCGGCACGGTCATGGCGTCCCGAGAAGCGATTGGGCCTCGGCTTCGATCCCGCCAGCGACGTGCGTCGTCACTCGCCCTTCAGTGCAGAGGAGATCAAGGCGCATGTGGCGCGGATCCGGCATCTTGCGCCGGATGAGCGTTGACGGTTTCTGCACTCCGATACCACTCGGGAACGCTGTTCTTGACTTTTTGCAAGGGAGACATGAGGCGCCGGCGCTTGTCCTTGGCGGCTGCAACCTCCAAGTTGTAGCTAGTCCAACGGAAGGCCGGTCGCGGAGCCGACTGGAAACAAGACATGCAGGACAGGCATCATGTGGTCGTCGTCGGCGGTGGGTTCGGCGGCTTGCAGCTGGTCAAGGAGCTTGCCGGCGCGCCGGTGAAGATCACCCTCATCGACCGGCGCAACCATCATCTCTTCCAGCCCTTGCTCTACCAGGTTGCAACGACGCTGATCGCGACGTCCGAGATCGCCTGGCCGATCCGCAGCCTCTGGCGCGACCGGCCCGAGGTGACGACGCTGCTTGGCGAGGTCACGGATGTAGACGAGGCCGGAAAGGTCGTCATGCTCAGGGACGGCAGCCGTATCGCCTACGACACGCTGGTGCTGGCGACCGGCGCGACGCACGCCTATTTCGGTCACGACGAATGGGAACCCTTCGCTCCCGGCCTGAAGACGCTCGAAGACGCAACGACGATCCGAAGGCGCGTGCTGCTTGCCTTCGAGCGCGCCGAGCTCGAAGACGACCCGGCCGCGCGCGATGCACTTCTGACCTTCACCATCATCGGCGCCGGGCCGACCGGCGTCGAGCTTGCCGGCATCATCGCCGAAATGGCGCACAGCACGCTTCCCGACGAATTCCGCCGCATCGACACGCGCAAGGCGCGGGTGATCCTGGTCGAGGCGGGCCCGCGCATTCTCGCCGCCTTCAGCGAGGATCTTTCTGATTATGCCGTCAAGGAGCTGGAGCGGCTCGGCGTCGAAGTCCGCACCGGCACGCCGGTCACATCCTGCACTGAAGAGGGCGTCATGATCGGCGACGAATTCGTCGCCAGCCGCACGCTGGTCTGGGCCGCCGGCGTGCAGGCGTCGCCGGCGGCGCGCTGGCTAGCGATCCCGGCCGACCGCGCCGGCCGGGCGATCGTCGGCGCCGACCTGACGGCTCCTGATCATCCCGACGTGTTCGTCATCGGCGACACGGCTTCGGTCACCTATGACGGCGGCAAGCCGGTGCCGGGCATTGCGCCGGCCGCCAAGCAGCAGGGTTCCTATGTCGCCAAGGTGATCCGGGCGCGGCTTGACGGTAAGCCTGTGCCCGAAGGCTTCCGCTATCGCCACCAGGGCAGCCTCGCCACCATCGGACGCCGCGCCGCGATCATCGATTTCGGCCGCTTCAAGCTCAAGGGCGCGCTTGCCTGGTGGATCTGGGGCATCGCCCACATCTACTTCCTGATCGGCACCCGCAGCCGCTTCGCCGTCGCCTGGAGCTGGTTCTGGACCTATTTGAGCGGCCAGCACAGCGCCCGGCTGATCACCCAGAAGGAGACGCTGAAGGAGAAGGGGTAGAGGCTAGCGCGTATATCTTCCTGCCAGCGCCTGAGATCGAACGCGCTGACGCCGGTAAGCTGCGGCATTGCACCTCGCGAGAGGTGTGCCGCGCAGAGAGATGCACTTTCTAGGTGGTCCTTACGTCTCTATGGTTCCCCTCTCATGCCAGTTGAGTCGGAGATCTCCGTGACGAAAAGCCAGCCTTTGGGCACCCTGTTTGCCATAACCTTCGTGCTTGCCGGTTTTAGCGCATCGCCGGGCGAGGCGGCTCCGTCCTGTGCAAAGGTCAGCTACTCGGCAGAGCGTGCCCGGCTGCAGAAGGTCTTCGCAACGAATGCATTTCTTCACGACGAAAGTGCCTTCCTGCTCAAAGGACTGGACCGCCGGCTGAAGGAAATGCCGCAAGGCCGCCTGAACGCGCGCGGGGCTCAATGCGGCATTCAGGCGGTGCGGGCGCTCGTGCTTGGCTGCATGAACGAGATTCTGCCGTCGCAACTGGCATCGACGGTCAAGCCGGCAGCAAAAACCGGAAAGGCTTATTGGGGCAAGGACAACGTTTCCCGCCGCGAAGCCCTGGTGATCGGGATGGCCAACATGTGCCGCGCTAGCGCGACCGACGCACTCTTTTCAAACCAGTGACAACGCAAGGCCAGTGACGACGCGCGGTCGGTGGCAGCCTTATCTCTGCACCTTGACGATCAGGATCATCGGCCGGTCGACTTCTTCCGCGAGCGCCGGGATCTCCTCGATCTGCGCTGCCGTCGGCCGCCATTCCTCGACGTGACGGATGGTAAAACCCGTTGCGATCAACGTGTTCAGCGTCGTGCCGATGGTGCGGTGATGCTTGATGACGCCCTTGGCCAGCCAGTCGGTCGAGCGCGGACCCTCGGCCGAGTAATGGTCGACCGGCCAGGTGCGCTCGCCATCGGTGGTCCGCCAGCTGGGATTGAATGAGGCCATGTAGATCGGGTGCTCGATGGTGAAGACGAACTGGGCGCCGGGAACGAGCGCCTGATGGATGGTGGCAACCAGCCGGCCAAAGTCCTCGACATAGTGGAAGGCGAGCGAGCTGTAGGCAAAGTCGAAGCTCTCTCGGGGCAATTCGAGCTGGTCGAGATCCGCGATCCGGTAGTCGATCGCCGGATCGGACGTATCGGCCTTGGCGCGGGCGATCATTTTTTCCGAAAGATCGAGCCCGAGCACGTGGGCGGCACCCGCCTCGCGGGCGTAGCGCGAAAACCAGCCATAACCGCAGCCGAGATCGACGACGCGTTTTCCCGAAAGATCCGGCAGTTGGGCTTTGATGGCCGGCCATTCGGCAGCCCCCGCAAGGCCGTGGACGGAGCGTCCGAGCTGGCTGTAGCCCTCGAAGAATTCGGGTTTGTCATAGATATTCTGGGCCATGGCGGTCTCCTTCTTTCGGCATTGGGCGGCGCAGTTTCGTGCGCGCGATAGGCCGCCGCGGTATCCAACGCCGTTCCCGCGGGAACAGCAAGCGGGCTTCGATCCTGCTCGAAACCGGCGGCACTTCAAGGTGCCCATGCGGCGATTTGTTAAGCCGTGCGGCACTGCAAGGTCAAGTTGCGCTTGACGCGCAAGCTTTTGTTTTTGTTTTCTAGTGGTGTGCTAATGTACGATTCTCGTGCTCCAGTCCGAATTGCGGAGGCGTAATGTCCGAAGCTGTCCATCCTGCTGCCATCCATCATCTTCCAGGCTTTATCACGGCACCCGGCCAGTCCGACTGGCTGCTCACTGCCGTCGCCATCTTCCTGATCGTGGCGATCTTCGCCCTCGGTACGCTCTATCTCCGACTGCACTCCTTGCCGGAGCTCATGGCGCACAAGACCAACAAGATCCAGCTCGAGCTGGTCGCGGTCCTGGCGCTCCTGTCGCTGCTTACACACAACAACATCCTTTGGGGTGCCGCACTTCTTCTGGCGCTGATCGACCTCCCCGATTTCTCCTCGCCGCTGTCGTCGATCGCCGGCTCGCTGGAGAAAATCGCCGGCAAGGTGACTGGCGAGCCTGGCGCGGCCGAGAGGGCGCTTGCCGAGACGGAGCCGGCGGCAACCGAGCCGCTGCCGCTGCCGCGCGCCTTGCCCGGCCACGGGTCACCCGATCAGCCGTCGACGGAAGGGAAGGCATAAGCCATGTTCGAGTTCATTCTTTGCTCGATGCTGACCATCCTGCCCGACTATCTCTTCCGCCGTTACGGCCAGGGAAAACGCATCGGGCGCGAGATCACGATCTACTCGGTCTGGTTCGAGCTGCGCTGGGGCATCACCGCCTGCGTCGTGCTGACGATATCGCTGATCACCCTGATCTTCTATTTCCACCCGTCGACGAAGAACGTGACCGCTGCTTTCCGTACCGTTGCGGTGCTGCCGGAAGCCGGTGGGCGGGTACAGGAAATCTACGTCACGCGCTTTGAAAAGGTGAAGGCCGGCCAGCCGCTGTTCAAGCTCGACAGTTCCGAGCAGGAGGCGACGGCCGAGGTCGCACGGCGCCAGATCGACGAGGTCGATGCGGAGATGACCGTCGCCCGCACCGAGCTTGTCGCCGCCGATGGCGTGATCGTCCAGGCGCAGGCTTCCGTGCAGCAGGCGCAGGACGAGTACGACACTCAGGTCGAGCTGAACAAGCTCAACCCCAATGTCGTCGCCCGGCGCGAGATCGAGCGTCGTCAGGTCAACCTCGAGGGGCGCAAGGGCGCGCTGACGGCGGCCGTTTCCAACAAGCAGACGTTGGAAACGAAGCTCTCCTCGTTGCTTCCCTCGCAGAAGGCGAGCGCCGAGGCAGCTCTCAAGCAGGCGTCGGTCGACATTTCCAAGACCACCGTGCGCGCCGGCGTGCCCGGCATGCTGCAACAGTTCTCCCTTCGGGTCGGCGAGTATGTCAACCCGATCCTGCGTCCTGCTGGTGTCCTGGTCCCGGCAGACGCCGGCCGGGCGCGACTTGTTGCCGGCTTCGGGCAGATCGAGGCACAGGTGATGAAGGTCGGCATGATCGGGGAGGCGACCTGCGTCGGCAAGCCTTTCACCATCATCCCCCTTGTCGTCACCGAGGTGCAGGACGTGATCGCCGCCGGCCAGGTGCGCGCCAGCGACCAGCTGATCGACGTTACCCAGCTCTCGCAGCCCGGTACGCTCACTGTTGTCATGGAGCCGCTTTATCCCGGCGTGCTCGACGACGTGCCGCCCGGCAGCAGCTGCATCGCCAATGCCTATACCAGCAACCACGACGAGCTGGACAAGCCCGGGATCAGTACCCTGCAATGGGCCTATCTGCACGGGGTCGATGCCGTCGGCCTCGTGCATGCGGCGATCCTGCGCATCCAGGCGCTGATGCTGCCGGTGCAGACGCTGGTGCTTGGCGGACACTAACAGGGCGGATGAGCGTGACCGGCCAGGAGCAGTCCTGGCCGGTTTTTTGCGCGCAGATGGCGCGATCTGCTTCAGGCACTTGCCTCTTATTCTTGCGGGCGGGCCGCTTCGCAAGCCCCAGTGAGTGGTGTGAACGGCCATGTTTTCGCGGTTTCACTGGCGCCATTCACGAGGCGGACGAGCGCCGGATACAGGCAGGGAGGCGCGGATCCATCCCGCTTACGCCCGGAAAAAGAGGTAGACGAAGACCGGGTTTTCAGGCGCGCCTTTGTGGGACGCCGCGGCGGCTTGGGGGTTGACACCCCCATTGCGGCGGTCGCCGGTCGGGGCGACAACCTATGCTCGCTTTACCCTTCGGCGATTATCACGGGCGTGACGGATGGGCAATTTTCCTTGTTCGCGCGTGCGGCGCATTACGGTCTTGGATGGACGCAATTTCGTGCCGGCGCCGAAGCGGCCTTGAAAATCAGTGGGATGGGAAGGCAGCGCTTGCCCAAAAATGATTGAGCCCCCGTGGGGACGGAGGCTCAAGCGCGCAATCAAATTAATAAAGCAACTGCACCGCAATAAAGCCACAAGCATGTCATACTCTTCCGAGGATTGCATACTTGCGGTGCGCAATCGCAAGTACAGTTTGGCAAAACCATGACTCGAAATCAATGGAATTTAAGGGGGATTTCGTAGTCAATTCGGGCTAGAGGTAAAAGCCTTACATCCTAACCCGATCGGAGGAGTGGTTTCGTAGGGATTAGTCCTGCCACGGAAACCGTTCATTTCCTTCGTTTTCCCCGTCGTCGGTCAGGGTTTTCACCGGTAGCGTCCATGGTTCCCAGTCAGCGTCGTGGTCTGCGCCCTCGCGGCGGTAGAAGCGCTTGGCGTCGTCGTTGGTCGCGAGCACCGTCCAGTTGATGCGCGGCGCACCGATGGCGGCCGCATGGTCCTTCAGCGCGGCGAACAGCCGAGCGCCGGCGCCCGACGAACGCGCTCCCTCTTCGACATAAAGTTCCTTCAGCACCAGCGTCGGCTTCAGGTCATAGGTCCAGGGAATGACGTAGTAGACGGCGATGCCGACCACGCGGTCGCCAAGGGCTGCGACAAACACGCCAAAGCGAGGGTTTTCACCGAGCCCGTGCTCGACGAGATCCGCCTCGGTTACTCGAAAATCGTCGATGTAGCCCTCGAAAACCGCAAGGCCCCGCATCAGCTTGAGCACGTCGGCGACGTCGCGGCGTTCGAAGGGGCGGACTGTGAGGGGCAATGCGGGCATGTCGGAACCTCATTGAAACCAATTTTCGTGGTCCTGTTGTCGTAGCCATCAAAGGACAAAACATGCGGCAACTCCACGCGCTGCAGCAACTTGCCCGCTGACAAGACGCACAGCGCTACAGAGCTACAGAGCGGCCGGGTGCTTGTCGCCCCGGCCGCAATCTCAGGACTGTGTACCCTTGTCAGGCCGCAAGCAATGCTTGTGCCTCGCCGGGTGCTGCACCGGTGGCAAAGGCGAAGCCCTCGTCTTCCCAGCCGGTGATGCCGCCGATCATCAGCTTCACCGGGCGGCCGAGGCGGGCAAGCTTGAGGGCCGCCTGGTCGGCGCCGTTGCAATGCGGCCCGGCGCAGTAGACGACGAAGAGGGTGTCTTGCGCCCACTCGGCCATGCGCTCGGCGGTGATCTGGCGGTGCGGCAGGTGGATCGCGCCCGGCACGTGACGGCGGGCATAGGCGGCGTCAGTGCCGACCACATGCAGGAGCACGAAATCCTGCTCGCCGTTCTTCAGTGCATGGGCGACATCGGCGCAATCGGTCTCGACGCTGAGGCGTCCCGCAAAGTGGGCAATGGCGATCTCGGCGGAAGCGGCAGGGGTTTCGGTGACATAGCTCATCGGGGTTCTCCTCGGGTTTGGCGCGTTGACGAGGAGATCTGTAGCAGCGCTCGATCGGGGCTGGCAGTTGGCAACATTGCCATATATGCTCAAGATCATGCCAAAGTCGTTTTCCGCTTCTCAATCGCTCCAGAATCCGCTCGTCGTGGCGCTCGCGTATGACGGGCTCTGCACTTTCGAGTTCGGCGTCGCCGTCGAGATGTTCGGCCTGCCGCGGCCGGAAATGGGCGAGGGCTGGTACCGTTTCGCCGTCGCCTCGGTCGATCCGGGCGAGCTTAGGGCGACCGGCGGCGTGCGCTTTGTCGCCGACGGTGGCATCGAGCTTTTAGGCCAGGCCGGCACGATCATCGTGCCCGGCTGGCGCGGCGCTGATCAACCGGTGCCGGAGCCGGTCTGTGAGGCGCTGCGGCAGGCCCACGCCCGCGGCGCGCGCGTGCTTTCTATCTGCTCCGGCGTCTTCGTCCTGGCGGCGGCAGGGCTGCTATCGGGCCGTCGGGCGACGACGCACTGGCGCTATACCGACAAGCTGAAGGCGCTCTATCCCGATATCGAGGTGGTGCCCGATGTGCTCTATGTCGATGGCGGCCAGGTGCTGACCTCGGCCGGCAGTGCCGCCGGCATTGATCTCTGTTTGCACCTGATCCGCCGCGATTTCGGCAGCGAGGCGGCCAACCGCGTCGCCCGCCGCCTGGTCGTGCCGCCGCATCGCGATGGCGGACAGGCGCAGTTCATCGAGCGGGCGGTGCCTGATGTGCACGAGAGCGCGAGGCTTGGGCCGCTTCTCGACCGGATGCGCGAGCGGCTCGGCGAGGACTTCTCGATCGCCGCCCTTTCGAAGGCGGCCGGCATGAGCGAGCGCACCTTCCTTCGCCGCTTCGAGGCGGCGACCGGCACGACGCCGGCGCGCTGGCTTTTGTCGGAGCGGCTTGCGCGCGCCCGGCAGTTGCTGGAGGAAACAGCACTCGGCATGGAGCAGGTGGCCGAAGCGTCCGGCTTCGGCTCGACCCAGACGCTGCGCCACCATTTCCGCCAGCAGCTTTCGACCACCCCCGCCGCCTACCGTGTGGCCTTCGGGCGGATGGGGGGTGAGGCGGGGCTGCCTGCCAGGGCCGCCGCGGAATAAGCGCAGCGACCCGCTGGCCGCTACGCCTCCGACAATGCCGGCTCAGTCCCATCCCTGCGGAAGAACGATCGGAAGAACACAGCGTCCGGAGCGGAGGCGACCACCCGGGCGATGATTGCCGTTGCGGCGATCGCAAAGACCAGCCGGCCGAAAAAGACGCTGGTGAAATCCGCACCGAGCGCCACGACGACCAGCGTGTCCTCGATCAGGCTATGGCCGAAGCCCATGAAGACGCAGGCAAGGAACACCTGGCGCGGCTCGACCTTGGCCTCGCGCGCCTCGCGGATCAGAAGCGCGCCGCCATAGGAGATGCCCAAGAGCACGCCGACGGCGGCAAAGGGCACGGTCTCGGTCTTGACGCCCGCCAACCGAAAGAGCGGCGCCATGCCCCGGTTCAGCCATGTGAGGATGCCGGCGAGCTTGAGGATCTCGATCGTCCAGCTCAAGACGAGCAGCACGACGAGCATGGTCAGAAGCGTCTTCAGCGTGCCGAAGGCGAAGGCGACCCAGCCGGAGCCCTCGTTGGCCGGTATCCAAGTGGGGGCGAGTGGGGTTGCAAGCCATCCGGTGAAGGCGAAGGTCTGGTGCAGGATCGCTGCGAAGACGAGGCCGCCGCCGATCCGGATCGCGGCGGTGACGAGGAAGCCTGGGCCTGCCTTCTGGATGATGCGCTGCTCGATCGGGATGGCGTGGGCGACCAGCATCAGTGCCGAAAACACCGTCATGTCGGCGGTGGTCAGCTCCGAGACCGGCACCAGGGCGAAGACGACCACGACCGCGCCCCAGATGCCGACAAGCAGGCCGGTGAGCCAGGCGAAGGCAAACTCGGGCGGCAGGCCGATCACGGTCATCACCGGTTCGAAGGCGGGTGCGACCGCCCGGATGACACCGAGTTCCTGCAGCACATGGGTGACAATGGTGACGGGCACGATGATGCGCACCAGGTCGAAGTAGACTTCGAGGGTGGCGAGCGTCTTGCGGTAGAGGATGATCAGGACGGTCATGGCGGTCTCTCCTTGAGATGGTGTCCAAGGACTAGCGCGGGGCCGTTCGCAGGTGTGGTCAAAATATGCAGTTCTGTGCAATAAAATTGCACGAGGCGGAAAGCGAAGGAGCAAGCATGGACAAGATCGACAGCAAATTGCTGAGGCTATTGCAGGCGGATGCCTCGCGCACCAATGCCGAGCTTGCCGCCGAAGTCGGTCTTTCGCCGTCGAGCTGCCTGCGCCGCATCCGGCGGCTTCACGACACCGGCGTCATCGACCGGATCGTTGCGGTCATCAATCCCGCAAAGGCGGGTCGCACCATGAAGGCGATCATCACGATCGAGCTCGAGCGCCACGGCGAACAATATATCCGCCGCTTCCTCGATGCAGCCGCCAGGGAACCGGCGGTGATCCAGGCCTATAGCGTCAGCGGCGAGTCCGACGCGATCTTGATGCTGCGGCTGAGGGACATGGAGGAACTGGATGCGCTGACCGAGCGGCTTTTCAAGGAGGACAGCAATGTCGCGCGCTATTACACGGCCTTCGTGATCCGCACCGGCAAGGAGACGACGGAAATACCGGTGTGAGGGGCCCCGGACCACGCGGGCGAGCCGAAACGATAGGCGCTGGCGGGCCTGCCGGCATCCAAATCAAGTGCTTTCAACGAGATAGTCGCGCAACCTGCTCTTCAAACTCTCGACGACGTCAGGGTGGTCGAGGAAGTCAGTGATCGACATCATGGCCCATTGCTGGCCCTCGTCGCCAAACCGTATAGGCCCGAAGCCCTGTTCGAGCTTTCCGACAAGGAAGTAGCTTCCAGGATCGGTTGCGATCCGTGCCGGATAGTATCGCGTCCACACGATCCACGCTGGATCGACTGCAATATCGAACTCCTCGCGGGTCTCCCTGATCGCGCACTCTATCGGGCTCTCGCCATCCTCCCGCCCGCCACCCGGGAGATCCCACATGCCGGGAAAGGGGATTTCCGGCTTCTGGTCGCGCTGATAGGCAATCAATCGCCCCTGAAAGAGCAATGCGATTTTTGCGCCGTTGAAGGTGTTGAAGTCCATTTGCAAAACCTGCCTTTGTTGAATGAAGCTCGACCCTCGATGAAACCCGATTTCAGCAAAGCCGAAGATCAGGCAATTTGGCGACACTCGCAATGATTGTCGGTTGACCGGGGGCGTGACGAGAAGTCTTCCCCCGGCTTGCACTGTCGTCACTTCACTGCAGCATTTCCCCCATCGGCAAACAGCGCCGCACCCGAGACGAAGCTTGCCATCGGGCCGGAGAGGAAGAGGGCGGCCTGGGCGATTTCCTCCGGCTGGGCGATGCGCTTCATCGCGTGCAGGCCGGCGGCCCAGTCCTTGTTTTCCTTGCTGCCGGCGGCCGGCGTGTCGACGCCGCCCGGGAGAAGGGCGTTGGCGCGGATGCCGCTCGCGCCGTAGTCGGCGGTGATGCCCTTGACGAGGCCCATCAGCCCGGCTTTCGCCGCGCCATAGGCGGCCATGCCGGGAATGCCGACGCTGGTGCCGACGAAGGTGGAGGTGAAGACCAGCGAGCCGCCGCTGCGGGCAAGCATGGCCGGGATCTGGTGGCGCGCGCCGAGAAAGGCCGAGGTGAGGTTGGTTGCGAGCGATTGCTGCCATTCGGATGCGGTGATCTCGGCGACCGGCTTCATGACGTTGACCGCGCCGGCATTGTTGACGGCGATGTCGAGACCGCCGAAGCGGCTGACGGCCGTTTCCACCAGCCGGATATGGATTTCTTCCTCGGTGACGTCGCCGCTGACGGCGATCGCTTCGCCGCCATTGGCCCGGATTTCCTCGACGACGGCGTTGAGCGGCACTTCGCTGCGGGCGTTGAGAACGACCCTGGCGCCTTCGGCGGCAAACAGATGGGCGATCGCGCGACCAATGCCGGACGAAGCGCCGGTGATGATCGCGATCTTATCCTGCAACATGGACGTGGACTTGGACATGGACTGGGCTCCTCTTTGATTGAGGCGCCCTGACTACCGGTGGCGGACGCGAGCGCCCACCCGATTTCCGATCAGTGGTTGAGAGGTAACAATTTTCAATCGAGAGGTCCGATGAAAGCGGCGGATCTCGCCCAAGCTATCGCCACGCGATGTCGTTGCCTTCAAAGCGCCAGCGCCGGTCGGATCACTCCGAGCCGCGCATTGCCGACCAGCTGGTGTCGAACGACAGCTTGAGCACGACGCGGCCGTGATCGACGGTGGAATCGTAGTAGCGAAGATCCACGGTCATCGTATCGGCAAAGGTCCTGGAGACGCCGAGGTCCCATGCGATATCGTGGATTTCGAAGCCATAGCTGCCGAAGTCGGTACCGAGGGTGCCTGAGGCTTCGAGCTCGAAGGGGAGATCCTTCAGGCTCGCGTTCGCCTCCAGCCAGTCGGTGTCGACGAAGATGTCGTGGTAATAGCTGCCGCCGGCACTGAACCGTTCGGTGAACGCATAACTTGCCGTCGCGTTCAGTTCGCCGTAATCGGTCGGATCCTTCGGGTAGTAGTAGTGGGTATAGCCGAACCCGAGTGACAGGTCTCCGAAGGTCGGCCGGATACCGGCGTAGAGGTCGATTTCCGTGTCGGCGATGCCGTCCGTGCGAATGTTCGATAACCAGGTGCCGGCATAGAAGATGTCATAGGTCGCCTCGACGTAGCCCTGGAGCGCTGGCCTGTTCTCGGTCAGCGAAACGCCCTCTGAAATGTAGTCGGACACGAAGGCCAGGCCGAAGGTGACGTCGAACAGCGAATCTTCGGCGGCAAGCGGTGCCGTCTCGATTTCGACTTTGTCTTCAGCGCTGCTGCTGGTCGAGCAGGTGATGCTGGCGACGACGGCAAGCGGGATGCGTGCTCTCAACATGTTGCTGCACTTGTTTTTCTTTGGGCCATAGACAAATGGAAGGTTCCAGGCGCGACAGTGCCGATCGCAGGCCGCCTGGAGCGCGACCTGCGTGTGGCGCGATGGGGTTGCTATGCTCCGCAACACCCAAGGACTGGAGCGTCCGTTTTGCGTTCGCGTGACCGCACAACGCTCTAAGCGGGTTGCTGCTGGGTCGCGCAGTGGATTGTCCCGCCCCCACTTGCCAAGCCGTCGGTGGAAATCTGGACGACAAAATGTTCGGGATAGAGTGCTTGCAGGGTATTAAAGGCGATCAGGTCGTTCTCTTGATCGCCGAACTGGCCCTGGATGATGGCGCCGTTTGCGTGCGTAAAGCCGACATAGCCAGGAGCGGTCGTCTCGGTGAACTCATCGAGCGTTCGTTCCGTGATGTCGAGCTTGCCGTTTCGCCGTTTGAACGTGTCGTAGACCTTTTCGATCCGTGGCACTGGCAGGGCGTGCAGGGTCAATGTGGCGTCGGCGCCGCCGAGATATTTTCGCTTGAGGTCATCGGGCAGCGCATTGATCTCGGCGACCGCTGCCTGCAGAGCCTTCTCGTTGCGCCGGTCCTTCGGTTCAAAATTGGGGTCGAAGGCAAAGACCATCTGCGCTTGCGAGACAAATTTGGCGGTGAAGTCGACGTGCCAGTCGGTAAGCTCGGCACCCTTGACCCCGGGCATCCAGATCACGCGCTCCACGCCGAAGACACGAAGCAGTTCCGCCTCGATGTCCGCCTTGCTCTTTCCCGGGTTGCGGTTGTCGTTGATGATGCAGCTCTCCATCGCGACGGCGAGGCCCGATCCGTTGACCTCCAGCCCACCGCCCTCCATCGTCAGCCAGGTGGCAACGCCTGGCGTCTCCGCCTGCTTGTTGATGAACGTTGCAATCTTCATGTCACCGTCGATTGGCTGGTCCATCACGCCGTTTTCGGTCTTTTGCGGATCCTTTGCCCAATCGCAAAGCCCGGTCCGGATGGGCCATTGTCCCCAGCCGTTGAAATTGACATCGACACCATGCAACACGCCCTTGTCGTCCCTGACAAAGACCGGCGCGGTGTCGCGGGTCCACAGATCGTTGATCGGCGTTTGCAGGAAGGTGATGGGGAAGGTCCCGATCGCCGGAAGGTCCGTCGGATCGCGATGTTTGCCGATGTAGATGCGGCCGGAATTGTCGAGGGAGGTGCCAATCTGGTCCTTTGGCGATGTCTGCGCGATGATCTCAGCCAGAAAATTCTTGGCCTCGGCTTCGTCATCAGCCGTGTTGGCCAGCATGAAGACCGGCTCGAAGCGTGACAGGTTGGCGGCAAGGCGCATCAGATCCTGGCGGGCGACGGTGCGGCTGTTGGTCAAGTCGCGACCGAAGGCCGTTTCCATCTCTTCGCCCCAGGCGCCGGGGGTCGCGCCGTAGGCCATCCAGGTCGCCCTGTGCGGCGCCCATTCGGCCGGCATCGAAAGCGGCGGAAGATCGGAGGCGGTCGCCGGTGTGCCACAGTTCGCGCCGGCCTTGGCGGTTTTCGCACGTGCGTCATCCGGCCCGCTGATCAGGCCGCCGCGGCCGAGAACCGCGGCTGCAACCGTCCACCCGAAAAGACCACGCCTTGAAGTCATCATCTGCCGTCCTCCAAAGTCAGCGGCGCGGCTTTTTAGCCGTTCTGCCTGCTCCCAAATCGAGACAAAGGAGAACGGATTAAAGGCGGTCCCGCAATAACCCTGACGGGGGACATCCCGGCGTGGCAGGATGGTCCCACGCTGTCGCTCTTGCGGGCCTTCAAGCGTATGTTCGGAAGCGGGCAAGGGCGTCAATCAGGGCGCGAAGGAGGGCCGGATGCTGAGGATATACAAGGGGAGCTGTCATTGCGGCGCCGTGCGCATCGAGGCCGACCTCGACATCAGCGCCGGTACGGAAAAGTGCAACTGCACGATCTGCGTGAAGATGCGGCTCTGGTCGGTGGCGATCCGCCCCGAGGCCTTCCGGCTGGTCGCGGGGGAGGAAGTGCTGGCGGACTATCGTGGCCGCAACGCCGTCGCCCATCACTATTTCTGCAGTCAATGCGGGGTGCGACCGTTCGAGCGGATCGACGCGCCGAACATGACCAACCACACCTATTACAACATCAACGTCGCCTGCCTTGATGGCGTCGACATCGACGAACTGATGGCTGCACCCGTGACCTATTGCGACGGGCTCAACGATAACTGGGGCGAGGCGCCGGACGAGGTGCGGCATCTCTAAACTGGCCGCGCACGTTTCGGCCGATTTCAGAGGCGTTGTTTTCTCTCGTCCTCCTCCAGGTTCCCCAGCGTCCTCAGGGTCGCCAAGGTCTCGCGCAGCGCGCGATCGAGCCGCTTGTCGCGGCGAAGCACCAGGGCGGAACGGCGCGCGAAGGGTGGCGACACCTGCCGCACTTCCAGCCGTTCGCGGTCGCCCGGGCGAAGCGCGATCTCGGGCACGAGGGCGGCACCCAGGCCGGCGGCGACCATTTCCTTGATCGCGTCGACGCTGCCGAACGACATCAGCGGCCTGACGTCGGCGCCGCCCGAAAGCAGCCAATCGTCGGTGATCCGGCGGGTGTTGGCGCCAGGCTCGTAAAAGATCATCGGGTATTTCGCCAGGACTTGCGCGGTCACGCTGTCGGGCAATGCCGTCCCCAAGGGTGCGATGGCGACGAAGTGCTCGTCGAAAAGCGGCGCGACATCGAAGATACGGCCGGCGACGGGGAGGGTGACAAGGCCGATATCGAGCAGGTTGTCGTCGACCGCGCGCACGATGTCGGCGCTGTTTCCCGTTGTCACGGTGATGTCGAGATCGGGGAAGCGGCGCTTGAGATCGGCGAGCAGCGGCGGCAGGAGGAAGGCGCAAGGGGTTGCGCCTGTGCCGATGCGCACGCGGCCGAGCACGCCCTTGGCGTGGCGCGCCACCGCCTCGACCGCCTGGTCGGTTGCCGCCTCGATGCGCGCCACATGGGAGAGCAACTCTGCCCCGGCGGCACTCGGTCTTGCGGTACGGCCGACCCGCTCGACGAGGCGTACGCCGAGCTGTTTTTCCAGTGCACGCACCTGCAGGCTGATCGCCGGCTGGGTGAGGCCCAGCCGCTCGGCGGCGGCGGAAAAACTGCCGAGTTCGGCAACCAGCGCGAAAGTCTTGAGATAGTCGAGATCGAGGGCGCTCATATCAAAGTTTCTCTTATGCTTTGAATATGAATGCTAAGCTTCTTTTATGAAATGTCGAGGCGCAGAATGCGGGCATGAATAAATACGGGAACACAGGGGTGTTCGACATGTTCAGGGAAATCGGCCTCTATCTCATCGCCTCGCCGCGGTCGCGGATCTGGCAATTGCAGGAGCTGCGTGAGCTCGACGCGGAGCGCCTCGCCGACGTCGGCATCACCGAGGGCGAGGCGCTTTTCGGACGGCGCCAGGCGGTTCGGTCGCTGTTGCAGGCAGATGCGGGGCGCGTGCGCCATGCCGAAGCCGCGCGGGCAGGGGCGATCTAGGGTTTGGGCAATCGCCTGCCGTCCGATGCTGCCCGCTGACGGACGAAGCCGCCATTCAATCCGGCTGCTGATCCCAGCTCTCGATCCGCAATGCCGGCCAAACGGTGCGCCATCGATCCGTCTTCCGCTCGTATATCTCGCGTGTAATCTGTTTCCTGTTGGCGCGCACGACGGGTGCCAGCAGGTCACGGAGCCCAAAGGGCGCGCAGACCTCCAGGCCTTTGGATGACGGGCGGATCCCGAAGGCGGTTGCCGTGGTCGGGAACGTGGCGATGGCCTCCTCGCTCGAGCCGTAGGGGTCAAGCGGTGCGCCGAATTTTTCCGCGTACCAGAGATGCACGCGCGCCTCGTTCTTGACGTCGATGGAGACGAGCACGTCGGCAAACACACGCCGGATCCGGGCGGAGTGCGTGGCCTCGGCGTCTTCGGAAAGGTCGTTGCCGTCGAAATAGACGAGATCGATATCGTTGATCCCGTGCATGGGCGGGAAGCCGAAGGCGTGATTCCAGACCGTCTGCGCGACAGCGCCGGCCGCCAGCCAGGCCTCGGGCAGGGCGATGCGTTCCCAATCACTCAGGATCGGAGCCAACAGCGGGCTCCCATGCACGATGGTTTGCAGCTCCGCGCGCTGGTCCATCCAGGGAGGCCTCTTTCGGTTATCGACCGGTTTCGACATGTCGCGCGCGTCACGCCTCGACGATCGAAAAGCCGTCGATGGTGATCTCGCCCGGTGTCCGTATCGCGCCACGGTCAATCCAGATCGGGTTCCCCAGGCATTCGATCCGTGCGCCGCTCACCACGATACCGCCGTCGTCGTTACAGGCGACAATCGGCGTCGTCGTCTTTGTGCTGTAGCGCAGCAGCGCCGGCAGGTAGGCCGCGTCGTCATTGAGATGCGGGAAGAATTCGAACGGCGTGAGACCGAGTGCATCGCCATCTGTCACGTCCTCGGGTTGCTTGCCGACGAATGGTCCATCCGTCGCGATCGTCGGCCCCATCAGAATGGCGCCGGCACTGACGCCGATGAGAATGCCGCCGGACCGCGCCCAGTCGTGCAGCGGCCCGAGCATGCGGCTGCGCTTCAGCCGCTCGAGAAAGCCGCTGGTATGACCGCCTGAAAGGTGGATGGCGTCGGACGCGAAGAGTGCGGCGATGTCATCTGCCGAATGCGGTTCGTCAAGATCGAAGAACAGCGCGAGGTCGAGGCCGTATCGGCCGTAATAGGACTTTGCCGCCAGGAAGAAACTGCGATCCGGTTCCGGGCCGGAGGCGATGTAGGCGATGCGGCGGCCCGGGCCACGTGCCCCAAGCATCTCCACGAGCCTCCGGTCGATCGCCGCGCATTCGGGGAAAAGTTGGTCGCTGTAAAGGACGAGGTTGACCATCTTGCTCTCTTGATTCCAGCAGCTGGCGGGATGCCAACCGACCTGCTTTCCCGAAGCGCTTCCTCCTTTACGTTGCCCGTGCCGGCTGCTGTGCCACGCGGCGAGCATAGCGCCAGACGCCGAGCCAGCTGAAATAGTTGACGAGAAGCGCGAGCAACAACCAGAGCATGCTTGCGATGCCCGCCTGGCCCGAAGGTTGAGGCATGAGGTTCACGGCGCCGACCAGCGACACGCCGGCAAGCCAGATAGCAAGGAGCCTGCCAAACGGTCGCCAGAGTGCGATGGGCCGGACCGTCAGGTTGAAAGCGTAGGCGAGGAGCCCGATCAAAGTCAGAAAGGCGATCGCCACGCCAGCGCAGATCAGGCCCGCAAAGGCGAGCGTGAGCTGCAACTCCGGATTCGCGAGCAGAAGATTGGCGATCACGATCAAGCCGAGAACGAAGCCGACGCCGTAGATGACGGCAAACATCTTCCACATAACGAATCGGCTCCACGGCAACACAGACTTGCAATTTTAGGTAAGCGTACGAAACTCATCTGCCCTTTGGCGAGCGAATTCGGCCTGTGGCTCGGTCGATTGCCGAAGACTCGGGATAGGTTTGTCGCTCCGGAGATAGGGGAACCGCTTGCCAGCGTCGTCAAAGTCTGGCCAGCGGCTGATGCCGCCTCAACGCTCGTCGTAGGGCTGCGTGAAGCGTTCCCCATTGAATGTGTGTGTGCAGCACCCGCATGTCGGCTTCATGTCGTTCGCGGTGAGCGTGGGGTCCACCAATGCCAGGCGCTTGTTTTCGTCAACATAGAGACCGCTGTAGTACGAACTCTCGCCGACACGGACATATGCCTGTCGTTCCTCTTCGCTTCGGGCGACCAGCCAAAAAATGGGCTCAGAGCGATCGATCCGAGCGATGGCTTCGCTGTAGACTTCGTCCCAATCTTTGCCAACGCGTGAAAGCAAAAACCTGAACAGCGGCGTGTAATCCAATCCGTGCCGGTGGTGTGAGTGCATCGAACCGATATAAGCAAGGTCCTGTTTAGCCGCCTTGGTGTTGCGAGACGCTCGCCAATCGCCGCCGTTGCCGTGACGCACTCCGTGTGTTCGGCTGTTCACTCTGCGATAAAGCGGTTCTTTTCGTTGCATACCGCGTACTCGTGCGCCTGACAAAGGAGGGCTGGTTTCGTTTTCAATCCGCACTCAGCGCCACCGCCGGCTGCAGGCGCGAGGCGTTGCGGGCGGGCAGGAAACCGAAGGCAAGGCCGGTCATGAAGGCGCAGGCAAAGGCGAGCGCGACGGGGCCGAAGGTGAAGGAGACGGGCATGCCGAACTGGCCGGCAAGCGCGCCTGTGCCGAGCCCGAGCAGCACGCCGAGCGTCCCGCCGATCAGCGACACGACCAGTGCCTCGATGATGAACTGGAGCAGGATGTCGCGCTGGCGGGCGCCGGTCGCCATGCGCACGCCGATCTCGCGGGTGCGTTCGCTGACTGAAACCAGCATGATGTTCATCACCCCGATGCCGCCGACGAGCAGCGAGATCGCGGCGACGGAGCCTAAGAACAGCTTCAGCGTGTTCGAGGTCTCGGTGAAGGCCTCGCGCACCGAGGACATGTTGGTGATCTGCGTGTCCTGGCGCTTGTGGCGCTGGTCGAGCAGCGCCTGGATCGTCTGCTGGGTGATGTCGATCGTCGCGCCGTCCTTCACCTTGACGGTGATGTTCTTGATGTTGCGCTGGCCGAACAGGCGGATGCTGCCCGTGGTCAGAGGCACCAGCACCACGTCGTCCTGGTCGTTGCCAAAGGAGGTGGCGCCCATTTCGGCCATCACGCCGATCACCTGGAACGGGATCTTGTTGACGAGCACATATTGACCGATCGGATTGTCGCCATCGGGAAAGAGCGTCTTGACCACCGTCTGGCCAAGGACCGCGACCGGCGCGTAGGTGTCCATGTCGTCCTGGTTGATGAACTCGCCCCTCGCCACCTTCCAGGATTTGGCGGTGGTGAACTGCGGCACGGTGCCGTTGGCGGTCGTCTGGTAGTCGATATTACCGTGGCGAAGGGTGACGGAACTCGTCATTTCCGGCACGGCGAAGGCGACGTTCGGCACCTCGAGGATCGCATCGGCGTCCGCCGGAATGAGCGTAACGTTGCTTCCCCCCGCGCTGCCGCGGAAATTTGCCATGCTCGGGCGCACCACCAGCAGGTCCGAGCCCATCGACGAGATGCGGCTCAGCACCGAATCCTGAGCCCCGGTGCCGATCGCCAGCATCGCGACAACCGAGCCGACGCCGATGACGATGCCGAGAAGGGTGAGGATGGTGCGGAAGAGATTGGCCTTCAGCGCCCGGAACGCCATCTTCACGGCTTCGGTGACGTCGGCGATCGCGGCCGAGCCTTCGCTCACATGGCGGGCAAGGGCGGCAGCCCCTTCGGCGTTGACGCGGGCCTTCTTGGCGCGGTCGGCGACGATGCGGCCGTCATGGATCTCGATCAGCCGATCGGCCTGTTCGGCGACTTCGCGCGAGTGGGTGATGACGATGATCGTGTGGCCCTGTTCGTTCATGTCGCGCAGAAGCGCCATCACGTCCGAGCCGCTCTGGCTGTCGAGCGCGCCGGTCGGCTCGTCCGCCAGGATCACCCGGCCGCCGTTCATCAAGGCGCGGGCGATGGAGACGCGCTGCTGCTGGCCACCGGACAACTGGTTCGGCCGGTGGTCGAGCCTTTCGCCGAGCTTCAGCGCTTCGAGCAGCGCTTCTGCGCGGTCGTGCCGGTCTCGGGCCGGCATGCCGGCATAGACGGCGGGCACCTCGACATTTTCCTTGGCGCTTGCCGTCGGGATGAGGTTGTAGCTCTGGAAGACGAAGCCGAAGGTCCGGCGGCGAAGGGCCGCAAGCTCGTCGTTATCGAGGTGGGCCATGTTTTCGCCGTCGATCAGGTACTCGCCGCCGGTCGGCTGGTCGAGGCAGCCGAGAATGTTCATCAGCGTCGACTTGCCCGAACCGGACTGGCCGACGATCGCCACGAACTCGCCCGCCTCGATGTCGAGCGAAAGCCCGTGCAGGACCTCCACGGCGAGGTCGCCGTTGAAATAGGTCTTGCTGACGGCGCGGAGCGAGATGAGCGGGGCCATGACCGGTCTCGCTCGTCAGAACATCGGCGGCATGCGCATGCCGCCGCGCTGGTTGCGGTTGTCACGCGATGTGCCGGTCGCGCTCGATCCGGTGCCGACGACAACTTTCTCGCCCTCTTCAAGACCGCTTTTGATCTCGGCGCTGACACGGTTGCGGATACCGACCTCGACGTCGCGGGTCTCGATCGCGCCCGAGGCGGTGACGACGGAGACCTGGGCCTTGCGGCCTTCGCCGCGGGCTTGCGACCCTGCGCCATCGCGCCGGTCGCTGCCTTCGCCGGTGCCCTTTGCCGGATAGGTCAGGGCGGAACTCGGCACGACCAGCACGTCTCTCGCCGCGTCGCGCAGGAAGAAGACCTGCGCGCTCATCGACATCATCAGCTCGCCGTCCGGGTTGGGCACGTCGAAGAGTGCGTAATAGAGCACGACATTGTTGGTCGTGTCGGGCATCGGCTGGATCTGCCGGAGCTTGCCCGAGAAGCGTTTGCCCGGCTGGCCGAGCAGGGTGAAATAGGCGTCCATGCCGACCTTGAGCCGGATGACATCGGCCTCCGACACCTGCGCCTTGACGGTCATGGTCGAAAGGTCGGCGATGGTGACGATGGTTGGCGTCGTCTGGTTGGCGTTCAGCGTCTGGCCGGCCTTGGCGGGATTGGCGACGATGGTGCCGGAGATCGGCGCGAAGATCTTGGTGTAGCCGAGATCAACCTTGTCGCCGGCAAGGGTCGCCTGTTGTTTGCGGATCTGCGCCTCGATGGCGTTGACGTCGGCTTCGGCGGCCGCGAGATCGGCGATCGCCTGGTCGAGCGTCGATTGCGCGACGCTCTTCGTCTCGACCAGATTGCGCTGGCGGTCGATATTGGCCTGCTTCAGGACCAGCTGCGCCTTCTTGGAAATCAGCTGCGCCTGGAGATTGGCCAGCTCGGCCTGGTCGATCTCGATGCGGTTTTCGATGGTTGCCGGGTCGATTTCCGCGACCAGCTGGTCGCCGGTGACCCTGTCGCCGATCGCCACATGCAGCGCCTTCAGCTGTCCGGAGACTTGCGCGCCGGCATCGACGGAATTGACGGCGTCGAGCGTGCCGACGGCCGTCACCGCATTTTCGATATCGCCGCGCGCCACCACCTCGGTGACAACAGCGGAGGATGCCGGGCTTTCGCCATAGCGCGTCCAGCCGTACCAGGCGGCGCCGGCAACGGCGAGAACGACGGGCACCCACAGCCAGCGCCGCGGGCGACGCTTGCGCGTCACCGTCTTCACCGCACCGGGAATGAAGGTGACATTCGGCGCCGCGTCGCTTCGGGGCGGGGTGTCGGCTCTGGCCGTCTTGATCGTCTTGTTCATCGCTTCGCCTTATCCGGCATAAACCCTTCTAAAAATAGAAGCGAACGGGCCCGGCGAACAGCATTGAGATCATTATATTTTCGTAATCTTGGACGGGTGCGTCGCAAAATCGGGGCGCCGGCCGCGCGCAGGCACCCCGTTGTTTGCGTCGAGGCGTCGCATCAACCCCGCGGTGCGGCGATCAGCGCCGCCACATCAACGACGGCGCCGTGGTGGTCGGCAAGGCCGGCGAGCTCGGCTTCGTGCAGGGCGCGCGCGGGAATGGTGCCGGTTGCCGACGGCAGGTCGCGGGTGGTGCAGGCGTCGGCGGCGATGGTGATGCCGTAGCCGAGGTCCTTGGCCGCGCGAGCGGTGGAAGACACGCAATTGTGGGTCATGAAGCCGGCGAAGATAACGGGCGTGCCGGCCGGGCCGACGACTTCGGCGAGGTTGGTGTCGGAAAAGCCGTTCGGCCGCGTCTTCTCGACGACGGTTTCGCCGGCCATCGGCGCCAGCGCATCGACGATCGCGCCGCGGTGCGCCGACCGGTCGAACATGCCGCCGGCAGAACCCCGATGGGCGACGTGAATGATCTTCGCGCCGGCCGTGCGGGCGGCTGCGAGCAGCTGTCGCGCCTTTTCGATTGCTGCTTCCGGCTCGACGAGGCGAAGCGGACCTTCGAGATATTCGTTCTGGTAATCCATCAGCACCAGGGTCGCTTCGCCAAGCGGCGGCGGTGTGAGCGTGACGCCGGCGAGGGTGAAGAGGGTTGCGGCTGGGGCAGAAGCAGTCATGGGAAGGTTCCTTGTTTGCGTCGAGATGGGGGGCGAAGCGGGTTGGTCGGCGGCGGTCTGTCGGGCGGTGCCTCTGCGCCGAGGTCTGGGAGGCGAAGCGTTTTTTCTATGGACTTGATCTTACCTCCTGCATTGGCGCAGGGTGATCCGAAGTTTTCGGAGGAAGGTCTGCATGAATGCAGGGTGGGCGGATCTTGAATTGCTGGATCATCTGGTGCGCGGCGCGACGCTCAGTCAGGCGGCCCGTTCGCTCGGCGTCGACCAGACGACGGTGTCGCGGCGGCTCGCCGCGCTGGAGCGGCGCGTCGGGGCGGCGCTGTTCGACCGCATCGACGGCCGGCTGACGCCGACGCCGGTGCTTGTGCCCGTCGTCGACCGGTTGCGAGCGATGTCGGAGGAGGCATCGCTGTCGCTCGCAACCCTGTTGCGGACCACAGCGGAACTCAAAGGGCAGGTCAGGGTGACAAGCATCGGTTTCGTCTTGAGCGCCATCCTGGCGCCGGCGCTTGCCCGCCTCGAACAGCGCCATCCGGGCTTGACGCTTGATCTGGTTGCCGACAACCAGATGCTGAGCATCGAGCGCCGCGAGGCCGACATTGCCATCCGCATGGCGCGCGCGGGCGAAGACAGCGTGCGGGTGAAAAGCCTTGGGCTCCTGCGCTTCCGGCTGTTCCGGCCGAAGGGGCAGGGGGCGGGGCCGTGTCCTGTCGTGCGCTACGGCCCGGCGCTTGCCCACGTGCCGGAGATGCAGGCGCTCGACAGCCTGCGGCCGGACGCCCGCGTGGCGCTGACCGCCGACAAGCTGGAGATCCTGATGGAGGCAGCCCTTGCGCTCGGCGCCGAGCTGATGTTGCCGGAAGTCTCGGGTTTGCGCGACCCGCGCTTCGACGTGGTGGACGAACCGGGCGCGACCGCCGAGCGGCCGGTCTACCTGATGATGCACCCGGAGCGGGCGCGCGTGCCAAGCGTGGCGGCGGTGGCGGCCTTCATCGAGGAGACGATGCGGGGTTGGAAGTAGGCGGTGGCGATGCGGGCGTCTCGCCCCTCTCCTCGGGTTTAACTCGAGGACTAACCCTCTCACCGCAGACGGGGAGAGGGTACGTGGCCGAAAGCCGATTGCTCCATTGAGGCAGCCGTTGGCGAACATTCGATGCCGAACGAGACCTGCTCCGTCGGGAACCGACGATGCATGTTCAAGATGGATGTTATTGCGGCGAGCAGGTGCCGTACGCTTCCTTCGCCCCGCCCGCGGGGAGAAGGTGCCGGCAGGCGGATGAGGGGCGCCCTGTTGCACCACGCGCACAGCGAATGCCGCCATGACCACCGACCTTGCATGCGACGGGCGCCGATCAGGCTCCCGACGACAGCGCCTGCATCAAGGCGTCGAGCGCCCCAGGCACGGCGACATCGATACACCGGATGCCCGCGGCGCGCGCAGCCTCGAGCATCTCTCTGTTTTCGCGGATCGAGCGCTCGATAAACTTGTCGATGATCGCCGCTTTCTGCTCGTAAGTTTCGTCGCGGCGGGCCTCTGCCAGCATCCGCCGACGCAGGAAGTCGTCATCCGCATAAAGGAACAGGGCGGTGACGCTGCCCGGTTCAAGCTGAGCCACATATTCCGGTCGAAGCGCCGCTCCTTCCAGCACGAACGGCTCGGCGCGTTGGCGGTGGCTGTCGATGACCTCAAGGATGCGTGGCCACATGTTTTCGTGATGAACCTTCAGGAACCAATGGATCGTCTCGTCCGTCAAGCTGGCATGGTACTCGGCGACCTCAGGCCGAACCGAGGGCCAAGGCCTGCCGGGATGGCGGCCGAGCGCATCCGTCGAGATCAGTTCGCGGCTGAGCGAACGGGCCAAGGTGCCAGCAAATGTCGATTTGCCGACATGCGAGCTTCCGCCAATCAGGATGCCGAGGGGCTGCTGAATCATTCGTCGAACTCCATCACACCTTCAATCGGTCCACCTCGCCGGAACCGGTTTCGGCATGGTGGCTCTCCAGCCGAGCGCATTCGCGTGCGGAGGTTCAGCCCCAGGCGACGTAAACAAACCTAGCAAGGGAAGTGCGCCGCCCAGTCCGACAAATCCCCAGACGCGGCGATCGCGTCTCTTTCGCGCCGGAAACGCTTTACCGCGTTGATGCACGCGGCGACAAAGAAAACCGCGACAACGAGAATGTATGCCTTTTGATGCGGCGGCACCGTCGACCTCTCCGGTTGGATCTTCAGCCTAGGGCCTCTGTCTTGCGCCGTCACCGCCGAAATTTCGCCCCCTTGTGAGAATCGTCTTGACGCCTCCGAGACGCTTCACTAGAACACTGCGAACCGTACCGTACGGTACTGATCGGGAGCGAGCCACGTGCAGATGACTGCGGCAATGAGAGAGGCAAATGCCGGGGAGGGGCTGACAGAACGTCAGGGCGCCGTTCTCGAGCAGGCATTGCGTCTTCTTGTCGACGGCGGTGAAAAGGCGCTGACGACGGCCGGCATCGCGCGCGCTGCCAATTGCTCCAAGGAAAGCCTCTACAAGTGGTTCGGCGATCGCGATGGGCTGATCTCGGCAATGATCGGCTTCCAGGCAAGCAAGGTGCGCACGCAGGATGTTGCCGCCCGCACGCTTGATGCCGGGAGCCTTCGCAGCCATCTCGTCACCTTTGCGAAGGATCTGCTCGAGGTTCTGGCGGGCGACGTGTCGCTGGCGCTCAACCGGCTGGCGATCGGCCAGGCGAGCCGCGACGGCTCCAAGCTCGGCCACATGCTGCAGGAGCGCGGGCGCCGGCAGATCGGCAGACGGGCGGCGGCGCTGCTCGAGGCCGGGCGCAAGGCGGGGCTTTTGTCGTTCGACGACGCCGAAGAGGCCTATGGCGCGCTCTACGGGCTCATCGTCTCCGACTGGCACCTGAAGATGCTGCTCGGCGAAGAGGCCGGCGAGATGAGGCAAGGTTTTGGCCGCAAGGCGGAGCAGGCGGTTTCAGCCTTCCTCGCGCTTTACGGCACGAAGAGGTAACTGCAGCGCCGCGCTTCGCAAGAGGCGCAATGGTCGCTGCAGAAGAAGGAATTGCCGCATGGCCCCGGATCTCCAGGGCGATACGGCGGAAGCAACGGACAACAAACGGGAAGGACTACTCAAATGCGCGTCTATTACGATCGTGATGCCGATATCAACCTGATCAAGTCGAAGAAGGTCGCCATCGTCGGCTACGGCAGCCAGGGCCGCGCCCATGCGCTGAACCTGAAGGATTCCGGCGCCAAGGAAATCCGCATTGCCCTGAAGCCGGGCTCGGCAACGGCTGCCAAGGTCGAGGCCGACGGTCTCCAGGTCATGTCGGTTTCGGAAGCCGCCAAGTGGGCCGACCTCATCATGATGGCGACCCCGGACGAACTGCAGGCCGAAATCTACAAGGGCGAAATCGCCGGCAACATCCGTGACGGCGCCGCGATCGCTTTCGCCCACGGCCTCAACGTTCACTTCGGCCTGATCGAGCCGAAGGCTTCGCTCGACGTCGTCATGATCGCGCCGAAGGGCCCGGGCCACACGGTTCGCGGCGAATACCAGAAGGGCGGCGGCGTTCCCTGCCTCGTTGCCGTTCAC
>NZ_DASYGZ010000129.1:0-3166 GCF_035999135.1 Ensifer sp.
CGCTGTGCGCAGGGTCTCTTCGGCCTTGGCCGGACCGACGGAAACGACGACGACTTCGTCTGCCTTGCCGGCTTCCTTCAGCCTGAGCGCCTCTTCAACGGAGATTTCGTCGAAGGGGTTCATCGACATCTTCACGTTGGCAAGCTCGACGCCCGAACCGTCCGCCTTCACGCGGATCTTGACGTTGTAGTCAACCACCCGCTTCACCGTCACAAGTATTTTCATGGCAACCTTCCTCCTGCGGTCGACCGAAGCCGAACGCGTTCACATCAATGTTTCGGTTGATCAGGCAACAGCGCCCAGAAGGCCAACAGCGGCGTTTCGCCCGAACGCATGGCGTGCCGGATGCCAGGCGGATTGTAGAAGGAACCGCCGACCCCGGGTGAGAACCATTCCGATGTGCCGTGCTGAAACTCCCCTTCAGACAGAACCAGATAGGTTTCTTCGGGGGCGTGGTCGTGGTCGGGGTAGCGCACGTTCGGCGCCATCAGCGTCGCGCCGAGCCAGAGATCACTTCGATCCTCCAGACCGCCGGGACCAACGATCATCGCGTTGCCATGACCGGTCAGGAAATTCTCGCTCGCCGTATCGTCATAGACCGAGCGGCACTTCCATTCGAGCAATGGCTCGACCGCCCGGAACCGTTCGATCAGCATGTCGAGCGACGTTCTCCCGGTCTTGCTCGACATGGCTTCGTCAAGCCAAAGCTCGCCGGCGGGAAGGCGTTTACCGAGGTCCGTGCGCTGCGGCTGCGGCGTTTCGAGCAAGGCAGAAATCCGCGTGATCGACCGACGTGCCCTCGGATCCCGGGCGCAGTCTTCGAACGCGACGAAAGCCGCGTCCAGAAATGCCTGCAAAGCGTCGGACCGCGTCATGGTCAGAGGTCCTTGGCAAGCCGCAGCGCGTCATAGATCGCGGCATGCGTGTTGCGGGCGGCAACCGCGTCACCGATCCGGAAGAGCTGGTAGGCGCCTTTTGGATTGTGCTCAACCGATTGCGGCGTTCCGGCAATCAGCGCGTCGTAGGAGACTTCGCCGAGGTTCCTCGAGCCGGGCTTCAGTTCGAAGTAGAGGTCATCGAGCGGAATGGTGCCGTGATTGACGACGATCTGGTCGAAGGTCTGCTGCCTGGCGACACCGCCATAGTCACTGCCGACATGGGCGATGATCTGGTTGCCGCTCTTTTCCGCTGCCTCCAGCCTGTAGGTGACGGTGAAGGTCACATCGAGCTTCTGCAGCGAGCGCATGTAGGGAACGAGGTTCATCGCCATGACTTCCGGCGCGAAGGACCGGTCCGGCGTCATGATCTCGACCTTGGCGCCTGCCTTGGCGAGGAATTCCGCGGCCTGCAGACCCGCATGATCGCCGGCGTCGTCGAAGATGAGCACGTTGGTGCCGGGTTTCACATCGCCTGAGATGATGTCCCAGGAGGAAACGACGAGCTCGTTGCCCTTCGAAAGAACCTCCGTGTGCGGCAGTCCGCCGGTCGCGATGATGACGACGTCGGGCGTTTCGGCAAGCACGGTATCGGTCTCGGCCCAGGTGTTGAACCGGAAGGTGACGCCGAGCTTCTCGCACTGGCTCATGCGCCAGTCGATGATGCTGATCATTTCCCGCCGGCGCTCGCTCTGGGCTGTCAGCCGGATCTGTCCGCCCGGATGGTTCGCGGCCTCGAAAACGACGACCTCATGCCCCCGTTCGGCAGAGACGCGAGCGGCTTCAAGACCGGCAGGGCCAGCTCCGACGATGACGACCTTCTTCCGTGCCGCGGCCTTCGGGATCCGATGCGGCATCGTTTCTTCACGACCGGTCGCGGCATTGTGGATACAGAAGGCCAGGCCTCCTTGATAGATCCGGTCGAGACAGTAGTTGGCGCCGACGCAGGGGCGGATGTCGTCCTCGCGTTTTTCCATGATCTTGCGCACGATATGAGGGTCGGTCATGTGCGCGCGGGTCATGCCGATCATGTCCACCTTGCCGGCAGCAATCGCGTGCCGAGCCGTCGCCACGTCCTGGATCTTCGCGGCATGGAAAGTCGGAAACTTGGTTGCTGCGCGGACGTCTCCGGCGAAATCCAGATGCGGCGCGCTCGCCATGCCCTGGATCGGAATGACGTCGGTCAGGCCCGGATCCGTATCAATATGGCCGCGGATGACGTTCAGATAGTCGATGAGGCCGCTTTCCTTGAGACGGCGGGAGATTTCCAGGCCTTCGGCCTTTCCGGTCCCGCCGGGAAGACATTCGTCGGCCGTGTAGCGAACGCCGAGAATGAAGTCGTTGCCGACCCTTTCACGCATCGCCTTGAAGACGTCGAAACAGAAACGAAGGCGATTGTCGAGCGAACCGCCATAGGGACCGTCAAGCTCGTTGGTCAGCGGTGACGTGAACTGGTCGATGAGATGCCCGTAGGCTTCCAGCTCGACACCGTCCATGCCGCCGGCCTTCATGCGTTCGGCGGCGTCGGCAAAATCCTTGATGATGCGCTCGATGTCCCAGTCTTCGATCTTCTTGGGAAAGGCGCGGTGCGCCGCCTCGCGATGGTGGGAGGGTGCAAGCACCGGAAGCCAGTCGCCCTTGTCCCAACGGGTGCGCCGGCCAAGGTGCGTGAGCTGGATCATGATCGCAGCGCCCTCTTCGTGCACCGCGTCGGTCATCTCCCTGATCCACGGAACGATCTCGTCCTTGTAGGCGAGCAGGTTGTTGAAGACCGGTGGGCTGTCCTTCGAGACGGCCGCGGAACCGGCGGTCATCGTCAGCGCCACGCCGCCCTTGGCCCGCTCAACCGTATAGGCACGGTAGCGGCCCTTCGGCATCCCGTCTTCGGGATAGGCCGGCTCGTGAGACGTGACGATGATGCGGTTGCGCAGGGTCAAATGCTTCAGCTGAAACGGCTGAAGCAGGGGATCGTTCGACATGCGACGGGCTCCGGTTTATGGGACTTCAACCGCAACGGTAAGCGGGAATGTACACATGTGTCAATAATCAAAACACCATCGTTTGTTTATTTGACACTTATGTACATTTTGCTTGATGGCGCCCTTTGGATTTGTTAGGAGGCAATCATGGAACAGGCGATGAATGACACTGGTTGGCGCGGTTCTCAGGAGGGGTGGCTCGAAGCCGCCTACGACTCCCTGCTCGAGTCGGGCGTGGACTCGGTGAAGATC
>NZ_DASYGZ010000200.1:0-128150 GCF_035999135.1 Ensifer sp.
ATGATGTAGGACATCGTCAGGAATGTCGTGATACCGGCGATCACCTCGGTGCGCGCCGTCGTCTGATGCTCTTTCAGCTTGAATAGTCGTTCAAACATCTTTCCTCCCTTGGCGGCGTCACCACGACGCAGCCGAACGACAATGGGCGGGAAACCGTCTCCTCCAGTTCCCGACCAGTGCATTACGAACGCCCGGAACTATCCTGAGCGATCACTTGGCTTAAGGCTTCGTGCCGGCTGGCGATCGTCCGCCCTCTTTCGGACGATGCGAGTGCCTTTTGCACAGCCTTGGGATTGTGCGACGTCCGGAGCCGGACCGCTAGCCGTCCATTCCCGGGATCGACGATGAAAGACTTTCAAATTTTTCGAAGAATATCCGCGGGCCGAAACGGCGCGCTTCGATCGTTTTCCACCGGGAGCGAGGCCATGCGAAGCCGCGATAAAATATGTTGAAATGGCCTATTGACCTTCCAACGGTGGGAAACGCCATGTTTCTCTCACAACCAAACGAAGGAGACAAGCATGCAGAACCTGAAGATCGACAACATGACCTGCGGACATTGCGCCGGCTCGGTGCAGAAGGCGATCCTGAGCGTCGACCCGCAGGCGACGATCAAGGTCGATCTCGGCAACCGCGAAGTCAGCGTCGAGTCCATGGCGGGCGTAGGTCCGATCGCCGATGCCCTCAAGGCTGCCGGCTACGAGAGCCGTCCGCTCTGACCCTCGCGCCACCATCCGCAAACACAACCCAAGCAAAACGCCCCGGCCTGACCGGGGCGTTTCGTTTCCGGTCGACAATCCCGCGTCATCCGGCTGTCGCGGCCCTCGGTTGAGGCGCATCAAGGGCTGGATGCCGTGCGAGATGCTCGAACAGACGCGCGACGGCTTCTGCCCCCGGATCGATATGCCCCTCAAGCTGCTTGGCGTTGATATAGGCCGCGCGGCCCGCCTTTGCCCGCACCAGCGTTGCCGTCAGATCTGCACCTGCGCGGGCGGCATCTGCCGCCGCAGCCATGCTTGTGTCGAGCGCATCCAGCGCCGGTGACAGTGCGTCAACCATGGTGCGATCGCCGATCCGGGCGCCGCCGATTTCCTGCATCCGCGCCAGTCCAGCCTTCAGGGCCTCCCCGATCGACAGCCCGCTGGAGGCGCCATCTCCCGCCGCGGCGAAAAAGATGGCGAGGAGGACCCCGGAGGATCCACCCATGGTCTGGCTCAACTCCTGCCCGATGGCACGGAAGAGCTGCGTGTGATCGGAAAGCGGCAATCGGTCCAGAGCGTCGATCAGCGCCCGCGCGGCGCCTGCAAGCGTCGAGCCGGTGTCCCCGTCCCCGGATTTGGCGTCGAGCGCGTTCAGGTCCTGCTCCGCACTGATCAACAGGTGGCAGCAGGCCAGAAGGAACTCTCGCGTCGGCTCGTGCCGCGACGGCAGCGGCGCGATCGGGGTCAAGCCGTCAGGCAAGGCGACGACCGATACCGGCTTGACCGCCGTGATCCCCGGCCAGGCCGGAAGGGAGACGGGCGCCGCCAGAAGCTCGAGTTCAACCTTGTCGGCCGGAAGCACCGATATCGAGAAGCCGCGCATGTCGAGCGACGTCATCATCGCGGCAGGCCCGACCACATGGGCGATCCTGTCGCCGATCGCGGAACCGACAAGCGCATGCGCTAGAACCGACATTTCCAGGATCGACGTGCCGCCCAGATTGTTGACGAGCGCGACATGCGGCCTGTCTTCCATGGCGGCCTGCAGCCGTCCGACCATGGCGGCAACCGCATGGTTCGCGTCGGAATATTCGATCTGCTCGACGCCGGCCTCACCGTGGATTCCAAGCCCGAGCTCGGCGTGACCTTCCGGGATGCGGTGCTCCTTTGGAGAACCGGGGACAGTGCAGGTGTCGAGCGACATGCCGATGGTGCTGGTGCGCGATATGACCTTGCGCGCAGCGGCGGCAATCGTTTCGAGATCGGCGCCCCTTTGGGCGAGCGCGCCGGCAATCTTGTGGACGAACAGGGTGCCGGCAACGCCACGCGGCTGCGGAAGCTCGGGCAACGCGATGTCGTCATCGACGATGACCATGCCGACGTTGAGGCCATAGGCGCGGGCGCGCTCGGCTGCCAGCCCAAAGTTCAGCCTGTCACCGGTATAGTTCTTGACGATCAACAGGCAGCCGGCCGGTCCGGTGACCGCGAGAATGCCGGCAAGGATCGCATCGACGCTGGGGGACGCGAACACGTCGCCGCACACTGCGGCCGTCAGCATGCCCTTGCCGACAAAGCCGATATGGGCGGGCTCGTGTCCCGATCCCCCGCCGGAGACCAGCGCAACCTTGCCCTCGGCCTTGTCCCAATCGGAGCGGATCACGACGCGAATGTGCGGATATCCATCGAGGCGACTGAGCGCGCCGCCGGATGCGGCAAGAACCCCATCGATGGCCTCGGTCACCGCATTTTCCTTGCGGTTGATGAACTGGTTCATGCTCGCCTCCCTAAACGATACGCATTCCGGCCGCATCGAAAAAGAGCGGCTTGTTTGGCTGGATCTTGATGGTCTCGCCGCCGCGGAACCGCGTTTGCGGGTCCGTGACCGTCACGAGATCGTGGTGCCTGAACGACAGGTGAAGACGGGTCTGGTCGCCCAGATGCTCGACCCGCGTGACAAGCGCGTCTTCGCCTTCGCCCTGGACGATGTGCTCGGGGCGAAGGCCGATCGATTTTGCCTTCTGCGGCGCGCCTGGAAAAAGGCTCGCAGGCAGGACATTGATCCGCGGCTGGCCGAGACGACTTGCGGCATAGACGCTGACGGGCTGCTCGTAGATTTCGCGCGGCGAGCCGAACTGCACGAGCCGCCCCTCCTCGAGCACGCCGATATGGGTCGCCATCGTCATTGCCTCGATCTGGTCGTGCGTGACATAGAGCAGCGTCGCGCCCGACTTTGCCTGGATGTTCTTCAGCTCGACGCGCAGATCCGCCCGCAGCTTGGCGTCGAGCGAACTCAAGGGTTCGTCCATCAGGTAGATCTGCGGGTTGCGCACGAGCGCCCGCCCGATCGACACGCGCTGCATCTCGCCGCCGGACAGGGCGGTCGCCTTGTTGTCGAGCTTGTGCGAGATCTGCAGCACTTCGGCGATCGCGTTGACCTTCTCGTCAATCGCCTTCTGCGGCGTCTTCAAAAGCGGGGACTTCAGCGGAAATTCCAGGTTCTGGCGAACCGACAGATGCGGATAGAGCGAGTATTGCTGGAACACCATCGCCACGTTGCGCTGCGCCGGTGTCAGTCCCTGCATGGACATGCCGCCGATATAGATCTCGCCGCTATCGGGGCGATCCAGGCCCGACACCATGCGCAACGTCGTCGTTTTGCCAGCCCCGGTCGGACCGAGAAGGACGACGAACGACCCGTTCGGTATCGTCATCGAGACATCGTCGAGGGCCGGGTGACCGGCAAATGTCTTGGTCACATTTCGCAAGATGACTTCAGCCACGGCGCAGCACTCCTTCATTGGCTTCGGAGAGGAGAGCGCGGCCCGTTTCGGCATTGAAGAGCGTCAGCGTCCGGGCATCGAAATCAAGGCCGATGAGCTCGTCGGTGCGGGCAGCCTGGCTCGACGGCGTGCGGGCTTTCAGTTCGCCGTTCGGCGTATCGAGCGTGACGATCTGCGTCGTTCCGAGATATTCGACCGCGATGACGCGGCCGCGATAGGTGGAATCGTCGTTGAAACGGACGTGTTCGGGCCTTACCCCGAGCGTCAGCGTGCCGGCCCGGCCCTCACGGGATGCCGGCACCTTCACCGTCTTTCCCGAGAGATCGATGCTGTCGCCGCCAATGCCGATCATGCCGTCGAACTCCAGGAAGTTCATCGGCGGCGAGCCGATGAATCTCGCGACGAACTTGGTCGCCGGCCAGTCATAGATCTGCTGCGGACGGCCGAATTGTTCCGTCACGCCATGGTTCATGACGACGATCTTGTCGCCCATCTGCATCGCTTCCAGCTGGTCGTGGGTGACGTAGACAGTGGTCGCGCCCATGCGGTCGTGCAGCGCGCGCAGCTCTCCGGCCATGTGTTCGCGGAACTCCGCATCAAGCGCCCCAAGCGGTTCGTCCATGAAGAAGGCCTTCGGGTTGCGGACGATCGCGCGGCCAAGCGCGACACGCTGCCGGTCGCCGCCGGAGAGCCCGCCGACCGGCTTGTCGAGAATGTTCTCGATCCTCAGGATCTTCGCGACCTCCGCAACGCGCGTGGCGACCTCCGCCTTCTTCATCCCCTGGCTGACCAGCGGATAGGAGATGTTCTTGCGCACGTTCATATGCGGATAGAGCGCAAACATCTGGAAGACGAAGGCAATGTCGCGCTCACGCGCCCGCTTCATCCCGACTTCCTCGCCGCCGATGTAGATCCGGCCGCTTGTGGGCAGTTCAAGCCCGGCCATCATGCGCAGCGTCGTGGTCTTGCCGCATCCGGATGGACCGAGCAGCATGAAGAACTCGCCGTCCTCGACCGTGAACGTCGAGGACTGGACGGCGGTGAACGCCCCGAACTCCTTGCGCACGTTCTCTATTCTGATCTGTGCCATCGGCTACTCCGGAAAATGGCTGACGATGATGAACATCACGGTTCCGGTCAGCGTCACGAGGAAGGAGAAGGAATAGAGCGTGAGCGATAGCGGCTGCATCAGCATGACCACGCCGAGCGCGATCAGGACCGATGCGACCATTTCCCAAGCGCCGCGGCGAAGGCGAAGCAACTGGCTGAGGAAAGCTGTCATTTTCGAACCGCTCCAAAGGTAATGCCGCGCAACAGGTGCTTGCGAAGGAGGATGGTGAACACCATGACCGGCACGAGGAAGAGGGTGGCCCCGGCTGCGACCGCCGGCCAGTCCTGGCCACCGACGCCGATGATCGTCGGGATGAATGGCGGCGCAGTCTGGGCGGTTCCGGATGTCAGGAGCACGGCGAAGGCGTATTCGTTCCACGCGAAGATCAGGCAGAAGATCGCGGTCGATGCGATGCCGGTCGCCGCCTGCGGCAGCACTACCTTGTAGAAGGCCTGGAACCGCGTGTAGCCGTCGATCAGCGCCGCTTCTTCATATTCGATCGGGATCTCGTCGATGAAGCCTTTGAGCAACCACACCGACAGCGACAGGTTCACCGCCGTGTAAAGCAGGATCATGCCGGCATGGGTGTCGTTGAGCCCGAGCGAGCGGAACATCAGGAAGATCGGGATCGCGACTGCGATCGGCGGCATCATCCGGGTGGAGAGGATGAAAAACAGGAGATCGTCCTTGAGCGGCACCTTGAAGCGCGAGAACGCGTAGGCTGCCGCCGTCCCGAGCACGATGCACAGAACAGTCGATCCGAAGCCGATGATGACGGAATTGTAGAAGCGCTCGGAGAAGCGCGACGGGCCGGCAATGATCAGCCCGTCCTTGCGCACCAGCCTGTCGTACCAGGTGGTCGGCTCGCCCATTTCCTTCAATTGCTCGTCGGTGACGCGCGTGCGGGTCGTGAACAGGTTCACATAGCCCTCGAGCGTCGGCTGGAAGAAGGTCTTCGGCGGGTAGGCGATCGCATCCGAGGGAGACTTGAAGCTCGTCCCGATGATCCAGAGAAGCGGCAGAATGGTAATGACGGCATAGAGCACGACCAGGGCGCCGGCGAACCACTTCTGCCGGGCGGATGGCTCCGTAACAGAAAAGCTGCTCATCTCTGTTTCACCTTGTTCAGGGCTTTGACATAGATCGACGCAAGGCCGAAGACGGTGACAAAGAGGATCACCGCATAGGCGGAAGCATAGCCGGTCCGCCATTTCTCGAAGGCTTCACGCTTCAGGTTGATCGAGGTCAGCTCGGTGATCGAGCCAGGCCCGCCACCCGTCAGCTGCACGACCAGGTCGAACATCTTGAAGTTCTCGATGCCGCGGAAAAGGATGGCCAGCATCAGGAACGGCAGCACCATTGGGATGGTGATCGTCCAGAACTGCCGCCAGCTGCTGGCGCGGTCGCATTCGGCCGCCTCATAGATGCTGCTCGGAATGGAGCGCAGGCCGGCCAGGCAGATCAGCATCACGAACGGAGTCCACATCCAGGTATCGACGATGATGATGGCCCAGGGCGCAAGCGACGTATCGCCGATCATCGAGAAGCTCGAAGGGTCGGCACCCGTCAGGAAGCCGACGGCATAATTGAAGAGACCGATCTGTGGCTGGTAGAGGAAGGTCCAGAAATTGCCGACGACGGCGGGGCTCAACATCATCGGCAGGACGATGATCGTCGTCCAGAGGTCGTTGCCGCGAAACTTCTTGTTGATCAGGTAGGCCAGCGAGAAGCCGATCAGGACCTGAAGGATGATCGTCCAGATCAGAAAATGGGCCGTCGCCTGCATCGTCTGCCAGATGTCTGCGTCGGTCAGGATGCTGATGTAGTTCTTCAGTCCGACGAACGAGACTTCGGCATTGGGGCGATTGACGCGAAAATTGGTGAAGCTCAGCCGGATCGTCCAGATCAGCGGGAAAATGTTGATGGCGAGCAGAAGCACGATGGAGGGAGCGACGAAAATCCAGGCGATTGCGCGGTCCGACAAGCCCTTGACCCGTTGCGCAACCGCCGGCGGCGTCGCGTGCGCAGCGCGATCGATCGATGAATGGAGCATGCTATTCCCCTTGGGCACTGAGACGATGGCGTGCAGGGCCGGAACCGGTTCGGGACCGGCCCTGCACGGACGCTGTCCGCCGGGAGGCGGCGGCGCTCAAGCGTCAGTACTTGCCTTCGTCCTCGAAGATGGCCTTCCAGTCCTCGGAGAGACCGTTAAGCGCATCCTGCGCCGTGCCCTGTTTAGCTACCACATAGTCGTGGAAGCGCTTCTGGGAAGCCTGGAGCAGCGACGCATAGGAAGGTTCCGCCCAAAAATCCTTCACGATCGCCATGGAATCGAGGAAGGTCTGTGCATAGGGCTGGCTCGTCGCAAAGCCCGGATCCTCGACGACCGAGCGCAATGCAGAATAACCGCCGAGCGACCACCACTTCTTCTGGATCTCGGGCTGCGCGAACCACTTGATGTAATCAAGCGCTTCCTTCTGCTTGTCCGACGCCGCAACGACCGAAATCCCCTGCCCGCCGAGCTGGGCGAACTGGATGCCGGTCGGACCGGCCGGGTTCGGGAAGTAGCCTGACTTGTCGCCGCCGACATTGGCGTCGACATGAATGCCGGGCCAGGTGAAGGCGAAGTTCATCTGCAGCGCGACCTGGCCGGACTTGTAGGCGTCGATGTCCTCCGACATGTAGGCGTCGGAATGGCCAGGAGGCGTGCAGCAGTCGTAGAGCGCCTTGTAGAATTCCAGCCCCTTGACCGCGTCCGGCGAGTTGACGAAACCGTCGAGCTCATAGGCCTTCTTCGGGTTTCCATACTCGAAACCGAACGAGTACAGCACGTCCATCACCCCCATGGTGATGCCTTCCGAGCCGCGCTCCGTATAGATCGCGGCGCCATAGACCGTCTTGCCGTCGATGTTGCGACCCTGGAAGAACTCGGCAATGTCCTTGAGTTCGGCAAAGGTCTTCGGCACGGCGAGATCACGGCCGTATTTCTGTTTGAACTCCGCCTGCAGCTCGGGGCGTGAGAACCAGTCCTTGCGATAGGTCCAGCCGACCACGTCGCCGAAGGCCGGCAGCGCCCAGTAGTTCGGCGTGTTCTTCGGCCACTCGGCATAGCCAACGACGGTCGCCGGGATGAAGTCGTCCATCTTGATTCCTTCCTTGTCGAAGAAATCATTGAGCTTGATGTACTGACCGTTTTCAGCGGCGCCGCCGATCCACTGGCTGTCGCCGATCATCAGATCGCACAGCTTGCCGCCGGAGTTCAGCTCGTTCAGCATCCGGTCGGCGAAGTTCGGCCACGGCACGAACTCGAACTTCATCGTGTTGCCGCTCTTGGCCTCGAAATCCTTGCTGAGCTCGACCAGCGCGTTGGCCGGATCCCAGGCGGCCCAGCAAAGGGTCAGTTCCGCGGCCTGAACATGGGTGGCGGCGGTAGCCGAAACGGCGAAATACGCTCCGATCACGGCTGCGGAGCTTAAAAGCATCTGCTTCATCATTGGGTTCTCCTCCCCTTGTACCTCCCGACCTCCATCGGAAGGAAAACGCCCGAGCCGGGCGGTTGGCGTACCTGAAATCCTCTTGGCACTAGCGGTGCGCACGACCTCATTCAGAGCCTGCGTCTTTCGCTGAATGATTCATAACTGAGGTGCGCACCTCAGTGCAAGCGATTTTTGAGGTGCGCACATCAATTCTTGATTTCCGAACGGTTTTGATGGAGTAGATTGTGGGTGATGACATCAGGAGTTCCGCATGCGGCCGACAGCCAAAGATCTTGCTGAGGCGGCGGGGTTAAGCCTCGCAACCGTCGACCGCGTCTTGAACGACCGTCCGAACGTGAGCGAGAAGGCCGTTCGGAAAGTCAACGAAACCATTGAAAAAATTGGGTTCATTCGAAATCCGGCTGCCGTCAGCCTTGCCCGCAACAAGAGCTACCGGTTCCGCTTCATTCTGCCCACGACCGGTGATCTTTACCTCGCGGAACTGATCCACCGGGTGGACGACGCGCGCGGGATCATGAAGGGCGACCTTGTGGATCTCGACGTCGTCCAGATCCCGATCGATGATCCGCACAGGGTTGCGAGATACCTGTCCGAGATAGATGAAAACGAGGTCGACGGCGTTGCCCTGATGGCCCCGGAATCACCGCAGGTGCGCGACGCGATCGGCCGACTGATCGAACGCGGCATCAAGTTCGTGCAATTTCTGTCCGGGCAGGAAAAGCTTCCGACGGCCGATTTCGTCGGCGTCGACAACTTCGCCGCCGGGGCGACAGCTGCAAAAATCATCGGCCGCTTTGTCGGACCGAGGGCCGGAAAGGTGCTGGTGGTGGCCGAGACGATGCAGTCGCTCGACAGCATCCAGCGCCGCTTCGGCTTCGACAACATCATCAATTCGCGCTTTCCCGATCTGCAGTGTCTTCCCTCGGTCGAGACCCATGGTGACGAGCGCAGGGCGGCTCAGATCCTCAGAAGAATCCTTGAGCGAAATCAGGATATTGTCTCGATCTACGTGTTGAGCTCGGAAGCCCGCATTCCGCTCGAGGGCGCGGCGGCCTTCACCGATCTGCGACCGCTCACGGTGGTGGTCCACGAACGCACGCCGTTCAGCGAAGGCGGCCTGCGCGACGAGCGTATCGATGCGGTCATTGCCCAGGACCCGGGACATGCGGTCAGGAGCGCGATCCGCATCATGCGCGCTCGCGCCGACGCGCGCGAGCCCCATTCCGGACAGGACAAGATCCGCATCGAGGTCCTGCTCAAGGAAAACCTCTAGAGCGTCTCAGACAAGACCGCTCTGAGGTATTCGCCACGGGCTCGTCCTCGAACCCTCGGCATCGGCGGCTCGCATCATTGGCACCGGGCGGTTTTCCAGAAAAAGCGCGTCGCCGCCATTGACCGCAGCATTGGTCTGCATGATCTCGGCCAGGACCGACAGCGCGATCGTCGATGCGCTTTTTCCGCTCTCAAACAGACCGGCCGGTCCGCGAATACGATCGCGATCGCCTTGCGTCACGCCCGCCCGCGCCAGCCTTTCAAGCCGTTGCGCATGGGTTTTCCGGCTTCCCATCGCGCCGATGTAGAACGCATCGGTTCCGACGATGCACGGCAGCAGGTTGGTTTCCCATTCGTGATCGTGAAACATCACCGCGATGGCCGTGTGCCGATCGGCGTGAACCTCGGGCAGGCTTTGCGGGCTCAGGATCGGAACGACCTCGATGCCGGCAAACTTCAGAACTTCCTCGCGCGTCTGCCGGTCCGGCGAAAAGAGGACGACTTCGAAGCCGGTGACGAAGCCGAGGCGACAGAGCTGTACGGCCGAAGGCCCGGTCCCGAGGACGACAAGGCGCGCCCGCGGCGCGTAGATCCGGGTCATCGCGGCATCGGCGGACGGGATGCGCATTGCCGCCGGCAGCCGGCGATGCAGCCTTGTATCGATCGCTTCGAGCGCGCGGCGCGAGATCTCCACGTCGAACACCAGCTCGATGGCACTGCCGCATGGCAACTGGATATCGAAGTATTTCGACCCGCGCCCATAGCGGATGCGACGGTTTTCGTGCCGCTCGATCGCAGCGACCGCCTCGGCGACGACGGCCCGCTCGACGCAGCCGCCGGACAGATAGCCGGTCCAGTCTCCTGTCTCCGAAACCGCCATCTGAGCGCCGAGCGGCCGTGGTGACGATCCCTCGATCTCGACGAGCGTCACGATCGCGACCTTTTCGCCGGAACGGCTCCGTTCAAGTGCGAAGTCCACGACATAATCGTCGAACTGTCCCCACGATGCCGTGGTCTTTGCCATCGCCGCTCTCCTCAAGACGCGTCGGTCCAATCACTCAGCGGGTTCATATGCGCGAACTGCAGGCCGCCCGGCGTCTTGCGCATTCTTGGCAACCAGCTTGTAAAGCCGGTCCGCCTTGAAGGGCGTTGCGTACAGGCGGACGCCGATCGCATCCCGGATGGCGTTGCCAAGGGCGGCGGCCACGGGGTTGTAGGGGCTTTCGCTCATCGATTTGGCGCCAAGCGGACCGATCCGGTCGTAGGTGTCGGCGAAATAGACCTCGGTGCGCGGAATGTCGGCAAATGCCGGAATGTGGTAGCCGCGAAACGTCGGGTTGGAAATCCTGCCCTCCCCGTCGATCATCAGATCTTCGTAGAGCGCCGCCCCGATCGCCTGGGCGACGCCGCCCTCGACCTGGCCACGGCACTGCATCGGGTTCATCACCGTGCCAGCGTCGGCCGCATGGATCGAGCGCAGGATACGGATCTCGCCGTAGCGGCGATGGATGGCGACCTCGAACGCCTGAACGTTGAAGGCCACCGAACGGGGCGTGCCGCCGCTTCGCCCCTGCCCCGACAGCTTGACGCCCGCTTCACGCGCAGACGCAGCCAGTTGCGACAAGGCGATCGGGCGCCCTTTCGCAACGACGATGCCTTCACCGAGCGCGCAATCGGATCGCCGGACCCCGGCGAGCGAAGCGGCGAAATCGAGAATGGCGCCGGCAAGGTCTTCCGCCGCCTCCCGCGTCGCCGATCCGGCAACGACCGTTCCGGTGCTGCCAAAGGCGCCGGTGTCGTGCGAGATGTGGTCGGTGTCCGATTGTTTGATGCGCACATGTTGGAGCGTCGTGCCGAGCAGTGAGGCAACGATCTGGCAATGCACCGTGGTCGTGCCGTTGCCGAATTCGGCGGTTCCCGTCTTCAGCTCGTAGGAGCCGTCGGAAAGAAGCGTCACCCGGCTCTCGGCCCGGTGCCCGCGCGGCGGGATCGTGTCGATCATTCCGGCCGCGACCCCACGCCCCACCAGCCAGTCGTCAGAGAGATCCGACGGCCCGCCATCGGCGAGGGCTGCCTCCACCCTGTCCAGGCACTGGTCGAGCCCGTAGCTGCCATATTCGACATCGTGCGGCCCCTCGTCGGCAGACGTCATGGCGTCGCCGGGAACGACGACGTTCAGCCGCCGGAACGCGATCGGGTCCATGCCGATCTGCCGCGCCAGTTCATCCAGCGCCGATTCCACCGCGAAATTGCTCTGGCTGAGGCCGTAGCCCCGGAAGGCGCCGCTCGGCATCTCGTTGGTATAGACGGCAAAGGAATCGACCTTCTTGTTCGGGCAGCGATAGAGCGCGATGCATTCGCCGGAGCCGTGATACATGACGCCCGGTCCGTGATTGCCGTAGGCGCCGGTGTTCGAGAGCAAACGCATCGCGATCGCCGTCAGCCGGCCTTCGCGCGTCGCCCCGACCTTCACCGAGATCGTCATCGGGTGCCGGCTGGTCGAGGCTGAAAACTGTTCGGTGCGGGTATATTCGAGTTTCACCGGGCGACCGCTCTTAAACACCGCCAGCGCCACGATGTCTTCGGTGATCATCTCCTGCTTGCCGCCGAAGCCGCCGCCCACCCGTTCGGCGAAGACGCGTACCTTGTCCTTCGGCAGATCGTAGAGTGTGCAGAGCGCATCGCGGGTGAGAAACGGCACCTGGGTGCTGGTGCGCATGTTGAGCCGGCCGTCGCCGTCGAGCCAGCCGATGGCGCCATGGGTTTCGAGATGCGCGTGCTGCACGCGCTGGATCCGATAGGTCCCTTCGTGGATCGCGTCCGCTTCGGCAAAACCGGCCTCAACATCGCCGATGTGCCCATGCAGTTCGGCGACGATGTTGGCTTGCGGATCGGCGATGCGGGACGACAGCGGCTTGTCGTGGACAACAGGTGCACCCGGCGCCATCGCCTGCTCAGGATCGTAGACCGCCGGCAAAAGCTGGTACTCGACGGCGATCAGCCTGCAACCGGCCTCGGCAACCGCCTCGCTTTCGGCCACCACCGCGGCCACGCGCTGGCCGATATGGCGAAGGGTCCGATCAAGCACCAGCGTGTCGTCGGGATCGTCGGTATACATCTCGTGGCGTGCGGTGGAAAAATAACGGTCGGGCGCATCCTCATGGGTCAGCACGGCGACGACGCCCGGCAAAGCGAGGGCTGCGCGCGTGTCGATCGAGAGGATGCGGGCGGAGGGATGCGGCGAGCGCAGGATCTTCATGTGCGTGAGGCCGGCAAGATCGCCGACCGACGCGACATCCATCGTGTAGCGCGCGCGGCCGGTGACGACGAACGGACCAGCCGGCGCCGGCAGATTGCGTCCGCATGCCTGGCCCGGCTCGACGCGCTCGATATGTTTTACGCCCTCGATCGCGTCGGCAATGGCGCGGTAGCCGGTGCAACGGCAGAGATTGCCTTTGAGCGCCGCCGGCAGGTCGCGGCGCTGCCCCTGGTCAAGGGCCGCCGTCGTCATGATCAGCCCCGCCGTGCAGAAGCCGCACTGGAACCCTTGCGCATCGAGAAAGGCCTGCTGCACCGGGTGCAGATGATCCGGCGACCCGAGCCCTTCAACCGTCGTGACCTCCAGCCCCTCGGCGCGAAACGCCGGCACGAGGCAACTGTGAACGGGACGACCGTCGAGATGCACGGTGCAGGCGCCACAGTCGCCGGCATCGCATCCCTTCTTGACGCCGAAGCAGCCGAGGTCGCGCAGGAAGGTGCGCAGGCATTGGCCTGGACGCGGTTCCGCGCCATGTTCCTTGCCGTTGACCAGATAGCTCATGGCCGTCCCCCAAGTTCCTGCCGGATCTCCTCGGCAAACAGTTGTGTCATGTGCCGACGCCAGTCGGGGCGACCGTGGAGATCGTCGTAGTAGAACGCGTCGGGAATGGATGTCTCAAGGCGCTGAGACAGGTCCGCGGCTGTCGGGCACCCCTTGAAAGCGAGTTGCACGGGACGGCGGGTCGAGGCCGTCACGGTGAGCGCGAATGCGCCGCTGGCGGCGAGGCTGCCGATCAGGAGCACGCCCGAGCGGCCAAGCGGCGTGAGGCTCGCCCGGCGAAATGCAGTCCGGCGCGTGAGCGCCTCCCAGGGAAGGTCGATGCGGCGCAGGATTTCACCGGGTCTGAGCGCATTGTCGAGCGGCCCTTTGACGAAGTCGACGACCGGCACGGTCCTCTCGGAGCCGTCGGCCGACCAGACGGTGCAGATGCCGTCCAGCGCTGCCGTCAGCGAAATCATCGGCCCTGCCGGAAGCGACATGCAGAGATTGCCGCCGACGGTCGCCATGTTCCAGATCTTGAAGGACGCGAGAAAGGCGCGGCAGCAACTGCCGATCAGGCGCGCGGCCGGCCAGGCGGGCGGCGGCTCGAAAGCATCCAGCGTCGCCACTCGGCAGGTCGCCGCAATCGAGAGCCCCTGATCGCTCACCGTCAGCGAAGGCCAGTCCAGTTTCGAAAGGTCGATCAGGCGGCCGAGTTTCGGCTGTGGCTCGGAAAACAGCCAGGTTCCGCCACCGAGCCAGGCGTCACCATCCTGAAACGGCCAGAGTTCGCCCCGCGTGCGTGGTCGCCTCACCGACGTGATCGTGTTGATATCCATTCGCCTGGCCCCGGTTCAAAGCGCGTCTCAGCCGGCTTGCGGCCCGTCGCTTCCAGCATCGAAACCAATGTCGCTTATCGACATCGATCTTGATATTTCCAATTCAAGATCGGATTGTTGCCGAGAAGGCATCAACGAGGAGGCCGCATGCCCAAGCCGAAACCCATGTCGCCGTTGACGTCCCAGCCACGCGAGCGGGCGCTCTCGCCGACCCTTCTCGCGCGCATGTTCCACCAGCCGGCCATGGTCTATTTCCAGTCCGTGGCCGAACTGCTCTCCATTCGGGAATGCGCCCGCAGGCTCAATGTCGCGTCATCGGCGGTGTCGCGGCAGATCGGGCAACTGGAGGATGCCCTGGGCATGGCGCTCTTCCTTAGGGAAGGCCGGCGCCTCAAGTTGACGGCGGCCGGAGAAATCCTCCTTCGGCATGTCCGGCGCGTCGCCTCGCCGCTGGAGGCTGCCGTGTCGGAGCTTGATATGCTGAGGGGCCTGAAGACCGGCTCCGTGCGCATCGCGACCGTCGAGAGTGTCGGGCTCTCCTTCCTGCCTTCGCTCGTCGTCGAATTCTCGCGGCGTTATCCGACGCTTCATCTCGATGTGTCGGTCACCTCGTCCTCGGACGTGGTCGAGCGTCTGCTGGATGAAACCGCCGATGTCGGCTTCGGCTTCCTCACGGCACCGTCGCGTCACATCGAAATGGCGGTCCGCCGCGATGTTCCGATCGGCGTGTTGATGCATCCCGCGCATCCGTTGACCAAGCCCGAGCATCTGACGCTCGATGACTGCTTCGCCCATCCGGTCGCGCTCGGGAAGCGCGACCTGTCGATCCGCGCGGCGATCCAGCCGCTGCTGGACGCGTCCGGTTCCCTGCCGCCGCCACTGCTGGAAGTCACGTCCATTCGCATGCTCGTGGAACTCGCCCAACTTGGACATCACGTCTCGATCATGACGCCGATCGGTGCCCAGAACGAGATTGCCGAGGGTTCACTGGTGTTTCGACCGCTCGCGGACCGGGGCCTCTCCACCAACCGTTTCGGTCTGATGGTTCGAACCGGAGCCGACCTGCATTTCGCGCCCGGGGTCTTTTACGACTACGCAAAGGACCATTTTCGCGCGCTCGATCTGCCCCATTCGATCGCGCAGCAACCATAGAACGGAGTGCTCGGCACGGGCACGCGAACCCGGCGGTCGCTGCCCGCAGAAAATTTTCGATCGCCCTTGACCTTCCCATCGTTGGAAGCCCCATCTTGCGATAAAAGAATGTAAAAGGAGCGCGATCATGGGATCGGTGACCCCCATCAAAACGAACAATCTCGAGGCGATTTCCGCCGCCGCACTGAGTGCAAGCATCCCTGTCGAGGGCATGACCTGCGCATCGTGCGTGTCCCGGGTGGAAAAGGCGATCCGGGCCGTTCCCGGCGTCACCTCGGCGTCGGTCAACCTTGCAACCGAACGGGCCGACGTGCGCTTCGACGCGACCACCAAATCGGCCGATATCGTCAAGGCGATCGAGAATGCCGGATATGGTGCAGCCGAGGACACGATCGACCTTGCCATCGAAGGCATGACCTGCGCCTCCTGCGTCGCCCGCATCGAAAAGGCACTGAGGGCCGTGCCCGGCGTATCCGACGCCAGCGTCAATCTTGCGACCGAACGCGCCGCCGTGCGGGTGACCAGAGGGATCGCAACGGCTGCAGCACTAGAAGAGGCGGTCCGCGCCGCCGGTTATGACGCCAAGCCGATCAACGGACATGAGAGCGCCGATCAGGCAGGCGAAAAGCGCGAGCAGGAAACCCGCCGCCTCGCCCGGTCGCTGCTGATCGCGGCCGTCCTCACCCTGCCGATCTTCGTGCTCGAAATGGGGTCGCACTTCATCCCGGCGGTGCATGACTTCGTCATGACCAACATCGGCATGCAGGAAAGCTGGTACTTGCAGTTCGTGCTGACGACGCTGGTGCTTTTCGGCCCGGGCTTGCGCTTCTACCAAAAAGGGATTCCGGCTCTCTTTCACCTGGCGCCCGACATGAATTCGCTGGTCGCGATCGGCACCGCCGCCGCCTGGGGCTATTCGGTCGTCGCAACCTTTGCGCCCGACCTACTGCCCGACGGCACCGCCAACGTCTACTTTGAGGCCGCCGCCGTCATCGTCGCTCTGATCCTGCTCGGCCGCTTCCTCGAGGCGCGCGCCAAGGGTCGGACATCGGAAGCAATCAAGCACCTGATGGGCTTGCAGGCCAAGACCGCGCGTGTCGTGCGCAATGGCGAGACGATCGAGGTTCCGCTCTCGGACGTCGTGACCGGCGACACCGTGCTGGTGCGCCCCGGCGACCGCGTCCCGGTCGACGGCAGCGTCATCGACGGCAACTCCTATGTCGACGAATCGATGATCACGGGCGAGCCGGTTCCGGTCGAAAAGGTCGCCGGCAGCGAGGTGGTCGGCGGCACCATCAACAAGACCGGATCCTTCACTTTCCGCGCCACCAAGGTCGGCGCCGACACGGTTCTGGCCCAGATCATCAAGATGGTCGAACAGGCTCAGGGCGCCAAGCTGCCGATCCAGTCGCTGGTCGACCGCGTCACCGCATGGTTCGTTCCGGCCGTCATCGCCATCGCGCTCATCACCTTCGGCATCTGGCTGGTCTTCGGCCCGGATCCGGCGCTGACCTTCGCGCTCGTGAACGGTGTCGCCGTGCTGATCATCGCCTGCCCCTGCGCCATGGGCCTTGCCACCCCGACCTCGATCATGGTCGGCACCGGCCGCGCCGCCGAGATGGGCGTGCTCTTTCGCAAGGGCGAAGCGCTGCAGACCCTGCGCAATGCTGCGGTCATCGCCGTCGACAAAACAGGCACGCTGACCAAGGGACGGCCGGAACTGACCGACCTCGAAACCGCCGAAGGCTTCGATCGCGACAGCGTTCTGGCGTTGGTGGCCGCCGTCGAAACCCGCTCCGAGCACCCGATCGCCGAGGCGATCGTCGAGGCGGCCAAGGCCAAGGGCCTGGCGATTGCCGAGCCGGCGAAGTTCGAGGCCATTCCCGGTTTCGGCGCCAGCGCCGAGGTTGCGGGCCGCAGCGTTCATGTCGGCGCCGACCGGCTGATGGCGCAGCTGAGGCTTGATGTCTCGGTCTTTTCCGAGCAGGCGGCGCGCCTCGGTTCGGAAGGCAAGAGCCCGCTCTATGCGGCGATCGACGGCAGGCTTGCCGCAATCATCGCCGTTGCCGACCCGATCAAGGAGACGACGCCGCAGGCAATCCGCATGCTGCATGATCTCGGCCTGAAGGTCGCGATGATCACCGGCGACAACCGCCGCACCGCAGAAGCGATCGCCGCCAAGCTCGGCATCGACGAGGTCATCGCCGAAGTCCTGCCCGACGGCAAGGTTGCAGCCTTGAAGAAGCTGAAGCAGGGCGGACGTGCGGTCGCCTTCGTCGGCGACGGGATCAACGATGCGCCGGCGCTGGCCGAAGCCGATGTCGGGCTGGCGATCGGCACCGGCACGGATGTCGCGATCGAGAGCGCCGACGTGGTGCTGATGTCGGGCGATCTCCTCGGCGTGCCGAACGCGATCGCGCTCTCCAAGGCGACGATCCGCAACATCAAGGAGAACCTGTTCTGGGCCTTCGCCTATAATGCGGTGCTGATCCCCGTTGCTGCCGGCGCGCTCTACCCGGCCTACGGCCTCCTGCTGTCGCCGATCTTTGCGGCGGGCGCCATGGCGCTTTCGAGCGTCTTCGTACTCGGCAACGCCCTTCGTCTCAGGGCGTTCCGCCCGGTTGCCGCAGCCTCGGCGACCTGACCAGTATGCTCTCCCCGGGCTGCGCCCGACATGGCGCCGCTCGGGGAAAACACCTATATCGTTGATGAAAAGACCAGTGCGTCCAAGGGATTGGAAATCATGAACATCGGTGAAGCCTCACGCGCCTCCGGCGTCTCGACCAAGATGATCCGCTACTACGAGACGATCGGACTGATCCCGCCTGCCGACCGCAGCGAAGCCGGCTACCGGAACTATGGCGACAACGACGTCCATACGCTGCGCTTTATCAGACGCTCGCGCGATCTCGGCTTCACCGTCGAGCAGATGACCGACCTCCTGGCGCTGTGGCGCGATCGCGCACGCGCCAGCGGCGAGGTCAAGAAGATCGCGCTCGAACATGTCGAGATCCTCGAACGCAAGGCAGAGGAGCTGAAGGCGATGAGCCGGACGCTGAAGCATCTCGCCGCCAATTGCCACGGCGACGGCCGGCCGGACTGTCCCATTCTCGATGACCTCGCCGACGCTGAGAACGTGCCGGCAAAGCTGACAGAACCCGCCCGCTTCGGTGCAGGCGGCATCGATCCAGTTCGAAACCGGCGTCACGGGTGACAGGCGCAACGCACAGGCCAGGCTCTCACGCATTCGTGACGCCCGGCAACGCAAGTGGCATTGACAGGAATCATCGGCGTTTCTACGGATCGATCATGGAAAAGGTGCGCACCACATATCTGCGTTTGCTGATTGTGCTGAAACTGGCGGTCATGGTGTCGCTGGCGCTACTGCCTCTTTCCACGGCATCAGGCATGACCCACGCCGCAGCGCACGGCGTCATGCAGATGGAACAAGCCGCCGGTGACGGCATGCAGGCCATGTCGGAACATTGTCTTGGTGCCGACAAGAGCAAGATGAAGCCCGCCCCCGACAGCGGCAAAGTCGACAAGAAGGACTGCTGCAAGGCCTTCTGCGCCGCGGTCGCGGTGCTGGCGGACGCTGACGGCGCACATCCCATCGTCCCGCGCTCGATCCGCAATTTCGGTCCGCAATCACAGCTCACGCCCGGTGAGCTCGCCGACATTCACCGTCCCCCAAAAGCCTGATTTCGTGACCCTCTGACCGGTCTCGCGGTCAACGGCAGCCGTGTTTCCCCGTGGCTGAGGCCACGTGTGCGACCTGCAACCGCTTGATCCGTCGCGACGTCTCGCGCGCCCTTACGGCGCACGGCGTTCCAGGCCCGCCCGGCCCAGTCCGGACGGCCGCCGATCTCCAGTCATCACATCTCAGGTTGAACCATGAAACGTTTGTTTTCCATGGCGCTGCTGCCCGTTCTTCTGGGCGGATGCGCTGCCACCTTGCCTGCCGAGGTCTCAGGCCTTGGCGATCCGGCCGACAGCACGGTCGGGGTCCGGAGCCTCCAATATCGAAGCCCAGTTATCGGCTACACCCACCGCGAGCCGACCGGCCCAAAGCCGTGGGTTCCCCTGAACGACGCCCAATCGCCCAAGAAGGGAGACGCGTCATGACGGTGAACCGCAAGATCAAGCTGGCAGCGCTCATCGGCTTGCCGCTGGTGCTCGCCGGCTGCGCGACCAACGCCGAATACTCGGCCAGGGACGCGGGCTTTACGACCGTGGATGCCAAGGTCGCCACAGCAGCAACGAAGAGAAGCGTCTGGGTCCAGAACCGCGAACAGGCCGAAAAGGTCAATGCCGAAGTCAAGACGCTGTTGAAGCGCAAGACCATCGATGCCGACACCGCCGTCCAGATCGCGCTCATCAACAACAAGGGGCTGCAGGCAGCCTATGCCGATCTCGGCGATGCTTCGGCGGATGCCTGGCAGGCGACGCTGTTCCCCAACCCCTCAGTCTCGATCGGCACCACCGGCATCGGCACGCCTGAGCTCCAGGCCTATCGGGCGATCGAGGGGCTGGTCACGACCAACATCCTGGCGCTGCTGACCCGCGACAAGACCATCGCCATCGCCGACGCGCGTTTCCGCCAGGCGCAGCTGGCAGCAGCCCTCAGCACGCTCACGCTTGCCGCCGAAACCCGGCGCGCCTGGATCGAAGCCGTTGCCTCATGGGAAACCGTGGCACAGCTCAGCCGGGCGCAGATTGCGGCCGACGCGTCCTCGGAACTCGCCTCCAAGCTTGGAGAAACGGGCGCCATCGGCAAGGGCACGCAGGCGCGTGAGCATGTGTTCAACGCGGAGCTCGCCGGACAGGCGGCCGAAGCCCGCCTTGCCGCGCGACTTGCCAAGGAAAACCTCACGCGGCTGATGGGCCTCTGGGGCGCAGACGTCGACTATCAGGTTCCGAACCGCCTGCCGGATCTGCCGAAGACGCTTGCCCGAAAGGAGAGCATCGAGGCCGAGGCGCTCAAGCGCCGTGTCGACCTGCAGATCGCGCGCCTCGATCTCGAAGCCGTGGCAAAATCCTACAAGCTCACTGAGGCGACCCGTCTCGTGACCGATCTCGGACTTGTCGCCGGCGCGGAAGCCGAACGGGAAAAGGAGGATCACGGGACAAAGGTCGAGACGACGGGCCAGTTCGAGCTCGATTTCGTCATCCCGATCTTTGACAGCGGCAATGCCCGCATGCGCAAGGCGGAGCTTGCCCACATGCGCTCGGCAAATCTCCTGGCGGAGAAGGCCGTCAACATCCGCTCCGAAGCGCGGTCCGCCTATGAGGCCTACCGCTCGCGCTACGAGATCGCCCGCCACTACCGCAACAGCGTCATGCCGCTGCGCACCAAGATCCAGGAGGAAGCGACGCTCAGCTACAACGGCATGATCACCAGCACCTTCGAACTTCTGGCCGACATCAGGGCAAAGGTCGATTCTTCCGTGCTCTCCGTCAATGCGAAGCGCGATTTCTGGCTTGCCGACGCAGATCTGGTGACGGCGATCAACGGTGGCGGCTCGGGCGGCGGATCGGGCGCAGCAGCAGCCGCACCCGCAGCGGCCGAAGCCGGCGGCGCCGGACATTAAGAAGGATCGGATCATGTTCAACAGAAGAAACTTCCTCGGCGCCGGTGCCGCTCTCGTCTCGACGGCGGCCTGGGCGCAAACCTCCAATTCCGGCCTGCCGGAAGCGGCAAGCATGGACAATGCCAAGACCCAGAAGCCGCTCGTGCCGACGAGCGGCCCCGACTACAACCCGGTCGTCACCTTGAACGGCTGGACGCTGCCGCACCGCATCAACAACGGCGTCAAGGAATTCCACCTTGTCGCCGAGCCGGTCGAACGCGAGATGGCCGATGGAATGACCGCCTATCTCTGGGGCTACAACGGCCAGTCGCCAGGCCCGACGATCGAGGCGGTCGAAGGCGATCGCGTCCGCATCTTCGTCACCAACAAGCTTCCGGAGCACACCACCATCCACTGGCACGGCATGATCCTGCCCTCGGGCATGGATGGCGTCGGCGGTCTGTCGCAGCCGCATATCCCAGTTGGCAAGACCTATGTCTACGAGTTCGACCTCGTGAAGTCGGGCACCTTCATGTACCATCCGCATGCCGACGAAATGGTGCAGATGGCCATGGGCATGATGGGCTTCTTCGTGGTGCACCCGAAGGATCCGGCCTTCATGCGGGTCGACCGCGACTTCGTGTTCCTGCTCAATGCGTACGACATCGAGCCCGGAACCTACGTCCCGCGCATCATGGAAATGACCGACTTCAACATGTGGTGCTGGAACAGCCGCATCTTCCCGGACATCGATCCGCTGGTGGTGTCGAAGAACGACCGGGTGCGGGTGCGCGTCGGCAACCTCACCATGACCAACCATCCGATCCACATGCACGGCTACGATTTCGAGGTGACCTGCACCGATGGCGGATGGGTGCGCCCGGAAGCACGCTGGCCGGAAGTCACGATCGACATTCCCGTCGGCGCCATGCGCGCCTACGAATTCGACGCCAAGTACGAGGGCGACTGGGCAATCCATTGCCACAAGTCGCATCATACGATGAACGCGATGGGCCACGATATCCCGACCTTCATCGGTGCCGACAAAAAGTCAGTCGCGCAAAAGATCCGCAAGGTCGCGCCCGACTACATGCCCATGGGCACGGCAGGCATGGCCGACATGGGCGAAATGGAAATGCCGCTCCCCGACAACACGATCCCGATGATGACCGGCTGGGGTCCGCACGGCGCGCTGGAGATGGGCGGCATGTTCTCGGTGGTGAAGGTGCGCGAAGGCATCTCCGCCGGCGATTACAGCGATCCCGGCTGGTACACCAACCCGCCGGGAACCCAGGCCTTCGAGTGGACCGGCGCCCTGCCGGAAGCGACGCGGGCAAACGATGCCAAGACCGTGATCACGAAGAAACCGTGAAAGGACGGCTGACTGCAATGACCTCTTTCAAATCCATCAGGAACCCTAAGATGAAGAAATCAGCATTCGCCCTGGCGCTCGTTGTCGCCTCCGCCCTCTCCTCCCAGGCGCTTGCGTCAGGCACCCACGAAGGTGGCCATGGCAAGGTGTCGGTCGGCGAAGCCGGCGACAAGGCCAAGGCGACCCAGACGATCCGCGTCACCATGAAGGAAACCGACGACGGCAAGATGATCTTCACGCCCTCGACGATCAAGGTGCGCCAGGGCCAGACGGTCCATTTCGCCATCAAGAACGCCGGCGAACTCGCGCATGAATTCGTGCTCGACGACAAGGCGACGATCCAGGAACACAAGGTCACCATGGAGAAGTTCCCGGACATGGAACACGACGATCCGAACGCCATCCGGCTCGAGCCCGGCAAGTCCGGCGACATCTACTGGACCTTCACCAATGACGGCACGTTCGAGTTCGCCTGCCTCGTGCCCGGCCATTACGACGCCGGCATGCACGGCCCGCTCGACGTCGTGAAGAAGTAACCCCGACCACACCCAAAGGATCAAATCCATGAACACCACTGGCAAACTCCTCGCAGCGCTCGCGCTCGCCGTTTCCACCGCCACCTTTGCCCTTCCTGCGCAGGCGGCCGAGTTCACAAAGGGCATCGTCAAGAAGATCGACACCAAGGCCAAGAAGGTGACCATCGACCACGAGGACCTGAAGAACCTCGACATGCCGGCCATGACCATGGTTTTCCGCATCGGCGATGACGCCGTTCAGGCGAAGCTCAAGGAAGGGGCCTCGATCGAGTTCGTCGCCGACCGGGTCAACGGCAAGCTGACGGTGACCGAGGTCAAGTAGGTTGCGCTACGACAGCGTCGCAACCGTGATCGGACGCGACGCTGTCGTAAGTCGTTTTGCCGCATATCTTCCTCCTCAAATCAACGCAGATTTGAGGAGACATGCGGTCGGCCCGGGTCGACTTCGCGCGGCCCGGGCGCCACAATCCAGACATCAAGGAAAAAACGAACGGAGTGTTCGATGAACGTATTTCGCAGGCATTTCTTTGCAGGCACGATCGCGGGCATCGCCCTCTTTGCGACAGGTGCCGCAGCGGCAACCGGCACCATGGCCGTCTACAAGGATCCGCAATGTGGCTGCTGCGAACAATGGGCGGACGCCATGGAAGCGGCCGGCTACAAAGTTGAGGTGCGCGACGAGGCCGACATGTCGGTGATCAAGACGCGTTTTGCGGTTCCCGCCGACATGGAAGGCTGCCATACGGCCGTGGTCGATGGCTATGTCATCGAAGGACATGTGCCGCTGGAGGCGGTCAAGAAGCTTCTGGCTGAGCGACCCGATATCGCCGGCATTGCCGTGCCAGGCATGCCCGCGGGCTCGCTCGGCATGGGCAACGATCCGAACGCGTCCTACGACGTCTTGACGATCGCCAAGGCCGGCGCCCAGCCGACGGTCTACTACCAGGTTCGGCCGGCGAACTGATTGCGGCGCGGGTTCGGGGCCGCCTCATGCGACAGCGCCTGAACGTTTTGCAGGCTGCGGCTCGGGCGCCATCCGCGATCGCGGCGGCGCCCGACTTGCGGTGGCATCGCACCATTCAGGCGAGCGGGGGCCCGTTTGACGGCGATCCCGGTTCCTGCGGCTCCCCGACCTCCACGGCGTGCCCGTCCGGATCATGGAAACGGAACACGCGCTGCCCCCATTCCTGTCGTTCGACTGGATGGATCAGGTCCACATGGAGCGCGATGCGCTCGAATGCTGCGTCGACGTCATCATGCTCGAAGTACAGGAGCAGGTTTGCCCGCCCATAGGGTTCCGCCGAGGCAAGCGCCTGCCGCCAGACGGTCCGCTCGAGCGAGCGTCCTTCATGGATAGCAAAACCGCCCTCAAACAGGACGAAGTTACCGAAGTCCTCGCGGACTGTGAGACCAAGCGTCTTCTCGTAGAATTCCCGCGACCGCGCGATGTCGCGGACGAAAGGGATTGGATTGACGAAACGCATGGGCTTTCCTTCGTGACGACGGCCGCACGGATCAGGGCATGACTGATATTCTCACGTTGCAAGATGGCAAAGAGAACTCCGTCCGCAAGTCCCTCAAGGACTTTACGGTCCCTGCCCTTGTCGCAGCGCTGCTGGCGACCGCTATGCGGTCAGACCGCACGCCATAGGCCATCGTCGCTGCGCGCAAGCATCGGGGTCTGGAAGACACCGACGACGCGTTTCGGCCACTGTGGGGCGAGCGCTGCCAGCGGCTGGCGCCATCGCTCGGTCTGCAGCATGGCGGCCCCGATCGCCACCGGCTCGATACCGCAGGCGCCCATCAGGGTGAGCCCCGCCACGATCGACGTGCCGCTGGAAATGACGTCGTCGATCAAGGCCACCCGTTTGCCCTCAAGCAGCGGCAGCATGCGCGGATCGACATAGAGCCGCTTCTTCTGGTCGGGCGTGGTGATCGAAGAGAGTGGCACGGAGAGGTCGTCCACATACCAGAATTTTCTGGATGTCCCGAGCGGCACGTAGCGGCTGTGGCCGAGCTTGCGGGCGACGGCAGATGCTAGCGTGAGGCCCAGCGTCGGAAGCCCTGCGATAACGTCTGGCTCGTAGGCGGCAAGCTTTGCCGCCAGCTCGGCGGCCAGCGCATCTTCGACTGTAAAGCTCGCCTGGTTGACGATCAGCGATGCGAGCGCATGCTTGCCGTCGGACAGCGGACGGATCGGCAACAGGATCTGGCTGTCGTCACCGAGCGTTGCTGGGAAGAAGTCGCGATAACCCGCCAGAGGATCGAAGCTTTTTGGCGGGTAAACCTCCTGCCAGAAGTCATGGGGCTGCATCGGTTCCATCCTCGTCTCGCGTCATTTCGCCGGCAATGAAGGCGATCAAAAAAGCCTGATCGGTGTTCTGATCCAGGTCGTTTTCGTCTATACCGTTTGCGACTTCGATCAAACCGAAAGGGCGCCGCCAGCCGGGAAGGCGCGCGGAATTCACAAGCCCTCCGCCAGATGACACCATGGGAATGCCTGAACATGCGCCTGCCAGACGGAATTGCTCAAGACCTCGCCTTTCTCACCGACTTTCGTCGCGATCTGCATGCGCATCCCGAACTCGGCTTCGAGGAGGTGCGCACCAGCGATCTCGTTGCCAAATGGCTTGAGGACGCGGGGCTAAACATCCACCGGGGCTTGGGAAAAACCGGCGTGGTCGGAACGCTGAAGGTGGGCAACGGCACGCGCACGATCGGTCTTCGCGCCGACATGGACGCGCTCGCCATGCCTGAAATCGCCGATCGCACCTACAAATCGCGCGAAGCCGGCAAGATGCATGCCTGCGGCCATGACGGCCACACCGCGCTGTTGCTCGGCGCCGCCCGCCATCTGGCAAAGACGCGCAACTTCTCCGGCACCGTGCACTTCATCTTCCAGCCGGCCGAGGAAGGCCGTGGTGGGGCGAGACGCATGGTCGAGGACGGTCTGTTCAAACTCTTTCCCTGCGACGCCGTTTATGGCCTGCACAACATGCCGGGCCTTGACCCGGACGAGATGGCCGTGGTCGCGGGGCCGCAACTGGCGTCCTCCGACAGCTGGCGCATCACCTTCCGCGGCGTCGGAACCCATGGCGCCAAGCCGCATCTCGGCCGCGATCCGGTGACGGCATCGGGCACCTTCCTCGCCTCGCTGCAATCGATCGTCGGCCGGGTCGTCGACCCGCTGCAGCCGGCCGTCGTCAGCGCCTGTTCCGTGCGCGCCGGTGATCCGAAGGCTCTCAACGTCATTCCCGACGTAGTCGAAATCGGCGGGACCGCCCGTGCCTACACACCTGAAGTGCGCGACCAGTTGGAAACAGAGATCGGCCGTCTCGCCCGCGGCACCGCAGAGATGTACGGGATTGCCGTCGACTACGAGTTCGAACGCCGCATTCCCCCCGTCGTCAACGACGCCGATGCGACCGCGCGGGCGCTGAAGGCGGCTGAAGCCGTCTTCGGCCAAAAGACCCGCACGGCCTTTCCCCCGTCGACGGCGGGCGACGACTTCGCCTTCTTCGGGCTTGAAGCGCCCGGCTGCTATGTCTGGCTCGGCAACGGGCCTGCGGTCGATGGCGCGCTCCACCACAACACCGCCTACGACTTCAATGACGCGGCGATCGGTCCGGGCGTCGCCTTCTGGTCGACGCTGGTCGAGCAGGAACTGGCGCGCGAGGAGCAGCGCTAGCGCTCCCGCGGCGCTGCACATCCACCGGCAATTTCAGAGGTTTGGGGAGCTTCCCTGAACCGACGCGTCATCAGCGAGAAAACCCGCCGCGCCGCAGCGGCCGCCACGAATGGCGGCCGGGATGTTCATGCCTCAAGCACGTCCAGAATGGGACTTTGCATCAGCGTGCCTGTGGCCACGTCGGCGATGCCCCGGTCGGTCTGGTGGGGTCCCGCGTTGCAGGCAAGGGTCGCGCCGAAGCAGGCCTTGAAGACCAGGTAGGGCGGCTGCCAATCGACGATGCGCCCGACCGCTTCCCTCAGTTCGGCAAAGACCGAGGCGACCTTGGCCAGCGGCTCTTCCGACACCAGCCCGGCGAGTGGCAAAGGCAGGAGCGCATCGACCTTGCCGCCGGACGCAACCGCCATGCCGCCGCCTGCGGCAATCACCGCATTGGCGGCGACCGCCGCGTCCTCCGCATTGCCGGCGAAGACGGTGAGGTTGTGGCTGTCGTGGGAGACCGTGGTGGCAAAGGCGCCGCGCCATGTACCCCAGCCCGACAGGAGGCCGACGCGCGGGCGGCTGTCGGCACGCCCGTGGCGATGCGCGACCGCGATCAGGGCCGTGCCCTCAGGCGGAACGACGAACCCGCCCCGCACCTCGGCAATCGCCTCACCCCATTGCGTGAAGCGTGGGCGGTCGATCGTCGCAATCCGAACCTTCGCACCATCTGCGGGGATGCGGAAATCATTGTGCGAGAGCGCCGCGATCTTCATCGTGCCGTGGAGCGTCTCGGTGGCGATACCACGGAGCGGCTCGATCATCCGGCCGGCTTCGGCAATCGCCTTGCCGCCGACGATCACCGTGCGTGCGCGAAACGCGACGAGGTCCTCAAAGACGACGATATCCGCGCGGCGACCCGGCGCCACGAGGCCGAGGTCATGCCGGCCGAGGCGCACCGCACCGTTCAGCGTGGCCGCCCGAAGCGTCCATTCGACCGGCAGACCGTTACGGACCAGCCGCCTGACGACGTCGTCAAGACCGCCGGCATGCGCGAGGTCGTCCGGGAAAACGTCGTCCGTGCAGAGTGTGATGGTCTGAGGAAGATGCCCCAGGGCATTGATCGCCTTGACGAAATCCGGCAGCAGATGATCGTGCGAGCCGCGCAATTCGATCGACAGCCCCGCCCTCAGCTTTGCCATCAGATCGTCGCCCGAAACAAGCTCATGGTCCGAACTCACCCCAGCGGCGACAAAGGCCTGCAGATCGGCGCCGGAAAGCCCGCGCGCGTGACCGTTGACCGGTTTTCCGGCAGCAAGCCCCGCCTGAACGATGGCGCTGATGCGGGCCTCGCCACCGATGACGCCGCGCATGTTCATCATCTCGGCGATGCCGCCGATTTCCGGCCAGCGCAGAATATCGGCAATCACGCTGGCGTCGAAGTCCGCGCCGGCCAGTTCCAGCCCGGGCGCCGAGGGCACGCTGGAGGGAGCAAGCAGAACAGTGCGCAACGGCGAACCTGAAATCGCGTCCGCCGCCCAGCGGACACCGCCGACACCGCTGACGTTGCCGAACTCGTGCGGATCCCAGACGATGGTCGTGACGCCACGCGGCAGCACCGCATTGGCATAGGCCGCCGGCGTTACCATCGAGCTTTCGACATGCATGTGGGTGTCGATCAGGCCGGGTGAAATGAAGGCGCCGGTGGCATCCACGAGGGATGCGGCATCGGCGCGCGCGCCGGGTTCGTGGACGCTGGCGATCAGCGGCCCGACGAGACCGATATCGGCAGGGCGAAGCTCAGCGGTCACCACGTCGACCAGCGTGCCGCCGGATATCAGCACGTCGAACGGCGCATCACCGCGCGCGGCGGCAACCGCACGGGTGCGGAGCGCCGCATCCATCAGGTCCCGGGGCTCGATTGCGGCGCTCACGTCTGTGCTTCCCGCATCAGCGCGCCAAGGATCTGGGCCCGCGTCGTCTCGACATGGGCGTCAACGGCGTATTCGGCATTGAAGGTCGCGTGGCTCGCGCGGGTTTCGACGACGGTGCGCCCACGGGTCAAGGATCCGCCAAGCTCGACATCGATGCGCGCGCTCTTGAAGGCAATCGCACCGGGATTGACGAAGGCGACAGCTGCACACGGGTCATAGATCGCCATGCCCGGCCGGCCGCGGCTGGTGCCGATCGAGATGTAGCCCGCGAGCAGATCGGCGATCAGCGCCGCTTTGACGCCGCCGGCCGAGCGGATCGGCGCGACGTCGTCCGGGTAGGCAAAGACCTTGCGGCAGAGATCGAGATCGACCATGCGCAGCGGCAGGCCGTGCGCGAGCACGATCGCAACCGCTTCCGGGTCGGCGAAGGCGTTGAACTCCGCGGATGCCGTGTGGTTGCCGCTGGTGACGCCGCCACCCATCCAGGTGAGATCGGTGATGCGCGCGGCCAGATCAGGGCGGGCTAGGCAAAGCGCGGCAATGTTGGTGAGCGGCCCGAGAGCGAGAATGCGCTTCGGTCCCTCCAGCTCCAGCCAGGCCGAGAGCGCCGTAAAGGCGTCACTCGGCGGCAGTGCATCGGCTTGCGGCAGGGTCAGGCCAGCGGTCGGCATGCCGGCCTCGCCGAGAATGCGCTCGGCGGTCTCGAGTTTACCCAGCACCGGCAGGGCGCGGCCCTCGTGGATCGGGAAATCCCAGCCGAACGCACATTTCGCACTGGCTGCGTTGCGCTTCACCTGTTCGATCGGCGTGTTGCCGAAGACGAGCGATACCCCGTCGATCCTTTCACCGGCATGAAGCACGACGAGCACCGCTGCGATGTCGTCGAAACCCATGTCCGTATCGATCCAGACACCCATCTTCAGGTTACCCGAACTTCTTCAGGCGCGCCGCCTTTTCGACCGGAAGGTCGAAGGCAATCGTCGAGCCGGTTTCGCGCGACGGCAGCGCCGCGTCTTCCTCCGCCTTGATGGCGCCGAGTGGCGTATCGAGCAGATACTCGCGGGTGCTGCCGGAGAAAGAGGCTCCGCGCACGGTGCCTTGGAAAGGACCATAACCAAGGGTCACCATGCGCGGACGCCACGCAAGCCCTGCCGTGTCAGGCGGCAGGGATCCGGAGAGGTCGATCGGGCCGTTGTCCGCCCTAAGCTTGCCGCCCTCGACGGCAAAAATGTTCTCGAAGCCGACAAAGTCGGCAACGAAGCGCGAGATCGGACGGTTGTAGATGTCCTCGGGCGTACCGATCTGCTCGATCGCGCCGTTGAGCATGACGACGATGCGGTCGGCGAGCGACAGGGCTTCGCCCTGATCGTGGGTAACGAAGATCATCGTCACCCCGGTTTCCTTCTGCACCCGCTGCAGCTCCGTGCGCATTTCGAGACGCAGGCGGGCGTCGAGGTTCGACAGCGGCTCGTCGAGTAGAAGCACCTTCGGTTCCATCACCATCGAGCGGGCGAGTGCCACGCGCTGCTGCTGGCCGCCGGAGAGTTCACCGGGCTTGCGGGCAGCAAACTTCGAAAGCCCGACCGACTTCAGGCCGGCCGTCACCTTGCTCTCGATCTCGGACGCCGGCAGCTTCTTCAGCCGCAGGCCGAAGGCGACATTCTCGAACACGGTCAGGTGCGGGAACAGCGCATAGGACTGGAAGACGAGGCCGACCGAGCGCTTGTTGGCGGACACACGGGTGATGTCGGCGCCGTCGAGCCTGATGGCGCCGGAAGCGGGCGTCAGCAACCCGGCGATCGAGCGCATCGTCGTGGTCTTGCCGCAACCGGACGGTCCGAGGAACGCCACCAGTTCGCCCTTGCGGATCGACAGGTCGAGGTCCTTCACCGCGACGGTGTCGCCATAGGCGAGCGTCAGTTTTTCAAGGCTGAGGAAGGCGGCGTCAGACATAGCGAGAAAATCCCAGGAAACGTTCGGCAAGGAAGACGATGCCGATGGACATGAAGGCGAGCAGTGCGGAGAGCGCCGCGACCGACGGATCGTAGGTGATCTCCATGTAGGAGAGCATGTCGATCGGCAGCGTGCGCACGCCGGGGCCGGACAGGAAGAGCGACACCGGCACCTGGTTGAAGCTCGTCACGAAGCCGAGGATGAAGGCGGCGAGAATGCCGCTGCGGATGTTCGGCATGACCACCCGGAAAAAGGCGCCGGCGCGCGAGGAACCGAGCAGCACCGCGGCTTCCTCGATATCGGAGCGCAGGTTGTTGAGGCTCGCCGAGACGACCCGCACCGCATAGGGCAGCACCAGCGCCGTATGGGCAAGGAACAGCGTCAAGGTGATGTTGAGCCCGAAAGGCACGACGATGTAGCGCAACAGCGCCAGGCCGACGATGATGCCGGGTACGATGATCGGCAGCGACACGATCGTCCGGATGGTCTCGCCAAACGGCAGTTTGCAGCGCGAAAGGGCGTAGGAGGCGGGAACCCCGAGCACGAGGGCAGCCGCCGTGCCGCCGATCGCAAGCAGCATTGATATCGCGAAGCTCTCCTGGAAGCTTTCGACCGTGAACACCTTGGCGACCCACTTGAGCGAGAAGCCCTGCGGCGGGAAGGCCAGCGTCTCGCCGCCCGAGAGCGAGGCGGCGACGATGATGAAGAACGGCCCGATCAGGAAGCCGATCACCAGGAAAAGGACGAGAGGGGTAAAGACGCGCGGGGTCATCGCTTGTTCCTCGCGGTGGCAAGCCGTTTCAGGAGAAGATTGGCGGCGAAGCTCATGACGATCAGGATGAAGGCGATGACGCTCGCCGCGACGAAGTCGTTGGCGACGGTGACGCGCTGGTAGAGCAGCGTTTCGAGCATCAGCACCTTCGAGCCGCCGAGAATTGCCGGCGTGATGTAGGCAGTGAGCGAGCCGGTGAAGACCAGCGTTCCGCCGATCACGAGACCTTCCTTGGTCAAGGGCAGGATCACCTTGAAGAACACCTGGAACCAGTTGGCGCCGAGAACACGGGCCGCGGGGATCGCATCCTTCGGCATGTTTTCGAGCGCGCTGATCAGCGACAGGATCATCAGCGGCAGGAACAGCTGCAACAGACCGATGAACACGGCCGTTTCGGTGAAGAGAAACCGGATCGGTTCGTCCGAAAGGCCGACGAGCTGCAGCGCCTGGTTGACGATGCCGGTGCGGCCGAGGATGACGATCCAGGCGTAGGTGCGGGCGACCGACGAGATCATCAGCGGCAGCACGACGAGGCCGATCATCTGCCCCTTGGTGCGCGGCGTCAGGTTGACGATGGCAAAGGCCGCGGCATAGCCGATGACCGCCGAGACGGCGGTCACCATCAGGCCGAGTCGGAAGGTGCGCAGGAAGACGGTGCGGTTCAGCGGATCGGAGAAGAAATTGGTATAGGCCGACAACGACCAGCTGTCGGCGCTGCGAAAGCCTTCCGCCAGCAGGATCACCACCGGCGCCAGAAAGACGATCGCCGCAAAGACCGCTGCGGGCAGAGCGAGCGCCAGGGCTTCGGCGCGGTTCTGGAACATCCTTCTTCCTTTCAAGGCATTTCGCTGGCGCGATCACGTCGCGGCCCATCGCATCAGGCCTCCACCGACGGTCCGAGCCCGCCGGTGGAGGTATCAGTTGGCCAGGCTTACTGGCCGACCTGGGCGTTCCACTCCGACAGCCACGCTTCGCGGTTGTCGAGGGCGACGGCTGACGGGATCAGCTTCAGGTTCTTCACGGTCTCTTCGCCGTAGGTGAGGTTCTCGGCGATCTCGGGCGAGACCTTCACGTCCTTGTTGGCCGGGCTGTCGACCAGCTTTTCGGCCAGAGCCGTCTGGATTTCGGTCGAGAGCCAGAAGTCCATGAACTGGAGCGCCAGATCCTGGTTCTTGCCGCCCTTGGTCAAGACCATGACGTTCATGCCGCCGGTCTGGCCTTCCTTGGGCGTTGCCCACTTGATCGGCAGGCCGAGCTTGGTGAAGCCTTCCCAGGAGAAGCGACCGATCGGGGCGGCCCAGATTTCTTCCTGCTGCATGAGCTGCACCAGTTGCGAGGACTTGACGTAGAAGGTGACGATCTCGTCCTTCTTGGCGCCAACGGCGGCGATCGCTTCCTTCAGGTCCGGCGTGTTCTTGCCGATCGCTTCGCCGACCATGTAGAGCGCCGGCGGGCCCTGGTTGGTGGTGACGTTCGGGAAGGCCACGTGGCTGGCGTTCTTGTCGCTCAGAAGGTCAGCCCAGGAGTTCACTTCCATCTTGTCCGAGCGGTAGACGATCGAGGTTGCGTAGAAGGTGTAGCCGACGCTCATGCCGTCGCCGTTCGGGTCCTTGGCGAGGTCGTAAAGCTTGTTGAAGTTGGAAAGCTTCGAGGTGTCGATCTTCTCGATGAGATCGGCGCGGGTGGCAGAAAGCGCGTCGGCCATCGAGACGACGGCCATGTCGACGACCGGGCTTGCCTTGTTGGCTTCCATCTTCGCCAGTCGCTCGACGCTGTTGCCGGTCTCGACGACGAGCTTGCAGCCGCATTTCTGCTCGAACGGCGTGTAGACCAGTTCCTTAAAGGCGTCCTGGGCAAAGCCGTAGACGGAAATGGTGAGCGTCTTTTCCTGGGCAGACGCGGCGGGGGCGGCGACGAGCACGAGCGCGCTCGAGGCAAGCAGGAACTTCTTCATGGCTGGTGTCCTCCTTCGGTGACGGATGTGACTGCGGTGATCTGAGCGGGTTGAAAGTCGGGTGGTGCTGCGGCCGATTGCCTGACGACCAGATGCATCGGCACCCTGGATGTCTCGGCGGACACTGGCGCTCCGATCAATGGATCGGACGGGTCGCGTTCGCTGATCGCCTTGACAAGGGCGGCGACCGCAATCGCGGCGATTTCGGTCATGTCCATGCGCGCGGTCGTCAAGGCCGGCGTGATGACCGGCGCCCAGATCAGGTCGTCGAAACCGGTGACGCTCGCCTTTTCAGGCACGTTGACGCCGGCGCGCTGCAATTCGGTGAGGGCCCGCAGCGCATGCAGATCGGAGATGCAGGCAAAGGCGGTGTAGCCTTCCGCCACCTTCTCGGCGAGACCGAGCGGACAGCCTTTACCGGAAACGCGCTCCAACGGCTCAATCCAGAGCGTATCGGCGTGGCACCCTTCGACAAACACCGAGCGAATGCCGCCGGCGCGGTCGTTCTGAACGTTGGACGCGGGATTGTTGCCGATGATCAGCACCCGGCGATGTCCGAGCGCCCTCAGGTGCTCGCCGATCTGACGGCCGCCGCCCCAGTGGTCAGCGGCAACCGTGTTGCCAGGTGTCGAGGGGGTGTCGATGACCGCGACGGGACAGCCGACATCGGCGATGCGGGTGCCGCGCCTGGGCACGATCACCAGACCATCGACGTCCCGGTCGATCAACCGCTCGATCGCCTTGGTCTGGGTGGAGACGTCGCCGCGCGAGTCGGCGATCAGCACGCCGTAGCCGCAGGACGATGCGGCAAGCTCGATCGCCTGGGCGATCTGCGGGAAGAGCGGATTGGCGATATCGGGAAGGACGAGACCGAGCACGCCGGTGCGGCCGGTGCGAAGCGCCCTGCCCGCCTGGCTCGGCACGTAGCCGAGTTCGGCAGCCGTCGCGCGGATCTTTTCGACCATCTCGGCGGAGACGCGGCCCTTGCCCGAGAGCGCGTTGGACACCGTCGCCGCGGAGACGCCCAGCGTTCTGGCAATCCTCGTCAGTTTTGGTCCGGAACGCGCCAAGTCAGTGGTTTCCGCTATCGCGTGATTAAACGATTAATCAGGCGATATATCAGAATCCCCTGACTGTCGAATCCTTTTGTCGACGTGTTGCATTTTGCAATTTTCGAGGGAAGTTCAGATGGGAAACAATCGGCAGCGACGCCTTTGACGTACTTGGAAGACCGCGCGAAACGTCCGCTGACAAGCATTCGGTCCGAGTCGGCCGCCTGTGATATATCTTCGTGGGGCGACAGATTGCGGAATGCGAAACGCCCGTCTGCCGATCGGCCCAAGTCGGGGTTACAAATTTCAACTTCGACGGACAAAAGGAACCAAATTTCCCACTAAATTACTAGGGAATAAGTATGATGCATGGCAATCGCCCGACCGATAAGGTCGGGTGGCGGATGCGATCCGCGAGACAGGCATAAGCAGGAGTTTGGGAAATGACGGACACTATCATCGGCCTTGGCAACATCACGAAGCGCAGCCTGGGGGCGCCGCGCCCAATCCTCGCTGCCGCCACACTGGCGCTCGCGCTGTCGACCAGCACGACCGTCTTTGCCGAAGACGCCAAGTTCGACCCCAACGCCTCGATCACCATCGGCTCGCTCTATGAGCCGCAGAACCTCGACAACACCGCCGGCGCCGGCCAGGGCATCAACGAGGCCTTCAACGGCAATGTCTATGAGGCGCTCTTCACACTGACCGATGCAGGCGACGTCCAGCCGGGCCTCGTGGCCGAACAGAGCGTCAGCGAGGACGGCCTCACCTACACCTTCAAGCTTCATCCCGGCGTGACCTTCCACTCCGGCGATCCGCTGACGGCAACCGACGTCAAGTACAGCATCGAGCGCGTGACTTCAGAGCAATCCAAGAGTTCGCGCAAGAAGAGCCTCGCGACCATCAGTGCGATTGAGACCCCCGATGACCAGACCGTCGTCGTCAAGCTGTCGGCGCGCTCCATCTCGCTGCCCTACAATCTAAGCTATGTCTGGGTCGTCAACGATGCGGCCAAGGACCTCAACGCCGGCGAAGACGGCACCGGCCCCTACCGCCTCGACGAATGGCGTCGCGGCTCGTCGCTGGCGCTGGTCCGCAACGACAAATATTGGGGCACCGCCCCCACCAACGGCGAAGTCGTCTTCCAGTATTTCACCGACGCCACCGCGCTCAACAATGCGCTGCTGACCGGCGCCGTCGACATCATCACCAGCGTCCAGAGCCCGGACTCGATCGCCCAGTTCAAGGACAATCCCGACTTCACCGTCACCGCCGGCCAGTCCACCACCAAGGAACTGCTCGCCTTCAACGATCGCGTCGCTCCCTTCGACAACGTCAAGGTCCGCAAGGCGATCGCACGCGCCATCGACGACAAGAAGCTCCTGACCTCGATCTGGGGCGAATACGGCACCCTGATCGGCTCCTTCGTTCCGTCGACCGATCCCTGGTACGTGGACCTCACCGCCGTCGATGCCTATGACGTCGAAAGCGCCAAGGCACTTCTGAAGGAAGCGGGCTTTGCCGACGGCTTCACCTTCAAGCTCGACACCCCGAACTACGATCCGCATCCGATCGTCGCCCAGTTCATCCAGAGCGAGCTTGCCAAGGTCAACATCAAGGTCGAGATCAACGTGATCACCGCCAACGAGTGGTACACGAAGGTCTACAAGGCGCATGATTTCCAGGCGACGCTGCAGGAACACGTCAACCATCGCGATATCGTCTTTTACGGCAACCCGGACTTCTACTGGGGCTACAACAACCCCAAGGTCGTCGACCTGATCAAGGCATCGGAAGCTGCCGCCAATACGGATGAGCAGACCGCCAAACTCAAGGAAGCCAACACGATCATCGCCGAGGACGCTGCCAGCAACTGGCTCTACCTCTATCCGCAGATCGTCGTTTCGAGCTCGGCCGTATCGGGTTATCCGGTCAACGGCTTGAACTCGCAGTTCTTCGCCTACGGCATCAAGAAGAGCGAGCAGTAACCGGAACTGGTCTGCCATACATGGCAGCAGGAGCCCCTGGACCCGATCCGGGGGCTCTTTCCGTTTTCGCGCTCGGGCCGCCCCTCCGGGGACCGGTCAAGCCGTCCCATATATGTTGTTCCAAAATAGCGCCTGCGCTCTAGCCTCCCCCTCTGTTTTGATGCAAAAGCCAGCTCTCTGATCACGGGACTCTGTGAGAAGAAAGGAATGCCGCCATTCTCACCTATCTCGTCCGCCGTTTCGCCATCCTCATCCTGTCGCTGCTGATCGCTGCGGTGGTGCTGTTCGTGCTTCTGCGCCTGCTTCCCGGCGACCCCGCCAATGCGCTTCTCTCTGTCGGCGCCGATGCCGCACAGATCGAGAAGGCCCGCGAGCAGGTCGGCTCGAACCTGCCGCTCTGGCAGCAATTCCTGCGTTTTGCCGGCAGCCTTGCAAGCTTCGATCTCGGCACCTCCTTTGTCAGCGGCAAGCCGGTGATCGAGGAAATCGGCGCACGATTGACCGTGACGGTACCGCTGGCGCTGATGGGTTTCGTGCTAGCCATCCTGATCGCGGTGCCGCTCGGCATTCTCTCCGCCGTGAAAGCCGACCGCTGGTATGGCGGACTGATCTCGACCGTGTCGCAGCTCGGCATCGCTATCCCCGTCTTCTGGGTCGGCATCCTGCTCGTCACCGTCTTTGCCGTGACCTTTCGGCTGTTTCCCTCTGGCGGCTTTCCCCGCCGCGGCTGGCAGAACGAAGGACAAGTGCTCTATGCACTCGCGCTACCCGTGATCACGATCGGCATCGTCATGGGCGCATCGCTGCTGCGCTATGTCCGCTCGGCCACGCAGGACGTTCTCGGCAGCGACTACCTGCGCACAGCCCGTGCGCTTGGCGCAAGTTTCCCCGAAGCACTCATTCGTCACGGCATCCGCAACGGCGCGGTGCCGATTGTCGCCATTCTCGGCATCGAGCTTGCATCGACGCTGCTCGGGGCAGTCGTCGTCGAGCGCGTCTTTGCCCTGCCCGGCCTCGGATCCATGCTGCTCCTTGCGATCGAGCAGCGCGACTATCCGAATGTCCAGGGCGTGCTGTTCATCTCAACGCTTTTGGTCCTGCTGATCGGCTTTGCCGCCGATCTCACCCAACGTCTGATCGATCCGCGCCTGCGGGAACGCGCCGTCGGAGGCAACGCATGAACCCGATCGACACTTCGGTTTCCGCGCCAAAACGCCGGCAGTCGCTTGCCCTCACCGTTGGCCTCGTCCTTGTCGTCATCAATGTGCTCGTGGCGTTGCTGACCTTGTTCTGGACCCCCTATGACCCGCTGAACGCTTCCGGCGGCCGGCTGGAAGCGCCGTCGCTTCTGCACTGGCTTGGCACCGACCGGCTGGGACGAGACCTCCTGACCCAACTGATGATCGGCGCGCGCACCGCGCTGCTGGTTGGAACCGGTGCGGTCGCGATCGGGGCTGCGATCGGCGTCAGCCTCGGTGTCATCGCCGCCTTCGCCACCCGGCTTGCCGACGATGTGATGGCCGCGACGCTCGATATCCTGATCGCCTTCCCGACCCTGCTTCTGGCGATGCTGGTGGTGGCGGCAAGCGACAGCGCCAGCCTCTGGACGGCAATCCTCGCCCTCGGGCTTGCGATCTCCGCCATCGTCGCGCGGCTGACCCGCATCCTTGCCAAGCGCGTGCTTCGGCAGGACTACATCGTCGCCTCGCGCACCTCGGGCACGTCCTGGGTCGGCGTCGTCTTCCGACATGTGCTGCCCAACATCTGGCCGACCCTGTCGGTCAATTTCGCGCTACAGTTCGGGCTTGCCGTCATTGCCGAGGCGTCGCTCTCCTATCTCGGCCTTGGCGCGCCGCCGCCGAACGCCTCCTGGGGGCGCCTGCTGCAGGAGGCCCAGGGCACGGTCTATACGGCGCCGATCGGCGCGATCGCCCCGGGCCTTGCGCTCGTCGCCCTCGTCATCGGCATGAACCTGCTTGCCGACGGCCTGCGCGACATTGCCGATCCGACGCGCGGGAGATCGCGATGACAGCACTTCTTGACATCCAGAGGCTTGATATCCGCGCCGGCGAAAAGGCGTTGGTCGCCGACCTGTCCTTAACAATCCGGCCCGGCGAACGGATCGGGCTCATCGGCGAGTCAGGCTCGGGAAAATCGATGACGGCCATGGCCGCGACCGGCCTCCTGCCGCCATCGATCAGGGTCTCGGGCTCGATCGAACTCGATGGCCAGCAGGTCGTCGGTGCGACCGACAAGGTGATGAACCGCCTGCGTGGGGTTGCGGCCGCGGTCGTCTTCCAGGAGCCGCTGACCGCGCTTGACCCGCTGATGAAGATCGGCCGACAGATCGCCGAACCGGTTCGCCGTCGGATGGAGCGTGAGCACGGCAGGGCGTCGAAGGATGCCGTCAGCCGCGAGGTCCGCGATCTCATCGACAAGGTGGCCCTCCCCCAGCCCGACCGCATCATCAATTCCTATCCGCACGAAGTGTCCGGTGGCCAGCGCCAGCGCGTCGCCATCGCCATGGCCCTTGCCTGCCGCCCGAAACTGCTCATCGCCGACGAGCCGACGACGGCACTCGACGTCACGACGCAGGCGGAAATCCTCAAGCTGCTCGACCGGCTGGTGCGCGAAACGGGAATGGCGCTGTTGTTCATCAGCCATGACCTGCCTGTTGTCGCGCAGGTGGTGGAGCGCGTGATCGTGCTGAAAAACGGCATCGCCGTCGAACAGGGACCGGTCGGGTCGGTGTTCGGCAAGCCGGAGCATGACTATACCAAAACCCTGGTCGAGGCTGCCCGGCTGTTCGACGAAGCGCTGGGGGCAACCGGATCATGATGCTCGATCTTCAGAATGTCAGCTTCGGCTATTCGCGCCAGCAGACCACGCTCAGCGACGTCTCGCTCACTGTTCGGCCAGGCGTCAGCGTCGGCCTCGTCGGCGAATCGGGCTCCGGCAAGACCACCCTTCTGCGGCTGATGCTCGGGCTCATTCGCCCCACCTCCGGTACCATCCGGTTTGGCGACGAGATGCTCGACACCGGCAACGGCGCCTTCATGCAGCGGTATCGCCGCGCCGTGCAGCCGGTCTTCCAGGATCCCTACTCGTCCCTCGATCCACGCCAGCGGGTCATCGACATCATTGCCGAGCCGCTGAGGTCGCTGCATATCCCTGGCGATCGAACGCAGGCGGTCGCCGAAGCGCTGGAGGCGGTCGGCCTTTCGCGTGACGCCATGGAGCGCTATCCGCACGCCTTTTCCGGCGGCCAACGCCAGCGCATCGCCATTGCTCGCGCGATCGTCGCCGGGCCTCAGATCGTGCTCGCGGACGAGGCGGTCAGTGCCCTCGACCTTTCGACCCGCATCCGCATCGTCGAACTCTTCAAGGCCCTCTCGGAAAAGCTCACACTGGTCTTCGTTTCCCACGACCTCGGCGTGGTCGCGGCGCTCTGCGAGGAGATGGTCATTCTCGAGCGCGGCAGGATCGTCGAGAGCGGCAAGACCCGCGACATTTTGGCCGCTCCGAAGCACCCCTACACCCAGCGTCTGCTTGCCAGCAGTCCGCGAATGCCGGCTTGATCGGGTTTTCGGCCGCGATCGTCGGCACGAGCGAATCTGCTTTCGTCCACAAAGGCTTGGCAATTCGTAGTCGCATTGATCCAGAACAACCCTGAAGCGCCCCGACTTGAGCATGGTGCCGCCGGCTACGGAATCCCGCGGCCGCACGCCCGACGGGCGTTGCTCAATGCCTTCTGGGGGTCCGGAAAATCATGCCTACGCGCACCACACTGACTTTCGCCATCATCCTTGCCGCACTCGCAGCGCCGCTAACGGTCGCGCAGGCGGCGGATCTTTCCGAACCGGTCGCCGTGGCCGCACCTGAAATGCCGCTTGCCAGCGAGCCCGGCCCGTGGATGATCCGGGCCCGGGCGCTCGCCGTCCTGCCCGATGACAAGGGCTCGCTCTACTTGAACGGCACGGCGCTCGACGGCGAAAAGGTTGGCGTCAGCAATTCGGTCGTTCCCGAACTCGACATCACCTATTTCTTCACCGACAACATCGCGGCCGAACTGATCCTCGGCACGACGCCGCACACCGCGCGCGGCAGCGGCTCGATCGCCGGCCTCGGCGAGATCGGCAAGGCCTGGCTGCTGCCGCCGACGCTGACCCTGCAGTACCATTTCAATGTCACCGACACGATCAAGCCCTATGTCGGCGCCGGCGTGAACTACACGGTGTTCTACAACGAGAGGCCACGCGGCGATTTCTCGAGCTTCAACATGAAAAACACGTTTGGCGTCGCGCTGCAGGCCGGCGTCGACATCAAGCTCGACGAGCATTGGGGCCTGAACTTCGACGTGAAGAAGCTGTTCCTGGAGCCCGAAGTCAACGCGACGCTTCCCGGTGCGGGCGCCGTCAGCGGCAAGGTCAAGCTCGACCCGTGGCTGATCGGCACCGGCATCAGCTACCGCTTCTGAAGAGCAGCGCGATTGCAAGATCCTGCGGCGCCGGTTCGCGCGCCGCAGGGTCCAGGCGGCAGCTCACGCGTGGTGCGCCGTCACGGCCTTTGCGAGTTCGCCCGACAGCTCACGGCTGCTTGCGTGCGACACGTCGCCAAGCGACAGCATGCCGACCATGCGCTTGGCGTCGTCAATCACCGGCAAGCGTCGAACCTGCTTTGCTTCCATCAGATGCGCGGCGTGCTCGATCGTCTCGTCCGTACGGCAGTAGACGATATCCCGCGTCATCACGTCCCGCGCCGTCATCGAAGCGGGATCGCGCCCGTTGGCAAAGGCGCGCAGGGCGAGATCACGGTCGGTGACCATGCCGATCAGGCGGTCGTTTTCGCCGACCGGCAATGCGCCGATGTCCTCATCCCTCATGATGCGCGCGATCGTCTTGAGGTCGGTATCCGGCGATATCCAACGTGCGCCGGGGTGCATGGCTTCCGAAATTCTCATCGCATCCTCCCTTGAATGGAGAGACGAGAATAGGCCGCGATCGTGGCCATTCATTGATCCGCGTTGGCCGAGGCGCGCGGACCCTGTTCAGTCGAGTTCGAGAAGGAAATAGGTTGTCGGCCCCGAAGGGGCGTCGTTGCCGAGGCGGAAACGCGCAGGCCCCTTGCCCTTGGCGACGGGCGCTTCCACGGCGCCATCAAGGCCGATCGGCGACAGTTGCCACGAGGCCGCGTCTCGCGCGAACGAAAGGTCGACATAGCCCTTGCGGATCCGGACCGGCAACTGCCCGAAATCCTCGATCACCTTTTCCTCGCTGTCGCGAAAGGTCATGTTGGTGTTCTGTGCATCGGTTGCGAAGATCAGAAGCAGGCGCTTGCTGCGCGCCAGCGAGGCGTGCGCACCGAGCGCCGAAAGCGCGACAAGCCCGTCGCCATCGGCGCTTTCGACGCGCATGACGCCGAGATCGACAGGCTCTCGCAGCGACGAAAAGGCGGCCGCCTCGGTCGCCGCCGTCGAGACGCGCAACTGCCCGGAAAAGCGGTTCAGCAGGATCTCACCGGTGCTGCTCTCATAGATCCCGGCGTCGAGATCTGAACGGTTGCCGGCCGCAAGCGCGCCGCGCCCGCGCAGCTGTTCGAGCACCTCGCCTGTATCCTGCTGTCGCGGCTGGGTCACCGTAACCGTTGCACTTGGCCGGTTCGCGTCTTCAAGGCCGATCCGCCCGACGAGCCCGAGGTCGGTCAGATGCTCGGGCTCGCGCGCCTGCATGTCGTCCGACAGGTCCTGTTCGCCGCGCACGGCAAAGGGAATGGTCACATCGGCGGTCGCGACGTCGCCGCGTCGATAAAGCAAGGCTGCGAGCGTCTCGCCGGCGCGGGCGACCGGATCGAGTGCGATGGCATAGGGGAACATTGCCCGCTTGTGCGCAAAGGGTTCGCCATAGGCAAGCACGATCGGCCCATGCCCGTGGCGGCACAGCGCATCCCATCCCTGCAGTGCGGCGTAAGCCGGCATCGCCAGCCCCGCCTCGTAGCGGTAGCGGTTCCAGAACAGATGATCATATTCGCTGACCACGAACGGCTTGCCGAGCCAGCGGGCGGCAGCGATCATTCGAATGTAGTTCTCGGCATCCGCGATCGAGCTTGTCTGGGTGGTGGTGCTTCCCGGCGCATAGCCGCTGACCCAGTCGTGATAGGTGTTCATGGTCACCGCTTCCAGGTCGCGGCGGCTCAGCGCCGTCTGGATCGTCGGCCAGTTGTTGTAGGTGCTGATCAGCCCGCGATATCCAAGCCGACGCAGCACGTCGCTCATCTGCACGGCGCTGGCGCGTTCCGTCTCGACGAAAAACGCCTGCAGGTCGCGCAGCCGCGCGCTGTCGGCGTAGCGGTCTGAGGGGAGCGCGATCGATCTTGCCTCGACCGATTCTTCCGTGCCGAGATCGGGCCAGAGCTTCGCCAGGGCTTCGGTCGAGCCATAGCGCTTCGCTAGCCAGTCGTTGAAGGGCTTGGCCAACGCCGGATCATAGGGCGCCTTGCCCGGCCGATCGTGCACGACGCCGTCGAATTCGATGCCGTTCTCGTTGGCGAGGATGACGAGCGCCAGAGCATCGTCGCGGATCGGCGCCACTCCGGTGTAGGGGTTCACGCGGCCGAGGATCGTTTCCTGCATGCGCGTCCAATGGCGGAACGCTTCGTCGTCGAGGTAGAGCGCGAGCTTCAGGTTGCCACCGGCATCCCAGCGATCCTCAAAGCCGCCATAGGCTCCGCGCGGCGACGACAGGCCATCGATGATCCAGTAGATGCCGTTGCGCTTCAGAGCGGCGAGCAGATAGTGCACGCGGTCGAGCGTCTCCGGGTCGTAGTCGAAATCCTTCTCGCGGGAAAACATCAGGCTCGCATCGACGAAGTGCAGCCTTGCCATGTTGTAGCCGTGCGTCGCCAGTTGCAGGGCATAACGGTCGGCTGTCCGGTGATCCGGGAAGCCGCCGGAGGCCGGGCTCCAGGCCAGCGAGGCGCACAGCATCCGCTCTGGTTTTTCCGGTGTCGCCGCAAAGGCGAGGCGCCCATTGGCGCCAGCGACGAGGCGGCGATCGGACGTGATATCCGCGTTCGGCAGAAACGCGGAAAAATCGAGCGGGCTGCCGGCCTGAAGCTCAAGCGAGGTCTCGCGCACGGGCAGCCACTGATCTGCCGCCCTTGCGGCGGGAACGGCGGCGAGAAGCGCCGACAGCGCCGCGATCAGCATCCGCCAGATCATGCACCGGCTCCAACAAGCCTGCTTTCAATGGGCTTCTCGGGTGCGCGACGTGCCCGGAAGAACCCTACGGGCAGCGCGGCGGCGTGGAAAAACCAGGCGACGACGGTATAGAGGCCCATGCTGAAGCCACCCTTGCGCAGGGTCATCAGCGCGACTACGGCAGCAAAGACCGCAACGACGATACCGAGGGCAAGGCCCTTGTCGGGCATCACCAGCAGCAGGCCGAGCGACACCGCCCACCACAGATAGACGAGCGCCCAAAGCTTCAGCTCCGGCAATTCCCGAACGAGTTGCATGAAATACGGCCGGCCGAGCGAGGCGCGCAAGAGCTCGCCGATACCGAAGAGATACTTGCTTTTCCAGCGGCGGACGAGCAGTCGGTAGGAATTGTCCGTGTGGCCGAAATGCTGGACGAACCGCCGGTCGAGGCGATGCAGCGTCCAGCCGGCGCTCCTCAGCCGGATGCCGAGATCGAATTCCTCATAGCCGTGAAGGTTGCGATCGGAGAGATAGCCGACCGCCTCGATCGCCGCACGGCGATAAAGGCCGCCGCCGTTCATGCGGTCGATAGTTCCGACCCGGTTTTCAGGCGAATTGCGGGAAACGCGGCGGGAAAACTCAAGGTTGGAGGTGAGCATTTCCTGGACATGGCCAGTGACGCCGGCGACGTCGGGATTGTCGGAGAGGAACGCCGACGCCACCTCCAGGAAATCGCCGTCGAGCAGCATGTCGCCATCGAGCAGGCAGATGTGATCGTGTCGGGAATACTGAAAACCGAGCTGGGGCCCGATACCGCAACTGGGCAAGGCCGGCGGGCTGATCTGGGCGATGACGACAGGGTAGCGCGAGGCGATCTCGATCGTCCGGTCCCTGGAGCCGCTGTCGGCAACGATCACTTCTCCACCGACCGCTTTCAGCGCGGCCAATGCGCTCTCGATGGTCGCCGCTATGCGTCTCTCTTCGTTGAGCGTCTTGATGATGACGGATACTGCCACGCGATCCCCCAATATCAGCAGAGCCTATTCGAACCTGCCCCACTGAAACCAAAGCTAGCTGCGAAGTTTTTCGTTTTGGTTTACTCGCCCCAGCAATGCCAGGAGCTTTGCTCGGTAGCGCGCGATGATCCAGCCGGAAAAGACCCCGCAGGCGCCTCCGAAAAGCTTGACCGCGACATCCGTCACCCGCGCGTGGCGGTCTGCCGAAATCATCTGCAACAGCTCAAAACCGATCGCCGTTGCCAGCACGAGCAGCAGCACGCGCCCGAGCCGCTTCGGGTAGGCGAGCGCGAACAGCAGGCCCATCAGGCCGAACGCCCCAAAACGTTCCAGGTGAACGAGATGCCCGATGCGCGGCCGCAGATCGAGAGGAGACATGGTCGAATAGGCGATCACCGCAAACAGGATCCATGCAAGAAGGCCGGCGGCGCGTTTCAGTGTCATGTTAAGCTGGTCTTTCAGAAAGCGTGCGAAGCACGTCGAACGATCCGCGGCGACGCCTGCACCCTGTCCGCGCGACAAGGGGCGCTGCCGCAATTACAAGACGAGGCGACCGACGCACGCGCCTGCCTACTTCGCCAGCAAAGCGCTATACACTGCCGCGGTCCTTTGCGCCACGTTTGTCCAACTGTAAGTGGCCTCCGCGTGCGCCGCGCGCTCGCGCACCTCTTCGTCGTTCAAGGGAGCGGCGAGCTTCTCGGTGATGCCCGCCGCCAGGGCATCGATGTCGCCCAGCTTGAAATAGTCGTCGGGGGAGAGGTCCAGTTCCTGGTTGGCCACGATGTCGCTTGCCAGCACCGGGAGACCGTAGGCCATTGCCTCAAGCAGCGCGATCGGCATGCCCTCATGGCTCGATGGCAGCACGAAAAGGGCAGCGTTGGCGAACAGTTCGGCCAGTCTGTCGCCGGATTGGAAGCCCGTGAGCACGACCCCGGGGACCTCCTGGGCCAGCGCCCTTACCTCCTTGACATAGACGGTCTCGAATTCCGCTCCGCCGGCAAGGACGAGCCGGATATTCTTGAGGCCGCACCTTGAAAAGGCGCGGATGAGATCGAGCTGCCGCTTCTCCGGCACAAGCCGGGCCGCAAGCAGGATGTAGCGCCGCGGCGTCAGGCCGAACTCCGCGAGCGCGCCGGCGCCGCCGGTCGGCTGGGTGATCGCGACGCCGTTCGGCACAAGCGTCATGCCAACATGGTGCCGGGCCCGCATCGTTTGGGCGATGTCCTTGGAGATGGCGACGCGCCCGTTGGAAAACCGCATGCCGAAGAACTCGCCGAGCTTCAGCGTCCGCCTGGCAAATCCGCCCCATTTTTGCCGGTCGTAGTCGTAGCCGTGATGGGTGACAACCACCTTGAGCCCGAAGAGCCGCGCCAGCGGCGTCATCAACGCCGGGCCGATGGCGTGAATATGCAAAACGTCCGGACGCCGCCACGCGGCAAGACACACACCAAGGAACGTATGCACGATCGCTTCCAGCGCCATCCGGCGCGGCGCCCAGAGAGGCAGGACGTCGACGCCGTTCCAGACATAGATCCGACGGTCTTCGAGATAACGGCTGCGCCCGACGACCTCGACGTCCCAGCCATAGCCCAGAAGCTTGCTTGCGAGCATTTCGACGTGTTTCTCGACGCCGCCCTGAACGTTTGGAATGCCCCGCAAACCCAGCATCATCACGCGACGGCGCTCGCCGCGCGCTGCAAGAGCGCCACTCTGAGCAGACGGGCCTTGCTGCCTGCCGGAAAAGACCGAGCCGCGACCCGGCGCTCTAACGCGACCGTCGGAAAGTCCGGCTTGGGCCAGATCCTGCGCAATCACCGGCTGCTGCTGGTGACGACTGCTCGAAACATCAGACTTCCTGCTCATGAGTTGCCTCGAAGCTTGTCCGTATCGAATTTACGGAGAAATACTTACCGACTGCCCAGATATTTCATTTACCTCTTATATAAACGACCCATAACCATAGGGCGAGCCCACGTTACTACAAATTGTATCGTAACGTTAATGGCGGCGTGTTCAGGCGGCGCCGAGCGCGGCATAAAGATCAAGCGTTCGTTGGCGATAGGCCTCGGCCGAGAACTCCCGGGCAATCCACGCCCGTCCCGAGCGGCCCATGGACGCGCGCCCTTCAGCCGACAATGTGGCCATCTTCGTAAGTGTGTCTGCAAGGTCGTCGACATTACCGGACCTGGCAGTCAGGCCCGTCTCGTTATCGACGATCATTTCCGGAATGCCGCCGATCGAAGCGCCGATGACCGGCCTTCCCAGAGCATAGGCTTCGAGCACGCTGATCGGCGCGTTCTCGTACCACTCGGATGGCAACACCAGGGCATAGGCCTCGCCGACCAGTCGATGCAGCGCATGGCCGGAAAGATATCCGGCAAAAGTGACATCGGCACCTGTCTCTTCGGCAAGCCGGCGCAAGGCGGCTTCCTCCGGGCCGGTCCCGGCGATCACGAGGCGCTGCCTTGCCAAGGCGATCGCCCTGATCAGGGTCGCCAGGCCCTTCTCCGGCGCCAGCCTTCCGGCAAAGACGAAGTAGCCGCCTTCGGTCCAACGGTCCGAATAGTCGCCGACATCGACGAAGTTCGGGATGTGGACCATCTGCTGACGGGGCCAGCCCCATTCGACCAGCTTGTCGACATAGAACTTGCTGGGCACGACGATGCGATCGACCCTGTTGCGGTAGAGGCCGAGCGTGCGGTGCACCACGGTCTCCGCAAGCACCACGGCGCTCAGCGCCAGTTCGCCCTTGATGCATCGGTGGCGAAGCACGTTGTAGACGTGGCCGCCGCGACAGTCCTCGCAGACGGCGCCATCGCGCAGCATCTTGTAGGAGGGGCAGGCAAGCTTCAGGTCATGCGCGGTCATCACCACCGGGATACCGGCCGATTTCAGGGTCGAGAAGATGGCCGGCGAGAGGTGATGGTAGACGTTGTGCGCATGGGCGACCGAGGGGCGCACACGCTCGATCAGACGGTTGATGCTGCGCTGCGCTTCACGCGAATAGATGACGCTTGCAGCCTGCACGACCTTGCGCAAGGGGCTCGTGCGCCGGCCATATTCGATTTCCGAGACGAAGTAGTCGGACCACGGCGAGGGCTGATTGTCCTCGTGCTGCATGGCGAAGGGCACGACGTCCCAGCCGATGTCGCCGAACATCTTCATATGATCGAAGAACACCGCCTCGGCGCCGCCACGTCGATAGAAGTAGTTGTTGATCGCGAGCAGCCTATTGTTGCGCTCCTGCTGCGACATGTCGCCTCCTACCAGCCGAGCCTGTCGAGCGCCTGCTCGACTGGCAGAACCACGCACCCCCTGGCGACCGCATGAGCGACCAGGTCTTCGAACGTCCCGGGCGTGCACCCGTAGGGTGTCGGTCGGGCCGCGATGTCATGGGTGAAAAACACGAGCCAGCCCGGCCGATCGGCAACGTCGTCAATCCACCCGGTCAGTGCCTGCGCATCCGCCTCGGGCTGCCGGATCTCCACCGCCTTCAACATCAGCGGATCGACGGACAGGCGATTGACGCTTTCACCGGCGGCGCGGCAGCTGCGATAGCGCCGCCCGAGCTCCCGGCGCGCCGATGGCCAGGCGGCATTGTACGGAAACGCGAAATTCGTTGCCGCCAGAGCAACGCCGCTGCGCCGCAGATAGTCGGCGTTGCGGTCGAGGTCATGGGCAAGCCCATGTCCGCCCAGCCGGCGGATCTTGTCGTGGGAATAGGTGTGGCAGCCGACCTCGTGACCGCGGCGGGAAAGGTCTGCGCAGCCCTCAGCCGAAATCAGCGTGCGATCGGCTTCAACGCGACCGGCAAGACCGCCGGCGATGTAGAACGTGCCCCGAACGCCGTGGCGCTCGAGAATTTCAGCGCCGTTGTGAAGCGCCGAGTCAGGGACATCGTCGAAGGTGAAGGAAACGATCGGCACATCGGTCGCCACGTCGCGGGGCTTTGTCGCAAACCGCCAGATCAGCCGGTTGGCGACGCGATCCACCAGGCCGTCGATGGTTTGCATGAGATCAGGCATAGGCGGCTCCGGATCTGATCTGCTGCGGCGCGACCGAAAGCACGGCGCGCGACTGAAGGTGCAGCCCGTAAAGCGAGAACAGGAAGGTGAACCAGAGAAGGTTTCCACCCTCGAAGAAGAGGCTCTCGAGGCCGGCATTGAAGATGGTGTAGAGCCAGACGCGGATATAGAGCCGCGTCAGATGCGAGTGCTCCTCGGCCGGCGCCAGGCGCGCAATGTTGCGCAGCGGCAGCACCAGCAACCAGATCACCGTCAGGAACAGGCCTGGGAAACCGGTCATCAGGGCGATATCAAGATAGGAATTGTGACCGTTGGCGGCCGCCACTGCCCAGGTTTCGATCGACCCGCCGCTGTTGACCAGTTCCGACGTCTGCCAGAAGGCTTTGAAACCGTAGCCGGTGATCGGCTGTTCGGCGAGCGCGCTGAACGCGAAGCGCCAGATATCGGCACGGTTGGTGAAGGTGGCGTCAATGCCGAGATCTGTGATGAACTCGCTGAGCGGCGTGAACACCGCCGAGCCGACGGCAAACAGGTTGAACAGGCCGACGCCGCCAATGACGATCGGGATGCGCAGGAACCGGAATCGCTCGAAGATCCAGGCAAGCAGCACAATCGCCGGCAGCATCGCCGTCGATGTTTTGCCGCCGGTATGCAGCAGGAAGTTGAAGGCCAGAAGCACGATCGCGATGCCGGCAAGCCGCGACCAGACGTTCATCACGTAGAGGCCGAAGAAGGCGGCGATCACCATCGCCGCCGCGGCGCTGTTCTTGTGCGGGAAGTGACCGCGCCACAGGCCGGCGTTCATCGGCTCGCGCAGTTCGGACGCTTGATGGATTGCGAGCGTCGGTTTGAAGAGGATGCCGTAATAGGCGACGGCAAGCATGAACAGCGTCCCGACGCCGAGCATCGCGGCGAAGTGTCTCTCCGACTTCGGCAAGAGCAGGTAGACGCTGGCGTTGATCGTCACCATCACCGCAAGCACCGTGCCCTTGATGCCGAGCATCGGATAGGCCGAGATCGCCGAGACGAACAGGAACCAGACGTAGAGCACGGCAAGCAGGGGACGCGGCTGCAGGATGATATTGCGCATCGGATGCGCAAGGCCGTAGGCAAACATGCCGGCAAAGAGAAGCAGCGACACGATCTGGTTCAGTCGGTTGGAATTGCCGGCGGACGGGTCGAGCACCGCCTCGCCCGTGAGATCGACGAAGGGTGTGGTCGAGATCCAGAAGAACAGGAACGTCGCCATGAAAAGCACGGTGCCGATGCGCTGGCGCAGCACATCCGCAGAGGTTTGCTCATGGTAGACGGCGCTGGTCATGCCGCCCCTCTTTCAAACCGCTGCCGGCCCGCGTCCGCGCAGGAAACGCCAGAGGCCGAGCGTCACAGCGAGGCCGATACCAAGCGCAAGGCCGAGGATCGCGCCGCCGGCCAGAAGCACGATCGTGCGCGGCGGCCAGCTGCGCGAATTCGGCGGCAGCGCGCGGGAGATGACGCGGACATTGGTCGTATCGATCTGCTGGCGCTCAGTGATCTGTTGCGCGCGCGCCAGATGGGTTTCGTAGATGGCCGCCTTGGCGCGCGCATCCCGCTCGAGATCACGAAGCTGGACCTGTGCCTCGTTGTCGGAAAACACATTCGACTTCTCGTCGCTCGCCTTGGCGCGCAACGCCGCAAATGCCTGTTGCTCGCGATCCATGTCTGCCTTCGCCCGGTCGAGGATGCGGCGCGCCTCGTCGGCCATGGCGGCTTCGAGCGTCGCGCGCTCAGAGCGGGCATTGACGAGCCGCGGATGCCGCTCGCCATAGGTACGCTGCATCGAGGCGATCTGCTGCTGCAGGACGTTATACTGCTCGCGCAGGTTGGTCATGTTCACCGACTCGAACTCGGAAGCGCTGGCTGTCCGCCCCTGCACGATGGCGTCGTTCATCTGCCGATAGCGTGTCTCGGCCTGGATCGCGCGCTGTTGCGCGTCGAGAACCTGGGTGTTCAGTTCGTTCGAAAGCTGATTGCTGACAAGCTGCCCGTCATTGGTCGATTGCAGCCCGTTCCTGCGGCGGAAGTCTTCAACCGCCCGCTCCGCCTCGGTCACGTTATGACGCAGCTCGTCGAGACGCGCGTTGAGGTTCTGAGCCACGCGACCGGCGCTTTCGGCCGCCGATTGAAACAGTTCCTGCTCGAAGGCCGAGACGATGGCATCCGACAGCGTCACCGCCTTGCCGGCCTCCTCGCTCCAGACCTTCATCACCACGACGAAGGATCGCTCTTCCCGCCGCGCTTCGACGCGCTCGGAAAGGGCCCGCATGGCAGCGAGCTCGTCCCCGGCTTTTTGTTCCGTCTTGGTCGAAAACAGGTTCTTCAGCGATCCCAGGGCCGACGGCTTGACGAACTCCGGATCTTCCGTGAGGCGCAGCCGCGTGATTACGCGCGACAAGACGTTGCGCGAGGTCAGAATGCGAAGCTTGCTTTCGACCTCGAGAAGTTGCGCGTCGCGCTGCGGGTTGCTGGTGAAGACGTCGTCGCTGACGACGTTGAGATTGGACGGGTCGACGACAATGTCGGTGTAGACGGTGTAGCGGGGCGTCGCCGTCAGCGCATAGGCAAGGGCGGCGGCCACACAAAGGAAAACGGCGAGTGCGATCCAGAACAGCCCGCCGCGTAACCAGCCGATGAGATCATCGATGCCGATCCTGCCAAGGTCGTTCATTCCTGGAAAATAGCTGCCGCGCGGCACGGCCGCCGCCGGCAAAGGCGCAACCGCCTCGACGCGCTGCACGCCAGGAGTACCGCTCGATCGCTCGGCGGCGCGCTCGTCCGCCTTCGCGGGCTCGTCGAGATCGGGCGAAAGCAGATCGAGCAAAGAGCCTCGCTCCGCCGGCGCACGCTGCTCGCGCGCCGGTTGACTGGGCTTCTGTTTTCCGGCCTCGTCCGGCCTGTACATCAGCATCCCTCACACACGCCCATAACGACGCGAAGATCGAGACCTCGCGAGTTGCCTCTAACGCAAAATTAAGGTTGTACAGTGAATTTTCCGTTAAACGGCAGGATAGCAGCTTAACACGTTAGCGGCTCATAATTCAGAAGTCCGTGAGCAGGCGGCTCCAGGTCTCGGACGCCAGTCCACCCACATATATGTCGTTGCGCAGCGCCGCCTCCTTCAGGTCGGCATGACGCGTCACCAGACAGAAATAACCCCGATGGTGAAACGACAGCCATCTCTGGCGCGAGACCGCATTCATCAGGAATGGCTGTGCGCTGCCGACCGCGAATGCATACCCTTCGGCATCGAGCGCGTGAAACATTTGCGCGGTCACGTCGAACTCGCGGCCATTTTCGCAGACCATATTGAGAACGGTCGCCTGCTCGCCCGCCTTGCCGAAATAGAGGTAGGCGCCTATGACCCGGCCGCCGTCGCCGACCACCTCGCGGCACAGAAGTTCGCCAAGGCTCGCATTCGCGGCTGCGACCGCCACCAGCCACTCGAACGCATGCTGCGACCAGATGGGTCGGATGGCGAAGCGCTCGAGCATCGGCTCGGCGATGGCGGCGAACGCCGCCGGTTCGATTGCACGCGTCGAGCAACCGGCGGCCGGGGCCGGCTTCGCCTTCGCACGCCTCTTGCGCAAAATCCGGTCGGCAAGGGCGAGCGGCGCGCTCAGCAACGATGAGCGGGCCAGGCGAAAATGTCGGCCGATCGTCAGCGCCCACGCCTTGAAAGGTCGGAACGACCGACGCCACTCCAGGCTCTGGATTGGAAGGACATGGCCGCCGCCGGCAACCCAATGGTCGGCGCTGACAGGAGAGGCATTGTCCGAGAAGCAGAAGTCCTGGCGGCTGGCGCGCATCGTGCGCGCAAGGCACGCCGCTCCCGTCGCCCCCGCCTTTCCATCGGCCATGAAGGCGCAAAGCAGGCGACCGACGATGGGCCGTCCGTTGACGGCAAACTCCATCGGGACCGAGAGGATGGTGCTGCAAATCTCTCCTGCGCCGTCCTCGTAGACAACGCTTCCCTTGTCGGCGGAGTAATGCGGGCTGTCGAAGAAGATCGTTTGCAGATAGCGGCGAAGGTCGTCGCCTGCCTCGCCATCCCGCTTGCGGAAGATCTTGTTGAACAGCCGCCCGACCGCCGGCACGTCGCGCGGCTCCATGGGGCGCGCCCCTCCTGCGTGGGGCATGTCGCGGCCAAGCGACCTTGCGGCCTTCAGGTTTCCGACCTCAACCTTCATGGGCGATCCCCGCGGGCAACGGCGCATTTCCCGCTTGCTCGCGATCGCGTCGAACGAAGCGCAGAAACACCGCCCAGGAAACGACGACCATGGCGATCTCGATGACGTAGAAGGAGATGAAGGTCCCGATCGGCGGCGCATACCAGGTGGCCCAGGCCGTGACGGCGGCGCCGAGCACGCTTCCGAGACCCATCACCGAGGCGCGCGCCGGATGATGACCGGATGCGCCGAGCGCCTCCATCGCCACCGACCACATGGCAAGCGGCACCACGACCCAGCACAGGATCCGCACGAACGAAACGAGCGAGACGTAGTCCTTGCCGAAGAGATAGGGCAGCACCGGCGCCAGCACGAAGACGGCGACGGCCGCAGCAATGCTGATCGACGTGGCGGCCAGGAGCACCTTGCGCACACGTTCGAAGGCGTGATGCAGCCCGGCTGCCGTCGCCTTTGCCGAACCCGGATAGATCAGCCGGTTCAGCGCTTCGACCGAGAGGTAGCTGCTCTCCAGCATCCTGCGGGCAACCGAATAGCTCGACATCACCTCGGCGGTCGCAACCAGGCTCAGGACCAGCAGGTCGGCATTTTGTCTGACAGCGCGCAGGATGAACGGTACGCTGAAATACAGCCCCAGCGGCAATTCTTCCTTGACGATCCCGTAGCTCGGCCGCCCCAGCACCTTGACGGCGCGCCAGCACCCGGCCGCCACCAGCACATGGCAGACGAACTGCCACACCGCAAAGGATGCGACCGTCGCGACGCCAAAGACGATACAGGCGAGTGCTGCGGCAATGGTGCGCGCCACGGCAAAGCCGACGACGACCTTGTTTGCCGAAGCGAAATTGGAATGGGCGAGAAAGATCTGCTCGGCCAGAACGATGATGCGAACGAAGATCACATTGGTGACCAGCATCAGGGTTATGACCGCGATATTGGTCGCAGGATCCGGCGACAGCGTGAAGAAGAACGGCAGCACCGCTGCACCCAGCAGAACCAGGACGACGCCGCTGATCGCAGTGAGGATGATGTTGTGGCCGAGCATGCGCGCATACATGCTGCGATCGCGCGCCACACGGCGCACCAGACATTCCATCGCGCCGAGGCCGCACAGATGCACGGCAATATTGGCAACGGCGGTGATCGCCACGAAGACGCTGAACTCGTGCACGCCGAGAAAGCGCGCCAGAATGGCAAACGTCAGGAGCTGCGCGGCGGAACCGATGACGAGGCTGCCGCCGGATGCAGCATAGGAGAGGATCATCGCCAGGAACGGTCTGTGCGCGCGTTCCTTCACACTTTCCGAGGCCATTCCGATCTGCCTTTGACACCAGCCCGCCAATCGACGCGTAAACCACACGCAATGATAGCAGGCGCACGCCTTTGATCGCTGCGCAGAGTAGCAGGCAGAAATGATTGCGCGGTTAACGTACCCGTCGCAATTGTATTTCAGCTTCCGTTTACCCGATTACAGTAGTGTCCTGTACTTGTGCGTCTACAGGTTTTTCCAGCAAGACTCGATCAGGACATGAGGGAGTGGCCGTGCCGAACGACAATCATGTGCGCTTGCACCGGTTCATGGGGGTCGACCTCGAACTTGCACCCGACGTCCTTGTTCCACGGGAAGAGACCGAACTCCTCGGCAGAAAGGCGGTAGCACTCCTTGAAGCCGGATCGCCGGATGTCCGGATCATCGACATGTGCTGCGGCTCCGGCAACCTCGCGCTCGGCATCGCCAACGACAGGCCGTCCGCCCGCGTCTGGGGCGCAGACCTGACCGACAGCACCGTGGCGCTTGCGCGCCGCAACGTCGATCGGCTCGGTCTGGCCGGACGGGTCCTGATCCACCAGGGCGACCTTTTTGGCGCATTCGAGGGCGAGGGCCTCGAGGGCACGATCGACATGATCGTCTGCAACCCGCCCTATATTTCCACCGGCCGGCTGGAGGGCGAGAGCGCCCATCTGCTCGAAAACGAGCCACGCGAAGCCTTCGATGGCGGGCCTTACGGCATCTCCATCCATCAGCGCCTGATCCGGGACGCCACGACATTTCTGAAACCCGGCGGCTATCTGCTGTTCGAATTCGGCGAAGGCCAGGAACGGCAGGCCGCAGCGCTGCTGGCGAGGGCGAAGGTCTATGAACCGGTAAACTTCGCGACCGACGAAGCCGGAAAACCAAGAGTCGCCATCGTCCGCAAGGTCTCGGATCCGACCGGAGATGGGGCGAGATGAGCGAAATCCGTTCGCTTGAAAACACCGACATTGCAGCGGTCGCGGCGATGTTCCAGCGGGTGTTTCGCGACGAGACCGTCGCATCGCCGGCATTGGCCGCCTATATGCGGCAACTGTACCTCGATGCGCCTGGCAGCGACCCGCAGATCCGCCCGCTCGTGCACGTGAACGACCAGGGCCGCATCACCGGCTTCGTCGGCGTCAACGCCCTGCAGATGACGCTCGATGGCCAGCCGTTGCGCGCCGCCATCTGCGGGTCGCTGATGGTGGAAGATCGCGAAAGCGATCCGCTGGCCGGCGCCCGCATCCTGAAAGCGTTTCTCGCCGGCCCGCAGGATCTTTCATTCAGCGAAACTGCAAGCGAAGTGTCGACCCAAATGTGGACGCGGCTTCGCGGCGTGGTCCTGCCGCAATACAGTCTCGACTGGGTGCGCGTCATTCGCCCCATGGGCTTCAGCCTGAGCGTTGCCGCAAACCGCATCAAGCCTGCACGGCTTGCCGCACCCTTCGCGCGCGCCCTCGACAGTTTCTATCGCAAGCGCATGGACCAGGGTGAGCAGCGCTGGTCCGCCCTGCCCGAGGCCGGCTCAGCACCTGCCGGCTTCACGGTCAAGGAGACGGACCGCGCCGGCTTTGCAGCCGTTGTCGATCAGTTCACCGCGCAATTTGCGCTTCGCCCGCGTTGGGGCGAAGGCCAGCTCGACCACATACTGTCGGATGCGGAGCAAAAGCCCGACCAGGGCGCGCTTGTCTATGCGCTTGTCGCCGCGCGCACCGGCGCGCTTGTCGGCGCATTCGCCTATTATGCCAAGGCCGGGGAAATCGGCCGGGTGTTGCAGATCCTGGCGCTGCCGGGACAGGCCGGGCCGGTCATCGACTGTCTGGTCGACGCAGCCTCGAAACGCGGCCTTGCCGGTTTGCGCGGACGCACGCAGCCGGCGCTGATGGAGGCCATGCTTGGTCGGCGCATAGCCTTCGTGCATGTCGCCTCCACGGTCGTCCACGCGCGCGATCCGGCGGTCGTTCAGGCCTGCCGGGACGGAAAGGGCTTTTTCAACGGCCTCGCCGGCGAACACTGGAGCCGGCTGATCGGCGGCCGCTTCGACTGAAAGGCGGCTTCCGCCGCCTTGTCTCATCCCGCGACTTCGTCCACCGGACGCACGAGCTGCGGCCCGAGATGCAGGTATCGCGTCGCCTTGCGTTTGGCCGTGATATCCGCCCATACACGCTCGACCTGGACAGCCGTCAAACCGGCTGCCTTTGCCACCGCATCGATCTCGATGCCGTGATTGAGGCCGTAGAGGCAGAGATCCATGCGGTCGTAAGGCAGGGAGAAGTAGAATTCCTCCTGCGTCTGCTCCAGTGAATAGGTATCGGTCGTCGGCGGCCGGCGGCAGATCTCCGCCGGCACGCCGAGATGGGCGGCCAGCGCATAGACCTGCGACTTGTAGAGATGGGCAATCGGCTTGACGTCGGCGGCACCATCCCCGTTCTTGACGAAGAAGCCCTGGTCGTATTCGAGCCGGTTCGGCGTGCCGAGGACGGCAAAATTCAGCCGGTCGGCATGGTAGTATTCAACCTGCTTGCGGGTCCGCTGCTTCATGTTCGTGGCGGCGACGATGCCGAGATAGACGGACGGCGGCATGCGGTGTTTCGACTGCACGCCCTCAGGGCTCTGAACCACGAGCGACGAAATATTGTACCCCTCGCCCTCCAGCGCGTTGGCGATCACGATCTTCGACGCCCATCCATCGCCGTATTCCGGCACCAGTTCACGGATGAAGGCATCGCGACGCTCGTAGCAGCCCATGGCTTTCAGCGCCGGGCCGATATCCTCGACCACCGCCGCGACACCGAAAGTCTCGGCGACGAGCCGCCCGAAACGCAAGCTGTCCGGATCGGAATCGTTTTCCGGCATGAACAGGCAGAACACGTTCTTGGCGCCGACGGCCCGCACCGCAAGCGCCACGGAGACGCTTGAGTCGATGCCGCCGGACAGTCCAAGCACCAGGCCGCGCTTCTTCATGCTCCGCAGGTGCTCGCGCAGGGCGGCAACGATCCGGTCTGTCTCGGCGGCATGATCGATCGTCAGGGTTTCCGCGGAAAACGGGGCTGCGCTGTCGGTCGTACGGATGTTCATTGTGCAGGCTCCATCGTCTCGGCCGCAAGCCGGCGGCTGACCTTACCCGTGTCTGTCTTTGGAAGTTCGCTGCGAAACTCGACGATCTTCGGCACCATGAAGTCTTCGAGATGCCGGGTGCAGTGGCGGATCACATCCTTGTCGGTGAGGGCTGGATCGGAGCGCACCACCAGGGCGGCGATGGCGTGGCCGAGCACCGGATCGGCGACGCCGACGACAACCGCCTCGGCAATGCCCGGATGCGCATGCAGCACCGTCTCGACTTCCTTCGGCGCGACCTTCTCGCCGCGTGTCTTGATGATATCGTCCTTGCGGCCGACGAAATAGAGAAACCCTTCTTCGTCAGTCCGGAAGAGGTCGCCGGTGTGGAGCACTTTCTCCCAGGGGTTCGGGCCTGGCCTCAGCATGCGCTCGGTCGCCGCATCGTTGCGCCAGTAGCCCTGCATGACGTGTGGGCCGCGAATGACCAGTTCGCCGGCAACACCCGGTGGCACGCGGTTGCCCGCGTCATCAACCACAAACGCCTCGGTGTTCGGTATGGCGATGCCGACGGATCCTGGCCGCCGGTCGAGCTCCTCAGGCGGCAGATAGGTGCATCGCTTGCACTCCGTCAGGCCGTACATCGAATAGAGGCGTGCACCCGGAAAGAGCTCGCGCAACCGCGCGATATGCGGTGGCGGCAGGGCGGCGGCAGTGTTGGAGAGGTAACGCAACGACGGCAGGAACCCGGGCTCCAGATCGCGCATTTGCAGGATCATCGCCGCCATCGTCGGCACCAGCGGAAAGCCTGTGACACCCTCCTCGCGGATCCGTTCGAAGATCGCATGCGGGAAGGCGAAGGATTTCTCCAGCACCAGCGTCGCGCCGAGCCGGATCGCCATCAGCAACTGGTAAAGGCCGTAGTCGAAGGCCAGCGGCAGCACGTTGAGGATGATGTCGTCGGGTTGGTTGCGCAGGTAGGTGGCGATCGATTCCGACGCCGCATCGATGTTGCGGTGGGTCATCATCACGCCCTTCGGCCGCCCGGTCGAGCCGGACGTGTAGATCAGCATCGCAAGGTCCACGTCGATGCCGCCATGCGGCACCACCGTCGCTTCTTCGGAAAGCAAGGCATCAAAGGCGCCGGCACCGGCTGGCGTCTGTCCGTTCGGTGCCGCTGTCGACGCGACGAAGAGCCCGGCCTTGCCGCTCATCGCCTGCGCTTCGGTCACGACCGGCATCAGCTTGGCTTGGGTCAGGATCGCAGCCGCCTCGCAATCGGCGATGATGTAGGCGAGCTTGTCGGCCTTGGTGGACGAATTGATCGGGCTGAAGGTCGCTCCGGCCTTGAGGATCGCAAAGATCGAAACGGCCGCTTCCCAGCAATTGTCCATGAAGACAAGCACGCGGTCGTTGCGCTTGACGCCTGCACCGGCAAGGGCGCCGGCAAGCCGGCTCGACAACTCGTCGAACTCGCCATAGGTCAGCCGCCTGCGGTCGGTAATCAGCGCCGTCTTTGCCGCCTGCCGCGTCGCATTCCCGATGAGAAACTGCTCGAACCGCATGGGACGCCCCCTCGCGTCTTGGTTAGGCCGTCACCGGCGCTCCGGTTTTGGCAGCGACGAAAGCCGAGATGCGCGCGAGCGAATCGAGGTTCGCCGGAACGATATCGGCATCGGCCATGGTGATGCCGAACTGGTCTTCGATGAAGGCGACAAGCTCGAGAACGCCGGTCGAATCGATGATGTCGTTGTCGATCAGCGACGCCGCATCGGCGAGATCGTAGGAACTGTCGCCGAACAGGAAGTTCTCGATGACAAAGGCCCTGATCTTGTCCTTGATCGTTTCCGTCATGTGTTTTCCTTTCAAGGTGCGTTTCAAGCCGCCTCGGCGGCGCGGATGCTGTTTCCGGTGAAGGTCTTGAGCCAGAGCTGCGTCGACAGGATGCCGACGAAGGCGGCGTTGTCGCGGAACCCGGTGACCGGCTGCGACTGGCACTTTTCGTAGAGTTTGCTGACGGCCTTGGGGTTGAAAAGGCCGCTTTCGCCGATACGGCTTTCGCTCATGGCCTCGCGGACATAGTCGAGCTCGCCGACACCGGTAAAGGACTGACTGTCGGGCGCGCGATAGGGTTGCTTGGTGCGCCGGCCAATGGCAGGCGGCATCAGGTCCTTCGTCGCCTCGCGCAGGATATGCTTTTCCACCAGCCCCTTCAATTTCATCTCCGGCGGCAGGCGGGTCGCGAATTCGACCAGGCGATGGTCGAGGAACGGGAACCGCCCCTCGATCCCGTGGGCCATCGCCATGCGGTCGCCCTGGCTGGAGAGGATGTAGCCGGGCAAGAGGAAGCGGCTTTCCAGATATTGCGCCTGGTGCAAGGGGTGCCAGCGGCCGAAGGCGGACGGAAGCCTGCCCGCCAGATCCTCGGCGGCATCGTAGCCCTGCAGCGTTGCGCGCAGATCGCTGGAGAAGAAGATCTTGGTTGCCGCGGTGCTCTTGAACCGCGGGCGGTGCGAAAACAGGGGATCGTCGAGCGGCACGTCGCCGGCGCCGAAAAACGCCGCGAGATACTCCGCCGACTGTTGCTGCAGTCCCGGCAGATAGGGATAGAGCTTGCGGAACAGGTGCGGACGGATGCGCGATCCGGGCTGGCGGCCGCAGAAACGGCGCACGCGCGCTTCCTTGAAGATGTCATAGCCGGCAAAGACCTCGTCAGCACCTTCTCCGGTCAGGACCACCTTCAGCCCCTCTTCGCGCACGAGGCCGGAGAGCTGATAGAGCGGCGCCGGTGCGGTGCGGATGATCGGCCGCTCGGCAAAACGCACGACCTCGGGAAACACCCGGGCGATGTCGCCGGCACGACAGGCGACCGCGCTGTGGCGTGTCCCGAGCGCCGATGCCATCTCCATCTGGAAAGCGCTTTCGTCGTGTTCGACGCTGTCGAAGGTTACGGAAAAAGTCCTGAGACCCTGCGGCGCCATTTGCGCGCCCAGCGCCGCGACGATCGAACTGTCGAGCCCGCCCGAGAGATAGGAACCCACCGGCACGTCCGCGCGCATCCGGATGCGTGTCGCGTCCGTCAGAAGCGCGCGCAGTTCTTCGGCCGCGTGGCGCTCGTCGGTAAAGGACGGCGGCGCATCCCGGTCGGGAAAGTCGAGTTGCCAGTATGGCCGGACCGACACCCGCCCCCTTTCGGCAATCATCAGATGCGCCGGTTCGAGTTCGTGAATGTCGCGAAAGCCGGTGCGCGGTGCGATCGGTGCCCAGAGCGTGAAGATCTGGTCGAGGGCGACGGGGTCGAGTTCCGCGGAAACGCCAGGCACCTGCAACAGCGCCTTGATCTCCGAGGCGAAGTAGAGCGTACCGTCGTGGGTGGTGTAAAACAGCGGCCGCACGCCCATGCGATCGCGGGCGAGCACCATGCGCTGACGCCGGCGATCCCAGATAGCGAAGGAAAAGTCGCCGTTGAGAACGGACAGGCAGTCTTCGCCCATCAGATCGTAGAGATGCAGGATGACTTCGGTGTCGCTGGAGGTGCGAAAGCGCCGGCCCCTCGCGCGCAGATCCTCGCGCAACTCGACGTAATTGAAGATTTCGCCGTTGAAGGCGATGGTGAGCGCGCCTGTTTCGTCCGACATCGGCTGCTGCCCGTCGCCAAGGCCGACGATCGACAGGCGCGCATGGGCAAGGCCGGCCTCAGGCGTGGCGAACGTGCCGTGCTCGTCCGGTCCGCGATGCGCGAATGCGGCAACCATCCGCCTCAGGAGGATCTCCGCCTCCGGGACTGACCCGAAATAGCCACCGTAACCGCACATGCTCAGATACTTTCACACCGGTCGATCACTGCCAGACCATAACCCGCATGACCAAACCATGGGTTAATCTCCGGCATTTTCTGGTTGTATGGTAAATGTTACCGCTCGGGCGCCCGGTTGCGAAGAGCCATCCGGGCGTCGCACCGCTAACGTTGCGAAATCCGGTTTCGCGATGCGAATTTGAACATCAGATACACAAACAGCACTGGCCAGACGAGACAGGCCAAAAGCCCGGCGATCCGGTAGATATTCCAGCCGGCGCGCCCCTGCATGCCTTCAAGAAAGGTCATCGCCAGCAGGAACAGCGCCGTGAGACTGTAGGCAAAACAAGCAACATAAATCCAGGACATGCGGTCGCCCTCACGACAGTCCACAACCAAAACCAGGAAATAGCAGCGGAACGGTTATACCACCGTAGGTAACATATTTAAACGAAGAATTAACTTTGCTCGAAGCGTGGTTAATCGCGTCGAGAGCTGTTGAAGCTCACACGGCTGCGCAAAGCATTCTGTCAGATTTGGCATTTCGGCCGTCGCGTCGGATTGCAGGGCAGCGGTTGCCGCGAGGCCTTGCCTTCACACGAGCGCACCAGGGTCGCGTTAGCCCTTGCGGTCCCTGGCGACGAACAGCAAATCGAAGCCGCGAAACTCCCGCCGCGCGATCGATTTCTTCAACGCTGCCCAGACCGACTGCGGATTGTCGAGACGAAAGCCGTTAAAGCTGCGGATGAGCCGGATTGTCGCTGATATCGTGCGCGCGAGGCGCAACGCCCTGTTTCCGCTCAAGGAGGCAAACAGGATCTGTGGGTGAACCGCCAGCAGCACGCCTGCCGTCCGCTCCCGGTCAATCGTTCTGAACTGGTCGAGTGCGCGGTACTCGTAGCCCTCGATGTCGATCTTGAAGCACAGGCGCTCCGTGCGGGCCATGCCCTGAAGCGCTGCGATCGTCACGGTTTGCGCCTGGATTGCTTCGCCGTCGTCGTCGGCGATCAGCGCGGACGTTTCCGAGCTCCCGAAGCCTCCACCCACGGAATGCAGGACCAGAACGTCATCCTCGGAGAGCGCGGCATTGATCACGTGCACGTCGCCGCGGTTTTGCGGCTGCATTTCCTTGAGAATGCCGAAACAGACCGGATCGGGCTCGACGGCGATGACATTGTCGGCAATCTGTGCCGCCCAATAGGGCGTCACGCCGATCCAGCCGCCGATGTCGATGAACGTCGTCTTGCCGTCGACAAGCCGTTCGATGTTTTCAAATGTGCAAGGCTCCCAGTCGCCGTTTTGCAGACGCGCGAAAAAGCGCTTCTTTTCCGGCTTGTCGGGAAACTGAACGGTCTTGCGGAAATAGGTTATCGAACGCATTGCGTTTCTCTAGCCGATATCCCCGCAAAGCGGAATCGTTTTTGCGAAAGGCTCGCATGCCCACAGCGAATGCCTGAGCACGCGTTCGACCTTTGTCGGGCGCGTCGCAACGATGCCTCAGGCGTCGACGGGTTCCAACCGGCCTCTAGCCTCGCTGAGTTCCGCGGTCGTCTGCGCCAGCCGGTCGGCAAGCACGCGCATGATCTCGACGGCCATTTCCGGGAAATCGGCCAGAAGTTTGAGGAAATCGTCCTTGCGGATGCGCAGCGCCTCGACCGGCGTGGAGGTGCGCACGGTGGCCGTACGCGGCGTGTTACAGAGAATGGCGATTTCACCGACGATCGAGTTGTGCTCGACCTCGGCGATCTTGAAGGGGCCGCCGGCAGTATTGATCAGCACTTCGGCGGTGCCCGAAAGAATGACATAGGCCGCATCGCCGATGTCGCCCTGGTAGAACAGCGCTTCGCCGGCGCTGTACATCACCCGGTCGGACGTGAAGGCGAGAAGTTTCAGCTTTGCCGGAGGCAGTCCTGAAAACAGGGTAATCCGGCGCAGCATTTCGACTTCATCTTTGAGCAACATCACAATCCGTGTCTCCGAGTTCCCGTCGGGAGCAACCTGCTCCCGCATCGCGGCGGGACCATATGCTTAAGCCCTGACATTAATATTACATCAAGATGCCATTTCCTTATAGTCGGGTCGTTCATCCACACTGGCGTCGTTGAGCAGTCGTCCATTCTCGAAATGCGCGACGCGATCGAACAGTTCCATCAACGAGGGATTGGCAAGAACCCAGATGATGGCCGGATTGCGCCCGCTCTGATCGAGCATCGCAAAGACATTGCGCACCACCTGCTCCTGCACGCGTTGATCCAGCGCAAGAAGCGGTTGGTTGAAGATGTAGAAATCACAGCTACGGATCAGCGCGCGCGCGAGGTCGAGCTTCTGGCGTTGGCCCGCCGTCAGTCGCTTGCCGCCGGCGCCGACATTGTAGTCGAAGCCAAAGGCGAGCACTTCGTTGTAGAGGCCGGCGCTTTCAAACAGGTCCCGCACGATGGCGCGTATCTTCTCCGAGCCGTCGGCGTGCTTGTGACCGATGCGCCCGAAGAGAACATTGTCGATGATGCTGCCTGACGCGATGAAGCGGTTTGGACGATAGTGTTCGATAATCTGGGCAAGATCGTCCGGCAGCCCTTCGTCGAATTCGCGCCGCGCGGCGACGACCTTGGCCATCACCTCGTCCGTCAGCAAACCGAAACGATGCCTCGGCTCGATATAGTCGAAGCATAGACGGAGCACCTTGATCTGGTCGTCCTCGGAAACCTCGCCCTTGCCCTTGGTCCGCACCTTCTGGAGGATCGCCTCGTAGACCGGGATCTCCTCCGCGGTCATGAAGGTCAGCTGTTGGAAGAACGGGTGATCCGGCGGCAGGTCGCGGAACAGTTCGACGACGTTTTCGGCAATCTCGATGCCCATCTCGTAGAAGATGTCGCGCAGCCCGACCCGCTGCAGGATCGTCTTGAAGAACGGATGGTTCTCAAGCGCGTTTGCCCACATCACCTGGTCGGTAATGGTGCCGAACAGCAAATTCTCGCCGATCGTGGCTTCGACATTGTAGGCGCCCGGCTCGAAGAACACGACGAGATCGCTGAGCTTTTCCTTCTCGAGCCGCTGCCTGAGCGCGCTGCGCATTTCGACGATGCCGGCGGCGAACTCCGCGTGCCGGTTCGGGTCGATCGTCGAGCGCACCGCCAGCGCCATCACGTCGTTGGTCAGGAGCACGGCGTCGAGCACGGGACGGATCTGGACGAGCAGATCGTCCGGTCCGCTGGCGCCAGCCGCACCGTAATCGATCCAGTCGCTGTTGACGTCGAGATGCGGATTGCCGGCGAGCTTCGCTTCCGTCACCTCCCACTTGCGGTGCGTCGCGCGCTCGCCCTCATAGACCTCATCGGTGAGCGGCGCGTGCTTCAGACCGTAAAGCAGGTTGTCGCCGAGACTGCCCTGGAAGACGTAGACGTCCGACGAGGCGTAAGCAATGCGCCGGCCAGTGATCGATTCCGGCAATTCCAGGATATCCTGCCCGCCGATCACCACCTTGCCGCTTGCCGGCCAGACCAGGCGCCCGAAAGCCTCGGCGAGCACTTCGCCGCCGGCGAGCGCCACCTTCTCTCCCGGCTGGACCTGCAGCGACACGTGGTCGAGGAGGGTGGAACCGCCATCGTCGGTCACCGTCAGATTGACAGCCGCGAGCGGGCCCGCCAATGGCTCCACCGTCTGCTTGGCAACCGCCTGGACCTTCGGATCGAGAAGGGTGTCGACGCTGAACTGCTCGACGACTTGAGCATACTTGACCTGGACGTCCTGCCGCGCCTGATCCCAGTCGATCAGTTCCTTCAGCGGCCCCGGCAGATCCTTGTAGGCGCCGATGACGGCGACGAGCTGGCCGATGTCGAGGCGGCCCTGGAGCGCAAAGTAGCCGCCGATCGCGTAGAACAAGAAGGGCGTGACCTGTGCCAGGAAATTGTTGATGAACTTGACCAGGAACTTCCACTGGTAGAGATCGTAGCGGATCTGGAAGATCCGTCCGAGCCGGGCGGCGATGTCTGCGCGTTCGTAGTTGGACGTGTCGTGGCCCCGGATCGCACCAATGCCGTCGACGATTTCGCTGACGCGGCCGGAGAGCTCGCGCGCCGTCAACTGCCGCTCGCGGCCAAGCACCAGCAGCCGCTTGCGCATGCGCGGGATGATGACGGCCTGCACTGCCACGATCAGCGTCGCGATGATGCCGAGCCAGAAGCTCTGCAACAGAATGAACACCAGCGCCGTCAGCGCCTGGCCGCCGAGCAGGGCCGGAGACACGAAGGCGTCGCCGGTAAAGCCGCCGAGCGGCTCGACCTCATCCTTGATCATGGTCGCGATCTCGGCCGGCTTCACCCGCTTGAAGTGGCTCGGCGGGAAACGTAGGACGCGATCGACGAGCTCGAAGCGAATGCGGCGTAGAAGGCGCTCGCCAAGTCGTCCCTTGAAGGTGTTGATATAGAACTTGAACAGGCCGTTGATGACGACCAGAAGCAGAAACACGAGACTGAGGGCAAGCAACATGCCCTCGCGGCCGAGCTGGAAGCCGTCAAAGATGTTGAGCGTTCCAAAATACGGCAGGTCGAAGGAAATCGGCAGGAACGCCTGCGTGGCTTCCGGGCTGTCGAAGCCATCGCCCTGGATCGGCCCGTTGACGATCTGCTTCGGCAGATCGAAGGACAGGAAATAGGGGATCATCGACAGCGCGACGACGACCAGGATCCAGAGCTGGTCCTTGCGCGTATGCGTCCAGATATAGCGGGAAAGGCGTGGTTCCATGTTACTGGCGATAGGACCTTATTGAACACGACTGCTGCTGGCGGGTCGGGCTGCCAATCGCCCCCAACACGCATCATTCTTCGGCGGCGCCTTCGCATGGGTGCCGGTCGGCACACGCTCTCGAAGGGGACGCCTCACTATTTCGCCCGGCGCCGAATCCGGTTGATCGATTATGCAGGTGCGAGAAGAATCTGCAATGGACGCAGCGTTCGCCTGGAGGGCAATCGCAGGGTTTGTCGCTCTGCTTTCCGGACGCCGTTGTTGCACTCGCCTGCGCCTCAGCTTACAACGACCGCATGAAACACACCAGCCATCCCCCCTGCCAAACCAGCGACTGGTACGAGCATGCCTTTGATCTGGCACGCGGGATTGCCGCCTATACGCGCAGCCCCCTGATCGACGGTATCGCCCGGGTGATTGCAAAACACCCCGACGCCCATATCGCCAATGCCTTCAATCACAAGCAGGTCGCCTGCAAGGTCTGGGCGCGCGATACGCTGCTGGAGGTCGCAGGCGCCACCTATGGGCGGATCGCCGTTCTCGGCGGCTGGTACGGCATTCTTGGCGCCATGCTGCTGGAAGATACGCGTTTCGATGTGGCGGCCGTCGACAGCTACGACATCGATCCGGCCGTGGAGGCCGTGGCGCTGACGCTGAACGCCACCTTCCAGGAGCGCTTCCGCGCCCTGACGGCCGACATGTATGCGCTCGACTACGCAACGCTTGGGGCCGATCTCGTCATCAATACGAGCTGCGAGCACATCGCGGACCTCCGATCCTGGCTTGACCTCGTTCCGGCCGGCACCCGCGTGCTTTTGCAATCGAACGACTATTTCAGCGAGCCGACCCACATCAATTGCGTCGCCTCCGTCGAGGAGTTCTCGAAGCAGGCGGCGCTGACGACGGTCGAGTTCGGCGGCGCCCTGCCGACGAAGAAATACAATCGCTTCATGCTGATCGGCCGCGTCTGAGCGATCCGGCGCTGGCGCCGTACGATCACGACCGGGCCCAAAGGCCTTCCCCTATCGGCTGCGTGCGGAGGCAGCTTCCAGGAGAATGTCGGCGGTCTTCGACGCACCATCGAGATCGAGCGGCGGGAGATTGGGCTTGGGTCGCGCCAGCATCATCTCGACCGCATCCGCCAGTCGCTGCGGCGTCACGTCCGCTTCGGGCAGGACGCCGGCAAGTCCGAGTTTCTCGAGCCGCTCGGCGCGCGTTGATTGTTCCGTCTCGCCGCCGGCAACGAACGGAATGAGCAGCGACGCGCAACCGGCGTGAAAAATGTCGCAGACCGTGTTGTAGCCGGCCTGGGAAACGGAAAGCCGGGCGCCCGAAAGGAGGCTGGCGAAATCCTTGCGGAAGCGGAACAGCTGCACATTGTCCGGCGCTGCCGCCGAAAAGCTGTCGTAATCCGGCTGCGGCATGTTCGGTCCGGTAACCAGGCACCATTTGAGCGTCCGCGGCAGCAAGCTTGCCGCCTGCAACGCCGCACCGATCAGTTCCTTGCCGACCGCGCCGCCGCCGGCAGACACGATGACGTCGAAGCGCTCGGCTGCAGCTTCAGGAGCAGGCCCGGCGACAAGGCCGGTATAGGCGACCTTGTCTTCGATCTCCCTGGCATAGGCATAGGTTTCTTCGAGTTTCGCGAAGGCCGGGTCGCCGTGCACGAGCACTAGGTCGAAATGCGCCTTCACCACTTCGAGCGTTTCCTCCGCCCGGCCGGGCTTGACGCGCTCCTGCAGGATGTCCCGCAACGAGGCGGCCACGAGTGGCCGCGGCTCACGTCTCGCAATCACGTCGAGCAGAGGCATGAGCTCGAAACGCATTTGGCGGCGCCCGAACGGAAAGGCCTCGAAGATGACGATGTCGGGATCGCAGGCGATGAACGCCTCGATCAGCATGTCGCGGCGGCGTTGCTTGAACGCGTCGCTCACCGGATTTCCGTCCGCATCGGCAAGGCCGGAAAAACCCTTGTCACCAGCAAGCACCGGCGGCAATGCCACATGCTTAACATCACTCCCCGGGAAGCCCGGCACCGGATTTCCGCCGGTGACCACCGTGACGTCGAACCCTCCGGCGGCAAGCGCGCTCGCGATCCGGCTCGCACGCGCCAGATGGCCGATGCCAAGTAGATGTTGAACGTAGAAAAAGACACGACGCGCGGCCATCAGGCTCATCTCCATTCGCGGGCAAACAGGCCGGCGAGCTGATCAATGCTGGTGTGATGATCGAACTGTCCGCGAACCTTCCGTTCGGCGGCGTCACCGAGCCTTTGGCGGAGTTTCGGGTCGCGGATCAGTTGCTCCAGCGCCGTAGCAAGCGCCTGCGGATCCTCCGAGGCCACGACGCGGCCGTTTTCGCCATCCTCGAGCAGTTCCGGCACACCGGAGATCGCGGTCGATATGCAGGCCAGCCGCTGGCTTGAGGCCTCGACAAGCACGTTCGGCAAACCGTCCCGGTCGCCGTCGGCCGTCACCCGGCAGGCAAGCGCGAAAATGTCGCTCGCCCTGTAATGGGCAAGGACATCGGTCTGGTCGAGCGCACCCTTCCAGACGACCCGATCCGAGACGCCGAGCTCGCTTGCCAGCGCCTTGAGTTTTCCTGTCAGTTCCCCGGCGCCGATATGCTCGAACCGCCAGTTGAGGTCCGCTGGCAGAAGAGAGAGCGCCCTCAGCAGCACGTCATAACCCTTCTTGCCGACGGCGCGACCGACGCTGACGATACGCACGGGATCGGATGGATCCGAACCGTCACGGCTGGAGTGTCCGCCCTCGAAGCGCGGAAATCGCTCGAGATCGAGGCCGTGGTAGCTCAGATGCACCCTCGCCTTCTCGGGGGTCAGGCTCTTCAGATGCTCGTAACCCATGCGCGTGCAGGTCACGGTCCAGCGGGCCCGGCCGAGCTTTTCAGAAAGCTCCCAGTCGGGCGACGTCCAGATGTCCTTGGCGTGCGCCGAGCAGGTCCACGGCGTGGCGGCGATGATGCTGGCATAGGCGGTCACCGACGCGGGCGTATGAATGAAATGGGCGTGCAGCCAGCGCGGATTGCCCGGCCACTCCGATGCCAGCACCATGGCCTGGCCGAACCGCCGGAAGCGGTTGCGACTGAAGTCGCGGCTGAGATCCTTGAAGAACGACCCGAGCGCCGGCCAGAACCCGGGCTTGCGCAAAGAGCGCAGCAGGCCGCGCAGCACCCGGAGCGGCTCCTCATGCAGATACTCCGGCAGATAGTGAACGTCAGCGCGGATCTCGTCGTGCACCGGATGACGCTTTCCGTCTGTCGGGCGCCTCAACGCAATCAGGACGAGGTCCATTCCGGCCCGCTCAAGGCCAAGCAGCTCCTGCGCGATGAAGGTTTCCGAAAGACGCGGATATCCCTTCAGCACGACGGCAATCTTGCGGTCTGTCTGCAATGCTTCAGCTCGATTTCTTCACGACGTTAAGGTGATCGCTGGACGGACGGTCGAGCCACCTGCCGACAATGTCGGAAATGTGCGCCAGACCTTCCAGCCTGAGGCCATTGGCGCTGCTTTTCGACGGCGGCGCGCGGTACGGCAGCGCTTTCAGCGCGGCCGCAAAACGCAACGGATCTTCCGCTTCTTCAGGCAAGATCATCTCGACAAGACCGAGTTCGGCGGCACGACGGGCGCGGATCAACTGCTCCTCGCGCGGCTGGATGCGCGGCACGATCAGCGCCGGCTTGTCGAAGGAGAGGATTTCGCAATAGGTGTTGTAGCCGCCCATGGCGACCACTCCCTTGGCGCCGGCGATCAGCTCCTCCATGCGATTGTCGAACTCGATGATCTTGATATAGGGGATCTTGCTTCCCTTGCGGATCAGCTTTTCCCGCTTTTTCACCGGCATATAGGGACCAAGCACGATCAGCGCCCGATGGGTGAGCTCCGGGTCCTGCTGATAGGCATGGATGACGTCGTGGATGAGGTCGGCGCCGTCGCCGCCACCGCCTGTGGTCACCAGGATATAGTCGCCCTGTGGCTTGTGGCCCGGCAGCTCCTCGCGCGGCACGCTGCGCTGCAGGAAGCCGACGAAGTTCATCCGGTCGCGCACGGCGGGCGGCACTTCGAGTTCGGTCAAGGGATCATAGAAATCCGGCGGACCGTAAACCCAGATCGTATCGTAGTACTGCTCGATCTTGCGCATGGTGTCGCGCCGCTTCCACTCCGCCTCCAGAAGGTGCGGCGCATCCATCACTTCGCGCAGGCCAAGAACCAGCGTCGTGCCGTGCGCCTTCAGGTAAGTCAGCGTTTCCTCGACCTCCCCGCGAAGGCCCATGGGCTCCTTGTCGACGATGAAGATGTCGGGCTTGAAGGTCTCGGCCGTGTGGCGAATGATCGCCTGGCGCATCTTCAGCGTCTCGTCCAGCTCGATGTGGCGGTCGAGCGAGGTGTAGTCGCCGTTGTGAAGCTTGATCACGCTCGGGATTTTCACGAAATCCACGCGGGCGCGGTAGTCGAAAGCGCCGGCGATCGTCGCGCCCGATATGATCAGAATGTTCAAACCGCGGAAGTCTTCCACCAGCGAATGCGCAATCGTGCGACAGCGCCTGAGGTGTCCGAGCCCGAACGTGTCATGGCTATACATGAGGATCCGGGCATCTTCGAAACGCCGCATCATGCAAGGAACCTTTCGCTCAGGGTACAATGAACCGTTTCACGCGGACCGCTGCCAGCGTCAAACCGGGCTTCATTTGTAGGGATCGGCCGCGTCACGCAAGCCATCTCCCAAGAAGTTGAACGCCAAAATCACAAGAATGACCGGAATTGTGGGAAATAGGAGCCATGGATAGAAGGCGATGACACTGACACTCTTTGCCTCGGTCAACAGGATGCCCCAGCTGGTGATCGGCGGCCGGAGGCCGAGACCGAGGAAACTCAAAGCGGTTTCGCCGAGGATCATGCCCGGTATCGATATCGTCGCGGTCGCGATCAGATGGGACATGAATCCGGGAACGAGGTGCCGGCCGATGATGCGGCTTGGCTTGGCGCCCATCAGCTGGGCCGCGAGCACGTAGTCCTCTTCGCGCAGCGCCAAAAGCTTCGAGCGCACCGCGCGCGCAAGTCCCGTCCAGTCGAGAAGACCGAGGATGATGGTGATCGCCAGATAGATGAGGATCGGGCTCCAGGTGGCCGGCATGATCGCCGCCAGCGACAGCCAGAGCGGAATGCTCGGGATCGATTGCAGCACCTCGATCACGCGCTGCGTGATGAGATCGAAGATACCGCCGTGATATCCCGCAAGCCCGCCGATGACGATGCCGAGCACGAAGCTGACGGTGATGCCGAGCAGGCCGATGGTCAACGAGATGCGCGCGCCGTAGATGATGCGCGACAGCACGTCACGGCCGAGACGGTCCGTTCCGAGGAAGAAGGCCTGGCCGTCCTTGGCCGGGCAGACGAGATGCACGTTGCTGTCGAACAGGCCCCAGAACCGATAGCTGTCGCCGCGGCAGAAGAACCGCAACCGCTGCACGTCGGTGGTATCGTCGGCGTAGTTGCGCTTCAGCGTGTCCATGTCGAGCGTCATGGTGCGCCCGTAGACGAAGGGCCCGACGAACTTGCCCTCGTGGAACAGATGCACCGACTGCGGCGGGGCATAGATGAAGTCCATGTTGCGGGTATGCAGATTGTAGGGTGCCAGGAACTCGCTGATCAGGATCGACAGGTAAAGCACTGCGAGAAAGATGCCGGAAACGAGCGCGAGCCTGTGGCGCCGGAACTTCCACCACATCAGCCTCAACTGCGAGGCCTGGTTGACGCGCACCTGCTCGTCCGTCATCGCCTCGACGGAATAGGGATCAAAGGGGGCGGTCGATACGTAATGCGGCAAGGGCTCGCCGGGCGCAGGAAGGAATGACGTCACTTGGTGCTCCTGCCTTGCAGCCTGATCCTGGGGTCGAGAATGGCGAGTGCGATATCGGAGATCAGCACGCCGATCACCGTCAGGAAGGCGAGGAACATCAGGAACGAACCGGCAAGGTACATGTCCTGGCTCTGCAAGGCCTTGATCAGCATCGGTCCGGTGGTCTCGAGCGACAGCACGATCGCGGTGATTTCAGCGCCGGAGATGATGGCCGGCAGGATCGAACCGATATCCGAGATGAAGAAATTGAGCGCCATGCGCAGTGGGTACTTCACCAGCGTGCGCATCGGCGACAGCCCCTTGGCGCGCGCCGTGACCACATATTGCTTCTGCAGCTCGTCGAGCAGATTGGCGCGCAGCCGCCGGATCATGCCGGCGGTGCCGGCGGCCCCGACGATGATCACCGGTATCCAGATGTGCTCGAGGATCGATTTCGCCTTCTCCCAGCTCATCGGTTCGGCCAGATATTTCTGGTCCATCAGATGGCCGATCGAGATCCCGAACCAGATGTTGGCGAAATACATCAGGATCAAAGCGAGCATGAAGTTCGGAATGGCGATGCCGATCAGCCCCATCAGCGACAGGCCGTAATCGCCCCAGCTGTATTGGTGCGTCGCCGAATAGATGCCGATCGGAAACGCGATCAGCCAAGTGAAGATGATGGTGACGAAGGACACGAGGATCGTCAGCCACAGGCGATCGCCGACGACATCGCTCACCGGCAGCTCGTATTCGAAGGAATAGCCGAAATCACCCTGGAGCATACCGGCGACCCAGTGGACGTAGCGCAGGGGCGCCGGCTGGTCGAAGCCGTACTCCTTGCGCAGCGCCTCGATCTGCTCCATGTCGACGCCTTCGCCCTGCGCCTTGATCTCGGCGATGTAGCTTTCGAAATAGTCGCCCGGCGGCAATTCGATGATAGTGAAGACAAGCGCCGAGATGATAAGGAGGGTCGGAATCATCGCCGCGATACGCCACAGAATATAACGCAGCATGTCAGCCTTCCTGCTCGATCCAGAAGGTATCGGGCTTGTAGACGCCAAAGTAGGCCGTGGGATCGAAGCCGTAGAGGGCCGTTTCCGGCACATTCCTGAGCTTTTTCGCCACGAGGATCGGCTGCAGCGACGCATTGACAATGCCGATCGAGAACACCTGGTCGGTGTAGATCGACAGCATCCGGCTCCAGATTTCCGTCCGCTCGGAATCCTCCGCCGAATGGCGCCAGCGCTGCAGCAACTCCGTGAGTTCGACCGCCGCTGGAAGATCCGGCGGCTGGCCCATTTCGCCATGGGACAGATAGTTGAGCCCCCAGACGGGCCATTGCAGCTGGTCGTCCGCGGTCGGTGCAAGTTGCCCGGGATTCATGTTCGGGGTCGGAACGCCGTTATCGATCCCGAACCACATCGACATGATGATCTCGCCACCGACGGCGCGGCTGCGGAACGTGTCACGCTGCGAGGTGCGGATGAAGAGCGATATCCCGATTTTCTGCCAGTAGTCGGTGATGAGTTGCAGCACGTCCGTTTCAAGCGTGCTTTCGCCCGCCGTCTCCACGACGATCTGCGCTGCCCGGCCATCGGAAAGGATGCGGATACCGTCGCTGCCGCGCTGCTTCAGGCCGACTTCGTCAAGCAGTGTGTTTGCCTGTGCCGGATCGTGCGCGACCCAGGCATTGGCGAGTTCGGGCCGGAACAACGGGCTGTCGGGCAGCACCGTGTCGGCGCTTTCCTTCGTCAAGCCGTAGAAGACAGCCTTGTTGATCTCGGTCCGGTCGATCGCAAGCGAAAGCGCGCGACGAACCCGCACGTCCTGCAGCAATGGCCGCCAGACCTCATCCGAACAATTGAGATTGGGAAGCAGCGCCAGGCGCGAGCCCTGCGTCTTCTTCCACAGGAGGACCCGTACCGGGTAGCGCTTCTCGGAATCCTTGAGGAAAGTGTAGTCGACGAAATCGATGCCTGTCGCCTGGAGGTCGCTTTCGCCGGTTCCGGTCTTGGCCGGGATCAGGGCCGACGAGCTGACGCTGAGCACGAACTTGTCGATGTAGGGAAGCTGCAAGCCGTTCTCGTCGACGCGATGGTAGTAGGGATTGCGCTCAAAAACGAACTGTTCGGCCGGCAGCGGCGTCGTGTTGCGCCAGGGATCGAGCGTCGGCAGATCGGGATTCTCAGGTCGGTAAGATCGCGCCATGCGCATATGGAGCTGGCTCCATTTCTTGACCCGCTCCTCCTTCATCAGCGCTTTCAGCTTGTCTTCTTCCTGATATTTCTCATGGAACTGTTTGAGGTAGGCCGAGGGCATCGCCACCACCAGAGGCTGCGGGCCGGCAAGCTTCTGCAGGAAATCCGGGTTGGGCGTCGACCACGAGTAGCGCACGGTACGTTCGTCGATGACCTCGAATTTCCCGGCCTCACCATCCATGACGAGCGCTGTCGGCAACCCGGCCGGGCTGAGCTTCTCGTTGTTGAGCACATCGTCCCAGCAGTAGCGGAAATCCTCCGCCGTCAAAGGCGTGCCGTCCGACCACTTGTGGCCTTCGCGGATATGGAAGGTAAAGATGCGGTCCTCGACCGTCTCGTAGCTTTCGAGCACGTCCGCTTCGAGCTTCAGCGTTTCGTCAAAGCCGACCAGCCGGGCATAGCCGTAGATGGTCATCAATCGGATGTCCTTGGCGCTGCCGATCAGCATCTGCACGACGCCCCCGTATTTGCCGGGTTGGCGGCCCATGGCCGCCACGTTGATGACGCGCGGAGACTTGGGCAGCCGCTCGGCGAGCGGCGGCAGCTTGCCATCGGTGATCAGCTTTTCCAGGAACGCGGGATCGCCGGCGGCAAGGAGCCGGCTCGGCAGGGCCACAGTTGCAAGCAATGCCAGTACAGTTCGGCGGGTGATCATGGCCGTAACTCCCCTGCATCCACGGACCGGCGGGCGAGCACGAAATGGTCGCCACCGAGATCCGCGGGGATCAGTGTGTCGCCAGCGTCATCATCACGGAACTGCGGTCCCCAGCGCCGCATGTCCGATCCCTCACTGTCCTTCAGCCGGTCGAAATCGAGCGGCCGGTCGAGATCCGGATAGGGAACGGCGGCCAGCAGCGACTTGGTATAGGGATGTACCGGCTTGCGCATCAGCACCTCGCGCGGCGCAAGCTCGACGATCCGCCCGGCACACATCACCGCAATGCGGTCGGCCATATAGTCCACGACGGCCAGATTGTGCGAAATGAACAGGCAGGTCAGTCCCAGTTCCTTCTGCAAATCCTTGAGCAGATTGAGGATCTGTGCCTGGACGGAAACGTCGAGCGCCGAAACAGGCTCGTCGCAGATCAAGAGTTCGGGAACCAGCGCGAGGGCGCGGGCGATGCCGATGCGCTGGCGCTGCCCGCCCGAAAAGCTGTGCGGGTAGCGGTTGATGAAGCGCTGGTCGAGCCCGACCGCCTGCAACAGCGAGCGCACCGTCTCGACGCGCGACTTCGCGTTCCCGCGACCGTGGATCTCCAGCGGTTCGCTCAGGATGTTCTTGACCGTCATGCGCGGCGAAAGCGACGAAACCGGATCCTGGAACACCATCTGGATCTTCGATCGCAATTCCTGCAGCGTGTCGCCCTGCGCCTTGAGCACGTCGACCGGACCTTCGCCATTGTCGAAGGTGACCGAACCAGTGTCGGGCGTGACGGCCCGCATCAGGATCTTGCTGACGGTCGTCTTGCCGCAGCCGCTCTCGCCGACAAGCCCGAGGCATTCGCCGCGGCGGATATCGAAGCTGACGTCGTCAACGGCCCGGTGCTGCGAACTCTCGCCACCGCCGAACCAGGACGATTTACGCGTCCCATAGGTCTTCGACAGGTTTCGGACGGACAAAAGCACCTCTGGCCCCGCGCGCCGATCGGCGGTCGAGGTGCCAAGCAGCGTGCCCGCCTTGACCGGGACTTCGCGCAGCGCCTTCAGTCGCTCGCCGGGCTTCATATCGAAATGCGGAACGGCGGCCATCAGCCCCTTGAGGTAAGGGTGCTGCGGATTGCGGAAAATCGCCTCGACCGGCCCCGCCTCGACGATCTGCCCGTGATAGATCACCACGACTTCGTCGGCCATGTTGGCGACCACGCCGAGGTCGTGGGTAATCAGAAGCATCGCCATGTTGAGCTTCACCTGAAGCTCGCGAAGCAGTTTCAGGATCTGTGCCTGCACGGTCACATCGAGAGCCGTCGTCGGCTCGTCGGCAATGAGCAGCGCCGGCCGGCAGATCAATGCCATTGCAATCATTGCGCGCTGACGCATGCCGCCCGAAAGCTCGAACGGGTACATATCGTAGGCGCGCTTCGGATTGGCGAAACCGACATAGCCGAGCAGCTCTTCCGTGCGCGCCCTGCGTTCCGCCTTTTCCGCATCCGTGTGGATCTTGAGCACCTCGGAAATCTGGTTCCCGATGGTGTGGAGCGGCGACAGCGACGTCATCGGCTCTTGGAAGATCTTGCTGATCCGCGTGCCGCGCAGGCTGCGGATCTCGTCCCCTTCCCGCTCCAGCGACAGGAGATCGATCGGCTTTCCCGCCGATGCCGGGTCGTTGAACGAAATTTTGCCACCAACCCTGGCGACGTTCGGCAAAATGCCCATCACCGCCTGACTGATCGCAGACTTGCCCGATCCCGACTCGCCAACAAGAGCCGTAACCTTGCCCGGCAATATCCTGAAATTCGCGTTATTGACGGCTTGAACTTCGCCGCCGAGCACCGAGAATGTGATCCGCAGACCTTCAACTCGAAGCAGGTCCGCCCCAGATGTCATAGCAGCACGCTTCCCTCATCGCTTTTTATCCGCCGCCTCTAAAAAAAGACTAGCGCAGCTTCTAAGGGCTGTCCAGCATGGACGGTTGCAGACAAGGCTCTACCCACGTGCATCTTCAGATGGTTAGAGCGAAGGGCAGGTACCCTCCTTCAACACATCGGAGCATTTCGGCGAGCGCCGGAAGTCGTCGTAAAACAGCGTCCAGTCCGTCGTATCGGCCGCCCGATAGGGGCCGAACTTGAAGTACTGGTTCTTGCCGAGCCCCTTGTCGGCGTGTCCGATATGCCCGTTGGCCGTGAAGATCGGCTTGCCATTGGCGTAGAGATCGATGCGACCGGTGCCGGCAGCGCCCGGTTGCGTGTAGACGGCAAAGTCGATCCAGCCGGAATTCGGATCGGGCAGCGGGTTGCCGTGGTTGGTGATCTTGACCGCATCGGTGCAGCCGTTGAAGAGGTTGCCGTCTTCCAGTTTCCAATGGCTGTCTGCAGCGACAAGCATGCGCATCTGGTTGACGCCGGGCCGCCCCCATACGGGAACCTGGCCGGGCTTGCACGTCGCCGCCGTCCCCTCGGGACCGACCGACAGCGGCATCAGGTAGTTGGTTTCCACCGTGACGAAGAGCTTGCCGTATTCGAGGCGAAGCGCCAGAAACGGGCTGAAATCACCCTCCGCGCCCGGGTCGATCTCACGCTTCCACTGGGCAATGAGGTAGCGGTGATCCTCTTTCGGGATCGGATCGGCGAACTTGACGGCGAAGCCATACCAGACGCCCTGGTCATAGGGCACGCGCAGGGCCGTCTTCTCCCAGATCTCAGCGCGCTCGCTGCAACCGTCGAGCGAGTCTGGACAGGTCGGAACCACGCTCAGGCGGAGGGCGCCGTTTCCGGTGCGTTTGACATCGTTCTGGAAGTCCACCGTGCCGGCGGTCTGCTCGAAATTCTCGCGATAGTAGAGCCCGCCTTCCGGTGCGAAATTCTGTCCCTCGAAGCCATCGGCAAGCTTTGTTTCCCATGGCTCGGCCATCGCGCTCCCGGCCATGACGATGGAAGCGGCGAAAAAAACGGCTCGGAACATTCTTCCCCCTTACTGAAGCATCTTGTCGATCAGGCCGCGCGGCGGCTGGAGCGGGCGCGTATTGCGATGGAGCAGCATGACATGCTCCGCCTCGGAAAGTCCATCCTGCAGCACATCATCGAAGCGCTCGTCCGCACGCGCAAGCAGTGCCGAGTCGTTCGGGTAAAGAATCGTAAACTTCTGCCGAACGCCCCTCAGTTTCTCCTGGCCGAGTGCTGTCCAGTCGCCGCCGCAATAGTTGACGAAGGCTTCGCTCGCGACGACGCTGTGGGCATATTTCTTGGTCAGGTTCTGCAACCGCTGGACTTCGTTGACCGCAGAGCCGAAGGCGGAAAACGTCAGCCGGTCGCGCAAGCCGACATTGCCGAACATCACGTTGCCGACGTGCAAGCCGACGCCATAGCCGATCGGATCGCGGGACTGCTTGCGCCGTTCTCCGTTCAGCATCTCCATTCGCACCGTCGCCGCGCGCACGGCCGTAAAGGCCTCGCGGGCGGCGAATTCCGAGGGCTCCTTGTGGCGGCCACAGGGATAGACCGCGATGAAGCCGTCGCCGACAAAGCTCAGGATATGGCCGCCATTGCGGTTGAAGGGGGCTGCGATCGCGTCGAAATAGCTGTTCAGCGTCTCGATATAGGACTGCCGCCCTTCCTTTTCCGCCAGCATGGTCGAGCGGCGCATGTCGGCCATCACAAGGATCGCGCGCACGGTTTCGCCGTCACCGCGACGGACCTGGCCGCTCATCACGCGGCGACCGGCACTGGAGCCGAGATAGGTCGTCAGCATGTTGTCGGCGAGCTTGCCGAGCACCGCCATCTTGGCGGCAACGGCCAGATGATGCTGCAGCTTCAGCAGCGCACCGATCACATCGTCGGTAAACCCGCCGTGACGATCCGTCGTCCAGGATCCGACCATGCCGTGGCCGGAATCGGCGCCGAGCGACTGCATGAAGGCGAGGTAGTCCGTCGCGCCCTGCTCCTTCAGATCGTCGAAGATCGGAAATTCGGACGGCGTATCCTTGTAGATGCGCCGGCGGACATGCTCGAGATTGTTGTTGAGCAGATAATAATAGGGGCTCTGCAGGAAGCGCTCCGGATTGAGCGCCAGTTCCTCATGCCGGAGGCCGCTCACTTCGACGCCCTTGCCGCGAACCCAGGTGAAGCCAAGCGCATCATAGAGCGGATGCAGCATGGAAAAGGAAAGATGCACGCGCATCAGCGGCAGGCCGGCGGCGGCAAGCCGCTCGCAAAAGCCCTTCACGATCGTCTCGAGCGGCGCGTCGCTGAGCGACGTTCGCATCAGCCAGTCGGCGACCTTGTCGATGAGGATTTCGGATACATTGTCGTTCGTCGGGCTCATTTCGCGACCTCGTCATGACAGACCGTCCCCAGTCACCATCCAGAGACGGCGAACGCCCCGGCGTCGAGCCGGTCCAAGTTCGCGGTGGATGATGATGAGCCGTGCCCGTTAAGAAAATGCTCCAGCCGATTCCGGCGTCAACGACGTGCAGGCACCCGGAAATCGACCCTTATCTAATGCAGATATTGATGGCGGCTACCGATTTCCAGAGGTTGATGAAGATTTTGTCACAGATGTCGTTGCACGAAGTTTTGATGGCGGCGTCAGAAGCAGGCATTCTCGCCCATCGACCGCTCGCTTGACTTGGATCTTGTTTCTCTCCAACAAACCACGACATGTTGGCGCGCGCCCCTTTGCCCACGAGACCTGGAAAAGAAACTTGACCTCACCTCACTTCGAAAGCCTGCTGTCGTCCATTTCCGCCAAGAGCGCACGGGTCGGCGTCATCGGACTTGGCTATGTCGGCCTGCCCTTGGCCATCGCGGCCGCGCGCGCAGGATTTCCCGTCACCGGCTTCGATATCGACCCCGCCAAGATCGTCGCGCTCGACGCGGGCAGATCCTATATCGCGGCAGTCTCGGATCCGGCCCTTGCGCAGGAGAGTGGCGCCGGCCGCTTCCGCTCGACCACGGATTTCACGAACCTTGCCGATTGCGACGTCATCATCATCTGCGTACCGACGCCGCTGACCAAGCACCGCGACCCCGACCTCTCCTTCGTCGAGAAGACCTCGCGTGCCATCGCCGCGACGCTGAGGCCGGCGCAACTGATCGTGCTCGAATCGACCACCTATCCGGGCACGACCGACGGCGTCGTGCGCACGATCCTTGAAGAGACCGGGCGCAAATCCGGCGTCGACTTCTTCGTCGGCTTTTCGCCGGAACGCGAAGACCCCGGCAACCCGGTCTACGAGACCGTCAGCATCCCGAAGGTGATCGCCGGCGACGGGCCCGAGGCGGCAAAGCTGATGGAGACGTTCTACGCCGCGGTGGTCAAGACCGTGGTGCCGGTCTCCTCCAACGCCACGGCCGAGGCCGTGAAACTCACAGAGAACATCTTCCGCTCGGTCAACATCGCCCTCGTCAACGAACTGAAGATCGTCTACGAGGCCATGGGCATCGACGTCTGGGAAGTGATCGAGGCTGCCAAGACCAAGCCGTTCGGCTACATGCCGTTCTACCCCGGCCCAGGCCTCGGCGGACACTGCATCCCGATCGACCCCTTCTACCTCACCTGGAAGTCGCGCGAATACGAATTGCCGACGCGCTTCATCGAACTTGCCGGCGAAATCAACTCGGCCATGCCGCGTCATGTCGTCAGCCGCCTTGCCGAAGCGCTCGACCGGCACGCGGGCAAGGCGCTCAGCCGCTCCAACGTTCTCGTCATCGGACTGGCCTACAAGAAGAACGTCCCGGACATTCGCGAAAGCCCCTCCCTGCGCCTGATCGAATTGATCGAGGAGCGCGGCGGCCGGACCGCCTATCACGATCCCTACGTCGCCGAGATCCCGCCGACACGCGAATATGCCGTGTTGAAGGGTCGCCGGTCGGTCGCACTCGACGAACGGACGATCGCGAGCTTCGACGCCGTGCTCATCGCCACCGACCACGATCAGGTGGACTATGCGGCGCTCGCCAGGTGGGCGCCGCTCGTCATCGACACCCGCAACGTGTTCCATCGCAACGGGCTTGCCGGGGACCATATCGTCAAGGCGTAGTCTGGCGCCCCGCGACCGCAGCTTGCGTGCTGCGCAGATCATCCGGATCAGGCGGTCGGCCCGAGGCCTTTCGGTTCCGCTGCGGTTTTCGCGAGCGTCGCCTTGAGCTTGCTTGCGGCCACCGCGTAGCCGCCAGAGGCGCCGTCGACGAAATGGATGTGGTCGCGGGTCATCGGCGTCGGCACGATGCAGGTCATCAGTGCCGAATCTTGGCTATGCAGGCCGAAGTGGGCGACACCGTCCGCCATAGCCTTAAGCAATCGCGCCTCAATACGCTCAAGCCGCGCGGCACTGATGTCGACCGTCATCTTCAGGCCGTCGTCGAACTTGCGGAAATCGGTGTTGTCGGCAAGGTCGCGCCGATACCTGTTCGTATCGAACGTGCCGAGGTTCCAGCCCATCTTCAGGCAGACGAACAGGGTCAGAGTCTGCAGTGTGATCCAGAGGCGCGTACCGAGGCGCCATCCCTTCGGCGCCTGCGCGCGCGCCTCCGCATCGATCCCCTTGAAGGAGAAGCGCGGGTCCGGTCCGAGCACCGGGACCGGATGCCCGTTGCGCTCTTCCTCGTCGGCCATGGCGACGATGTCGGCGATCAGCGCCTGGAACTCCGGCCCGTTGCCCTTGGCCCCCGGCACCGCAATGATCGACGCAATCGTGCCGTGGCGCGATTGGATCGGGTTCCAGCGACAGGAAAGACCGGTGAGATCCGGGCGACTTCCGGCGGCGGCCGCGCCAACGTGGTAGCGCCCGGCCTTCATCGCCGCCTCCGCCCAGCTCGCACCGCCGCCGGCGAACATCGCATAGGAAACCTCGTCGCTCGCCTTGAAGCGGGCGACGCGCATGTCGAGACCGTTTGCGCGGATATCCGTGACCGGGACCAGCGCAGCGCGCAATTCGAGCCCCAGCTCTTCGGCCACCCAGGTCTTGACGGCCGCGAGCGCGCCATGCGCCCGTTCGGCCATCGATGCCGGCAGCGCCGCCAGCGCGCCATCCCCGCCGAAAACGAAGGGCATGGTCTTTTCTTCAAGAACGTTCATCAGCGCCGAAATCACGCTGGCACCGGCCATGTTCACCGTCTTGTAGCGACCGTCGGCGATCGCACCGGTCGAATTGACGATATCGGCGACGGCAAGAACCCAGCCGTCCGGAAGCGGGCGATAATTCGTCTCGTCCGCCACACCTTCGAACGCATCGAAAAGGGGTACGGTGTCGTAGAACCGTCCTTCACCCGCCTCAGCCATCCGACCTGTTCCCTGCGTTACAGTTTGTTCGATAGATAAACTACATAAGTGCGCAACAAAAAGTTTCATAAGCCGCTGCCAAGGCCATCATCGACCGGGCAAACCCACGAGATTTCGAGGGCCTGTCGGACGATCTGGCCGCCCCGCCCTTGGCAAGGCTGGGGTTACATTCCAAATAATTACCCATGGCATTGCAGGGGTGCGGCCATATGTGCTTGTTTAACAGTCATACAAGGGTCAAAATGATCCAAGTGTGCGTAGTGAAGCCGAAACTGAATGCGTGACGACAACTTTCGAGTGCGGTTCTGGGGCGTAAGAGGAAGTTTGCCGGTATCCGGCCAACAATACGTCGCCTATGGGGGAAATACATCCTGCATCGAGATCCGATGCGGCAAGGATGTATTGCTGTTCGATGCTGGATCAGGATTGCGCGAGGCAGGCTACGCGCTGATCGCCGAAGGCATTGAAGAGTTCGACCTGTTCTTCACCCACAGCCACTACGACCACATCATCGGCCTTCCCTATTTCAAGCCGATTTACAAGTGTCGCAATTCCGTCCGCTTCTGGTCCGGCCATCTCCACGGCACGATGACCACGAGGGAAATGATTCGCGACTTCATGCGCCCGCCGTGGTTCCCGGTCGATCCCGACATCTGCCAGGCAAGTCTTGACGGCATGGACTTCAAGCCCGGTGACGTGCTGACGCCACGCGAAGGGATCACGATCCGCACGACGAGCCTGCGCCATCCCGGCGGTTGCGTCGGCTACCGGATCGAATGGAACGGCCGTTCGGTGGCACTCGCCTACGATACCGAGCACGAACCCGGCGTACTCGATCCGGCCGTGCTCGACCTCATCGCCGGGGCCGATCTGTTTGTGTATGACTGCACCTATCTCGAAAGCGAGATGGCGCATTTCCAGGGCTACGGGCATTCGACCGGCATGCACGGCGCCCGGCTGGCGATGGCCGCCGGCGTGAAGCAGCTTGCGATGTTCCACCATGACCCCTCGCGCACCGACGAGGCGCTTGCCGAAATGGAGCGCGACGTCCAGGAAACCTTCGCCGGCGCCTTTGCCGCACGCGACGGGCAGATCATCGACCTGTGAGATCGCGGCCTGTGCGCCAGCGGCAGGCCGGATGGCCGGCGATCATGTCGAACAGCCGGTCCAGGAACGCCCAGACGCGCTCGTCGTGCACCAGATGGTGGGTCAAGAGTCCGATCGTGCGCCCCGTCTGATCCGCCCTCCCCTCGACGTCGCCGCAGACCTGCCGAACCCGGGTCACGATGTCGGCGACAATCGACGCATGGTCGCGGCAGCCGCGGGTGCCGTGCCAGTCCATCACGTCGACATGGGTGTTCACCAGCCTGAGCGGCGCCGGCTTTTCCGGGCCGAAGACCGACAAGACGCGAAAGCCGATGCCGGGCAGACCATCGAGCAGGCCGGCATCGATCCGATTCCATGGCGGCACCAGCATCGGTACAAGGGCCGTGGGAAATAACGATTGCAATCGCAGATAGCCGCGCTCAAGCTCCGCCAGAACCGTTTCACGCGGGCGATGGGGGCCAAGCTCCTGCTTCTTTTCCTCAGGCGGCGCGTGATTGTCGTGCGCCCATCCGTGCACCGCGACATTGATGCCGGCAAGCGCATCGATGCGCTGGGCAAGCGCGTCGGTCGCCTGGGCGGGCGGAACGGCGACGACTACGGGAACCGCGTAGCGTTCGACGAGCGAAAGCAACCGGTCGAGCGGCTCGCTCGGCTGAAACGCATCATCGTCCCGCAGCCAGAAATCCACCGTTCGGCCGGAAGCCGCCACCTGCTCGAGCATGACGGCAAGCTGTTGCCAATGGCTGTCGGTCATCCCGTCACCTCAATAAACGCATCGAAAATCGTTCGGAGCCGCTCTGCCGCGGCGGCAAACGAGCGTTCGCCGTGGACGAAGCTGCGGGCGTTGAGACCCAATTGCCGGCGGCCGCGCGGATCTACGATCAGCGATCGCATCGCCGCAGCATAGGCCTCGACATCGCCTTCAGGCGTCAGGATCCCGGTCGCACCATCTCGAACCACCTCCGGAACGCCGGCCGTCCGTTGGGCAAGAACCGGCAGGCCCGCGGCCTGCGCTTCGAGATAGGCAAGGCCATAGGCCTCGCCGCATCCAGGCCAGACATAGAGGTCACCGCGCGACAGAATGTCGGGCAGATCCTCCGCGCGCTGTTCGCCAAGCCATTCCAACCGCTCTGACGGAACGGCGGCGAAGGCCTGCTGCACCTCGTCGCGACACGACCCGTCACCGACGATCGTCAGCGTCCAGTCAAGGTCGGTGACGAGAGAAAGCGCCCCTGCCAGCATGCGGTAGCTGTCCAACTTGTCGCCGCTGCGCATCATCGCAACCGTGACCATGCGGAAACCATCGTCGTTTCGCACTGGCAAGGGCTGGAAGCAGCTCGCATCGATGAACGGTGCCAGTATTGCGTGCCGGCAGGCCGGGGCGGTCTCGATGAGGCCGTCGCGGTCGCGGACCGTCAGGCAGATATTGACGGCTGCAAGTTCGATCGCCGAAAGAACGAAGCGCTGGGCAACAGCGCGAACGCCTTCGTTGCGGCGCGCCGAATAGGACGCCTCGGCGGTCACATAGGGAATGGAAAATTCCGCTGCAAGCGCCGGGCCGAGAAGATCCGGCGCCTTGTAATACGGGTGATAGCAGAACCACAGATCGGGCGCGCCTTCGCGCTGCCAGGCGTCGCGCAGGCGAGCGACCTCGGCGCCGGCCTCCCGCTCGAGCTGACGGAACGCGTCTGCGGACGGCGTCGCCTGAAAGCTGCGCAGGTGGGAAACGACGGCAACCTCATGACCGCCAGTCCGCAACGCTGCAAGCAGCATGCGCGCCATCAGCCGGTCGCCGGAGGGAACGGGGTGATCTGGAGATTTCAGCGGTGCGTAAAAGGCAATCTTCATCCGCAGCGAGCTATCATCCCAGAGCGAGGCACTGTCAACCGACGCGAGCCCGTAAAGACCGGCGGCTTACCGGTCGACCGGCAGATCGTAGTAGTCCCGGCGGATCAGTTTCAGCGAACGGTCGGGTTGGATGACGTAGGTTTCCTGGACGAAGCTGTTGCCGCTGGTGAAGCGGTGCGGAACGATGCTGCCGACCGGAGCCTTGGTCAGCTTCGTGCGCGGCTGCCCGCCATAGGTGATGCTGCCGGGAATGGGCTCAAGGTCCGGCGTCGTACAGGCAACAAGCGCTGAGGCGACAATGCCAAGCAGACCGGCCATCCGACCGATACCGGGTTTCCTGCGCAAAGCGTTCATTCTCCGTGCCTCCACCTTTCGGCGCAGCGGGATGCGCCGCCCGTTTCACTGGTCCCTTGCACGCGGCGGCGCAAAACCGGCCATGCGCCGGCGCCGCCCAGGCCGTCTACTGCGCCGTTGCCGGCTGCGTTCCGACCGTCTTTACCGCCGCGGCGTCGGCATCGTGCGTCGCAAGCAGGCTGTAGGCGATATAGTACTTGTAGATGTTGCTGACATACTGAACCGTCTCGCGCCCGACGATCGCGGCAGCCGCGTTCTCGACATTGCCGAACCAGAGGTTCGGATCAAGACCCATGTCCTTCGCCTTCGCCCTGAACTTCCTGAGGTTTCCGGGTCCCGCATTATAGGCGGCAAACGCAAACAGCAGCTGGTCTTTCGGAGTGATCCCGGGATCGTTGATGTAAGTATCGACGAGGTAGCGAAGATATTTCGTCCCGGCCTCGACGTTCAGATTCTCGTCCTTGTCGATGCCGTCGATGTTGACGGATTTGTCGGCCGCCGTCGAAGGCAACAGCTGCATGATGCCAACCGCGCCGCGGTGGCTGCGGCGTGACTGGTCAAGCTGCGATTCCTGGTAGCCCTGCGCCATCAGCATCAGATGGTCGAAGGAATAGGTGTCGCCGTGTTTGCGGAAGATTTCCACCAGTTGCTTGAAGCGGGCGACATCCTCCGGCGCATAGGCGCGCTTCAGCATCTTGTCGCCCTTGTAGTAGGTGTTCTTCAGGATGTTGCCGAAGGTCGTCCCGACCTTGTGGGTCTTGACGAAGTCGTTGAGAACAGCCGCAAGCTTGGGGCTGTCCTTGCGGATCGCCCAGGCCACCTGGCCATGGTCGGAGACCGCGATGTCGTCGCGCACCTTGAGGTCGGTAAAGACCGTCGCCCAGATGTCGGCCTTGTATTTGTCGACAACCGTCCAGGGCAGCAGCCCGGCGTTGATCATCTCGAGCACGTCCTCGTCCTCGAGGTTTTCGTCCATGTCCTTCAACGCGATCGGCGCACGCCCGGCCTTTTCGAAGCTCGCACTGAGCGCGGCCAGGTGCTCATAATAGCTGCTCGACCGGCGTATATCGATCTCCTTGCCACTCAGGTCATCGAGGCTGGTCACGGCCGGCGCAGTGGGACCGGTGACAAGAACCTCCTTGGCCTCACTGTAAAGCGGATCGGTGAAATCCACCTTGGCAAGCCGCGCCTCGGTGATCGTCAGGTTGCCCATGACGATGTCGCCGAGCCCCTCGTCGAGCGCTGACAGCAGTTTCGCGCGCGGCATGGGAACGAAGCCGACGCGGATCTTGTCGATCTGCTTCTTTCGGCCCTTGTTGAGCTCGTTTTCGAGCGCTGTGCCGAAGTCGACAGCGGTTCCCAGTTGCTGGCCGCGATCGATGAAGTAGATCGTCTTGCTGAACGGCACGAGGATGCGCACGAGACGGCGCTTTTCCATGCCGTCGAAGTCGTTCTTGTGCGGCAAAAGCATCGAGCGGAGGAATTTCTCGCTCGCCTGTTCCTCCGACTGCGCCCAGCCGTTTGCGCCACCTGCGACGAGCAGGATCAATAGTCCGAACAAAAGCCGTTTCATCTTGGCCTCCCCAGCCCAGGGCACCGTTATCGACCAGTTTTGTGTTCACTCCTTCGGCGCACCACCCTCGCCGAGTGCTGCCGCAGCGTTCTTCTTGGCAATCGCATCGCGCGTCGCGGCCGCAGCCGCCGCCGATTGTTGCGCTTCGTCGCCCGCCACCTGCACAGTCGGCGAAGCGAAGTTGATGCCGTTTTCCTTGAAGGCCTCCTTGATCATGACCTGGGCCCGGCGCCTGACCTGGGTCTGGCTGCCCGGCTTGGTCTTCATGGCGAAACTCAAGGTCATGCCGTAGTCGCCGAAATTCTCGACGCCCTTCATCTTCACCGTTTCCAGGATCAGCGGCCCGATATCCGGATCCTCGAGCAACTTGGCGCCGATACCCTTCACAACCTTCTTCACTTTGGCGACGTCGGCATCGAAGGAAACATTGATCAGGAACTTGTCGATCACCCAGTCGCGGCTCATGTTCTGCACCGCGCCCAGCGAGCCGAAGGGAACGGTATAGACGGGGCCGCGGTGGTGCCGGAGCTTCACCGAGCGAATGCTGAAGGATTCGACCGTGCCCTTGTAGCTGCCGCTCTGAATATACTCCCCAATGCGGAAAGCGTCGTCCATCATGTAGAAGACGCCGCTGATAACGTCCTTGACCAGGGTCTGCGAACCGAAGCCTATCGCCACACCGAACACGCCGGCACCGGCGATCAGCGGACCGATTTCGACGCCGAGACCCGACAGCACCATCAGCACCGCCACGACGGCGATGAACGCTGCGAGAAAATTGCGCAGGATCGGTAGCAAAGTCATCATACGGGTGTTGCGGGCACGTTCAGCCGGGTCGTCGGTCGCGTGGTTGGCCTGTTTGACGCGCAGGTTGATGAACCCCTTCACCAACTGCCAGACCAGATCCGCCGCCAGCAGGATGACGATGCCGGCCAGCACCCCGCGCACGACCCGATTGAACGCGTCGTCCTCCATCATCGCCGTCGCGCTGACCTTGAAGATCAGAGCCAGCCACCCGGCCGCAAGCGCAATGACCAACAGTCTTGCGCCGCGCTCGATGAAGATGTTGCGCATAACACGCGTTTCGTCTTCGGCATTGGCGTCCAGCAGCGTTTTGGTAAAGGCGCTCGTGAACCGCAACAATGGCGGCAGGCCGATCACGTAGAGGCCGATCCAGAACAGGACGTCCATGCCCGCAACCCAGAGCAGCCAGAGAACGATCAAGAAGGCGATCAGCAGCACGTTGCCGACGATGCGGCGCGACCCTATGACAGCGCCCACGGGCCGCCGCACCACGGTGACGATCCCGAGCACCAGCACCACGAAGCCGAGGATCGCGGTGACGAGATCGCGGACGTCGGTGGAGACCGACAGCGCCCGCATCGCATCGCCAACGCCCCAGACGAGCGCAGCGGCAGCGATCAGCCACAGGCTGTGTCGATGCCAGAAGCGGGCCTCGTCCGCCGTCAGGGACAGATACCCCGTTCGCCCGTCCGCGCTCCCCTCGTTGGCGGGGCCACCGGTCAAGACGGCAGACGCGATGATCATCAGCAGCCGGGCGCCGATCCACGCGCCAAGCAACGGCGCAATGGTCGCCTCCAGTCGCGTCGGCCAATCGGCGATCGCAAGCACGGACATGCTTGCCGCCGCAAACACGATCAACGGCAGAACCCGCGTGAGCATGGTGCGGGCCGGCCCCGTCAGCACGGCCCCCTTCAGGCTGCGCCTGAGGACCCACCGCAGCAGGTATTCGGCGCCATAGCCGATCAGGAGAATGAAAAAGAACCCTTTGAGAATGGGGGCTTTGCCGTGGCTTTCCATATCGCCGGCCAGCCGGTCGCGCGCTGCCCGCATTTCCGGAAACACCTGCGGCACCGCGTTGGAGATGCCCGTCAGGTGGCGCCTGATCTCGGCGGTCCAGCGCGCGACGACGCCGGTCGCCGGGGATGCTGTCGCGGGCGCCGTTTCAGTGGCTGGTGGCGCCTGCTTCGCCGACAGCCACTGCTTCACTTCCGGGTCGTCGAGCAGCTGGATGAGTTGCTGGACCTTGGCGGGCGGTGCCGCCGCCGCCGCATCCTGCGCAAAGCCGGTTGCGACCGGCACGAAAGCGGCCAAAAGAAATGCCAGCAGACCGACAACCGGAACCAGCAGACGACGCAACACCCCAATGCAATTCATTCTCGAAACCCCCGCCGATCGTGACGATCCCCCGATCGGCACATCTCAATCTGCACAAAGCTAGCATACCCGCGGGCGGTTCCGTCAACGTCCGTTCGTGCCGTTATCATCGGCGCCTGAATCCGCCACCACCGCCATGGAAGCCGCCGCCACCGAAACCGCCGCCACCATGGAATCCCCCGCCACCGCCGAAGCCGCCGCCACCGCCATGGAACCCGCCGCCGTAGCCTCCGCCACCGAAGCCGCCCGGACGGTCAAACCCGCCGGCGCCTCCGGCCGGGAAATTCAACGGCCGCTGATCGAAGGATTGCCGCTCGAAGGAGCGCTGGTTGCCGAGCTGCCGGCCGATGTTGTCGACCGCCAGATGATCGGGCGCGCGATTGCCGCGATTGCCGTCGGTGATCCGCTGATTGAGGTTCTCAGCCGCATCGGGGTGCTTGGTGGCGAATTGCTCGCCCGCCTTCGTCCGGTCCTGGATCAGGGGTTTTTGAACCGGCTGCCAGCCATCCGGTGTATGTTTCTGCCATTGCCCGTCGTCACGGCGATAGACGTTGCCGTCACGCCCGGCATAGACGTCGCCACCCTTGCCGCCGGCGACGAAGCCATGGTTGCCGTCCGACGTGCGCCAATGGGCGCCCGCGGCATCGCCGGTCGAGCCGCCGCTGATGCGCGCAAAGTCGGAGCCGTGCTTGACGGATGCCGAGCCCCAGCTGCCGTAGACATTGTGCCCGCCGCGGGCGATGGCAGCATTGCCCGTGCGCGGATTGTAGGCCGCGACAAAACCGCGGTCGCCGTTCGGTCCGTAGCCGACGGCGCCGCGAACATAGGTTCCTGTGCGCGGATTGTAGGCGGCGCCTGCAGCAATTCCGCGATAAGGCCCGTAGGCGTAGCCGTAGCGGCCGAATGTGCCGACGGCCGGATTGTAGAAGGCTCCGACGCCATAGGTTACAGGTGTCGGATAGTAGGGCCAGTAACCGCCGCCGGCCCAGCCGTAATCCCAGTAGTCGTCATAGTACCAGCCGGTGCCATAGACGAAGGTGTCCCAGGCAAGATACGCGCCGAGATAGCCCATCGTGTACCCGAACCAGACCGCGTCCGGCTCGGTGTCGTAGATGCGCACATAGGTGGCGTTGTAGACCGGCGATGACGGCGGGATTGTGTAGATCTCGTCCGGCACCGCCTTGGCGACGGCGAACGGTCCGGTCGGCGTGTCACCGACGAACCAGACGCCATCCTTCACCACGAAGTACCTGTCACCGACCTTGATGACCGTCTCGTTGGTATTGACCGCATAAGTGAGCGTGGTCCCGTCAATCTTTTCGAACTTCGGCTCCCCGCTATAGGTAACGTCCACCTTGACCGAACCGTCGAGGGCGACACGCGCCTTTTCCGGAATGCTCGCCTTCAGCCGGGCCTCGGCGTTTTCGGACGTGCCAGGAACGGACGAGCGCACCGTGTAATAGGCTGCGTCCTGCGGGATGTTCTGGAAGTCCTGCGGGAGCTTGGGCGTGGCGAACGTCCATGGCCCGTCGAGCGAGGCGCTCGCAAACCAGCGTCCCGAGACGAGGACGTACCAGCTGGAATCCGCGTCGCGGTAAAAGACGTCGCTCTCGGTGTTGGTCGCAACCTTCAGCCCTGTGCCCGGAACCTGTTCGAGCTTCGGCTCACCATCGAAGGCAAGCAATTCCGAAGGCTTGTCGGAATAGACGACCGTCGGCGCAACGCCGGCTTCAGCCGTAGGCGGGATCGCGGCCTTCGCATCCTTCCAATTGTCATCGTCCGGCAGCTTGCCGAAAATCTCGGGTAGTGACGGTGACGGCTGCCAGCCCGAGGCGAGGTCCTTCGACTGCATCCATGCCTTGTCGTTGCGCAGGTAATAGGTTGCGTCCGCCTCGACCTTGAAGAGATCCCAGTTGGTGTTGACCGCGAAGGAAAGCCCGTCCACGCCCTTGACCGGCGCGAACACCGCCTTGCCGTTGGTCTGGACCAGGATCGCCGCCTGCCTGCTGACAAAGATCGGCGGCGGATCGGCCTTCAGCCCCTCGACATTGCCAAGCCGTTCATAGTCGGCGAGGCTCGCGGTCAGCTTGTCCTCGGAAACCGTGATCGTCCCGACCGGCATCAATTTTCCGACCTCGAGTGCGAGATCCGAGAGCGCCTGGCGGTCGAGTACGGAAAAGTTGATCTCAGTCAGCTTGATATCGGAAACGACGACCTCTCCGGATGCGCTGTCGGCATTGGTCTTGCCGCTGACGCCGACGACGCCGTAGATCGGCTTGTCGTCGTCGGTCTTCTTGTACTCCGCCGCGATCAGCGCATCGAGGTCTGTGAAGTCCTTCCAGGCATTGATCTGCGGCTGGTAAAGCGTGATCGTCGCTCCGCTGTCGGTCTTGTAGGCCCGCGGCCAGCCAAGCCCCTTGGGGTCGGCGTCATCAAGGTATTTGCCGCTGACGAAGCCGCTCTGGCCATTGAAGCTGACCGCGCACCAGGCGCCGGCATCGTCGCATTCCCTCACATCGACGCTGGCGCCCGCAGCGATCGTGCCAAGGCTGTTGAAACCGGTTCCCGGCCCTTCCCTGAAGTTGACCGATGCGCTCGTTGTTGCCGGGCCGGCCGTTGCCGGGGCCGTGGCAATCGCAAACAGGGTCAAGGCAAGCGTCAATCTCTGCATCTGGGTTCTCCGGCGGCCAGGACGATGCCAACCGATGCCGGCGCTTCAAGGAAGCGCGCGCGGCAACCGGTTGAGGCTTCAGCATCTTTGCCTGTCACCTGAGCGCAAGTACGTAACAGTAACGGCGACCGTAACGGCTTGGCGTGACGCGGCGGCGGCGCCCGGAAGCGCTGCGGCATGCCGGCGCCAGGCGGCCGATTCGCGCGCCGAAAGGCCGGTCGTCGCAGACATCGCCCCTGCCCGGCCGTCGCGCTTTCCCGCCAATGCCCCGTTTGCGGCGACCAACGGTCAGGCGACGACCGCCAGACTTTTTATTCCTCAGCAAATCGCCATGTTTTAGCCCGTGGTGATTGCATCGGGACATTTATTCAAGCAAACTCATATGCATGATTTGACACTCCTACGTGCGGAGGAAATGCAAGTGAACACGAAAGCCCCCAGCCAGATCGATGTCTTTGTCGGTTCCCGCGTCAGGATGCGTCGGTTGATGGCCGGACTGAGCCAGGAAAAGCTGGCAGACGGCCTCGGGATCACATTCCAGCAGGTGCAGAAGTATGAGAAGGGCACCAATCGCATCGGCGCCAGCCGTCTTCAGGCAATTGCCGACATCCTCGGCGTTCACCCGAGCTTCTTCTTCCAGGAAGGCGAAGATCCGGCCGGCGCCCGCAATGGCGCAGGCGACACGACGCGCGAGCCCAGCGAGATTTCGTCCTTCGTGTCGTCGAAGGAAGGCATTGCGCTCAACCGCGCGTTCCTCAAAATCTCGGACCCGGTGCTGCGCAAGAAGATCATCTCTCTGGTCGCTGCCGTTGCGCAGACGCCGGAAGTCGAACCGACCCGTGCCGTGACGAGCCACGCGCAGGACATGCACGGATAACCGTCGACGCCCGACAGGTATGATCGGATGACATTCACGCTGCAGACCCTGGGGCGCCTGCGACTCGTCGATATTGACGAGCGCGAAGTCGCTTTCCCCGAAAAAGGCCTGCTCGTTCTTTGTCATCTGATCGTCGGCCGATACAGCGAGCAATCCCGCAACGACATCGCCAAGCTTCTGTGGGACGAGGTCGTTCCGAGCCAGGCCTTCGTCAATTTGCGCAAGACGATCTCGCGCATCAACGCCCGGCAGGACGAGATCGGCTGCCAGTTCCTGACGTTTACCCCTTCCGCGGTGCGGCTCGACGCCAGCCGGCTGCGCAGCGACCTCGATGCCGTCGGCGCCGTTTCCGGCGATCCGGTAGAGCGCCTCGAGGCAGCGGTCGAAGCCTTTCAGGAGGATTTCCTCAAGGACCTGAAGTCCCAGGGACAGGCGTTGCACGGCTGGATCGAGCGCCAGCGTCGCGAACATATGTCGATCCTGCGCGAGAGCCTGCTTCTCGCCGCGCCGGATGCAACGAGCAGTCATCGCAAGCTGGTCAAGACCGCGGCAACGCGGCTGCTTGAGTTGAACCCGCTTGACGAGGATGTGCGCAAGATACTCACGCAGGCCTTTCAGCTCGAGGGCAATCACCTCGAGGCGCGGGCCCTTTCCCATGCCGGCACCCTGCCGACAACGACAGCGGGCGAATTCCGCCCCGCCCAGATCGTTCTTCAGCCGGCGCCGGAAGCGGCCGGCGACATGCGCCCTCCCCGCGTCGTGCTGCTGCCGCCGAACAACGGCATGATCGACAGCCCGGCAACCCAGTTTGCAAGCGCCCTGATCGAAGACGTCACGATCGGTCTTTGTGCGCTGCGCTCCGTTTCCGTCATCGCGCCTTATACCGCCGCGCAGATCAGCCTGCAGGCCGACAAGGCGAACACCTACCAGAAGCACGCGATCAGCTACATTCTCGATACGCGCCTCACCGACGAGGGCAGCCGGCTGACCTTGTTCACGCAACTGATCTTCTTTGCCAATGACGAGGTCATCTGGGCCGATCGCTTCAATCTCGACGGCGACGGCCTGATGGCCTCAAGGCGCGAGATCGCGCGTCAGGTCGCACTTGCCATCGCCAGCCAGGTCGAACGCAACGAGACCCATCGCAAGTCCTACGAGACCAATGTCGGCTCCTATCGCAGCTTCCTCCTGGGACAGCGCTACCTCAAGCAGCTCAATCTTCCCGAGGTGCGCCGAGCCCGCAAGAGCTTCCGCGAGGCGCTCTACCAGAACGGCGACTTCGCGCCGGCGATGAGCGGGCTTGCCCGCAGTTACTTCGTCGAGTGGCTGCTGACGGCGCGCGGAGACAGCGAACTGCTCGCGCTTGCCGAACGCCACGCGCGCGACGCGGTGGTCGCCGACGACACGCTGGCAACGGGCTACCGCGAGCTCGGCGTCGTGAAGCTCTATCTCAGGCAATTCGACGAGAGCATGGAGTTTCACGACAAGGCCGAGGCGCTGAGCCCGCAGCACGCCAACGTCATCGCGAGCTACGCTGACACCTTGGTGCAGGCTTCGCGACCGGAGGGCGGCCTGCGCAAGATCCAGGCGGCGCTCGACCTCAACCCGATCGCGCCCGACGAATATTTCTGGACCGCGGCCGGCGCGAGCTACTCGCTCGGCCAGTACGAACAGGCAATTTCCTACATCGAGCGCATGCGCGATCCGACGCCAGCCGACCGGCTGTCGGCAGCGAGCTGGGGCATGCTCGGCAACCGGAAGAAGGCGCGCCAATACGTGCGCAAGACTTTCGATGTACACCCCGATTTCGATCTCGACAAATGGATCGCGATCGTTCCCTTTAGAGAGGAATGGCAGCGAATCCATTACTGCGAGGGCCTGCGCAAGGCAGGCTTCTGACTTCTTTTCAAGCGGCACTCCAGGAGGGGCAAATGGCGAAAGTGGTGGTAATCGGCGTTGAGGGCGACGACAGGCTTTGGGTTGCGGATCTGGACGCCGGCACGGTGTCGCTGATCCCGACGCCGACGCAGGGGCCGCTGGCAGCCGCCAACGATCTGCGCAACACGAGCGGCGCACGGGTGCACAAGGGCGTCAATCTCGCCGTGCTCGCCGCCTCGTCCGGCTCCGTCTCCGGCGGCTTCATGGACGGCTAGGCCGTCGCGTGGAAAACGCCACGGAAAAAAGCCGGCCGCCGGAGGCGCATTTCGCCCCTCCGGCGGCCGCTGCGCTTTCCTATAGTGATCGTAGCTGCCTGCCTGAGGCGACCTTCGAGCGCATCGAAGCGCTGTTGCCCGGGTTCGGCATCACCCGGCTGGCACGACTGACGGGCCTCGACCGGATTGGCATCCCCGTGTGGAGCGCGGTTTCGCCGAACGCCCGGTCGATCGTCATCAATCAGGGCAAGGGTGTCACCGACATCGACGCCAAGGTCTCGGCGGCGATGGAGGCGCTCGAACGGGCCGTCGCGTGCGCACCGTCAGTCCCGGCAAGAACGGCAACACGAGACGCCTTGTGCGAGGCGGGCGACCGCGCATTGGCGCTTCCCCATTTTATCGCCGCCGGACAGGCCGACCTCTTAGCAGACCAACCGATCGACTGGCTGCGGGGCTTCGACCTACGTGACGGCGCGACATGCTGGGTCCCGCGCGACGCCACCATCCTCGACCGGACCATCGGCGACTGCCGCTACTGGCAATCGTCCGACGGCCTTGCGTCCGGCAACACCGAGACGGAAGCCATTCTCCACGGCCTGCTCGAGCGCATCGAGCGCGATGCCGAAACGCTCTGGCGGCTCCTGCCTTTGGCGGGCAAGCTCCGCGGTTGCATCGACCCCGTATCCTTCGGCGATCCCATTCTCGACGAGATGACCGACCGGATTGCGTCCTGCGGCCTGGAACTGCGGCTGTTCGACATGACGAGCGACGTCGGCATCCCCTGCTACGCTGCCGTTCTGGCGGAAGCTGGCATCCTTGCGGCCCGGCAGCCCCGCTATCACGACGTGACCATCGGTCATGGGGCGCATCCGGTTGCGCGCCGGGCCGCCATCCGTGCGGTGACGGAAGCGGCCCAATCGCGGCTCACCTACATCAGTGGCGCCCGGGACGACGTTTTCCCCGAGACCTTTGCCCGCAACCTTCCCGACGACACGCGCCGTCTGTTTGAAGCCGCTCCTGAGCGCGAGACACGGCCGGCCGCCGAAATCCATGGCGGGCCGCATGCGCTGCTCGATCTCGTTTTGCAGCGTCTCGTCGCTGCGCGCATCGAGACGATCGTCGTCGTCCCGCTGACCGGAAACGATATGCCCTTCTCGGTGGTCAAGGTCTTCGTGCCCGCACTCGAAAATCCCGATGGCAATCGCAAACGCCGGTTCGGGGAACGGGCGCTCGCCCGGGCACTGGAGGCCGGATGAAGGTCGCCTTCATTGGCCCGAGCCTGCCCGACGCGCAGCTTTCGGCCGGCGAGGCGGTGCGAGTCCTGCCGCCCGCCGTGCAGGGCGATATCTTTCGCGCCGTTGAAAGCGGCGCAACGGCGATTGGCCTCGTCGACGGCAACTTTGAAAACGTCGCCCCTGTCTGGCACAAGGAAATCCTTCATGCCCTGACACAAGGCGTGCAGGTTTTCGGCGCGGCCAGCATGGGCGCGCTCAGAGCGGCGGAATGCGCTCCCTTCGGGATGGCCGGCATCGGTGACATCTATCGACAATACGCCAGCGGGGAACGGGTGGACGATGCCGATGTCGCCCTCATCCATGGACCGTCAGAACTCGGCTACCGGCCACTGAGCCTGCCTCTCGTCAACGTCGACGCGTCGCTGGAAAAGCTCGCAGAAGACGGAGCCTTGTCACCGGATCTGGTCGCAGCGATCGGCGCAACGGCAAAGGCGATGTTCTACAAGGAACGGACGTGGCCGGCCATCATCGAGCGCGCTTGCCTTCCAGCATCCGTCGATCGCGCCCGCCTCATTGCGTTGCTCACGGCCGGGTCCGTCGATCAGAAACGAGCCGACGCACTCCGCCTGCTCGTTGCCCTCAACGATGCGCCAACCCAACGGACGGTTGTGGCTCAAAGCTGGGATTTCAATTCTACCAGCATGTGGAAGAGGTTGTCCGGTCAACCTGACGCTTCATCTTAAGAGTGCGGTTTTCCAATACAACGTGTGTCACGCTCATGTCACGCGCGCCGCCGCGAAGTCACGCTATGATTGGCCCCGCTGAACTGGATCGTCGATCCACAGGGGAGCCGGGGAAATCATGTTATCTTCATTTGCTGTGCCGGTTGAGCCGGAAGACAAGGAAAAGGAGCTGCTGGCACTGGCTCGTCTTGTCACCTATGCGCGTGACTCCGCCAAGACCCTCAATGTCGAAGGCGTGCAGTACTGCCTCGAGCTCGCGCTTGCATCCTTGCTCAAGGAGGCAGAGGACTGCGGCAACAAGCGGGCCCATCTGACCAACGAGCTTTTGACACGTCCGAGCCTCGGTCGCTGCTGAACTCCGCCTTGCGGGCTTGAGCGATGTTCCCGCCGGCGCGTGCGGCGAGGCGTCAAGGGGCGGCAACCCCCTTGGCGACACGACCTACGGCCGTGCGGGCGTGAACGAATGACGACCCTGTCTGGCGGACCGCGAGACAGGGTTTTCGGTTCAGTTGGGGCGGGATCAGCCCATGCGGCCGAGCGCTCCAAATCTCAACCGCGCGTCGCGCCAAACAGCGCGGCATTAGTCTCTTTTCGAGCGCCCTTCGAACGCCCCGCTCGGCCGCCTCAAGCGCCGGTGCGTGGAGGGGCAAGACCACGTCGAACGGAATTTCTTCGTTGACCGACTGTCTTCGAAAGCACGTATCGTCTCGCGTCGACAATTTAGTCTATCATTTCAATAGATAATATTGAGTGTCCCTCCCGCTACCCGCTATGCTTTGGGCATCATCGAGCGGGGGTCGCATCCATTCTCCCTCGCCAGAAGCGATCTCGAGCCCTGCGCGTCCGCCGCCTTCGACCTTCAACGGTCCGCGCCGGTATCGGCGTGACAAAAACCTGGGAGACCCAAGTGAGCCAGACCCATTCGACCCTTCCCGTGCTCGACCTCACGCGCTTTGCCGCCGATCACCCCGAGCGGACGGAGGCCCTTAGCGAATTGCGCTCCACCGCCCGTACCGTCGGCTTCTTCTATCTTGAGGGCCACGGCATCCCGCAGGATGAGATCGATGCCATTCGCGACCTGTCGCGGCGTTTCTTTGCCCTGCCGGAGGACGACAAGCTGGCGATCGAGATGCGCAAGTCGCCGCATTTCCGCGGCTACAATCGCGCCGGGCTCGAATATACGCGCGGCACCCAGGACTGGCGCGAGCAGGTCGATTTCGGCCCGGAGCGCGAGAGCCTTGAGGCCAAACCGTCGGACGCACCGTGGAAGCGGCTCATCGGGCCCAACCAGTTCCCCGACGCGTTGCCGGAACTGAAACCCGCGATCCTTGCCTATATCGACGCCGTCACCGGCCTCGGCATCCGGCTGATCGAGATTTTCTCCGAGGCGCTCGGCCAGAAGCCGGATGTCTTCGGGCCAATCTATCGCGACGGCCCGAACCAGCTTCTGAAGATCATCCGCTATCCCGGGCGCGACAAGACCGAGAGCGATCAGGGTGTGGGCGCGCACAAGGATGGCGGCTTCGTCACCATCCTGTTGCAGGATGTGGTCCGCGGCCTGCAGGTCGATGACGGCAACGGCGGCTGGATCGACGCGCCACCGAAACGCGGCACCTTCGTCATCAATGTCGGCGAACTGCTGGAGCTCGCCTCCAATGGTTATCTACGCGCCAACATCCACCGGGTGGTCACGCCCCCGGCCGGCGGTGACCGGCTGTCCGTCGCCTTCTTCCTTGGCGCCAATCTCGCCTCGACCATTCCAGTGCTCGACCTGCCGTCGGCCCTTGCGGCCGAAGTGCGGGGCGTCACCCAGGATCCGCTCAACCCGCTCTTTCACGACGTCGGTCGCAACGTGCTGAAATCGCGGCTGCGTTCGCATCCTGACGTGGCCGCCGCCCATCACGCCGACCTTCTGGAACAGCAGAAGGCAACCGTACCTGCCTGACCGGCAAGCGGGCCGACCAGCCCGCGAGCCCCCCCATTTGCCCGTAGCCCCTGTCTCACCCAGATCCAAGGAGAAATGCGATGACGATCCATCAGAAGCCTGAGGAAGCCGCAGTCGAAGTCAAGGCGCCGAACGGGTTGCGCGAAGCCGGCCAAGGGCTGCATCCTGAAACGCTTGCGCTTCACGGCGGCAGCTATCGCTTCGATCCGGTCACCGGTGCCGTCGCCGTACCGATCTACCAGACGACCTCCTACCAGTTGCCGGGCACGGACGGAGCCGACAAGCTCTTTGCGCTCGAGGCGCCCGGACATCTCTACACCCGCGTCTCCAATCCGACCCAGGACGCCTTTGAGCAGAGACTGGCGGACATCGAAGGCGGCGCGGCGGCACTTGCGCTCGGCTCCGGACAGGCGGCCTCCGCCTTTGCGCTGCTGAACCTTGCGCGCGCCGGCGACAACATCGTCAGTGCCGCCGGACTTTACGGCGGCACCTGGGCGCTGTTTGCGGCAACGCTCAAGAGCTTCGGCATCGAGGTTCGCTTCGTCGATGGGAGCGACCCGCAAGCCTTTGCCCGTGCGACGGACGACCGCACCCGCGCCTACTATGCCGAATCCCTGCCCAACCCGAAGCTCGACGTCTTTCCGATATCGGAGGTCGCCGAAGTCGGGTCGCGCTACGGCATCCCGCTGATCATCGACAACACCGCAGCACCCCTGACGATCCGACCGTTCGACCACGGCGCCGCGGTCGTTGTCTATTCGACGACGAAGTACATCGGCGGACACGGCACCTCGATCGGTGGCGCGATCATCGACAGCGGCCGCTTCCCCTGGCACGAGCACGAGGCGCGCCATCCGAACCTGCACGAGCCCGATCCGAGCTACCAGGGCAAGACGTGGCTTGAGAAGGCCGAGGCGATCGCCTTCCACCCCTACATCCTGCGCGCCCGCGCGGTGCTGTTGCGCGACCTTGGCGCCGCCATCAGCCCCTTGAACGCTTTCCAGTTCATCCAGGGCCTGGAAACACTGCCGCTGAGGATCAGGCAGCACAACGACAATGCCATCAAGGTCGCGGAATTTCTCGCCGGCCATCCGAAGGTGGCGCGGGTGACCTTCCCGAAGTTTCATGAGGGTGACGCGAAGGAACGCGCAGAAAAGTATCTGCGCAACGGCCACTATGGCGCGCTCGTCGGCTTCGAACTGAAAGACGGGCGAGATGCCGGCCGGCGCTTCATCGATGCGCTGAAGCTCCTCTATCACGTCGCCAATATCGGCGACGCGCGATCGCTCGCCATCCATCCGGCAACGACGACCCATTCCCAGCTCTCGCAGGAAGATCAGTTGAAGACGGGCGTGACACCGGGATACGTCCGGCTGTCGATCGGCATCGAGCATCCGGACGACATCATCGCCGATATCCGGCAGGCCATCGACGCCGCCTGATTGTCGTCCCTTCACACCTGATGCCGCGGGCTCGCTCCTTGAGGGGCTGGGCCCGCGACAGCATTTTGACGCCTTTTGAAACGACGGGGCGCCTCGTTTGCTTTCATGCCACAACATGCTGTTATCGATTGTCGATGCGCGCGTTGGCGCATGCCGGTCACGTCAAGGAAGGAAAAGACGATGAGCAAGAACACCCAGGTTCTCTTGGCCGCCCGCCCGGCCGGTCGGCCGGCGCAAAGCGATTTCCGCATCGTCGAATCCGAGATCCCCGAACCGTCCGAAGGCGAGGTCCTGCTGGAGATCCTCTATCTCTCGCTCGATCCCTATATGCGCGGGCGGATGAATGCCGGCCGCTCCTACGCCAAACCGGTGGAGATCGGCGCGGTGATGGAAGGAGGCACCGTCGCCCGGGTCAAACGCTCGCGTCATCCGGATTTTCAAGCCGGCGAGTTTGTGCTGTCCCACTCGGGCTGGCAAAGCTACGCGCTTTCAAGTGGCGCCGACCTGCGCAAGCTCGATCCTGAGGCCGCTCCGCTTTCAACCGCGCTCGGCATTCTCGGCATGCCCGGCTTCACCGCCTATGCCGGCCTTTTGACAATCGGCAAGCCGAAACCGGGCGAGACGGTGGTGGTGGCGGCCGCCAGCGGCGCCGTCGGCTCGGCCGTCGGGCAGATAGCGCGCATCAAGGGTGCACGCGCGGTCGGCATTGCCGGCGGTGCCGACAAATGCGCCTTTGTCCGCGACGTGCTCGGCTTCGATGCGGTGATCGACCACCGGGCGGCGGATTTCGCCGGGCAATTGGCCGCGGCCTGCCCGGGCGGCATCGACGTCTATTTCGAGAATGTCGGCGGCCATGTCTGGGACGCGGTCTTCCCGCTTCTCAATGATTTCGCCCGCGTCCCCGTCTGCGGCCTGATCGCGCACTATAACCAACCGGGCGGGGCACAGGCGGGCGGCGACCGGCTGCCGGGCGTGATGCGCGAGGTCTTGAGCCGCAGCCTACTCATCCGGGGCTTCATCCAGCGCGAATTCGCCGATCAGCGACCGGCCTTCTATCAGGAGATGGCCGGTTGGATCAAAGGTGGCGAGGTTCGCTACAGGGAAGACATCGTCGAGGGGATCGAGCATGCGCCAGAGGCCTTCATCGGCCTGCTCGATGGCCGCAATTTCGGCAAACTGGTCGTTCGGGTTGCCGCCGAAGGATAAACCGCTGCACGCTCGCCGTCACGGCTGGCCGGCGAAAGCAACGCCGGCCTTGCCGAGACCATCGTCGATCAGCGCGACGAGATCGGGAGCATAACCGCGCGAAGCGAGCTCGCTGTCAAGCGGCCGGGTTGTACCGCTATTGTTACGGCGCACCCCATCGAGCGCACTGGTCGCCTCTCGCGTCAGGCCAAGCTGGCCCGCCGCTGCGATCCGCAGCAGGTTGACGACGATGTCGGCAGGGTTGGCAAGCTCTCGGGCGCGCCGGAGCGCTTCGCGGTAGCGGCCGCTGCGGTAATCCTCCAGCGCCAGGGTCAGTGCCGCGTCGTGATAGATGTAATCGCTGCCGGCTTCGGCGCCGTGCGCCAACCTTGCGCCTTCCACATATTGACCGCTGACGAAGAGCAGCAGGCCGAGACGCGCCGCGATGGCATGGTCGAGCGGGTTGAGCGCGGCAGCCCGCCGACCCGAGATGAATGCGGCGTCTGCGTCGCCGGCGGCAAAACGTGCCTGCATCTGGGCGACATAGCTCTGGCTCGATTGCGGCGCCAGCGCGACCGCCTTGTCCGCAAGCTTGACCGCCCGCGTCGCTACGCTCGGCGAGGCGCTCGCCTCGCCCGATGCGACCAGAACCATCGCCAGGCTCGCCAGCGCATCCGGATCGACGGCCTGGTAGGCCACCGACTGTTCGAGGCAGGTGCGGGCAGTGGCCAGTCCCTCCGGCTCGACCCGCGCGAGCGCCATGTCGGCCAGAAGCACGCAGCCGTAGCCGATCGATGGCGAGCTCAGCTGTCGCGCCGCTTCCAGGCTGACGATGACGCCCTCTTCGCCTGCGAGCGCGAGCGCGAGACGCGAAAGCAGCCGTTCCTGTATTTTCTCGGCATTGTCGCCATCAAGCGCCACCTTCGAGGTTCCGGCCCTCAGCGCCTCGTTGCTCTGCACATCGATGACCTGCCAAGTCACTTCGTGCTCGCGCTCGTCGGCACTGTAGGCGATCGACAGGCGGTACTCCTTGCTCCCCTGCAACTTGGCAGGCGACGCGGGGGTAACCCATCCGGCAGCCGAGGCCACGTCGATCCTCGCAAGGGAAGGCGGCGCAAGCGTACGGACCGCGGAAAACTGCGACAGCGCATGAACCAGGTAGTCGCCCGCCCGCTTCTGCACCTCGTCTTCGACACCACTGCGTGCCGGTACCTCCACGACCACCGTTGGCTTGGCCGTGAATACCGGCTGCCAGGGAAGACGACCGGCAAGAGGCAGGGAGAGGGCAACAGCCACCGCAACCACACCGAGGGCGAGGCAGGCGCCCCATCGCCAAGCTCCATTCCGGGCTATTGCGGCGGGCGGTGTGACCGGCAGGTCGACGGCGCTCTCGCCCGGTCCGTCGGCAGGAAGAGCCTCGCCCTCCGGCAGGCCTTTCAGCGGCTCGCCGCCGAGCACGAATTGGGGAACGTAGTTCCCCTTCGGCAGCTCGATGCGAAGTTCGGCCTTGTCGACCTGCGCCTCGTAATACTGGGCCAGCGCCGCGCGCAGTCGCGAGGCCTCGACCCGCACGATCGGATCGGTCGCCGGGTCGAAGGACGTCGGACGGCCGAAGACATCGATCGCGATGGTATAGGCTTTGACCTGGCTGGACCGGCCGGCGAAAAACTCGTCGACCAGATAACGCAACAGCTTCCGATGACGTTCGGTCGCATGAAACAGGCCATCGCCAAGAATGCGCTCAAGGGCGGCGCGCGCCTCGCATTCGGCAACGGCATTGCAGATCACCTGACCCGCATCTCTGCTGGCTTCCATGATGCGCTCCCAACTGCCCACAACCCCAAAGAGAGTGCAACGCGACACGAACTCTAGACGAGAGGCTTTGTGGCGGAAAGAAGAATATTGCACCGTCACAAAATATTTTTGTCGAGAAATGGAATCATTTCAAAGTGGGACAAGATCCTTGAAAAATCCCCATAGAATTCACATGGGTTTTTCGTCAATTCGACAGGTTCAGAAAAGGCAGTTATTAATCACAACGGATTAGGTTCTCGCCCAGCGTCGGCGATACAGATGGAGATGACCTCTTCTTCGATCTCGCGACAGATCAATTCATACTCCTGGATCATCGAATGATCCATAGGGTCGCGACGCCTCTGGCGGTCAAGCATCGAGCTCGCCTCCTCATAGGCCTCACAAAGGCTGGCCACTGACTGGTTCTTGGCACTCAACAACTGCAACTGCCCGCGCAACGCCGGCAGCTTGAGCATAAGCTTCAGAAGTCCCCGCTGAACGGCCGCACTGGGCATAGTTTTCCACCCGTGTGAACGACAATCGATGCTCGTGTCTGCTATGGCGCAACCCCGCATCCCCGTGTTTTCCAATATGCTCGCGACGACCGGGCACCTTGCGGGCATTACGGCGGTTTCACCGATCGGCGCGTTGCGGCCAGACCGGCCGTCGCCCACCTCTCTCTTGGGGTAACGTGGCACGATCATCGATTTTCGGAAGTACGTAACAGTAACATTCGACCCGGCGCTTGACGCTCTCGGTGCAGCAAGGTCGCTTTTTCTTGAGCTCGTCAGCCGGCAGGACACGATATCTGGCACAGCCGCGCCGACATCCCGCTGCGAGCAGACATGCCGCAATGCCGCACATGTGCAGCGCGCGACCATGAATGCCTGACGAGGGATACTGACGCCCTCACCAATGCTTGGGGCGAACTGGGGACCGTTCGGCTTACTTGTCGAAGGCGTAGATCTTGCGCCAGTCGTTCTTCATGTCGACCAGCAACCAGTTGCGCTGTTCGGCCTCGTCCATCGCCTTATCCAGCTTGCCGAAATGCGACTGGCGGTCATAGGCCCATTCGCGCTCGCCGTCCGTATGGTGCACGATCAGGCCGAAGCGCGGGCCGGCGCCAGCAGTGACCCAGCGCAGCATCTCGTAGTCGCCATCGGAATTGCCGGCGGCAAAAATCGGTCGCCGGCCGATGAAAGTGTTGATGCCGACGGGTTTGCCCGGACCGTCGTCGATGAAGTCGATCTTGGCTTCGCGCGAAAGCACCGGGGTGTCGCCGTCGAGCGTGTACTTGGTCACGATGCTGCTGCCGACCACCTGTTCCGGCGGAATGCCGTACATTTTTTCGGTCATCGGCCGCATGAACTCGATGCCGCCGCCGGAGACGATATAGGTCTTGAAGCCGTTGGCACGCAGATAATCGAGCAGCTCGCGCATCGGCAGGAAGGTGATCTCGGTGTAAGGCCGGTCGAAGCGTGGATGCCGGGCGGTGGTAAACCAGTCCGTGACGATCTTGCTGAACTGGTCGGTCGTCATGCCGGCATGGGTCGCCATCACCACATCGACCAATCCTTTTTCGCCGGCAGCTGCCACACCCGCCATGTCGCCCTTCAACAGCGATGCAAACGGTTCCTTGTCCTTCCATTCCGGATGTTCCGGCGCCATCGCCTTCACGCGGTCGATCGCAAACAGCGCCTGGAAATAGGCCGGCTGCTCGGTCCAGAGCGTACCGTCGTTGTCGAAGACAGCGATGCGGTCTTCCTTGGCGACGAAATCCTGGCCGCCTTCGCTGGTCACGCGCGTCACGAAATCGATGATTTCGGACTTCGCCGCGCCATCGTTCCAGGACGGCAGCTGGTCCGCCGGCGCGTCGGCGGCACTCACGGCAGGCGGCGATACGAATGCGGCCGCCAGGAGAAACAGGAAACCGGAGAGCTGCGAGCGAACACGCCCTCGCCGTTGGACGTCAACCGATTGGGAGCTGGAGCGCATCGCAATTGCCGTCATCATGGATCTCCTTGTGGGAAACGAAGAATTGAACGCCGGCTCAAGCGCGCCGGATGCAGCGGAAACCGATATGGGTGGTTGCTGCGTTGTCCTCATGCGCGTGTCGTGCCGCCGGCCTGTAGCGCCGGCAATAGTTGGGCGCGCAAAGGTGTGAACCGCCTTTGACCACCCGCCGGGCGATCTGGATGGTCGGCTGTCTGGGGTCGAGGCTCGCCTCCCGGGCGCCGCCTCTCGGATTGGACGGGATGCAGCAACTTTTTTGCGCCGGCGCCGGGTGGTTGCTCGACCAGTAATCGCTCGTCCATTCCCAGACATTGCCGATCATGTCGAACAGGCCGTAGCCGTTGGGCGGGAAGCTTGCGACGGGCGACGTGCGCTCGAAACCGTCCGGCCTCAGATTTTCCGTCGGAAACATGCCGTGCCAGGTGTTGGCCATGAAGCGCCCTTCCGGAAGCAGCTCGTCTCCCCAGGCAAACTCCGCGCCTTCGAGCCCACCTTTTGCGGCAAATTCCCATTCCGCCTCCGTCGGCAGGTCCTTGCCGGCCCACTCCGCATAGGCCCGGGCGTCGAGATAGGAAACCTGGACCACCGGATGGTCGAGCTTGCCGCGGATATTGCTTTGCCGGCCATAGGGCCGCCGCCAATCGGCACCGAACTTGTAGTTCCACCATTGCGACGGGTCTCTGCCGGTCACCCGTTTCGGAGGATCGAAGATCACCGAGCCGGCGCGCATCATGTCCGGCAGTCCTCCTGGATAATCCTTCGGGTCGGGCGCCTTCTCCGCTTCGGTCACATAGCCCGTCGCCTCGACGAAGGCCGCAAACTGCCGATTGGTGACCGGCGTCACGTCGATCCAGAAACCGTCGACCTTGACCGGGTGGGCTGGCGCCTCCTCCGGATAGTGCTTGTCGGAACCCATGACAAACGTGCCACCCTCGATCCAGATCGGCGGGCGAGCGCTGATTGCAGCCGGCATTTCGTCGAGAGGAGGCATCGTCGCAGACCCATGCATGAAGTCTTCATCTCCCTGGCAAATGCGGCAAACGGCGCCAACGTGAAACGGCGTCAGAGTAGCGCCATTTGCGTCCGTGCCAAAGTACGTAACCGTTACGAAGGCAGTCAAAGAAACGTTCGCCGCTTGCAGCGCCGGTAATTCGGACCTGCGCCACGCCGATCAGGTCTTCGTTACTGTTACGTTCTTTCCAATCGGTCCGGTTTAACCCTAAGCTCGGAAGAAGGTTCATGATGCCTGGTGTTGCGAGTGTGGCAAGGGAGCAGAATTCATGGGTGCACGCGACGATATCCAGCAGCTTGGCAAGCGCATTGGTGAAGCGATCATCGGCCAGGAGGGCATGATCGAGCGCCTGCTGCTGGGACTGCTCAGCAACGGGCACCTGTTGGTGGAGGGCTTGCCGGGGCTTGCCAAGACGCGTGCGATCAAGAGCATGGCCAAGAACCTCGACGCCGAGCTTTCGCGTATCCAGTTCACCCCCGACCTGCTTCCTGCCGACATCACCGGATCCGAAGTCTATTTCTCTGAGGCCGGCAAGGGCGCGTTCCAGTTTCAGGAAGGGCCGATCTTCGCCAACCTCATCCTGGCGGACGAGGTGAACCGGGCGCCTGCGAAAGTGCAGGCAGCATTGCTTGAGGCGATGGAGGAGCGCCAGGTCACGATCGCCGGCAAGAGCCACCCGCTTCCGGATCTGTTCCTCGTCATGGCGACCCAGAACCCGATCGAGCAGGAAGGCACCTATCCGCTGCCCGAGGCGCAGCTCGACCGCTTCCTGATGCATATCCAGGTGGACTATCCAGACGCCGCCTCGGAAGCCGACATCATGCGGCTCGTCCGCTCGGAGGAAATCCACACCAAATCCAACAACCATGCGACGGAGAAGCTGGCGCAGGATTCGGTCTTCACGGCCCGGCAGGAGATATCCGCGATCACCGTTTCCGAGGCGATCGAAAATTACATCGTCGCGCTGGTCATGGCGACGCGCTACCCCGACAAGGTCGACAAGGATCTTGCCAAATGGCTGCAGGTCGGCGTCAGCCCGCGCGGGGTGATCGGCCTCGACAAGGTCTCGCGCGCCCATGCCTGGCTGAACGGCCGCGACTTCGTGACACCCGACGACGTGCAGGCGAGCGTGCACGATGTGTTTCGCCACCGCCTCGTGTTGTCCTACGAGGCGCATGCCGGCGGCACCACGGCCAACCAGGTGATCGACCGCATCGTCGAACTGGTTGCGGTCGCCTGAGGATGGAGGTTTGCCGATGGCCTTTTCCCTGCCCGCCCTCGCCCGCACCCGTGGCATCGCCAGAAAGCGCACGACAGAAACGACCGGCGTCTATACCTCCGTCGACGCGCTGGTCAGCCTCGAGGCGATGGCCCGCGACCTGACGTTCCTGAACAAGGCGCCCGTGAGCCGGCTGCTTGCCGGTCGCCATGAATCGCGCATGCGCGGCCGCGGCCTCTCGTTCGAGGAGCTGCGCAACTATCTGCCGGGAGACGATATCCGCACGATCGACTGGCGGGTGACGGCGCGCACCGGCAAGCCGGTCGTGCGTGTCTACGACGAGGAAAAGGATCGTCCGGCGCTGATCCTCGTCGACCAGCGCATCAACATGTTCTTCGGCAGCCGGCGCGCCCTGAAGTCGGTCGCGGCGGCCGAAGCCGCAGCACTCGCCGCCTGGCGGGTGCTTGCGCTCGGCGACCGCGTCGGCGGCTTCGTCTTCGGCGACGAGACGGTCGCCGAAGTGCGCCCCTATCGCAGCCGCGAAGCGGTGATCCGGCTTGCCGACAGCATCGTTCGCTACAACACGGCACTTGAGGCCGGCTCGCAGGCGCCGCATGGCGCCGAGCGGCTCGATGCCGTGCTGACAACGGTCGCCAACATCGCCCGCCACGACCACCTCGTCATCGTCATCAGCGACTTCGACGGCTACAGCCTCGAAACGCGCGACATGCTCCTGAAGCTCTCGGTGCACAACGACGTGATCGCCATCCTGATCTACGACCCGTTCTTGCTCGAACTGCCGCGCAAGGGTGAAATGGTCTTGAGCGGAGGCCTGCTTCAAGCCGAGGTGCAATTCGGTCACGGCAACACCCGCGATGCCATCGACAGCTTTGCGCGCAAGCGCGGACGCGCGTTGCGCGCCTGGCAGGAGGAACTCGGCCTGCCGATGCTGCCGATTTCGGCGGCCGAGGACGTCGCGCCGCAGCTGCGCACCCTGCTTGGCCAGCTTGCCAGCCGGCAGCGGAGGCGTTGACGATGGCAACGGCCGCCCCTGTCAAAGACCCCCTGCTTGACGCCGCCCTTCGCGGCCTTGCCGACATCGCCCTGCCGCCCCCCGTTTCGATGCTGCCGCAAACCTTGGGCTGGGGCGTGCTCGCGGGCCTCGTTCTGCTCGCGATCCTTGTCGCGCTCTGGCGCTGGTACCAGCGTTGGGAAGCCAATCGCTACCGCCGCGAAGCGCTCGCCGACCTCAGGCAGATCGAGGCGCGGCTCGCCGCGCCCGCGACCCGCGGCGCAGCCCTCACCGCGCTACCCGTGCTTGTAAAGCGCACCGCCCTTTCTGTCTGGCCGCGCGAAACCATCGCCGGGCTGCACGGCACGGGCTGGACAGGCTTCCTCGATGCCCATTCCGGCGGCCCGGTGTTTCCGATCGCCTCGGCGCGGTTCTTCGAGGAGGCCGAGTATCGCGGCACCGCGGCACTTGACGCAATTCCGGAAACGGAGGCGCGCACCTACGTTGCCGCGGCTCGGCATTGGATCGAGGCGCACCATGTACGTGCTTGATCACGCCTGGGCACTCATCCTTTTGCCGCTGCCGCTCATCGTCTGGTGGCTGCTGCCGCCGTACCGCGAGCAATCGGCTGCCGTGCGCATGCCCTTCTTCAAGGACATCACGGCCGCGGCAAATCTTGGCCCGACCGAGGGCTCGGTCGTTCCGCGGACCAATATCGGCCAGAAGGTGATCGCGCCCATCTGCTGGGTTTTGATGATCCTGGCGGTGGCACGCCCGCAATATGTCGAACCGCCGATCGAGAAGACCGAACCGCAGCGCGACCTGATGCTGGCGATCGACCTTTCGCAGTCGATGGACACGCGCGATTTTCGCGATCCCGCAGGCAATCTCCAGACCCGCGTCGACGCGGTTCGAAAAGTGGTCGCCGACTTCATCGACCGAAGGCCCAATGATCGCCTCGGTCTGATCGCCTTCGGCGATGCCCCCTACCCACTGGTCCCCTTCACCCTCGACCACAAGACCGTCCGGCTGATGTTGGCCGACAGCCTGCCCGGCATGGCGGGGCCGCGCACCGCCGTCGGCGACGCGATCGGGCTCGCGATCAAGATGTTCGACGCGAGCAAGGCGCCGGACAAGGTGATGATCCTGTTGACCGACGGCAACGACACCGCCAGCAAGATGCCGCCGGACAAGGCCGCCGACATTGCCGCCGACAAAAAGGTGGTGATCCACACGGTCGGGATAGGCGACCCCAATGCGCAAGGGGAGCAGAAGCTCGACACCGCCGCCCTGCAGGGCATCGCGACGGCAACGCATGGCCGATACTTCTTCGGCCAGGACCAGGCGAGCCTTCAGAACATCTATCAGCTGCTCGACCAACTGACGCCGGCCAATCAGAAAACGCTCTCCTGGCGGCCGCGCATCGAGCTGTTCTACTATCCGCTCGGCCTGGCGCTTGCGATCGTGCTTTCCTATCACGCCGGCATGTGGCTCGTCTCCTCGCTTGCCGACCGTGAGCGGCGGCAGGAGGACGCGCCATGATCTCGGACTTCCACTTCCTTCGTCCGCTCTGGCTGCTGGCGGTCCTTGCCGCCCCCCTGCTCGTCTTTCTCGTCAGCCGGCGGTCGGACGTTCGCTCGCAATGGCAGAACATGATCGCGCCGCACCTGCTCGATCACCTGCTGATCGAAAAAGGCGCCAAGCGGCGCTTCCAGCCTGTTCACGTCACCGCGGCCATGATCGCCGTTGCGGCGATCGCGGCGGCCGGCCCGACCTGGCAACGCGAAAAGCCTCCCTTCGTCGAGGACACCGCACCGCTGGCGATCGCCGTCGATCTCAATGCGACCATGAACGCCACCGACATCTCGCCGACCCGGCTCGAACGCGCCAAGCTCAAGGTCCAGGATATCCTCAACCTCAGAAAGGGCTCCCGCACGGCGCTCTTTGCCTATGCCGGCTCGGCACACATGGTCCTGCCGCTCAGCGACGACGCGTCGCTGGTCAAAACCTACCTCGCAGCACTTTCGCCGGCGATCATGCCCGTCGATGGCAAGGATACCGCAAAGGCGCTTGAGGAAATCGAGAAGGCCCTTGCGAACGAAACGGTGCCGGGCACGATCCTGTTTTTGACCGATGGCGTCGAACGATCGGCCTTTCAGGCTTTTGGCCAATACCAGGGCCGCAATGCGCTGATGGTGCTCGGCATCGGCACCGCTGAGGGCGGGCCGGTCAAGACGGCCGACGGCGGCTTTCTGACCGACGCGACCGGCGCGCATGTGCGCGCGAAACTCGATGTCGACGGCCTGAAGGCGCTGCAGTCCGCCTCCAAGGCCGAGGTTGCGACCGTGACGTCAGACGATGCCGACGTGCGCTGGATCATCCGTCGCATCCAGACGAACTTTGCCGCCAAGACCGCCGAGGGCCTCACACGCTGGCACGATGCCGGCTGGTGGCTGACGGTCCCGATCGCGCTCATTGGCCTGTTCTGGTTCCGCCGTGGCTGGACGGTGCGCTGGGCCGTCTATGTCGTCGCCGCGACAATGACGATGGCAAGCAGCGACCGGGCAGCCGCGGCCGACAATCGTTTCGTCGATCTGTGGCTGACACCGGATCAGCAGGGGCGTCGCGCCTTCGAGCACGGTGACTTTGCGGGCGCCGGCGACCACTTCGACGATCCGGCCTGGCGCGGCGCCGCCCTCTACCGCGCGGGTCGCTACCAGGATGCGATCGATGCCTTCGCCGAGGCCGAAACGGCCGAAAGCTACTACAACCAGGGCAACGCGCTTCTGCATCTCGACAAGGTGGACGAGGCGATCGCCGCCTACCAGCAGGCGCTGAAGCGCCGCCCCGATTGGCCGGACGCCAAGAAGAACTTGTCGATCGCGCAGAAACTGAAAGCCGACAAGGACAAGCTGGAACAGGATGCGCAGCAGGAACAGGCGGGCATAGACCCGGACGAAGTGCAGTTCGACGACAAGGGCAAGAAGGGGACCGAGGCGACGGTAAAGGGCGGACCGCAGACGGCCGACATGTGGATGCGCAACATCCAGGTCTCGCCGGCCCAACTGCTCGCCCGAAAGTTCGCGATCGAGGCCAAGGAGACGACGCCATGAGCGCCGTACTTGCCATATTGCGGCTGACCGTCTGGATGATCGGCCTCACCTTCGCGTTCGCGGGCGTGTCTGCGGCGGCGGATCCCTTCGCCCGTGCGACGCTCGCGACCAAGGGCACGATCTATGCCGGGCAGCAGGTTGAGGTCGACGTCGACGTCTTCGTGCCCAACTACTTTCTTTCGCCGCCGCAGTTTCCGCTTTTCGACATTCCCGGCGCCGTGGTCACCATGCCGGATGATCGCGGCCTGAACCTGAACGAGACCGTCAACGGCGACGATTTCTCCGGCATCCGCAAGACCTATGTGATCACGCCCCAGGCGGCGGGAGACTACGCCCTGCCAAAGGTTGAAATCCCCTTCGGCTACGCAGCCGTGCCCGGCCAGACGAGCCAGGGCAAGGTCACCGTGCCGGCCCTGACCTTCACGGTTGCCGCGGTCCCAGGCGGCGCCGGCAGCGCGCCCGGCGTCACCGCTGGGGAAATGACGATCGCCCAGACCTTCGACAGGGACCTGGGGGGCCTACACACGGGCGACGCCCTCGTGCGCACGGTGACGATCCGTGCCACAGGCGTGGCGCCGATGATGATCCCCGTGCCCGCCTTCGATGCGCCCGAGGGGGTGCAGGTCTACGGGCACGACCCGGTCTTGTCCGAAGAGCGCACATCGCGTGGCGAAATCACCGCCGGACTGCGCAAGGACACCGCCACCTATGTCTTTTCCAGGTCCGGCGCCTTCGTTCTCCCAGCGATCACAGTCGAGTGGTTCAACCCGGCCTCCGGCAAGACCGAGATGGCCAAGGCGGACGAAGCGAAGATTACCGTTGCTGCGGCATCAGTCGAGGCGGACCAGTCCCTTGCCCCGCCCGCACCACCGCCCGCCAGTACGCCGATCGACTGGCTCTGGTGGGGCGGCGCTGCAGCAGCCGTACTCGGCGTTGGGCTTCTGATCCAGCTCGCGGCCAACCTGTTCGGCCGGCTTGAAGCATGGATGGAGAGGGTGTTGGCACGGCGCGCCCAGTCGGAGGCAACCGCCTTCCGCCATGTGCTTGATGCCTGCCGCGAACACGATTCGGCACGCCTGGAGACAGCACTCGACGCCTGGTCGCGCAAATCCGGCAATCTGCCGCTGTCGCGCTGGCTCGACAGTTTCGCCGATGTCGAAACGAAGGTCGCCTTCGCCGGTTTTCGCCAGAGCCGCTACGCGGCGGCCGGCGCGCGACACAAGCGGCCTGACCTCCCGGCGCTGCGGGTTGGCCTCAAGGCGGCGCGACAGCGCTGGCTGGAGGCGGTGTCGGGCGACGGCGACGCGATGGCGGGTGAATTGCCGGTTCTCAATCCGGTACTCGAGGCGTCGTCGCGGCCTGGCATTTGACGGGTCCGACGAACGGCTTCGGACGCCATCGCCGGCTCGCTTCGCCGTTGCGCATGTCAGGCTGCAGAGGATGCGCTCTCTTACGTTTTCCGGTTTCTCGGCACCCGCCGGACGCCGGCAGATCGAACCGCACGATTTGTTTCGACAAAATGCCAAAAACCCGCAAAATATTTGCATCGCGAAAGCTGCTTGCGGCAGAGATTTGCAACACACAGGCTTTGCCGGCGTAGTATCCTCCCGATGTTTGGTCCGCCTGAGGGCGGACAGGGAGGCATTCCATGGAAAAGACGGACACCCAGGACATCGAAACCACATCGCGGGCGGCGATGGATGGCGAGATCGGCATTCTCGCGCGCCGCCGCATCGAGGCCGGCATTATCGCGCCGATCTACGAGGCGATGCGCGAGGAGATCGGCGAGGAGCGGGCGCAGGCGATCCTCGACAAGGCAATTACCAAGGCTGCGATCGAAGCGGGCCGGACCTTTGCGGCCAAGACGCCGGGCGGGACCAGTCTTCGCACCTTCCAGGAATTGCAGGACCTCTGGACGCAGGACGACGCGCTTGTCATCGAGGTGACGAAGGCGACGGACGAGGAATTCCATTACAATGTGAAGCGCTGTCGCTACGCCGAGACCTATCGGGAGATGGGGCTCGGCCATATCGGGCACCTTCTGTCATGCAACCGCGACGGGGTCTTCTGCACCGGCTACGATCCACGGATCACCCTTGAACGCACCCAGACGGTGATGCAGGGCGCGACCCATTGCGACTTCCGCTACACGCTCAACAAGACCGCGCCCGAACAATCGGAAGCGGAACAGCCGGAAGGGGTCAGTCGAAATGAGCGCTGATCCCTTGCGCGCCGGGGAGCGGCGCAGCAACACGCCTCAGACCAATGGCGACCGGCTGTGGAACGACATCGTCGGAACGGCACGCTTCGGCGGCGCCGAGAATGGCGGTGTCACCCGCCTGACGCTTTCGGACGAGGACCGGCAGGTGCGCGACTGGTATGTTTCCGAGTGCCGCGGTCTCGGCTGCACGATCGAGATCGATGGCATCGGCAATATCTTTGCGACGTATCCCGGCGAGGACATGTCGCTGCCGGCGATCGCCGTCGGCAGCCATCTCGACACCCAGCCGAAGGGCGGCCGGTTCGACGGCATTCTCGGGGTGCTCGCGGGCGTCGAAGTCCTGCGCACGCTGAAGGAAAGCGGGACTCGCCTGCGCCATCCGCTGACCGTGGTCAACTGGACCAATGAGGAGGGCTCGCGCTTCTCGCCGGCCATGATGGGCTCCGGTGTTTTTGCCGGCGCGCTTTCGCTTGATCGGGCGCACGCGCTTGCCGACCGCGAAGGCACCACCGTCGGCGCAGCCCTCGACGCCATCGGCTATCGCGGCGAAGCCGATGGCGGACCGGCCGCCTTTGCGGCCTATGTCGAACTCCATATCGAGCAGGGCCCCCTGCTCGAAGCCTCGGCGACCGAGATCGGCGTCGTCACCGGCGTCCAGGGCGTTCGCTGGTTCGACGTCGAGATATCAGGAACGGAGGCGCATGCCGGCAGCACGCCGATGGCGCAACGCGACGACGCACTCGTCGCCGCCGCCGAAATCGTGCTGGCCGTGCGCGACATCGCCCGCCAGAATCCACCCGGTGTCGGCACCGTCGGTTTCGCCGAGGTTGGCCCCAATTCGCGCAATGTCGTTCCCGGCAGCGTCGGTATGCAGATCGACATGCGCCATCCGTCCGAGGCGGGTCTCGACCAGATGCAGGCGGCCCTGGAAGAGACGGTGCGAACAGTCGGAGCAGGGGCGGACCTGAGACACGTGTGGTCAAAGGCTCCCGTCGTCTTCGATCCGCCGATCGTCGAAGCGGTGCGCGACAGCACGGAAGCGCTCGGCTTCTCGGCCACCGACATCGTTTCCGGCGCCGGTCATGATGCCGCCCACATCGCGACGGTCACACCGACGGCAATGATCTTCGTGCCGTCGAAAGACGGCCTGTCGCACAACGAGGCGGAGTACACGTCGCCGGAGGAATGCGCGCGCGGCGCGCAGGTCCTGCTCCAGACGATCCTCGAGCTTGATCGCCGCTGACGGCCGGCTGCCGTTGGAAGATGCAGGGAAAGCGCCTGCGGCAGTGCGACTGTCGCGGGCGCGCGTCATTTTCGGTTTGGGTCGAAGGCTCAGCCGCGCGCGCGGAATCGAGCTGTGCGTGCTCCTCCTCCTCCACCTGCTGCGCCTTGAGATAGCTTTCGATCAGCAGCCGGTACTCTGACCTCGGTTCGCGCCCTGCTCGATTTTCTGGCGGCCGAATATGCGCACCTGTCGCGCCTGGACGAACCGGGGACCTGACGGAGAGGAACTATGCCGTTGCGTGCTCGCGAGTCTTCAGGATTGCCTGGAAGCGCGGGTCGAAGGTGCGGCTGATCGGCTCCGCCGCAGCGCCGATCGCCACCGCCCAGGGGTCGGTAAAGCCGATCTGCAGGCGGGGAAGGACGCGGTCGCGCCGCTCGGCGATCGACGGCAGGAGCGGCATCATCGCCTCGACAAGAAGCCGCGCAAGCCCGGCGGGCAAGCCGCCGCACAGGATCACGGTCTGCGGGTCGAAAATCGTTTCCAGCGCCTGGACCGCCGCACGCATCTCGAAGGCGGCCGCCTCGATCCATCGGGTCAGCCGTTCGTGCGGACGCGCGACCGCAGCATCGATGTGCGCATAGAGATCCGGATCGGCCGGGTCGAGTTCGAGCAGCTTGCACAGCGAGGCGATCGAGGCGCGGTGTTCGAGCGGCATGCGCTCGGCCGAGGCTGCCCCCAGCGGCCGGCTGAGGATCATGCCGATCTCGCCGGCATTGCCGTTGGCGCCGCGGTAAAGTTCGCCGTTGAGGATCAGGCCGGCGCCGAGACCATAGCCGAAATAGATGCAGATCGCCTGGTCGACGCCGTGTGCCGCCCCGACCATACGTTCGGCGGTCGCGGCCGCCGCCGCGTCGTTCTGCAGGCCGACGTCAAGCCCGGTTCCGGCGGCAAGGGTTTCGAGCAGCGGAAAATTCTGCCAGGCGGCCATCATCCAGGGGTCGTCGGCATCGGCCTCGACGCCGAAGGGACCGGGCATCGCCGCCCCCAGCCCGACAAGACGCTCCTCGGACTGCGGCGCGATCGCTTTCAGATCCCGGCGCGTCGTCTCGATCAGGCCCAGAATCGTGCGCACCCCTGTCGCCGGACCGCCGGCAGGCAAATTGGCCTCGCCACGGGTCAGGACCCGCCCGATGAGATCGACAGCGATGGTGCGGGTCACGTGTCGGTCGATCTGAAGTCCGATCGCGAAAGCGCCCTCGGGCACGAGCCGATAGGGTGTCGAAGGCTGGCCGCGACCGTTGCGCACGGCCTCGAGCGATTGCACCAGCCCGTCCCGCTCCAGATCCTCGATGATGTTGGAAACCGTCTGCTTCGTCAGCGCCGTCGCGCGGGCGAGATCAGCCCGGGACAATTGCCCGTTCAACCGCAACGCGTCGATCATGACGCGCCGGTTGTGCGCACTTGTCCCTTCCTGATTGGTCCCGCTCTTCGCCCGGATCAGGCGCATATCATTCATCCACAAACCCCTCTTGACACTGTTAGAATATTGAACAAAAAATAAGTCAAGACAATTGACTTAATGGGGAGCCGAAAAGAGCTCCGGGGGAACGATGGCGATAGCAGAATGCTGTCGCAAGCGCTCCGATTGAATGCCGACAACCGCCCCGAACCGGCGGCTTACTCGCATACGGCGGGCCGAGGAGGCGCGCCGGGACATCTGAAACGCTTGGATATTGGAGGTAGGAATGTTGAAATCCATTAGAACGACACTGCTTTGCGCGACGCTCGCCGGCGTCTCTTTCGCCGGTCACGCGCATGCAGAGACGACGCTGAACGCGCTGTTCATGGCCCAGGCCGCCTATAGCGAGGCGGATGTGCGCGCGATGACCGAGGCCTTCACCAAGGCCAATCCGGACGTGAAGGTCAACCTCGAATTCGTGCCCTACGAGGGCCTGCACGACAAGGCGGTGCTGGCGCAAGGCTCCGGCAGCGGCTACGACGTCGTGCTCTTCGACGTGATCTGGCCGGCCGAATACGCCACCAACAAGGTGCTCGTCGACGTCACCGACCGCATCACCGACGATATGAAGTCCGGCGTCCTGCCCGGCGCCTGGACGACGGTCGAATATGACGGCAAGCGCTATGGCATGCCGTGGATCCTCGATACCAAGTACCTGTTCTACAACAAGGAAATCCTGGAAAAGGCCGGCATCAAGGCACCGCCGAAGACCTGGGACGAGCTTGCCGAGCAGGCGAAGGTCATCAAGGACAAGGGCCTGCTTGCAACCCCGATCGCCTGGAGCTGGTCGCAGGCGGAGGCCGCGATCTGCGACTACACCACGCTCGTCAGCGCCTATGGCGGCTCCTTCATCGACGGCGGCAAGCCGGCGTTTACGTCGGGCGGCGGTCTCGACGCGCTCAACTACATGGTGACGAGCTACAAGTCCGGTCTCACCAACCCGAACTCCAAGGAGTTCCTGGAAGAGGACGTGCGCAAGGTGTTCCAGAACGGCGAAGCCGCCTTCGCCCTCAACTGGACCTACATGTACAACCTCGCCAACGATCCGAAGGAAAGCAAGGTTGCCGGCAAGGTCGGTGTCGTGCCGGCACCGGGTGTCGCCGGCAAAAGCGAAGTCTCGGCCGTCAACGGCTCGATGGGTCTTGGCGTCACCACCACCAGCAAGCATCCGGACGAGGCCTGGAAATACATCGTCCACATGACCTCGCAGCAGACGCAGAACGCCTATGCCAAGCTCAGCCTGCCGATCTGGGCCTCTTCCTATGAGGACGCCAGCGTCACCAAGGGCCAGGAAGAGCTGATCGGCGCTGCCAAGCTCGGCCTTGCGGCCATGTATCCGCGCCCGACGACGCCGAAGTACCAGGAACTTTCGACGGCCCTCCAGCAGGCGATCCAGGAAGCGTTGCTCGGACAGGCTTCGGCCGAGGACGCGCTGAAGACGGCAGCCGAAAACAGCGGCCTTTGAGCCGCCCTCCCAAGCCCCGGGCGGCCAGCCGCCCGGGGACCGCGGGATCGATCCACGGTGCGCCGCGTACCACAAGATTGCAATCGGATGCATGATCCGCACGGGGTCGATGACGACTTGAGGCGGGATGCGTTAGCATGACGGGCCCGAAGGCCCGAGAGGTTTCCAACTTATGTCCGGCACCTGGATATCAACGCGCGCATGGCTGCTCATGCTGCCGCTGCTGGTGGTCATGACTGCGGTCATCGGCTGGCCGCTGATCGATACGGTCAGGCTGTCCTTCACCGATGCCAAGCTCGTCGGCACCGAAGGCGTCTTCGTCGGCCTCAACAACTACGCAAAAGTGCTCGGCGGCTCGAATTTCCAGCGCGCGCTGTTGACGACGACCTGGTTTGCGGTTGTCTCGGTCACCGCCGAAATGGTGATCGGTGTCCTGGCGGCCCTTCTGCTCAACCAGCAATTTCGCGGACGTACGGCGCTTCGCGCGCTGATGATCCTGCCCTGGGCGCTGCCGACTGTCGTCAACGCCACGCTCTGGCGCCTGATCTACAATCCGGAATATGGCGCGCTCAACGCCGCCCTCACGCAGATCGGCCTGATCGACAGCTACCGTTCCTGGCTCGGCGAGCCCAGTTCGGCGCTGACGGCGCTGATCATCGCCGACTGCTGGAAGAATTTTCCGCTGGTCGCGCTGATTGCGCTCGCCGCCCTTCAGGCGGTGCCGCGCGACATCACCGCCGCTTCGCTTGTCGACGGCGCCGGGCCGATCAACCGCTTCCGCTACGTGATCATGCCCTATCTCGCAGGCCCATTGCTGGTCGCCCTGGTCCTGCGCACGATCGAGGCCTTCAAGGTGTTCGACCTGATCTGGGTGATGACGCGCGGCGGACCCGCCAACAGCACCCGTACCTTGTCGATCCTCGTCTATCAGGAGGCATTCTCCTTCCAGCGCGCCGGATCAGGCGCGTCGCTGGCGCTGATCGTCACGCTGCTCGTCACCGTGCTTGCCGTCGCCTATGCAGCGATGGTGCGCAAAGCTGCAGGAGCGTCATCCTGATGGAACGCCAGAGCCCACTTTTCACCGCCTTCGTCTACGCCTCGGCGCTGTTGCTGGCGGCGGTCATTCTCGCTCCGATCCTCTGGCTCTTCGTCATGAGCATCTCGTCGGCAGCCGACCTCTCGACGAAGCCGCTCAACTGGTGGCCGAACGAGATCGACCTGTCGCGCTACCGGCTACTGCTGTCGACCATCGAAAACAGCGCCGGTGCGTCGTTCACCGCCTCGCTCGTCAACAGCCTGAAGGTTGCAGGCATGGCGACGCTGGCGGCCATCGCGGTCGCCATTCCGGCCGCCTGGGCGGTCTCGCGCACGCCTGACGTCTCCTGGTCGCTTTATGCGGTGATCGCCACCTACATGCTCCCGCCGGTGGCACTCGCCGTCCCGCTCTATATGGGCCTTGCCTATCTCGGTCTCCTGAACTCGGTGTTCGGGCTGGCGCTGGTCTACCTCACGATCCTTGCACCCTTCACCACCTGGCTCTTGAAGTCCGGCTTCGATTCCATCCCGAAGGAAATCGAAAGCGCGGCGATGATCGACGGTGCGCGTCTCGACCAGATCCTGAGGCTCATCACCCTGCCACTCGCGGCACCGGTCATGGCGACATCGGCGCTCTTTGCCTTTCTGCTTGCCTGGGACGAATTCTTCTACGCGCTGCTCTTTACCTCGGACCTGCGCGCAAAAACCCTGACGGTTGCCATTTCCGATCTCGCTGGCGGCCGTGTCTCCGATTACGGCCTGATCGCAACCGCCGGGGTGCTTGCCGCCCTGCCCCCGGTGCTGATCGGCCTCGTGATGCAACGTGCCCTGATCTCCGGGCTCACCAGCGGCGGCGTCAAAGGATGAAAACCATGCTTCCCACGGAACGCCCGGAAGGGCTCGTCGCAATCGACCACGAAATGGCGCGCCAGGCGTCCGATGCCATTGCCTCCGTCCAGCAGTCGGGCGCGATGGCGGCAAGGATCGCCGCCTCGCTGAGGGCGACCGGCAAGCTGCTGCTGCTCGGCATGGGTGGCTCGCATGCCGTTGGCCGCGCCCTTGAGCCGCTCTATCGCGACCACGGCATCGATGCCGTCGCCCTGCCGCTCTCCGAACAGCTCGGCCAGCCCCTGTCGATCGACGGCAAGACGATCCTTGTAACGTCGCAGTCGGGCGAAAGTGCCGAAGTCCTGCGATGGTTCTCAGAGACCAGCGGCGCCACGCCGCACACCTTTGGCCTGACGCTGGAGGGCAACTCGTTCCTTGCCAAAAGCGCGCCATCACTCGTCGGCGTCGGCGGCACCGAAAAGGCCTTTGCCGCCACCCGTAGCCTGACGATCAGCTTCGCGCTTCACCTCTCCATTCTTGCGGCACTCGGCGACGATCCGGCCGATGCCCTTCAGGCGCTCGCGGCACCGCAATCACCCGATACGACAGCAGCCCTCGCGGCTCTGAGCAATGTCCGGTCCGTCGTCACGTCAGGTCGCCGGCTGCAGGGGCTGGCCGAAGCAATCGGGCTCGGCCTGACGGAGCTTTCCCGTTTGCCCTGCTTCTCGCTCGAAGGCGGCCAACTCCGGCACGGGCCGATGGAAATGCTGGGGCCTTCGGTCGGCGTCGTGCTTTTCCGTGGCGCCGATGCCACCGCCGCGCTGGTGCGGGCCATGGCCGTGTCCGCCGCGGAAGCCGGCTCGCCGGTGGTGGTCTTCGATGCCTCGGGCGAGGCGCCGATCGAAGGCGTCACGACGATTTCCTTCGCACCCGCCTGGGGCATGGCCGCGATCTTTGCCATGCTGCCGGTCGCGCAGTCCTTCATGATCGCCTTTGCGGCGGCCCGCGTCGAAAATGCCGGCACGCCGGTGCGCTCGACCAAGATCACCCGGAGCGAATAAACGATGCGTCCCCTTGTCGTGGTCGGCAACGCCAATGTCGACCTCATCCTCGGGCCTGCAGCCCCCTGGCCAAAGGCCGGCACCGAAATCATCGTCGATCACGACGAGTTGCGCGTCGGCGGCTGCGCCGGCAACAGCGCGCTTGCCTGGGATTCCCTCGGCGTCGACTACGCAATCGCCGCCAATGTCGGCAATGACCAGTTCGGCACGTGGCTGAAGGAGGCTTTTCCCGAGCGCTCAGGGTCGTGGCCCGTCGAGAATGTCGGCACCACGCTGTCGGTCGGCATTACCCATCCCGATGGCGAGCGGACCTTCTTCACCACCCGCGGGCACCTGCCGCTGCTGACCTTCGACGAAGTGCGCGCGATGCTCGATGGCGAAAAACTGCGTGGCGGCTACGCGCTTCTGACCGGTTCGTTCCTGACCGACGCGCTGACCGCGGACTACGACCGGTTTTTCGGCTGGGCCGACGCGCACGACATCGCGGTCGCGCTTGACACCGGCTGGCCGCTCGACGGCTGGACCGAGGCAAATTGCGCCGCGACCATCCGTTGGTTGAAGCGCTGCCGGCTGGCGCTGTTCAACGAGGTCGAAACGACCACTCTGACCGGCCTTTCTGATCCGGCCGAGGCGGCGCGCGAACTGAAGGCGCATATGCCCGAAGGCGCGATCGTCGTCGTCAAGCGTGGGCCGCACGGTGCGATCGCCGTCGACGCCGAAGGCAAGCTCTCCTCCGCCGCGGCGCCATCGGTCACGGTTGTCGACACGATCGGCGCAGGCGACGTCTTCAACGCCGGTTTCCTGGCGGCGCTTGCCGCCGGCATGCCGCTTTCCGCCTCACTCAGAACCGGCGTCACGATCGCCTCCGAAGCGATCTCCACCCTGCCGCGCAGCTACGGCAAACCGCTTTCGTCCTACCTCCAGGAGACCGGCGCATGAGCGCTCTTGCCATAGAGAACATTCACAAGCGCTACGGCGAGGTCGAGACGCTGAAGGGGATCGACATCGACCTCGAGAGCGGCGAGTTCCTGGTGCTGCTCGGCTCGTCCGGATGCGGCAAGTCCACGCTGCTCAACATCATCGCCGGACTTGCTGAACCGTCCGGCGGCGACATCCGGATCGGTGAACGCTCCATTCTCGGCGCGCATCCGAAGGATCGCGACATCGCCATGGTGTTCCAGTCCTATGCGCTTTACCCCAATATGAGCGTCGCGCGGAACATCGGCTTCGGTCTTGAAATGCGCAAGGTTCCGTTGGCCGAGCGTGAGAAGGCCGTTGCCGAGACGGCAAGATTGCTTCAGATCGAGAACCTGCTTCAGCGCAAGCCGAGCCAGCTGTCGGGTGGCCAGCGCCAGCGCGTCGCGATCGGCCGGGCGCTGGTGCGCAATCCGCAGGTCTTCCTGTTCGACGAACCGCTGTCCAATCTCGACGCCAAGCTGCGCATGGAGATGCGCACCGAGCTGAAGCGCCTGCACCAGATGCTGAAAACCACCGTCGTCTACGTCACCCACGACCAGATCGAGGCGATGACGCTCGCAACCCGCATCGCCGTGATGCGTGACGGGCGGATCGAGCAGCTTGGCACGCCCGAGGAAATCTACGACCGCCCCGCCACCCTTTATGTCGCCGGCTTCGTCGGCTCGCCGCCGATGAACATTCTCGAGGCGACGGTTTCAAAGGGCCAATTGACCGTTGACGGCGACAGCGAGCCGGTCACGCTGCCAACCCGCTTCAGCGGCCTCGTCACCGAGGGTCAGCGCGTCAAGGTCGGCATCCGTCCGGAAGCGCTGCGCCTCGCAAGAGGCGATGCGAGTGGACCGCAACTCAAGGCGCGTGTCGAAGTGGTCGAGCTGACGGGTCCCGAACTCGTCACAACGGCACGCATCGGCGAACAGCGCATCACCGCCTGCCTGCCCCCACGCAGCGCCGTCTTGGCCGGCGAAGATCGCACATTCTCAGTCGATTCCGACGTCCTGCATCTGTTCGATCCGGAAAGCGGCCGGTCGCTCGCCAAGGATTGACCCGACCGGACCGATCCTACAGAGAACGGGCCGTCGCGGATACGACGGCCCGTTCGCGCACAGGCGTGCTATGCGCGCTTCAGTTGAACGACGAACTCTTCAGGAATTCCGCCAGCCGCTCGGTCTGCGGCTTGACGAACATTTCCTTCGGATTGCCCTCTTCGCCGATGCGCCCCTGGTTCATGAAGATCACCCGCGTCGAGACCTCATAGGCAAAGCGCATCTCGTGGGTGACGAGCAGCATGCTCATGCCGTCTTCGGCGAGCCCCTTGATCACCTGCAGCACCTCGTTGACGAGCTCGGGATCGAGCGCCGAGGTCACCTCGTCAAACAGCATCAGCTTCGGGTTCATGGCGATCGCGCGGGCGATTGCGACACGTTGTTGCTGGCCACCCGAAAGCTGGCCCGGGTAGTGGTCCATGCGCGACAAAAGCCCGACACGATCGAGCCATTTCTCGGCGACGGCGCGCGCTTCGTCGCGTGCCATGCCGCGCACCTTGACCAGGCCGAGCATCACGTTCCGGGCAGCGGTCATGTGCGGAAACAGGTTGAACTGCTGGAAGGCCATGCCGGTCATCGCCCGCTGGCGGGCAATTTCCTTCTCCTTCTTGCGCCGGCGCACGCCAGCCACTGTCTCGTAGCCGATCTCCTGGCCGTCGATGCGGATCGAGCCGCCCTGGAACTCCTCCAGCATGTTGATGCAGCGAAGCATCGTCGTCTTGCCGGAGCCGCTAGAGCCGATGATCGAGATGACCTCGCCCTGCGCCATGGTGCAGTCGACGCCCTTCAGCACCTCGACAGTGCCGTAGCGTTTGTGGAGATCGCGGATTTCAAGCAATGTCTGGGTCATCGCAGCCTCAGGATGGAACAGCGGTCTTGCGTTCGACGTAACAGCCGAAACGCTCGATGCTGTAGTTGATGACGAAATAGAGGAAGCCGGCGAAGAAGTAGAATTCGAGGCTCATGAAGGTCCGCGAGATCAGCTCCTGGGTCCGCAGCAGCAATTCGGCGACGCCGATGATCGACAGCAGCGTCGAGGCCTTGACCATCTCGGCCGCCGTATTGACCCAGGCAGGCAGCGCCTGTCTCAGGGCCTGCGGGCCGAGCACATAGGCAAAGGTCTGCGGGAACGTCAGCCCGATGGCCTTGGCCGCCTCGGTCTGGCCCTTGGGAATGGCCTGCAACGCCCCGCGCACAAGTTCGCCGACATGCGAGCTGCAAAAGATCGACAGCGCCAGGATGCCGGCCTGGAACGGGCCGAGATCGATGCCGATGGTGCTGAGCACATAGTAGCTGGCAAGCACCAGCACCAGCACCGGCGTCCCGCGGATGAAATCCGTGTAGCCGCGCACGATCCACTGCACCGGCTTGTAGCCGTAGGTGAGCGCCAGCCCGACGAAAACGCCGAGCACGGTTCCAACCACGATCGACAGGAGCGAGATCGAGATCGAGACGCCCAGCCCCTTGAGGATGGGTATGCGGGCGATCCACAATTGGTCGAGGAATGCGAGAATATCCATGGCGCTCACCTCGGTACGGACAGACGGCGCTCGGCCGCACGCATCAAAGCGGCAAGCACCGAGCAGGTGGCGACGTAGAGGCAGCTCGCGACGATCCAGGTTTCGATCACCCGGAAGGTCTCGACATTGATCTTGCGCGCCTCGAAGGTCAGTTCGGGAACGGCGATCGCGGCGGCAAGCGAGGTATCCTTGAACAGCGAGATCATCGTGCTGCTCAGGGACGGCAGCACATTGCGCAGCATCAGCGGCAGGATGATCGAGGTGCGGATCTGCATTTCGGTGAGCCCGATCGCCAGCCCGGCCTCCCGCTGCCCCGGCGGCACCGACAGCAGTCCGCCGCGGAACACTTCGGCGAGATAGGCGCCGGAATAGATGGCAAGCGTGAGCACGAAGCTCTCGATCTTGCCGAGCCGCACGCCGAGCTGCGGCAAGGCAAAATAGGAAAACAGCACCAATACCAGGATCGGCGTGTTGCGGATCACGGTCACGTAAAGCCCGGCCGGTTTGCGCAAGGCGATGTTTTTCGACACCAGCCCGAAGGCGGTGACAAGGCCGATCACGCAGCCCACAAGGATCGCCGCAAAGGCGAGGCCGAGGCTGAGCGCCAGACCTTCGAGCAGAAGATCAAAGGAACGCCAGACCGCGGCGAAATTCAGAGAATAGCCCATGGTTTTCAGCCATCCATGTCAAAGGGACAGTGCAGACGACCCCCGCCAGGCGCGGGGGCGTCTTCCGGAAGGGCGGCTTACTTGAATTCGACCGGGAAGCCGATCTGCGGCGGCGTCAGGTCCTTGCCGAACCAGGTCTTGAACGACTTCGCGTAGAAATCGAACTCGACGCCGGTCATGGCCTCGTGCAACGCCGTGTTGACGAAGTTCAGCCAGTCCTGGTCGCCGCGCTTGACGCCGCAGGCATAGGTCTGCGGGTTCCAGCCGTAGCCGGCATCCTTGTAGCGCCCCGGGTTCTGCGTCATGTACCAGGCGAGCGACGACTGGTCGGTCGCAACCGCATCTGCGCGGCCGGATTCCAGTGCCTGGTAGATCAGATCGACGGATTCGTACTGGTCGACGGTCGCCTCCGGCAGGGCCGCATGCACCATCGCCTCGGCATAGACGTTCTGCAGCACCGATACGGTCACCGACGAGCCGGCGCCCTTCAGCGCGGCATAGTCCGCGTACTTGCCATCGCCCTTCAGCATCAGGCCGACGCCTTCGCGGTAGTAGGGAATGGTGAAGGCGATCTGCTGGGCACGCTCGCCGGTCACGGTCATGAACTGGCAGGTGATGTCCACCTTGTTGGTGGTGATGTTCGGAATGCGGGCGTCGGACGACTGGTTGACGTATTCGATCTTGTCGGGATCGCCAAACAGCGCCTTGGCGACGATCCGGCCCATGTCGACGTCGAAGCCCTGCAGCTTGTCGTCGGCGCTCTTGAAATGCCAGGGCGCATTGGTGCTGCCCGTGCCCATCACCAGATGTCCGCGTGCCAGAACCTCGTCGAGCTTGCTCGCCGGCTCCTGCGCCATGGCGGAGCCCGAAAGGGCCATGGCTACGGCGGCAACGCTCGCAAAAACGGTCTTGTTCATCTCAATTCTCCCCTTGTTGGGTTCCCGATTGTTATTCCCTTATTACGGACTGTGATCCTGAATAATGGATTGACCTATCAAGAACCTGAGGTCATATCTTGTCAAGGGCAGTTGAGGTAGTTTCGCCCCGTGCCCGCGCCAGATGAGGAGTTGAGTCGCGATGCCCCTGCCGATCGAAACACCGGCCGTTCTCGTCGACCTCGATGTTGCCAAGCGCAATATCGAGCGCTTCCAGGCCTATGCGAATGAACACGGCATTCGCGTGCGCCCGCACATCAAGACACACAAGCTGCCGCAGATGGCCGAGCTTCAGCTCGATGCCGGAGCCGTCGGCATCACCTGCCAGAAGGTGACCGAAGCCGAAGCGATGGTTAAGGGCAGCGACCGCATCAAGGACGTGCTGATCACCTACAACATTCTCGGCGACACCAAGATGGTGCGGCTCGAAGGGCTCAATGCCCGCGTCGCATTGGCTGTCGTTGCCGACAGCGAAGCGGTCATCGACGGGCTGGCCGCCCACTTCGCCGGCAAGGAGCAGCCGCTGCGGGTTTTCGTCGAATGCAACACCGGCGCCGATCGCTGCGGCGTCAGCAAGCCACAAGAAGCAGCCCAACTCGCCCGCCGCATCGCCGACGCCAAGGGCCTCGTCTTCGGCGGCCTGATGACCTATCCACCTGTCGACGGCGAGGCGAAGGTCCAGGCGTTCATGGGCGAGGCCAAAAAGCTGATCGAAGCCGACGGCATCGCCGTGCCTGTCATCACATCAGGCGGAACGCCGAGCATGATGCACGCCGCCGGCGCGCCGGTTGCAAGCGAGTATCGGCCCGGCACCTATATCTACAACGACCGTTCGCTGGTTTCTCGCGGCGCGGCCCGTTGGGAGGAATGCGCGCTGACGGTGCTTGCGACCGTCGTCTCGGTGCCGTCTGAAAACCGCGCCATCATCGATGCCGGCAGCAAGGTGCTGACCTCGGACCTGCTGGGCCTGACCGGTTACGGCCACGTGCTCGGCCGAAACGACATTCGCATCGACCAGCTCTCGGAAGAACATGGCCGGCTTGTCACCGACGGGCCGATCGGCCTGAAGGTCGGGGACCAGCTGAGAATCGTGCCGAACCACGCCTGCGTCGTCACCAACATGGTCGACGCCATCCACATCGTCGAAGGCGACACGCTCAAGCATGTCTGGCCGGTCGTGGCGCGCGGCCACGTTCTTTAAGAGCCGTCCAGGGTCCATTTCACTCGACAATCTCGGCTTTTCCGGCGGCACTCCTGCCGCCGGAAGGCATTTTGATGAGCGACAGCACCTCGGTGCGATCAGCAGAATCGAAGCCTGTCCACTGGACAGCCGCCACATGCCCTCCATGTTAAGGTCGGGCGCTCGAAACACAGCCTCTGGCGCGGTTGCAGGCAAACCGTTCCGGAAAAACCCGGCAGAACGATAGGACATTTCCCCATAGTGCCCTCTGGCGTCATGCGTTTACGTTGTAGCAGTCGACAAAATTGATAGTTTTATCTGGTAACCAATGGAGGTCGAAATGGTCTTTGGACGAATTACCGGAATGGTGGGACTGGCAATTGTGCTCGGAGGCCTGCAGCTCGGAGCTGCGAGTGTAGCGTTTGCCGACACAACGATCTTGAACGTGTCCTATGACCCGACGCGTGAACTCTACAAGGACTTCAACGCCGCCTTCGCCGAGAAGTGGAAGGCCGATACCGGCGAGACCGTGACGATCCAGACGTCGCATGGCGGTTCCGGCAAGCAGGCCCGCTCGGTCATCGATGGCCTGCAGGCCGACGTCGTGACGCTGGCGCTCGAAGCCGACATCGACGCCATCGCCAAGGAAACCGGCAAGATCCCGGCGGACTGGAAGACGAAGTTCGAAAACAACAGCGCTCCCTACACGTCGACGATCGTCTTCCTGGTGCGCAAGGGCAATCCCAAGGGCATCAAGGACTGGGGCGATCTGGTGAAGCCGGATATCCAGGTGATCACGCCGAACCCGAAGACCTCGGGCGGTGCACGCTGGAACTTCCTTGCGGCCTGGGCTTATGGCCGTTCCGCCAATGGCGGTGACGAAGCGAAAGCCCAGGAATATGTAACGGAACTGTTCAAGCACGTGCCGGTGCTCGACACGGGCGCACGCGGATCGACGACGACCTTCGTCCAGCGCGGGCTTGGCGACGTGCTTCTCGCCTGGGAAAACGAAGCCTACCTCTCGCTCGAAGAACTCGGCCCCGACAAGTTCGAAATCGTCACGCCGTCGATCTCGATCAAGGCCGAACCACCGGTCGCACTCGTTGACGGCAACGTCGACGCCAAGGGCACGCGCAAGGTGGCGGAAGCCTATCTCGGCTACCTCTATAGCGACGCCGGCCAGAAGATCGCCGCCAAGCACTACTACCGGCCGTTCAAGCCCGCAGCCGCAGATTCCGCCGACATCAAGCGCTTCGGCGACCTGAAGCTCGTCACCATCGAAGACTTCGGTGGCTGGAAGGAAGCCCAGCCGAAATTCTTCGGCGATGGCGGCGTCTTCGACCAGCTCTACAAGCCGGGCCAATAAGGCCTGAACCGACGGCGCAGCCGGGCAACCGGCTGCGCCTATCGTCTTGAGGTGCACCGTTCCGTGCCTTTGGCGGATGCGGGCGGATTGTTTCGAAGATTTTCAAGGTAGCGTCATTGACGGAAGCAAAGAAGGTTACCCCCTGGCGGTTTCGCCAGCCGAGTATCTTGCCGGGTTTTGGATTGTCGCTCGGTATCACGCTGAGCTGGCTGGTTCTGATCGTGTTGATCCCGCTGTCGGGGCTGGTGTTTCGGGCAAGCGGCCTTGGCTGGGCCAAGTTCTT